>NZ_CP097117.1:0-729700 GCF_024029355.1 Fructilactobacillus cliffordii
CAGTTTGGCTAGTGATGTGATTACTCATTTCCCTAGTACGGTTGCTAAAGAAGGAGTTAACTGGATTAAAGGTCTGATTAACAAGCTTAAAGATGAAGCTGGCGGAGACGTTCAAATGGGCGCGGTAGGGAATTATAATCCTGACCAAATTCGTAGAGCGGCCGATGAAATGCATGTGAGCCTGAGTGATCACATGTTAAAGGTGATTCAGTCATTAATTCAAAACGAATCGGGTGGTAATGCCGGTGTAACTCAACATGGATACACTGATATTAATTCAGGTAGTTCTGCAACGTTGGCTCGTGGATTGTTGCAATATGTTCCATCAACATTTGCGCACTACGCTGTTTCTGGTCATAACAACATCTTCAATGCTTATGATCAATTGCTAGCTTTGTTCAATGATTCTAATTGGGCTAGTGATATTCATCCAGGTGGAGGCTGGGGTCCAACTGGTCATCGGAGAATGGCAAACGGAGGACTTATTGGTACTCATCAAATGATTGAGGTTGCCGAGGGCAACATGCCTGAATTCATCATCCCGACTGACCCTGCTAAAAGGAGCCGTTCGGATGAATTACTTAGACAAGCTAACGCAGCTTTAAACCATGATGCTCAACCGGCTAATAATGATGAATTAGTAGCCAAGGTCGAACATCAGACCAAGTTAGTTGCACAGCTGACGTCCCTTGCTAGCCAAATTTTAACCGGTCAAGGGGAACAGACGCAGACTATTCGTTCCACGGCGCAGACGCCACGACAACGTTACGTGCAGGATGGAATTAATGGACAAATTAATAACTATCAGCCGAAGTTAGGATATTAGGAGGAAACGATGACAGTTACACGTCCACAGTTGTATGTAATGTATGATGGACAGACTGAATTCAACATTCGGGATAAACTCCCGTTTGCTGAATTCATGGGAATTGATGAAGCTACGCCATCACAGGCTAACACTTATAACGAGGTACCCACGCAGGATGGTTCTAGATTTCTTTCTTCAACAATCCAAAAAAATACGGTCAACGTGCGAATCCATGTACACTTCACCACCTACGCTGATTTAAAAAACAAACAAGACGCCTTACGGGCGTTTTTTTATCGCAAAGGATTATTTAGGTTACGTACCTCAGCACAGCCTGACGTTGTTTGGTTTGTCCGGAACGTGACATTTCCAGCTCAGCCGATTGCAGATGGTGCAAATGATATTAGAGTAACGATTCCGATGGAGAACCCTAGCGGATATCGCTATTCTCGCTATGATTCGCTGTCACAGGCTGATCTATGGGATGACTACAACTTCAACAGTAATTTCCCAATTGCTACCGCTGATGATTTCATTTTTAAGAATGAATCGAACTTCGACATTATGAACCCCTCAGCTGTTTCAATTGATCCATTCACACAACGTCATCCGTTTAGTATGTTTTTGAAATGGACCGGAGGAAGCATCGAAGTAGTCAATGAAACTAATGGAACCAATTACAGTTACAGTGCTGGAAAAGACAGCAATAACCTCGTTGAGTTACGTGGTTGCAATACGTTTAACAATGGGACTGCCGCTAACCAAAACACCAATTTTGGTTACATTAAATTGGAAACCGGCTGGAACCATTTTAAAGTGATGACTTCATCGTCTCACTTTTCAGTTCGCTTTAAATTTCCATTTATCTACGTTTAGAAAGGAGGATGACGTTGGTAGAGACATTAGATACCAAGCTTGGAACAATGTTCTGGGCATACACGTCACCAGGAGTCGATGACATTGAAGAAGTAGCACGTAAGTGTGACAAGTTGCACGTGCATTTCCTAGATATGCCTCATCACATTGATTGCTGGGGAAACAATCCAATGAACAATCATGAACATTGGGACCGGATTTTTGACACGCTAAAAGCGCACGGAATTGTTCCGCATGTTTATTTTCAGTCCAATAATTACCGCACCTTTACGGATCCGGAAACTCATGCAATTTGGGATAGCAAACAAATGCAAACCATTCGACAAGGGATTATTGATTTCATTAACCGTTACGCCATCCGTAATCCAGAAATCTGGTGGGGCGATTGGAACGAACCTAATGGCAGTGGATGGGTCGATTCTAAAGAACGTTATGACTACTATGTAATACAAGTGTGGGAGCAGCTTTCTAAATGGATCCACGATGAGATTCGATACCGTAATCCGGAATCAATTCACACTTCTGCGAATTATTTAGGAGCTCCCAACTCCTCTCACTTCGACAATGTCAACAACACGTTCTTCTCAGAATATCAGTACCGGTTTGCTTTGTACGATGACGTCGATTATCTTACTTGGCATCCGTACGTCGATACGTACAACGGAGAAGCAATTCCGGAAGAACTTTTAAAACAAGGAATCGTCCCAGCTGAGTACAACCCGTTGCAAAAACAGCTGATTGCTACTGAGTTTGGTTTTGCCCGTGGCGGTGGAACTGGATTACAGGGTAGAACCTGGACTGATGATGAAGCAGCTAAATTAATGATACGTGAAATTCTTATCCTGGATATGATGAACTACAAACGCATCTGCTTCTTTTGTCTAACTGGATCCGGAAATTGGGATAGTAACCCGTACGGTGCTTTTAATGATACAGGCAAAACAGATAACTACACGCAGGTTGGTTTAGCCATCAAAGACTTGATGGACCAATTGGCCGGCTACCATTTTGTACAGAGATATGATTTAGATGATGAACATTTGTTCGCTTTGCAGTATCAAAACGAGGCCGGTGATAACAAATTAGCCTACTGGTCGACCAATTCAGCTGGTACTGTTGAAACTCCGTTCCGAGATGAAAATCAGGAACTGAACTTTACTGACTACGTTCAGATTACCGACTTATCATTCGAACCAATTAAGTGTGAGTTCTTCTTACCAATTGAGGCTGATTCATCATTAGGAACTAGGGTGAAGCTATGAACTACCCACAATTAATCGTTACCGGGATTTATCCTAATGCCGGATTAAAGAGCCAACTGACGATGAAAAGCGTCCAGGCTGATTCGTTCTACGTCAATTGGGAAAAGAACGGAACCTATCAGTTGTGCTTTGTTGCAATTGATGATGGATCCGTTAGTTATGAACTACTACAACCCAACGCAATCATTACGTTCCAGGGCCAAGAATTTCACGTGGCCAACGTAGCGAATGATGTTCAAAATAACCTGGCAACTAAATCCATTACGGCCACTCACGTTTATTCAGAAACGCAATGGTTTCGGCAACGTGAGGTACGCAGCGGAGTTCTAACCTACACGCCACAATCAATCATGGATTTTGTTTTTGCTAATAATCCGTACGGCTTTACGTATGAAATCCGGGGTCAATTTGATAGCCACCAGATTGAAAACTTTGGATCCGTTTCCGGACTCGAGGCCTTAAACAAAATTGTAGAGGTTTGGCCGGATGCAATTATCTTTCCGGATAATCGGCACATCGTTGTTTATCAGCATGATGAGTTTGTAAAACAGCATGGGACAGTCATTGCCGATAACTACAACGCTACAGAAGTGAAGATTACGCAGGACATGACAGCTGTCTCTAATCAGGTCTGGTGTACCGGAAAAGCTAAAGATAAGGCAGAGGGAGCACCGGATAATGCACCAACGGAATACTTTTTCCCGCCTTTTCTAGTAAAAATCCAGGAGAGCATTGATAAATACACGCAAGGGATCCCGAGGGAACTACAACCAATCCAGGATGACCGGTTTACGGATCCTGAATCGATGAGGCAGTATGCATTAATTCAATTAGTTCCAGTGCCTCCGCTAACAGCCGAAGTGACGATGATAGGGCCCTTTGTGCCGATTGCTGGCGATATGGTCCATTTGAAAATGAGCAGTGAGAACCTAGAAACGGATGTAGAAATTGTAGGGTATCAATACTACCCATGGTCCAACAGTCAAGCCACGACACTAACGCTCAACAATACTGCCAAAACTATTTTTGACTACAACCGTGCTGTTCAAAGTCGTGCAAGTGATGAGCTAGCTAAGAGTATTGTTAATGCCCGCACGGCGTTAGATCAGTTGTCATTAACCTCAGCTGAACAGCAAAAGTCATTACAACAGATAGCGCAGCATGATATTCGTGGTAAAAAAGGGGTGGCATTGGGAGACTCAATCACCCAAGGATATTCTCCGGATCCACATGGATATGGAATTGATTATCCGGCCAAAATCAAAGATTACCTGGGGCTGGAATCAGAAACGAATAAAGGCGTCGGAGGTGGATGCTTTGCCAATGACGACCCCAAACTAGATTCTGCCACGGTGTATAACAGCACTAATTTCGCCGAGTACGATTTTGTAACAATTATGTACAGTACTAACGATTTTAATATTTCACAGTATGGAAATAAGATTACGGATGCTATGGACGCAATGATCGTCAAAATCAAACACGATAATCCAAATATCAGAATCTTTGGTATTCTTCCAACTCCGCGGCATGATAAATCATCTAATGGTGCTTATAGTTTTACAGATATGCTGAATGCAGTTTCCGGAGAATACCAAAAATTAGGGGTTCCATACCTTGATTGGCGCAACATCAGTCCAGATATTTTCCAAAGTGAAGGTTTATCTTCCGATAACATCCACCCTAATGCACGCGGATACGACATTATTGCTCACCACCTTGCTGCTTGGTTAAAAACTCTGTATTAGAAAGGAACTTAAAATGGCAAAACGAGATTATAACCGGCTTACAACTGCTGACCCTAACAATCTCAATCTAGTTTGGACGCCTTTGATTGTTTCAATTCAAGGGGTCCGTCATTCGGCATACGGACCGGATATGCGGGAACACATTGCTCGTGGATTTGAAAGCACTGGGGGAACAGATCAATCAGCTTATTGCCTTGATTGAACGCTACAAAGCGTTAGCTGATACAACTCAACATCGATTAGATGAAGTAGTTTCCGGAAAAACGGACGACGCAGAAGTAAAAGACGCACGAGTTAATGTTCATGGGGACGTTTACACAACGTTGTCAGAACGTTTGAACGTGGCTGAATTAAAGCGGATTAATGTTAGCAATGTGATTGGTTATGAAGATTCGATTGTGGCCCCTGACTTATGGATTGAAGATTTAGATGATCCAGGCACGGAATTCACTTTAGAAGATGTGGGACACGCTAACGATGATTCAATGCCGATTGGTGCTGATACCATTCGAGCCGTTGACATCATTACCGAGCCCGCAGAATTGAAACAAGGAGGAAGTAATTAATGGCAGATACAAATGTTCCGGCAACAAATGAGCCGACTGATGTTACTAATTTAATTGAATATAGAAAACTACGTGATCGCAAAAGTGGCCGGCCGATTTATCCAGTCACTGATTTTCGGTTAATTGAAAATGTTCCGAATGTCATGACCGATAAGAACATTAAGGTTATGAAGACTAGTCAAACTCCAGCAATTGGTCCCAATGTGCAAAACGCCTGGAACTATAACCAATATGACATACGAATTCTGGGATTTCACCAATTAGTTTTTTCAGGATCATTTCAAATTTCGAAAAAGATGTTTACGGCAGCGTGGGGATCACAGGACGGGACGTTAATGTTTTTCCCAAGCGACATGAACCCTAATGGCCAAGACGTGCAAGACATTACTGCACGTTTAGTGGGGGACGCTCATTCCTGGGGATTGCATTTCCGTAATTACGGTAACCGGCTAATTGCTGATGGAATTACGGCTCCTGGGTTATCCATTGATAATCTGCCGGATATCATGATCATTGAAATCACGTCTACAATCACGGAATTTTAGGAGGGACAAAAATGGAATTCTATGCAAAAACTGAGAAAGACACGTACGCACTGCTGGCAATTAGCAAGACGCCAGCCGACGGTTTTGAAACGGTCGATGTTGACGACAAATGGGCTGCTTGGTGCTCTAATGATCATTTAGCTGATTGGAGTTACATCTATGGGATCCCAAAAGGGGTTCTAGTCCCAATTCATCCGCAAGATGTAGAAGCAAAGATTGCAGCTGCCAATTCAGCTGGAAAACCGCAAGAATCAGATAGCGAAGTTCAAAGCAAAGATGTTGAATCGGCTCTACAAGCTTCTGGAAATAATACGGTTGAAATCATGATGATTAAGACCCGTCTGAATGCAATAGAAACGCAACTGTCTCAAAATGGAACTTCTAGCGAAGTAACAAATGGACCCCAAACGGTCGAAAAGGGTGGTGTTAAATAATGAATAGTTATGCGCCAATGAGTAATAGAGATCTGTTGCAATACTTTTTTCAACGTGGAGTGGTTTCATTTGACAGAATTCATAAATTAGCTGAAACCGGGGCCATTACCCCAGCTGATTTTAAATACATCACTGGGAGAGACTGGTAGGAGGATGAATAATGGCAACCAATAACGTTGATAAAATTCCAATTATTACACTTACCCAAGAAGTTGGAGAAGGAGAACAACGCGAAAAACAGGTGTTACCACAGACTTCTCAAAAAGCCGTGATTGGGTTAGATGACCGACTAGCTGAAATTGAAAGTGTATTAACAGCTCTTACTGGCCATGAATTCGGAAAAACGGATGATTTAATTCACAAAGCTGATTTAACAGATTTTGTGAAAAAGGATGAACTTGCGGATTATGCAAAGCGAGAAGCAGTTGATTCTGTGCTAACTAATTCAAAAAGCTATACAAATAGTCGGGTTGCTAATATCCAAGGATTAATTGAAAACTTCGGAGTAAAACCAACTCCAGTTCTCCGTAACTTTAATATTGACAATTTGTATCCATCATTGGATCAAACTACAAAGTTATCTGATGATGGGCTTTATTACGGATCCCGTAGTTATGTTTTAGAGGATTTAGAATCGTTTAAGCGCCGAAAACCGGACGAAAAGCAAGAAACATATTTACCAGGAGCTGCAGACCTATTTTCAGTCCCTGCTAAATTAGTATCGGAACGATTTGGATCTAATAATAATTCTGGGTACCATAACTTATTGCAAACTTTAGATTTTGCTGGAAATGGTAACGCAATACCAAGAGAAAAGTGGCAGCGAAATGGAATCGTTAATGTTGTTAAAACTAACGATGGACTTACTGATAAAAAAATTTATTGGAGCGAATGGAAGTATTTACCAATTGATTCTGATGTGAACAAAATGTATCGCAATCGTGGTGATGCAGGAATGCTTGATGGTAGCACTGACCTTAATTCTCTTTATACTCCAAGTACTCAAGGAGTTTACATCTTACAAAGGGGTAAAGCTCTGCATTTACCGGATGGATGGAACACTGAAAATGCTTGCTTAGTAACCGTCATTCGGTACAAAGATAAAGATGACAATACTTACGTTTATCAGAAAGCTGAAGACATCACGAATCATTTACACATGATCATGAGATCGATGAAACTGGATCTTGACCAATTTCCAACAACCTGGTTAGATTGGACTGACATTTGGGGGAATAAGTTTCCGGCATAATTTTTAGATTAAACAAGCATCCGTCTAATTAACGGATGCTTTTATTTTGAAAGGGGATGAGGCAATGACGGTTTTTGGATTGACTCTAGAAGATTGGAGCGCAGTTGTTGCAATTGGTGGGGCAATTGGGGTAGTGATCAATTACATCATTATTAAACCCATGAAACAATCAAACGACGGCTTATCACGCTCAATCGACCGACTGTCTGATACAGTCAGAATGTATCATGATGAAACGCAGGAAAAGTTGAAAGAACACGAAGTTCAGTTAACTGAGCATAAAGTTCGTATAGACGCAATTCAGAAGAAGGTAGATAAAGATGATGGAGAAAGTTAAACGAGCATTACACAAAACGGCCTTAATTAATGACGAGGGTAAGATTGATGGCAGCATGGTTGTTAGTCTTGTCCTTTTATCATTAATTTTCATCCAGCAGCTTTGTAACATGTTTGGTTTAGAGCTACCGGTACATCAAGACCAAGTGATGGGTGCTTTGGGAACACTGTTAACGATTGGTGTGATGCTAGGTATTGTGTATGACTACAACGGAAATCAAGGGGGACCAAAAAATGGAAACAAAAACTAAAGTAGTAACGACGCTCGCAGTTCTGTCTGCGGGCTTTTTATTTGCAGTTAGTGAATCCCCAAAAACTGCTAAAGCAGCTAACGTGGACTACACTTATTCTTTGGGTGCCGGTGAGGGTTCCAGCCAACCGACAGCAAATAAGACGATTATTGCGCACGAAACCGGGGTCCCAAATGCTAGCGCTCAAAACAATGCTGCTTTTGAAAAACGAACCTGGGACAGCAACGGGGCCTATGTAGCTTACATTGTGGGTAATGCCAACGATGGGACTCCAGGACACATTTACCAGGTCGGACAACCTGGTTACATTCAATGGGGCGCCGGAACCTGGGCGAATGCTAATTCTCCGGTACAGATTGAGTTAGCAGAAACTGACAACTACGAGGATTTCAAAGTTAATTACGCAACCTACATCAATCTCATCCGTGAGAGTGCCAATGCCTACGGAATCCCATTAACTGTTGACGATGGCAACTACTGGGGTGTTAAATCCCACAACTGGATTTCTAACAATATTTGGGGGGACCACACGGATCCGTATGGCTATCTTTCGAAGATGGGAATTAGCCCAGCACAGTTCGCTCGAGATGTTCAAAATGGAGTTAGTGCTAACCAACCAACGCCGAAACCACAGCCATCTCCGAAACCATCACAGCCAGATCGGCAGACTCGAGGCCGGATGACGGTAGAAGATGGCTGGTTCAAGAACGGTGATGAACAGATTGCCGTTCACAGCAATTCTAAGGTTGGTGCCCCAATTACCGGTTACTTACCGGCTGGTACGTCAATCCACTACTACGGTTACGTGGTAGACGATGGTTACACCTGGATTGGTTACACTGGTTACAACGGCAAGCGGCTTTACTGCCCGGTACGTGTTACTGGTCAGGAAGCTTGGGGAACATTCAAATAGCTGTTACAATTAAATTGGTAACTAAGGCATAGTTACTACTACATTCAGAGACCCGACTACCTTAACTTAATTGGTAGTTGGGTCTTTTTTTGTTTCCGTTTCAAGTGAAACGAATGTAGAGATTATGTAGAGAAAAGCTGCAGATTATATTTAGAATAAATGCCGTTATATCAGTATTTATAGATGCTTGACTGCAGCAAATTATTAAAACCCTTCAGAAAAATGTAGAGAAAAATGTAGAGAAAAAAGTTTAAAAAATTTCATAAAAATGCTTTACATTGTACTAACATGAGTGTAATATAATAGATGTAACAAAGGAGGTGATGATTATGCCTCATTTGAAAGTAAAAAAGCCCGGAAACATTAAGTTAACGGTCAAGGTAAACTTAGTATTTCTGAGCTTTGAAATTACGTTCGAATGGTAAACCATCGCAAGGGGGAATGCCCTCCCCTTTGTTACATTTTTATTATAGCATGTTATAACATGTTATAACAAGAGGAGCTATATAATGGAAAAAATAAAAATATGGAAAATTGGTAAACATACAACCGTCAAAATGGAATTACATGATTTTACTTGGAAAAGATTAGCTGAATTTATTGCATTAATTGTTGTAATTGCTCTTATAGTTGGGTGGTGTTTATAATGCCTTTATCTAATGCACGTAAAAAGGCTAATAAAAAGTGGGACTACAATAATAAGCGTCGCAAACAGTATTTAAACAGACGTTCAACAGCTAAGAACTTCATTTTAAAAGAAGCTACTAAGGATGACCTAGTAGAACTAAAATCTTATATTGCAACTCGTGAAAAAGATTTTGAAGAATAAAAAAACCACCAAAAATGGTAGTTTTTCCTTGAAATTATTGTGTACGGAATGTGTACAAAATTCATTTTCTTCCTATTATAATGACACTTTAAATTCCTGTACTCTCCTTAAATAAATTTAGAAAAAGACGTCAGTTTGCGCTGGCGTCTTTTTTATCAAAATAAAAATTACTCATTGAGCAGTTTATCCTTTTCTCGTTGGTATTCTTGTTCGGTGATTGCTCCTCTTTGATAGAGATTGTAAAATTTTCTAATTTCATCGGCTTTAGAAAAATGGTTATGTTTACGATTCTCATTAGCAAAGAAATTAGTGAAAGTACTGGTTAAAAGACTAACAAATCCAATACCTACAAACATTAAAATGGTAGCAAGAAATTTGCCGATGTTTGTGTGAGGGGAAATATCTCCATAACCGACAGTAGTAGTTGTTGTAATTGCCCACCAAATTGCTTGTTGGGTAGTTTTATGTTCAACAACCGAGAAAATTGAAGAACTCACTAAAATGATTACCACGCAAATTATTAACGAAAAGATAAAGTCATTGGTTTTGAAGAATTTAGTTAGTTTGGATTGAATTTTTCCTAGCACTCCAGCCATGCGAAAAGCGGGGAAAATTTTGGTGAGTCCGGCTAATCGAAATATTTTAAAACCAGTCAAGTATCCAAAAGGAATGATAGCTAGTAGATCAAATAAATGCGTTCTAACGTAGTCCCACTTGCGCTTACTGAACCAGAGACCACCAAAGTAGTCAAAAACAAATATAATAAAAATCACGAGATCAATTTGATGGTAAGGAGTAACGCTAATATTAATGATGTTTAAGTAATTCAATCCGATTAAAATAACTGAGATGATTGATAAATCAATGATTACGAATTCGTAAACCCTAAATAAATGTCGATGATGTCGTTTCAAAGAGCATCACTCCTTTCTAATTAAATGGTTGTTAAATAAAAATCCAGTTCTCAAAAATGAGAACTGGATTTCATCTTTATAACGGTCGTCCTTGGGTTAAGTAGAGACCAAAAGCAGCCACCCCAATTAACAGAATCAAGACGATAACCATTAATTTACTAGAAAGTTTTTTCCGACGTTTATGGGCAAAGGCAATTTCTAAACTAGCAATCACTAAGAGTCCCAGAATCCCCTTTAAGAGGGTTAAAGTTGGGTGAGATTGCCAGCTGTGAATCATCATGATGATTCCAGTAACAATTGCAATTATGTAGCAAACCCGGGCAACCATCATGAAAATGGTGCTCAGTTTGTGATTGGAACTAAGTAGGGCAATCCCGGCGGCTGCAAACAGGAACAGCCAGTTAATAAAGTGAACCCACAGAATTAACATTTTAATTTAATGCTCCTTTCCTCTGAATTTATCATTATTGTAACAGATTCAAAGTAGGTTATAGTTTAAACTGAACCAGAATGGCCTTACCCAAAATTTGGCCGGGATTATTGTGATTGATGATAATCGGTTGAAAGGCGGGACTGGGGTTGTCCGGCATTAAAATTACCTGATCATCTTGATATTGAACTCGTTTTAGAGTGGTTTCGTTTTCATTGAGTAAAATGGCAGCAATGTCACCATTTTCGACTTCATATTGCTGATGAATTAAGACATAGGCACCGTTGGGAATGGTGGGCGTCATTGATTCGCCCCTACATTTCAAGTAAAAATTACTTCCCGCTGGTAATTCTGCTCGGTTGGTGGGTAAGTAGCCTTCAATGTTTTCCTGGGCAATGATGGGAGTTCCACAGGCAATTTCACCGAGAATGGGGACGGAAACTAACTTCGTTGCATCGTAGGGTTCAGACTCTGCTTGTGCTGGACGCAGACCAGCAAATTGAAGAATCTCAGCCACTGGGACCCGCAAACCGTTGGCTAATTTTTCCAGCGTAACGGGTTTCGGAATGTTCACCAACCCATTTTCGATTTGGGAGAGGTATGAATTGGACATTCGTGCCTGTAACGCCGTTTGCCGGACGGAAAATCCTTTTTGTTTGCGTAACGCTTTGATTTTTTGACCAAATTTTTTGTTTTTGTCATTCATTACGATAAAATCACCTTCTATGTGAATTTAGTATAACAGAAATATATTGAAATTATTATAAAAATAAAAAGACAAATCCCAAAACTGATTGAAAAACAGAAACGCTATGCTATAGTAAATAATAATAATTGCATTGTGAAAGGCGGATGGTGACATGCTGAGTTTACGTTTGAAGAACGCAGAGGCAGTGCGCAAAGAAATCTCCTTGCGTGGCTACTCCATTAACAGTTTTGCCCGAAAAATTAAGTCTAATCCTGGCTACATTGGCAAAGTATTGGATGGAAAACGGGATCCATATCCGCCACTAGCAAAAAAGATTGCTGATGGGCTAGATATGGATATTCGGGATCTTTTTTTTGTGGTAGATGGTCGAAAAAATGAAACACATCATTAATAAGGTTAAAAAATGAAAACAGTGCAGAGGCACTGTTTTTTTGTAGTAGTTTGTTCATTAATTCGCTAATTTATCAATTAAGAACTAAATAAGCTAAGGATTGGGAATTTTAGCGCTAAATCAGAAAATTTTCATTTCAGATTTAGCCTTTTTTTCAAAACTGCCAAAAAAAGATTGAAATTTGTGAAAAGTATCATATACTTATTACTGTGAAATCTTAAGAAAAAAAGGAGTTTTGGAGCTCATGAAAAAGGAAAAAAATGGTCTGTCAGGCTTGATTAGCCGAATGGACGACTTTAAAATTGATGGAATTGGGTTAGCAGTTTATGCTCTTTTGGCCATCATTTTAATCATTGTGGTTAGTCTGAACGTCTTACCACAAGGGATCTTTGGAGCCTTATTTGTCATGGTCATCATGGGAAATATCTTCTACTGGCTCGGGGCGCACTTACCGATCTTTAAGAGTTACTTAGGTGGGGGAGCCGTATTTGCCCTGTTTGCCCCAGCGTTATTGGGAATTGCAGGGATTATTCCGAAGACTGTGATTAAGACGGTTGATAGTTTTATGTCCAGCACAGGATTCATTGACTTCTTCATCATTTCTCTGATTGTGGGCGCCATCTTGGGAATGAATCGGGAAATGCTGTTGAAAGCTTCCGTTCGGTTCCTTCCGGTGGCCTTTCTATCCATGGCCGTAGCCTTTTTAGCAGTTGGCTTAATGTCAATGCTGATTGGGAAAGGCTTCCGTTACGGAGCCTTGTTCGTGGCCTTCCCAATCATGGGCGGGGGAATTGGGGCCGGTGCCATTCCACTTTCCAAGATTTATCACGAAGCCTTTGGTGGTAGTACCGATTTCCTTTCGATGTTATTGCCAGCCGTTATCTTAGGGAACGTGTTTGCCATTATCGGAGCCGGATTAATTAGTAAGGTGTTTGCTAACAGTAAGGGCAATGGACACGGGAAAATGCTTCCTGGTAACTTTGATGATGTTTCTAAAGACAGCCTCACGATTACCTACCAAAAGATGGGTGTCGGGTTGATGATTGCTGCTGCCTTTTTGATGATTGGATTAACGTTAAATCACTTTATTCCAATGATTAACGAATATGCTTTCATCATTCTATTAGTTATTATCTTCAAGGCTTGTGGTTGGATTCCGAAGTACTACGAAGAATCAGCAGTTACTTTCAGTAACTCAATTACCAAGAACTTGACCCATGCCTTACTGGCTGGAGTTGGATTGACGAAACTGGATTTACCAGTGTTAGGGCACTCCTTAACTTGGCAATTCGTAGTCCTCGTATTAACCAGTGTCATTGTGATTGCAATTGCCGCTGCTTTAATCGGAAAACTCTTTGGTTTGTATCCAGTGGAATCTGCCATTACGGCCGGATTAGTTAACAACTCCATGGGTGGAACTGGGAACATTTCCGTATTAGCCGCTTGTGACCGGATGAACCTGATTGGTTTCGCTCAAATGGGGAACCGACTTGGAGGAGCCATCATGCTAGTTGCAGCCGGGATTTACATTTCGATTTTCGGTTAGCACCTGTCACTTCGAACTTTAAGTTAAAAAACGAAAAAGCATCTCGCGTAATTTACGCGAGATGCTTTTTGTGATTTCTAAATAGAGTTAATTATTGACTAATGGCGAACGTTTGCGTCCCAACGTCCGTTCCGTCAATTTGTTGGTTCGAATTAGGATCAATGGCGTTTTGATTAATTCCCTGACTGGCATTAATCGAAATCGGATCCTTGGTGTTGTTTAATTTATAAACTACCGAACTCTTGACGGTTTGTCCCTTGGCAATGCTTTCGTTAGGATTGCTAGGGAGTGAATCATCACTAAATTTCGTTTGATCCAGCTTTTGTTTGTTTTGCATAACCTTCATGTTAGCATTCCAAGCGTCCATCGGGGTCATAGAGTGGTTCGATTTATTGGTAACTTGATAAATGAAAGCCACCATGGAAGGGGAAGACTCATTGGGCTGTTTAATGGTTTTAACTCCCTTAATCCGAATGGTTTTGTCGTTTAACTGTGCAACGTTGTTGCGAAATGATGGTTGTTGGCTGGTCTTACTGGTGGTTGCTGACTTCGGTTTTGACTGACTTTGTTTGCTTGAAGAACAGCCAGCTAAACTAAGGGTTGCAACGGCTGCAAGACCGAGAATAATTTGTTTTTTCACGATGAAGACTCCTTCTTAAGAATAGTGAAGCTACCTTAATTGTACAATAATGCACGAGAATAATAAATGGAACAAAATAGTGGACAAATTAGTTTATCTAATTTATAATTACTATAAACTGGTTGTTGATGGTAATCAATTAAGCAGCGAACAATAGATTTCTTTGAGGAGGATTTAAGCATATGAAAGTAGCAGTAGTTGGATCATCTCACGGTGGTTACGAAGCAGTACGCGGAGTTTTACAACAATTTCCTGATGCTCACATTGATTGGTACGAAAAGGGTGACTTCATTTCGTTCTTGTCTTGTGGGATGGAACTATACCTCCAAGGAGTTGTAAAAGACGTTAACTCAGTTAGTTACGCTACCATTCCAGAAATGGAAGACAAGGGTGTCCACGTTCACATCAATTCCGAAGTAACGAACATTGATCCGGACGGACACAAATTGACGGTGGTTGACGTACAAAACGGTCAAGAAGAAAGTGCCGATTACGACAAGTTAATCTTGAGCGTGGGAGCCACCCCATTCAAACTTCCAGTGGCTGGAAAAGAATTACAAAACATTTACGCAATGCGGGGTCGGGACTGGGCCATCAAGTTGCGGGAAGCCGAAGTTAAACCAGACATTAAGAACGTAACTGTGGTTGGTTCTGGGTACATTGGAATCGAAGCTGCTGAATCATTTGCTAAAGCGGGTAAGCACGTTACGATTGTAGATATGAACCCAACCATCCTGGGGACTTACCTGGATACGGAATTCACTGAAATCTTGGAAGAAGAATTAAAGGCTAATGACGTTGACTTACGGTTAAGCCAATCCGTGAAGGAATACGTTGGTAATTCTGACGATAAGGTTACTTCAGTAATTTCAACGACTGGTGATACTTGGGATGCCGATTTGGTCATTGAAACGGCTGGAATTCGTCCTGCTACAAAGTGGTTAGCCGGAATCGTTGATTTAGACGATCACGGTATGATCAAGACTGACGAATACCAACAAACTAGCAATCCAGATATCTTCGCCGTTGGGGATGCGACTGAAATCGAATTTGCCCCAACTGGTAAGAAGCAATTGATTGCATTGGCTTCTAACGCTCGGCGGCAAGGTCGTTCAGCTGCTGCTAATTTAGAAGGACACAAACGTAAGACGACTGCTGTTTCTGGTTCATCCGCTTTACACGTCTTTAACTACAAGTTTGCTTCAACTGGGGTTAAGGATGTTACCGCTAAGGGTCTCGGTGTTGACGTTGAATCAGTCTTTGTTACTGATACCAAGGTTCCTCCGTTTGTTCCTGCTGAACACAACGCGGAAGTCTTCTTCAAATTGACTTACGATCCAAAGACGAGAGTTGTAATGGGTGCGCAAATCATGTCGAAGATGGACACTACTGCCAACATCAACGCCATCTCATTGGCAATTCAACAACACATGACGGTTGACGACTTAGCATATGCTGACTTCTTCTTCCAACCAGGCTTTGACCGTCCATGGAACATTATGAACGTGGCTGCGCAAAAAGCCGAACAAAAATTAGATAAATAAGGATTAATTCCTGAAAAACTTCAAGTTTAGCGCTTGAAGTTTTTTTATTTTCCGGTAAACTGGTGTTTGAACCAAATTCCTCGGGATTTGGACGGACTACATCAGAATGAAAATGGAAAAGTTAGGGGAACCATCATGCCAGAATTAGACCACCGTTTAAGCGACGTCTACAACCATCGTTTAGATACCATTACGCCGTCACAAATTAGATCATTTTCCCGCGAGATTCAAGACATCCCGGGATTAGTTAGTTTAAACGTGGGAGAACCCGGGTTTAATACTCCTGAACACGTTAAACAAGCTGCCATTGATAGCATTGCTAATAACCAATCACACTACTCACCCCAAAATGGTTGGTTAGAGTTACGGGAAGCCATTAGCAATTATCTAAAGAACCGCTACCAAATGGATTATGATCCAGAGGCAGAGGTAACGGTGACCGATGGGGCCACGGAAGCATTATCCAGTAGCTTTTTAGCTACGATTAATCCGGGTGACGAGGTCTTGATTCCGATGCCTGGTTACCCGGCCTACACTTCGTTAGTTGAATTAGCCGGCGGGGTGCCAGTTGGAATGGATACTAGCGCAACTGAGTTCAAGCTAACTCCAAAACAACTAGAAGAGACATTAGCAACTCATCCAGATGCTAAAGAGCTAGTGTTAAACTATCCCACTAACCCGACGGGAGTTTCCTATACTAAGGAAGAATTGGAACAATTGGCCAAGGTCGTGGCAAAACACGGATTACTGGTGGTTGATGACGAAATCTATGGGGAATTAACCTATGATATTGAGCACTTCTCCTTTGCCAAACTTCTGCCAGAGAACACGATTTTAATTAACGGACTCTCCAAATCACATGCTATGACAGGATACCGGTTGGGGTACGTTGCTGGACCGGCTGCCATCGTGACGGATGTTAACAAGGTGCATGGGTACCTCGTGACCTCACCATCGAATCCAGCGCAATATGCTGCCATTGAAGCCCTAAACAACGGTATGGAAGATCCAATTCCGATGCGGAAGGCCTACCGGGAACGGCGAGACTTAATGACAACCGAATTACGGAAGTTAGGCTTTGGAGTGGTTACGCCTGAAGGAGCCTTCTATATCTTTGCTAAAATTCCAGCCCAATTCAAAGAGAATTCCCGTGAATTTGCACTCCGGTTGGCTCGGGAAGCCAAAGTCGGAGTAACGCCCGGCAGTGCCTTTGGCGTAGCTGGAGAAGGATACCTGCGACTATCATACGCGGCCGACCTGGATCAAATTGAAAAAGCGTTAGCGCAGATGAAAACATTTATCGAAAATAATCAATAACCAACAAGAGTCTGAAACTAGGACTCTTTTTTGTGGGAGCCAGCGCGGTTAACCGTCTTTTTTGCCATCGCTGTTAATTATCGGTAGAATTAGAGTATTGAATTGAAAACGATGGAGTGATAAAGATGAATGTGGGAATTGATCAAATTGGTTTTTATACGCCGAGCTACTATCTGGATTTACGGGACTTAGCGCACGCTCGAAACGAAGATCCCAATAAATATTTAATTGGAATCGGTCAAGAACGACAAGCCGTTCCACCAGCTTCTCAGGATGCGGTCACGATGGCCGCTAATGCGGCGGTTCAAGTAGTTACGCCGGAGAATCGGGAACGGATTTCCTTAATTATTTTTGGCACCGAAAGTGGCGTGGATAATTCCAAGTCCGGGGCCATTTACCTGCAACAACTATTGGGTTTGAAGCGTGAAGCACGGGCGTTTGAAATTAAACAAGCTTGCTATGGTGCCACGGCTGGTCTGCAAATGGCCAAGGATTTTGTGACTGCTCACCCGGAGCAAGAAGCCTTGGTCGTTGGAGCTGATGTTGCTCGGTATGGTCTGGGGACTCCGGGGGAAGTGACTCAGGGGTGCGGAGCAATCGCGATGACCATCAGTGCCAACCCGCGGACGTTAGCAATCAGTCCCAACAGCAGTGTTTATTCAGACGACATCATGGATTTCTGGCGGCCCCTGGATCACACGGTAGCCCTAGTTGACGGTCACTATTCCAATGATATTTACCAGCAATTCTTCCAAAAGACGATTCATGCTTATTGTGAGCAACAACAGACTAACTTAACCGATTTTCAAGCCTTAACCTTCCACCTGCCGTACAGCAAGTTAGGCTTAAAGGCACTGCGCACAATCTTACCGGAGGTTAACGAAGCTCACCAGCAGCAGTGGCTAACGGAATTTGAATCGAGTCGGGTTTACAACCGTCAGGTCGGTAACTTGTACACGGGTTCCTTATATTTGAGTCTCCTGTCATTATTAGACCATGCGCAGGGATTAACTTCTGGAAATCAAATTGGGCTGTTTAGCTATGGCTCCGGAGCCCAAGGAGAGTTCTTTGCCGGCACGCTCCAATCCGAGTTTCAGAATTCCAACCGGCGCAAGCAAATTGATGACATGTTGGACCGCCGGCAACGCTTGGATGTTAATCAGTATGAAGAGTTCTTTACGCAGTGGCCAACCTTTAACACTGCTAACGTGACGATTGATCCAGCCCCGGATGACGCGGAATTCGTGTTTACTGGAGTAGTTGATAACAAACGCCAGTACCGCCAGCGTTAGTTGACACCCGTCTGGAAAAAGTTTAAATTAATCTAAAGACTTGAAACTTTAACCCTGTCCCGTGAGGCAGCAAGTGGTGAATTATCAAAGTGAGTGGTTTGGACTTTGCATCCTGTTGTCAGCTGGACAACGGGATTTTTTTTAGGAGGAATTAGTGTGAAAAACGAGGAGATTAAGCTGGATATTCATGATAAGCCGAGTGGTTTGTCTTGGATTGGATTATCGCTACAACACATGTTTTCAATGTTTGGAAGTACGGTGATTGTGCCGCTGTTAGTGGGCTTGAGTCCCAGCATTGCCTTATTTGCATCTGGAATTGGAACTTTACTTCACATTTTGATTACGAAGGGCAAGATTCCAGCTTACATGGGATCTAGCTTTGCCTTCATTACCCCGATGTTAGCGTTAATGAAAACGACGGGAATCGGTGGTGTACAACAAGGAGTGATTGCCGTTGGATTGGTTTATCTAGTCGTGGCTGCCTTAGTGTGGATGCTTGGGACTGATTGGATTGACCGCTTGCTACCACCAATTGTGGTTGGACCGATTGTGGTAGTGATTGGGTTGTCTCTCGCTAGTGCTGCTGCGCAAGATGCCATGATGAAAAATAATCACTATGATCTCACTTACTTCTTAATTGCGCTGGCAACCCTCTTTTTAGCCATTTTTTTCAACATGAAGCTGAAAGGATTTTTGGGCATGATTCCCATTCTGTTAGCCATCGTGTGTGGTTATCTAATCTCCATGGCCTGTGGATTGGTCGATTTACATGCCATTGCCAGCGCTCCTTGGTTTAAAATCCCGCACTTTGAATTACTTGGAACGGAAAAAGGCTTCCACTTGGAGTGGAATGCGATTCTGGTCATGGCGCCGATTGCCTTTGTCACAATGACCGAACACATGGGGCACTTGATGGTCCTAGGTGAATTGACCCACCGGAACTTCTTTAAGGATCCCGGTTTGAACCGAACGTTAGCCGGGGATGGAGCGGCTTCTTTGGCCGCCGGATTACTTGGTGGACCGGCCGTCACTAGTTACGGGGAAAACATCGGGGTGATGGCCATCACGAAGGTGTACAGTGTTTACGTAATCGTGGGTGCCGCTTTGTTTGCCATGGCCTTTGCCTTTGTAAACAAATTGAACGTTCTCATTATGCAAATGCCGCTGCCTGTCATCGGGGGAATTAGTTTCTTACTGTTTGGAACCATCGCCTCGAGCGGGATTAAGGTCATGGTCGATGATCATTTGGACTTAAATAACAAACGGAACTTAATGATTGCTTCAGTCGTGTTAGTGATTGGGGTCGGAAACGCGTACCTCCAAATTGGAAGTTTCCAATTTACGGGAGTGGCCCTAGCCACGGTGATCGGGATTGGATTAAATCTGATTCTGCCGCAACAACCAGCTAATGAATAATAACAAGTAAAGTCGGTCTCTATTAAAGACCGACTTTTTTTAATGTTTAAGAATTGTAAAAGGGTGGCAGCTTCTGTATAATCGAACACGTACAAAAAATAAGTGAATGGAGTGGAAATGATGAAGAAAAAATGGTCTTTAATTTTGATGGCCGGCTTAGCAGCCTTGGTGCTGGCTGCTTGTGGGCAAAAACAAGCGGAAACGAAGACGCCACATGTTTTAACGGTGGGGTTAGAAGGAACCTATGCGCCGTATTCTTACCGGCAAAACGGTAAGTTAACCGGATTTGAAGTTGATTTAGCCAAGGAAACCGCCAAACGAATGGGCTTGAAACCCAAATTTGTGACGACCGGTTGGGATTCTCTAATCGCCGGCTTAAACTCGAATGACTATGACGTGGTCTTTAACAACATGGCTGAAAATCCAGACCGGCAAAAGAAATTCCGGTTTGCCACTCCCTACGTATACTCCAAGTCAATTGTGATCACGAAAAAAGATGGTACCATTAAATCTGCGAAGGACTTGAAGGGTAAAAAAGTTGCTGAAGGAACGGGAACTGATAACTGGAATAACGCCAAGAAGTTAGGTGCCAACCCCGTTACTTCACCTGCCTTTCAAACGTCGATGGATATGATTGACCAAGGTCGGGTAGCCGCCGCTGTGAACTCGCGAGAAGCCTTTGAATACTGGAAGAAGAGTCATCCTGATACTGATTTAACTTACTTTGAAATTCCAACTAGTGAAGTTAAAGCAAGTAAAATTGCCCCGATGATGAATAAGAAGAACGCTAAACTCCAAGCCAAAATGGATAAGGCCATTCAATCAGAACGGAAAGATGGAACTTTGAAACGCCTTTCTATGAAGTACTTTGGGACTAACATTACAGATAAGTAGGAGTTAGACATTTATGCTGGAAATTATTACCTCGTCATTACCGAGCTTACTAAGTGCGATGCTAAAGTTTACCATTCCGTTATCGTTGATTTCCTTTGCAATTGGAATGGTGATTGCGTTCTTGGTGGCGCTAATCAGAACTTTAAATCCTAATTTCGGACCCGTGGGAAAACCACTGTGGTTAATTTTACGGGCTGTCATTAGTTTCTACGTGTGGGCCTTTCGGTCGACGCCATTGTTAGTGCAATTATTTATCATTTTCTTTGGATTACCGTCCGTTGGAATTAAACTGGCGCCGTTTGTGGCAGCTTTAATTGGATTTTCATTGAACATGGGGGCCTACGGTTCAGAAACAATCAGAGCTGCCTTGCTGTCCGTTAATCAGGAACAATGGGAAGCTGCTTACACACTGGGATTCTCTACGCCGCAGACGTTATGGCACTTTATCATTCCACAAGCCTTACGAACAGCGTTACCACCGCTATCAAACGAATTCATTGGACTGGTTAAGGATACTTCATTGGCCAGCACGATTACAATTGCGGAAATGTTTCAGGTTAGTCAACAAATTGCGGCGCAGAACTTTGAACCGCTGTTGATGTACGTGGAAGTGGCCGCTTTGTATGCCATCCTTTGTTCGATTTTAAACGTTCTCCAGCATTACCTAGAAAAACGGTCATCACAATATCTAAAGGGGGCCGCTGACTAATGTTAAAAATTGAAGATGTGCAAAAAAACTTTGGTAAAAAGCACGTGTTACAGGGAATTAGTACCGAATTTCCCGAACACCAGACGACGGTAATTGTCGGGCCCTCGGGATCCGGTAAAACCACTTTGTTGCGGTCGCTGGATCTTTTAGTGCAACCTGATCAGGGAACGTTAACGTTAGGATCATTACGGGTTAACTTTGCTAATCCCATCGAGAAAAAGGTCAAAAACGAACTCCGGGATCAAACCAGTATGGTGTTTCAAAATTGGAACTTATTTCCTAATTTGACCATTCTGAAAAATATCACTGCTGCGCCAATCTACGTGCAAAAGGTGGGTAAAGCCCAAGCAGAACAACAGGCTCATACTTTACTGCAAGAAGTTGGACTCGATGATTACGCTGATTCCTATCCGAATGAATTATCAGGAGGGCAGCAACAACGAATCTCGATCTGTCGGGCGCTGGCTGTTAAGCCTCAGTACATTTTATTAGACGAACCGACAAGTGCGCTGGATCCAGAAATGGAAACCCAGGTTTTGAAAATGTTAGAGAAGTTGTCTGACAACGGTCAGTCCATGATCATGGTGACGCATAACATGCAATTCGCTAAGGATGCGGCCGATAAAATTCTGTTCTTAGAAGCGGGTCAATTACAATTTGATGGTCCCTGTGCCGACTTCTTTGCTGATCCATCTCCTCGAGTGACAAACTTCTTACAGGGGATTTCTTTGAAATAAATAAAAACAGCAATTCGCGTAGAATTGCTGTTTTTTAGTGGAAGAAAGCTAGGAGCGCTACAAGTGCAAATGTGATAAAACAGTAGCGGAACCGCTCGTTGCGGGTGAAGATTTGGGCTCCGTAGGAAACGAGGACGATGGCGATTAATCCGGCGTCCTTTACGACGGGAAAGTTGGCCAGTAGTAATCCCGCAAACAAGAAGATGAAGAGCACGTTGAATTGGGTAGCTAGTTCCTTCGTAAAGCGGAGCGCAAAGAAGAGCACGTACAGGGTAAATAAAATTCCGATGTTGAGGAGGGTACTCCGTTCTAAATATTGACTAGTTAAAAAATTGAGAGTGGCCACCGGAATCACCGCGTTGGTGAGGGAAAAACACAGTAGTCCGTAGGAATGATTAATTCCAACCCGGGGCACGCGGAGCAAGATGTTAACCACGCCATAAAAAAGGGTCGCAGTAAAAATCAGCAGGGGAAAATGTCCCAAAGCGATGAACCCGAGCGGCAAGAGGTTAAAAGTTAACGTTAGTCGCACGTCCCACCGCTTAAGCAAGGTTAAAGTTCCTAATGCCCAGCAGATTTCACTAGCGAGAAAAAAGAAGGACTTGGTCCCACTAAAAATGGAGAACGGATAGTTGGCCGCTAAATTCCAGATGATAATGGTAAGCAACAAGTAGATCACATTGCTACCTATGGTGATGCTTGTACGTAATTGTTGATTAGATTTTTCCATAATGATAACCTCGATAATTTCATCTTAATGGACTTTTTTCTGGGGTTCAACTACTTATTTTTAAAAATTTGTGATAGGATAAGATAGTTATAAGTATGTTCCCGATAGGATTCACGCTTAGTGAAGATGCCTTGTAACCAAAAATATTAGGGGGAAGTTGCCATGAAAGAGAAACATTTATTTACGTCCGAATCGGTGTCAGAAGGACATCCTGATAAAATTGCTGATCACATTAGTGATGCCATTTTGGATGCCATTTTACGTCAGGATCCAGATGCACGGGTAGCATGTGAAACGTCCGTAACCACTGGATTAGTGTTAGTTTTTGGAGAGGTGTCCACCACGGCGGACGTTAACATTCGCGAGATTGTTAGAGAAACAATTCGCAATGCTGGTTATGATGATCCAGCTTATGGGTTTGATGCCGATAACGTGGCTGTGTTGGTTTCAATTGATGAACAATCACCAGACATCGCACAGGGAGTCGATGAATCAGAAGAAACCCGGGCCGGCAATGGTGATCCCCTTGATCAAATTGGAGCGGGAGATCAGGGGATTATGTTTGGGTACGCAACCGATGAAACACCTGAACTCATGCCACTACCGATTTCGTTGGCCCACAAACTGATGCGTAAAACTGCCGCAGTGCGTAAGAGTGGTGAAATTAAGTACCTGCGTCCGGATGCTAAGGCCGAGGTAACGGTTGAGTTCGATGAAGCAGGGAAACCACTACGGGTCGATACAGTCGTCCTTAGTACTCAACACGATCCAGATGTGACCCAGGCACAGATTAAACAAGATGTGATTGCCAAAATTGTCAAACAGGTCATTCCCGCCGAGTATCTTGATGACGAAACCAAGTATCTGATTAACCCAACTGGCAAATTCGTCATTGGTGGACCCAATGGAGATGCCGGGTTAACTGGTCGAAAGATCATCGTGGATACTTACGGTGGTTCCGCTCACCACGGTGGGGGAGCTTTTTCTGGAAAGGATGCGACGAAAGTCGATCGTTCAGCGAGTTATGCAGCTCGCTACATCGCTAAAAACATTGTGGCAGCTGGTTTAGCTCACCGGGTAGAAATTCAGTTAGCCTATGCGATTGGGGTGGCTGAACCGGTTTCCATTCAAGTGGACACCTTTGGGACTTCTGATTATTCAGAGGAAGAACTCATTCAAGCCATCCGCCAAACGTTTGACCTTCGGCCGGCCGGCATTATCCAAATGTTGGACTTACAACGTCCGATTTACGAACAAACGGCTACTTACGGCCACTTTGGTCGCGACGATATTGATTTACCGTGGGAACACACCGATCGGGTAGCACAATTACAAGCGGCGCTCCCGAAAAAATAAACAACTGCTAGAAATCCGATCCGTAAGGGTCGTTTTTTTAGTCTGAAAGGAGACTTACTGCATCATGCCAGCACGAACGACAAACGTAAAAGTCGTGACCATTGCCCTGTTTATTGCTACCTTTATGAGTGCAATTGAGGGAACGATTGTGTCTACGGCCATGCCCACGATTGTAGGGGACCTGCACGGGGTCTCGTTGATGAACTGGGTTTTTTCTATTTTTCTCTTGACCAATGCGATTGCCACGCCGATTTATGGGAAGTTGGCTGACCAGTTAGGCCGGAAACGAGTTTTTATCTTTGGTCTGGCGGTCTTTACCCTGGGTTCGCTTTTCTCTGGGATGTCAGGACGAATGGAAACGCTGATTCTATGGCGGGCTCTCCAGGGAGTTGGGGCCGGAGTAATCATGCCGGTTTCATTTACCATCGTGGCCGATATGTATCCCTTTCAAAAACGGGCGGACGTGGTCGGGCTGTTAGGGTCTGCCTGGGGAATTGCCTCCATCGTAGCGCCGTTACTAGGAGGCTTCATTGTTGATCAACTCTCGTGGCACTGGATTTTCTTTGTCAACGTGCCGATTGGTTTGGTAACGATGGGCCTAATTGCCTGGTTTCTGGTGGAACCGGCTGCGAAGCGTTCCACTCACATTGATTATGGCGGGGTCTTTTTAATTGCAGTGGTATTGTTGGCCGTCATGTACCTCTTTCAATTACTAGGAGAAAATCCGTTGCACTGGTTATCAATGGCAATCTGTGTTGTGGTAGCCATCGTGGGAATGGTGCTCTTTGTTTATCAAGAACGGCGGGCCGTTGACCCGATTATTCCGTTAAGCATGTTTAAACAGCGGACCTTTGTGACCCAAAATCTAATTGCGGCACTGATTAGCGGCTTCATCTTTGCCTACGAGGTTTATTTACCGGATTGGACCCAGGGGATTTTAGGCTTGCCCGCCACCATGGCTGGCTTTGCGATTACACCGAGTTCCATCATGTGGATTATTGGTTCCTTTTGGACTGGAAAGTTACTGGCGAAGTTCCGACCCCAAGTAATTACCTACCTGAGTTTAATCTTCATTGGGTGTGGGAGCTTGGCTTCCGTTTTGGCCCCAATTAGTACCCCATTTTGGGCCTTTTTCATCATTTCGGGGGTTATGGGAGTTGGTTTTGGATTATGCATCACGAACGCCTCGGTAACGGTGCAAAACGAAGTGGCGAAAGATCAAATTGGGGTGGCATCTTCATTTAATACCCTAAGTCGGACGTTAGGGCAGACCTTAATGATTTCCGTATTTGGAATTGTGATGAACACCACGATGTTGCATGGGGTGCACAGTCATCCCCGGACCAATATGAAACTAATGAATGAACTAATTAATCCCCAGACGGCTAAATTACTGCCAGATCATTTAATTCCTCAGTTACGCGAAATTTTGTATGCAGCGTTACATAACGTCTTTTTAGTAGCAGGTTTGCTGGTCATTGCAACCCTCGTGGTAAACTGGTTTGACCGAAAAGTCCGTGCTTAGCGTTTTTGAATTGCCAACAGAAACGGTGGTTGGTGAACTTGATTCAAGAATTGATATTGTAAAACGTTGAATTTGCGTTGGGGAAGGTGGGTAACCCAGTCAAGGACTTGGCTCTTTTCCGCTTCTCCGCCCGGATGACCGTAATAACAAATTACAATCACTAGCCCGAGAGTTTCCAAGAGATCCAGACATTTTTCTAACGCTGTAATGGTGGTCTCCGGATGGGTAATAACGTGGTGGTCACCATTCGGAAGATAACCAAGGTTAAAGATGGCGCTTTTAATCGGAACTCTGACGACCTGGTCCAGTTGTTCGTGACCCAGTTGCACGATCGTTGCGTTCTGGTAGCCGGCAGCAGCTAGTTTTGCTTTTGTGGCCGTTACAGCCGTTTTTTGAATGTCAAAGCTGTAAACGTGGCCGTTCGGACCCACTAATTGGGCCAATTTGAGGGTATCGTTTCCCATTCCTGCCGTGGCATCAATAACGTTATCACCCGGTTTTACCACCTGGTCTAAGAGGGTGTGGCTGAAGTGTAGTGCAGATTGTAATTTCATGGTAAACCTCGCTTTCTCCCTCATTATAGCAATAAAATCCTTGTTTTTTCGCCAGGACTTTGCTATTGTTTAAAGTAATTAAATGAATGACCGATGAAGCAAAGTAGTAGAACTAGACGATTTAGCAGCGACTAAGCGGTAGGTGTGAGCTTAGATTTCGGTAGTTCGAACTTGTTGTGGAGGTTTTGTTAATCAACGATTAACCGTTTTCCGCGTTATGGATACGAGCGTTCTTCAATAATTGAAGAGAAGTTAGGTGGTACCGCGGAATTTCGTCCTATAGAATTAGTTTTCTATAGGCTTTTTTTATGGCAAAAATTACAAAGGAGTGTTGGACATGGCCGTTTATGATCACAAAGAGATTGAAACCAAATGGCAAAACTATTGGGATGAACACCAGACGTTTAAAACGGGCGAGGATCCGAATAAAGAGAAGTACTACGTTTTAGATATGTTCCCGTATCCATCTGGACAGGGACTGCACGTGGGCCATCCCGAAGGGTACACGGCTACTGACATCATGGCGCGGTTTAATCGGATGCAGAACAAGAACGTTTTGCATCCGATGGGATGGGATGCCTTTGGGCTACCGGCCGAACAGTACGCCATGAAGACGGGGAATAATCCAGCCGATTTTACGAACCAAAATATCCAAAATTTTAAACGCCAAATTAAATCACTCGGATTTTCGTACGATTGGAGTCGGGAAGTCAACACGACCGATCCGAAGTACTACAAGTGGACCCAGTGGATTTTTGAACAACTCTACAAAAAGGGTCTCGCCTATGAAGATGAAATTGAGGTCAATTGGGCCCCTGATTTGATGGGCGGTACGGTAGTTGCCAACGAAGAGGTTGTTAATGGCAAGACCGAACGGGGCGGTTACCCCGTGTACCGGAAGCCAATGAAGCAATGGGTTTTGCGAATTACGGCCTATGCCGAACGGTTGTTAGATGACTTGGATGATTTGGACTGGCCGGAAAGCATTAAACAGATGCAACGGAACTGGATTGGAAAATCAGTCGGTGCCAGCATCAAGTTTGACGTTGACCAACATCCAGACGACCAAATCGAAGTCTTCTCCACGCGGGCGGACACGCTCTTTGGGGCAACGTACCTAGTCTTGTCTCCAGAAAACCCATTGGTGGAAGACATTACGACCGCTGAACAAGCCGATACGGTCGCTGAATACCAAAAATACGTTGCTTCTAAATCTGATTTGGAACGGACCGACCTCAACAAGGATAAGTCCGGGGTATTTACTGGGGCTTACGCTAAAAACCCCGTGAACGGGAAATTACTGCCCGTCTGGATTGGTGATTACGTGCTGCCATCATACGGAACGGGAGCCATCATGGCAGTTCCTGCACACGATCAACGAGACTATGAGTTTGCCAAGAAATTTGATTTACCCATCATTCCCGTGATTGCGGGAGGTGACATTGAGAAGGAAGCCTACACCGGCGATGGGACTCACATTAATTCGGGCTTCCTGGATGGCATGGATAAGGATGAAGCGCTTCACACCATCATTACCTGGCTTGAGGATCATGATGCCGGAGCTAAGAAAGTTAACTACAAGCTCCGGGACTGGATTTTCTCCCGGCAACGGTACTGGGGTGAACCCATTCCGGTGATTCATTGGGACGATGGCACGACTTCACTGGTGCCAGAAGACGAACTCCCGTTACGGTTGCCAAAGACCGATAACATTAAGCCGTCTGGAACCGGAGAAAGTCCATTGGCTAACCTTAGTGATTGGGTTAATGTAACTGATAAAAACGGTCGGCACGGCCGGCGGGAAACGAACACGATGCCGCAATGGGCTGGAAGTTCGTGGTACTACCTCCGTTACGTGGATCCAAACAACGATCAGATGATTGCTGATCCCGAAAAGTTGAAGTACTGGTTGCCGGTTGATCTGTACGTGGGTGGGGCCGAACACGCCGTCTTGCACTTGCTGTACGCTCGGTTTTGGCACAAGTTCTTGTATGACTTGGGCGTTGTTCCGACCAAAGAACCGTTCCAACGGTTGGTGAACCAAGGAATGATTCTCGGCACCAATCACGAAAAGATGTCGAAATCGAAGGGGAACGTGGTGAACCCGGATGACATCGTGAATGAATACGGGGCAGATACCCTCCGTCTCTACGAAATGTTCATGGGTCCGTTGATGGAATCGAAACCATGGAGTACGGAAGGAATTACCGGAGCTAATCGATGGATTAAACGGGTTTGGCGGATGTATGAAGGTGACGCAGAACAAGCAAGCGGCATGGTGGTTGCTGAAAACGATGGAGCATTAGCCAAGAGTTATAATCAAACCGTGAAAAAGGTTACCGACGACATCGAAAAAATGCGTTTTAACACGGCTATTTCTCAGATGATGGTCTTTGTGAACGACGTTTATAAACACCAACAATTACCAAAGGAATACGCCGAAGGGTTAATTAAGTTGCTGTCCCCAATTACACCGCATATTGCAGAAGAAATTTGGCACCGGTTGGGTCACGATGAGACGATTGCTTACGCTGCTTGGCCGACGTACGATGAAAGCCAACTGCAGGCGGATGAAGTCCAGATCGCTGTTCAGATTAACGGTAAGGTCCGGGCACGGCTTTCCGTTCCGGTCGATGTTGATAAAGATACGATTGAAAAAATGGCATTGGAACTACCGGATGTGCAAGCCAACTTGACCGATAAAACGGTTCGGAAGGTGATTGTGGTTCCAAAAAAGATTGTCAATATTGTCGCCAATTAATCTATTTTATGCTAAATTGGTGCTTTGAGATTTGGTTGGAAAGTGGGTTATTTTAGTGGATAACGATGTTGAAAACAATCAATTAGAAGAACAACAACAATTTGCAGAATCAGAACAAGCTAAGGGCCAAATGTTAAAGGGATCCGCCTGGATGACGATTGGAAGTATTCTTTCGCGAATCCTGGGAGCCCTGTACATCATCCCGTGGCGCCTGATTTTTGGAGCAGCATTATTCCCGATTGCTAACTCGCTTTATACTCAAGGTTACAACATTTATAGTTTTGTGTTGATTGTGGCGATTGCTGGGATTCCTTCCGCGATTGCCAAGCAAGTGGCACACTATAACGCGTTGAACGAGTATGGTGTGGGAGTTGAATTGTATAAAAAAGGGGTCATTCTTTCCATTTTAATGGGAGTGATTAGCGCCCTGATTCTTTGGTTTGCAGCGCCGTTCTTAACGAATGGGGATCCCAACGTAATTCCGGTGATTCACTCGTTATCGTGGGCGGTTTTAATCATTCCTACGATGAGTTTAACCCGGGGGTATTTCCAGGGTTATGGTGACATGGCACCGTCAGCCATTTCCCAGTTTATTGAACAATTGGCCCGGGTCATTTACATGTTAGTCTCTGCCTTCATTATTTTGCGAGTCTTACATGGTAACTGGGTCACGGCGGTGTCTCAGTCAACATTTGCGGCGTTTATCGGTGCCATCTTTGGGTTCTTAATCTTAGGCTGGTATTACTGGCGTGGTCGGGATTATTATCGATCGTTGGTGGCCAATAGTAACCACCAATTGCGGGTGCCCACGAACCAGTTGTATCGTGAAATCATTAGTCAGGCGGTACCATTTGTGATTTTGGGAGCCGGAGTGACCATCTTTTCGCTGATTGATCAGTTCACTTTCTTTGACATTATGCGGTTGGCAACTAATTTTTCCGAACGAGCCTTACAGGTTGACTATGCGGTTTTTGCAGGAAATGCCAATAAACTGACTATGATCGTGATTTCGTTAGCTTCGTCATTAGCAATTACGGTCGTACCGTTACTATCAACGGCTTTTACCAAGCGCAACATGCAAATGATGCGTGATCAACTGTCTAACACCATGATTCTCTTTGAATTTGTGATGTTACCGGCTTCCTTGGGGATGGCAGCCGTGGCGGGTCCTTTGAATCGGACCTTTTATGGAACAGCAAACATGGACTTTGGAAGTAACGTGTTGACCTTTGCGGCCATCGCGGCTATTCCAATTGGATTGTTTGTGGTAACCTCTGCCGTAATGCAGGGAGTATCCCAAAACCGGCGGGCTGTGAAGTACTTTGTGATTGGAACGATTGCCAAGGTCTTGACGCAATTTCCGTTGGTCTACTGGTTTGGAGCCTTTGGAACTCTCATGTCGACAGTGGTGGGCTTTACGGTAGCCAATGGGTTAATCATTTATTCTTTAAACCACGACTTCGGTTTTGAAGTTAAGAAGATGTTGAATGATTCGGTTCGGTTACTTGCCTATTCGTTGATTATGTATTTCATTACTTTAATTACTGTTTATGTGCTTAATTTCTTGTTTGGCTTAGTAGCCAATCCATTTAGTTCGCTGATGAGTTTAGTGGTGACGGCTCTGGCGGCGATGATTGGTGCTAGTGTTTACCTGTACTGTACTTTAAAGAGTCGAATTGCGGATGAAGTCTTAGGAGCTCGGGTGGCACGGCTACGAACTATCTTGCACATTAGTTAAAAATTGTTAACAAAAAAACAGCGCAATTAGCGCTGTTTTTTATTTGACCGTGGGTCCCTCGAGTTTGTCACCATCAGGTGAGGTGTAGATTCCGTTGATGATAATTTCAATTAAACTAAAAACTAAACCACTAGGTGGGAAAATCCAAATGGCAATGGCAGTTATAATAATTAAGGCGGGAAACTTCCAACTAATTAAAAATTGGTAGCTACACATGTTTTTAATTTTTTTAATACCAGTTTCGTCGTGTTCTTTTTCCATTTCGTTTAAAATTACCTTACTGAGAATTAAATAAGCGATGTTCCAAGCGGTAAAAAAGAGTAGGTAAAATAGTTGGGGGGCAACGTTATCCATAAATCTTCCGACCCAGGCAGATACAATCGGAATCAGCGACATCGTAAAGAGCCACAAGTTATTGGCCCAGTAAATCCGTTTGGTAATTCGATGGACCAAGTAAAACATGTAGTGCTGGTTGTACCAGGCCACCCCGATGAAAATAAAACTAACGATGTAGGCAAATAATTCGGGAATACTATCAAAGATTTCTATAAATCTGGGAGTATTGGGAATTTTAAATTCTAACACCATGATGGTGATAATAATGGCAACAATGGCATCAGTCAGGGCTTCGACTCGTGATTTTTTCACATTACCGACCTCCAATTAAAATTTAGTGCTTCAACTAAAAATTATAGCATAATTTGAATTTACTAAAATTGACTAGCGAGAAATTGATTTAATAGTTAAATTAGGTAGCAGGGAAAGCGCTTCACTTCTGCTAATTTAATTGATATGATGAAAATAATCATGAGACGGATTGAACTTTTAGTTTGATTAAGCACGAGGTAGCATTGGAGGAGTTGAGAACAATCAAACAGTATTACATTGTGGATCAGTCGTTATTACCAGAGATGTTTGGCAAGGTAATTGCCGCTCGCCAGTTATTAGAAGAGGGGAAAGCCGCAAATATTAGTGAAGCGGTCAAGGCGGTCGGAATCAGTCGAGGTAGTTACTATAAGTACAAAGACATGGTGTATTCGACTGATGATTCTAGTTGGAACAGAAAAGCAGTGATTTCGTTAATGTTAAACGACCGCCCAGGAGTACTATCGCAATTATTGCAGGAAGTAGCTGCTAGTGGGGCGAGTATTTTAACCATTAACCAAAACATTCCGATTCATCAAATGGCGAGCGTGGTTATTTCTTTGGATTTGACCCACATTACGATTACGCTAGATGAATTATTGGCGGACTTTAAACAGGTAGAGGGTGCGAGTCAAGTCCGCTTGGTATCAATTGAATAAATAAGAGGAACAAAAAACGGTTGAAATTTTCATTTCAACCGTTTTTTTAGATGCTTTAGGCTTGGTCGTCAACAATCAGTAATGATTTAATGGCTTGCCGTTGATCCATGGCATCGTAAGCATCCTGGAGTTGGTCTAAGGTAAATTGTTTGGTAAAGACCTTCCCGGGGTTAATCTTACCGTCTAAAACAGCTTGTAAAAGTTCTTCACGATCGTAGGTGGTTACTGAAGCAATTCCGCCCCGTAACCCAGTATTGTTGTAGAACAATTGGTTGGTGTTCATGTCAGGTTTTTGCGGAATTCCGACCCGGCCGATGATGGCACCCGGACGGACAATTTTAGTGGCTGTATCGACAGATTGTTCCGTTCCGACACATTCGAGTACGGCGTCTACTCCGGCACCGGTTAATTCCATGACGTGTTTTACTGCTTCGTCACCCCGTTCTGGAACCACATCAGTAGCGCCAAATTCACGGGCTAACTTTTGCCGGTCTTCATGCCGACTCATGGCGATGATCCGTTTAGCGCCCCGGAGTTTGGCAGAAATTACCCCACACAAACCAACGGCTCCGTCGCCCATAACGGCGACCGTATCACCTGGCTTAACTTCGGCAGTAGCAGCAGCGTGGTAACCAGTGGCCATTACGTCTGAGAGGGTGACGAAAGAATTTAACATTTCGGGAGTGTAATCAGATGGTTGCCCTGGAATCTTAACGAGCGCCCAGTTAGCGTTCACAAACCGTAGATATTGAGCTTGGTAACCGTTGATACTGCCAGTTTCTCGGTTTAAACAGTTACCGTCAAAACCAGCTTTACATGCGGCACAGTGACCACAACCGTGGGTGAAAGGAGCAATTACGAAGTCACCAGGTTTAACGTTAGTAACTTCTGAACCCACTGATTCAACGATTCCGATTCCTTCGTGACCTGTAGGCGTTCCGCTGTCTCGTTGGGAAATTCCCCGGAACCACCATAAGTCGGAACCACAAACGCTGGCGCGTACGATTTTAATGATGGCGTCGGTTGGCTTTTGAATTTCTGGTTTCGGTCGATCTTCAATCCGGACTTCGCCCGGTTTAATAAAAATACTTGCTTTCATAATGACACTCCTTTTTAAAAATAAAATTAATGTGGTTACTAGATAGTTAAAATAAATAACCACATATTGATATTATAGTTTTTGACAATTTTGTTTCCTAACGATTTGCTTATAAATTGTTACCGAAATTTTAGTTAATAAATATATTAATGAGTGTTATAATATTCAAGAAATATCCTTAAATTTTCTTTAGTTTATTTTTAGTCAAAAAATAATGTTTATATTTAAATATATTGTTATTATTTGGAGAATTTATTATGCAATTATTTTTAAGTTGGTCTGGTTCATATAGTAAAGATTTAGCAATTGAATTTAAAAAATTTTTAGGTGAAATTTTTAAAGATAGTGATGTTAATACTTTTATATCATCTGATGATATAAAATTTGGATATAATTGGAATGATATTATTAAAAAAAATTTAGAATCAAGTGATATAGGATTATTATTCTTGACACCAGAGAATATTAATAGTACTTGGTTAAATTTTGAAGCTGGTTCAATTCATGAAGATGAAAATAACGAATCAAGAATAATTCCTATCCTATTCAATCACTATCAGGAAAATGGAATTGAATTGATAGAAAATTCACCTCTTAAGCAATTCCAAAGTATTGTTAATCCAAATAAACAGAATATCCATAGATTGATAATTGATATTAATTCAAAGATTAATAAAAAAATCTCTCAAAATAAATTATTGAATACTTTTGATGATGAATGGCATGAGTTAGATTTAAAAATAAAATCCTTAAAAAATAAATATCAATCAATTTCATTTAACTATAAAGGAAGTCAAATAAGTGTAAAAAATGAATCAATTCTAAGGCATCCTAATCATGATGTTATTCGTGTTTTTCCTTTTAATGAATATTTTGATACAAAAGTTAATGATGAAATTGTTACGAAGAAATCTCTTAATGGTAAAATTCTAGCAAAAATCTTAAAAGAAGATGACGTCAGTATTGATGAAATTAACGATAAAATGTGTGAAGATAAAAATTTGAAAAAGAATTTTATAGAAAATAATGAATCAAGAGATTCAGGGAAAACAAAAAAATATAAATTAGGTACGATATTTAAGTATGATGATACTATATTTTTTACTGCTATGACGAATGTAAAAGATGGAAACAAGGCAACCTTAAGTATTAGTAATTATATCCAATTTTTATTTTTCTTTTGGAATCAAATTGACGAGTTTTATGCCGGTAAAACTACAATTATGATACCTCTTTTTGGATCTGGTATAACCAGAATTAAAGCTAACTATAATGAACTTTTAAAAATAATATTATGGACTTTCAAAATTAGTAAGAGAGAATTAAACTTTAACTTTAATTTATCAATTGTATTAGATCAAAAAGTAAATAAAAAAATTAATTATTATGATTTAGAAAACAACTTTAATATTTTATAATAAATGGTAAATTATGGAAATTTTTTTGAATTGATCTAGAGATTATAGTAAAAATTTAGAAATTACTTACCATTGATATTACAAAATATTTCGCCTTTTATTTCAGAAAAGGATAGTATTCTAGATACAAGATGGAATTAATCTTTAAATAAACATTTATAATCTAGTTCAATTGCATTGTCATTTATAGCATCTGATAATATTAATGAGACATGTTTAAATTATGAAGCATGATATTTAGCGAAAGCTTTCGAAAATGATGAAAAATAATTCCGATAGCTTTTAATGAATAAAATTCAGATATAGATCTAATTAGTATGCACTTAAAACAATTTCAAAGTATTATTAATCCATATTAAAAAGGGATTTTTGAGTTAACATAAACATTGAATTAAAAATATTTTATAATCTGATGCATCTAATATAATTAAAAAATTTCATGATCTATCGAAATATTTAGATGTAATAATTTATAACTATACTAATAAATTATAATAATTATACTTTGATAAAAAAATATCTAAAGATGTTGATGTTTTAGCTAGACAATATGGTAATATTAATACCAACAACAGATTATCTCTAATTTATTCAAGTAAAATTAAGCTACTAACTAGTAGACATTGGAGAGTACTTGGATATTTTAAACGCAACCGATATCGTATTCAAAATTTATAATAAAATTTTAAGGATTTATTCCAATGTTTTTAATTGGCTTAAATCCTTTTTTATTGGCATATATAAAAATATCATTAAAATATTTAGTCATATTATAGATATCCATAATATATTTCAAAAATTTTGAACTTAATAGTTTAAAAACTTTAAATTATGTCATTATCAAGGTAATCCATCTTAGACTAAAATAATTTCATAATTTTTATTAACTTTGAGTTAGTTTGCGAATATTTTGTTTGGAGATTGACAAAGGTGAAAACTGGGATTACTATGAGTGAGTACTCATTCAGAAAAAGAAAAAAGGAGTGATCAAAATGCAGCCAACCATCACGGTGCAAAATTTGGAACAGGGGTATGGCAAAACAATTATTTTGAAGGATATCAACCTTACTGTGAATCGGGGACAGATTTTAGCGCTAATCGGTCCGAGTGGTTCGGGTAAATCAACGCTCATTAAGTCGATTATGGGCATGCTACTACCTAAACAAGGGCAAGTTCGAGTGCTTGATACCCCGATGCCCGACCGGTTAATTCTCGGAAAGATTGGATTCATGGCCCAAAATGATGCTTTATATCAAGGGTTAACGGGAAAAGAAAATCTCGAATTCTTTGGTTCCTTATTAGGGATGAATCAGGCAGATATTCAGCAGCAACTGGATTATGTGGCCGGAATTGTGAACTTAGGTCCGCATTTGGATAAGTTCGTGAAGGATTATTCTGGTGGAATGAAACGGCGGTTGTCACTAGCCATTTCTTTACTGGGACAACCCCAAATTTTGATTTTAGACGAACCGACGGTGGGAATTGATCCGGAATTACGAGCTCACATTTGGGATGAGCTGCACAAGTTGGCGCAACAGGGATGCACAATTTTATTGACCACCCATGTGATGGAAGATGCCGAACAGGCCGATCAATTGTTGATGATTCGTCGGGGCGAGGCCATTGCCCAAGGATCACCACAAGGATTATTAGATCAGTTTCAGGTTAAGCAAATTGAACAGGTTTTCATTAAAGCAGGGAGGGATCAAGATGCGCGTCTGGGCAGTAACTAAACGAATTATCATTGAGATGTTGCGTGATAAACGGACGATTGCCATGATGTTTATTGCGCCGTTGTTTGTACTAACGTTGATGAACTTTTTATTTACCTCGAATAATAACCAAAAGGCGACGTTAGCCGTACACAACGTTGACAGCACGTTGGTTAAGAATTTACCTAGTAAGCATCTGCAAATTAAGCAGATTGATAATCAACACAGCGCGGAAACTAACATTCGTAACCACGATTATGCCGGGGTCTTAACTCAGCAGGGAGATAAATTGCAGCTGACCTTACAAAATAGTGATCAAACGAAGACCGCGCTGATTTTACAGGGATTAAAAACAACGCAAGTGAAACTGAAGATGCAGGCGGCTAGCACTACGATGCAAAAGCAGGCTCAGGCCTTGCAACAGCTCCAGGGACAGTTAGGGACAGCCATGCAGCACGCGCAACCACAAGCGGTTCCTAACTATCAGCTGCACACTAAGTACTTGTACGGAAGTAGTAAATCCACGTTCTTTGATACGTTACTCCCGATTATGATTGGCTTCATGGTCTTCTTCTTTGTTTTCCTAATTTCTGGGGTGGCCTTTTTGGGCGAACGAACCTCGGGGACGCTTAGTCGCGTGTTAGCAACGCCGATTCGCAAGCAGGAGATTATCATTGGTTACATTGGTGGTTACGGGATCTTTGCGGTGCTGCAATCTATTCTGATTGTCTGCTTTAGTATCTATGCCTTTAAGATTCAACTGCTAGGAAACATTTTGAACGTGGTCTTAATTGCGGTCATGCTGGCACTGGTAGCCTTAACCCTCGGACTTTTGATTTCGACCTTTGCCGATTCTGCCTTTCAAATGGTACAATTTATTCCATTAGTGGTGATTCCCCAGATTTTCTTCTCTGGAATTATCCCGATTAACCAAATGGCAGGCTGGATTCAACCGTTGGCAAAATTGATGCCCCTGTACTACGGTTCCCAAGCCATTACGGATATCATTCAAAAAGGGGTTGGCTTTTCTGCTATTTTACCAACGGTCGTTATTTTGGCCCTGTTTGCCCTTGTCTTTTATATTTTAAACGTAATGACCCTGCGCAAATACCGGCGGGTTTAATTGCTAGTTAAGGAAATTCGCGATGACTAAGAACATTCAAAATATTTTTGCGGCCAGTTTACAGCAAACCAATCTTTCCCCAAAGCAACAAGCCGTGTTACAGGCCAGTTTAGACCTATTTTCGACCCAGGGTTTTAACGCAACTAGCACGAAGGATATCGCCCAGGCGGCGGGTGTGGCGGAAGGAACGGTGTATCAGCAATTTAAAAATAAGAACGGAATTTTGCAGGCCATTCTAGATCCGTTTATCCAATCCGTGTTACCGCAAGTGGTGCAGGATTTTACGACGGAAGTGGGGACGCGCCAGTTCGATGATTTAGAGGACTTTTTGACCTATATTATTAAGAACCGGATGCTTTTTGCGTTAGAAAATAAGGCACAAATCAGAATTTTTGCGCAAGAAATTTTTCGTTCTGATGAGCTAGTGAACCAGGTTAAAAACCAACTGGGAACGTTGAAAACCGGCTCGTTAGCACACCAGTTACAAGAATTTCAGCGGCAGGGACAATTGGTGCAATGGCCGCTCCCCCGCTTGCTTCAATTCGTATTTAGTACCTTCATGAGTTTTATTTTACCGGTGATTATTACTAACCGCGATGATGTGAGTGAAACTCAGGTGGAACAGTGGACTACGGAAGCAGTTACTTTTCTCTTACATGGTTTAACGCCTCAATAAGCTTAAGCAGCAGTTAATCAATTGATTAGCAGCTGCTTTTTTTATTGGCGGAGATCACATTGACAAATATAAGAATTCATTTAAAATGATAACAATTTACCTTTAAAAGGAAAGGAGGGATTTAATTGGAAGAAATTAAATTACAAAAGGTATCCTTTGCCTATCCAGAAAAGCCGGAACCGGTGTTTACCGATCTTAGCCTTACCTTTAACTCTGATTGGAAACTAGGAGTGATTGGCCGAAACGGACAGGGGAAAACCACCTTGTTGAAGTTAATTGCCGGTCAGTTACACGGATCCGGGGTGATTCAAAGTAACTTACCGTTTCAATTCTTTCCATTTCCAGTGGCATATACAGAACTAGTAAGTGACTTCTTTACCCGAACTACCACCATTCCGGTATGGCAATTAAAACGGGAGTTGACCTTACTAGGAGTGGATGCATCGATTTTATACCGCGAGTATGGAACGTTGTCTGGGGGAGAAAAAACGAAAGTTCAGTTGAGTATGCTGTTTGCGGACGAGACAACCTTTAAGTTAATTGATGAACCGACCAATCATTTGGATCAGTTGGGCAACCAACAGGTCATTGATTATTTACAGCATAAGCAGGGATTTATGTTGGTTAGTCATAACGCCTATTTATTGGATCAAGTTTGTGATCAACTTTTGGCATTGGAAAAGACGGGGATTCAGCTCTACCATGGTAACTATCGAGCTTTTCGCGAGCATCGCCAGTTAGCGGAACAAGAACGGGCAACGACCAATGCTAAAATTGAGCGCCAGGTAGCTAAGTTGGAAAAAAGCGCCCGTCAGCACCAGCAGTGGTCCCAAAATAAGGAAAAGCAAAAATTTAATCGGAAGGGCGATCCGGATCAGAAGGTGATGGACCGCGGCATGATGGGTAATCGGGCGGCTCGGTTAATGAAAAAGGCTAAGGTAGCTGAACGCAAACGCAACCAAGCGATTACGGAACAAACGGCCTTGAAGAAGGCCACTGAGACCGTAGAACCGTTGGAATTAAAACTGCCGAAGCCGGATCACTCGACCATTTTGCGCTTGAATTCAGTCCAGCTGGGTTACGGCGACCGTCAGTTATTTGCGCCCCAGTCGTTTACAGTTAACCGTGGGGATGTCTTAGGGATTGTCGGTGACAATGGGTGTGGGAAAACTAGTTTGTTGCAGGCCATTTTGGGGACCTTTTCTGGGACACAAGTGGGAGAAATTCAACGTCGACCGCATTTAACGATTAGCCCGTTGTTTCAGACTTATCACCATGAAGAGACCATTCCTGCTTATGTTGAAAAAATGGGATTAGACCGCGAACTCTTTTTGAGTAATTTACATAAGTTAGGGGTCGCGCGGACCGATTTTACGAAACGGATTGATCAAATGAGTGCGGGTCAGCAGAAACGAATCGAGCTGGCGCGCTCGTTATCAATTAGTGCTGATCTCTACTTGTGGGACGAACCGCTGAATTATTTAGATGAGTACAATCGCCGGCAACTTGTGGCAGTCATAAAAGAAAGCCCCATGACCTTACTGGTAATTGACCATGACTTGGAATTTATTCACCAAGTTGCTTCGACGATTATTAATTTAGAACGTTAGTCTTTGACCAGCTGGGTGAAATGGTGCGAATCACATGGAGCATAAAATGAAACCAATTAAACAAGTGGCACTCAATGACCTAGCGAGTTCGATTGCCACGCAAGCCTTTAGCATTTATACGTTTTGGTACATTGCCAGCCACCTGCATAACCAGGGGTTAATTTCACTACTGGGTGGTTTGGAATTACTGACGGTGTTACTAGCCCCGGTCGGAGGTGTGGTTGCTGATACTTGGTCCCGGGTTAAGATTATGCAAATCATTAGTTTGATTCGGACTGGTCTATTATTAGCCTTTGTGGTTCTGTTGCTTGTAACCCAGCAATTAAGTTATTTGTTGATTGCAGCGGGAACCGGACTTAGTATCTTATCCGCTTTTTATAATCCAGCGGTGGAGGCCATTATCCCAGACTATGCTGATTCCGATGCCGAACTAGTGCAGAATAATACGATTGTAAACGTCGCCAATCAAACAGCAACCATTGCCGCTTCAGTGGTAGCGGGCTTGTTTACTTTTTTGCCCAGCAACTTGATGGCGTACGGCTTATTGCTACTGTTATTGGCAATTGCAACGATTAGCATCTTACGCTTACAAGATTACTCACACCGACAACCGGACGACCATCCCTGGGATAACTTTCGCTCAACCAAGCTTGTGAGTGAGTTTAAAGCCATTGTTAAAATTCCGGTCATTCGGGTTTTATTGCCCTATGCAATTATTTTGAACCTAAGTTTTTGGAGCTTCTGGTTCTTGACCCCGTTATACTTAACAACTTACTTACACAGGTTTCGGATTGCCTTTTCGTTACAGGAACTGTTAATTGGAATCGCGGCAATTACGTGTGGGATAGTAGTGGGTAGATACACGGGATTACTGGCACGCTTGATTCGCTGGTATCCACTTTTTTTACTGTTGCAAGGGAGCGGTTTTGTGCTGTTTTTGTTGGTAATGCAAATAACGTCAAACTTGCTAGTTCAAGTGGTAAGTTTTTGTCTGGCTTGGCTGATGTATGGAACCTTCAACTTTTTAACGGGACTTATGTTTGTGACGGCGGTTCAGCGCAAGCTGCAGCCCGAACAAATGGGGAAAACGTTGGGAACGATTTTCTCAATTTTTGGGATTCTCTCGCCTCTGGCTTCGCTGATCACGGGTGTGGTGCACCAGCCCAATACCCAACTAATGTTGGGGTTGGTTCTACCGATGATTCTGGTCCCGCTGGTGATGTTATTTGATGGACGAGTGAAATGGGTTTTACAATCAGATCATTAAAAAAACAGACGCCTAGTACAGACGTCTGTTTTGCTAGATTTAATTAATCAGCTTGGTGCTCGTGCATAAAGTGGGGCAAATCCTCTGAAATTTGGTGTGGGAGCACGACGTATTGTTGTTGGGCTAACTGATCCGCAATGGCGCTGTGGGTATACACGGCTGCAAGAACCGCGTCATCCACGGATTGAAATTGCGCTACAAAGCCACTAATAATCCCGGCTAGGGTATCACCCATACCACCAGTAGCTTGAGCGGGAGTTCCAGTGGTGTTTTGAAATGCTCCGGTAGGGGTAAAGACTTCTGTTTGTGCTGATTTAACCACGGCAATTAGGTGCGGATGATCGACTAATAATTGGTTATACGCTCGTTGGTTAGTCGCTGGATTTTGGTTAGTTAGTTGCACGCCCGTCAGCCGTTCCCACTCCATTTGGTGGGGCGTGACGATGATGGTAGCCGTTGGCAATGCCAATTGGTACTTAGCAACTAAAGTTAAGGCTGATCCATCAACTAGGAGCACTTGTTCTGGGGTAACCAGGTTAAATACCAGCTTGATTAAGTTGAGGGCTTGTTCATCGGTTCCGAGCCCAGACCCTAAACTAATCACGTCCATGGTGGGTAACAACTGGGTTAGTTGCGCCTGATCTTGGTAATCAGCGAACATCGCTTCTGGAACCCACGCGTGCAGGCTACTTTGATTGCTAGCATCCGTGAAGGTGGTGGTTAAACCCGCTCCGGCGTAAACCGTGCCGAGGGTACTCATGATAATGGCACCGCCAAAGTTATGATTTCCTCCGATCAGCGCCACCTTGCCATAGGTCCCCTTGAAGCTCTTTGTTGGTCGTTTGCGGATTACTTTTGGTAGAATTGAAGATGTAATTAATTTCATTGGATTCACCTCGAAACTATTATAGCATTCAACAGGTTGATTCATGGTAGGATTAAAGCAACGACATCGGGAAAGGATGATCTCTATATGACAGATTGGAAAGCAACTGCTGCTAAGTATCAAGATCAATATCTTGCAGATTTGAAACAACTGGTGGCGATTGACAGTTCACGTGACGTGGAAAATCAAACGGATGAATTTCCCCTGGGACCCGGCCCCGCTAAGGCCTTGGACCAATTCTTAGACTTTGGGAAACGCGACGGCTTTACGACGAAAAACATTGATAACGTGGTCGGCTACATTGAATACGGAACGGGTGATGATTACTTCGCCATCCTCGGTCACGCGGACACGGTTCCGGCGGGCAATGGTTGGGACACGAATCCTTTTGAACTTTTAATTCAAAATGGGCAAGCCATTGGGCGAGGAACTTCTGACGACAAGGGCCCAGCACTGGCTGCTTACTACGGTCTGCGGATTTTAAAGGATCTCGGGATTGAGCCCAAGCTAAAAATTCGGTTAATCATTGGAACTGACGAAGAAACGAACTGGACGGGCATGAACCGTTACTTTGAAACGGAACCAGCTCCTACGGCTGGTTTTTCACCAGACGCTGAATTTCCATTAATTAATGGTGAAAAGGGAAATGTTACCTTCGAAACCCATTTTGATGGGGACAACGCGATCTCTGAACAACAATTGTTATCGTTCAAAGCGGGACTCAAGGAAAACATGGTGCCCCGGGATGCCGAAGCATTTGTGACGATGGAAGATCCTGATGCGGTCATGAAAGACTTTGATGCCTTTATTGAAAATGCGCCAGTTAGTGGAGTAGCCAGCATCATTGGGAAACAAATTCACTTTGAAGTGGTGGGAAAAGCAGCCCACGGAATGGAACCGCGCAACGGGATTAACGCCGGGACTTACCTAGCCATGTTCTTAAAACAACTACCGTTAGATCAACCCGGCACGAACTTCATTCGCTTTATTACCAACAACCTGCACGATGATTCACGGGCCCGGCAATTAGGACTGCAATTTACTGATGAAGTCATGGGTGACCTAACTATGAACGTTGGGTTAATGGATTACGATGCTGAAACGGGCGGCGTGGTTAACACCAACTTCCGTTATCCGAAGGGAATCACGCCAGCAGAGATTCAAGCACACTTGGAAAAGGCCGCAACCCCATATCAAGCAACGGTTACGCAGACCAACAACATGGAACCGCACTTTGTTCCTGCTGATGATCAGTTAGTCACTGATTTGATGAACGTGTACAAGGAACAAACGGGTGAAACTAACGCACAACCAGAGGTAGTCGGGGGCGGCACCTTTGCTCGCTTGATGGAACACGGAGTCGCCTTTGGTGCTCTTTTCCCGAATGCAACTGATACCATGCACCAAGCCAATGAATTCCAACCAGTGGCCGATTTAATGTTAGCAATTTCAATTTACGCGCAAGCCATCTTTACGGTCACTAAATAATTTGCGTGCTTCGATTGACAACGACATGGATTAGTTATATCGTTAAGGCAAATTAATATCTGATTGATGGAAGAGTTGAGTAAGAAACCTTAAATCACAGAGAGTCTCCGGCTGGTGCGAGGAGATGATGGCGGGTTTTTGAAGATGGACTTGGAGTCATTAGCGGTGAATCATGAGCCGTTAACGGAGTGGTGGTCGTTATTACCACAGGGTTTGAGCTATGTTGATAGCTGTAACTCACGGAGGCTAGGGTAGTGATACGCTGGCGAAGTAAGGTGGTAACGCGAAGCATTCGTCCTTTTTAAGGATGAATGCTTTTTTATTTACAATCACTTTGAAGGGGGAATTAAGATGTCAAAAGCAGCACGCAGACTTATTTGGCTGGGGCTAATCGTTTTTGTAATCATTATGGGATACTTCAGTTTTGGGCGGGGAGCTGCCCAACAAAAGAATACGATTACCGTGGGAATCATGGCCGGATCAAAAGCGGAACAACAAATTTGGGATTCCGTAGCGCACACCGCCCAGCAAAAGTACGGATTGACGGTGAAATTCCAACGCTTTACTGATTACAGTCAACCGAATGCCGCATTGTCAAACCACAGCATTGACGTAAATGCCTTTCAAAACTATCCCTTTTTAGCTTTGTGGAACCAAAAGCACCACGACCACATCGTTGCGGTCGGGGATACCATCATCGAACCAATGCGGATTTACTCCTATCAAAGTAAGAGTGTTAATGATTTACCGGCTGGTAGTACCGTAACGGTCCCCAATGACGCGAATAATGAATCGCGGGCGTTGTTTGTTTTGCAAAGCGCGGGACTCTTAAAGTTAAAACCTAACGTTAAACTTGCGGATGCACGTTCAATCGTTGCCAATCCCCGGAATATAAAAATTAAAGAAGTGGATGCCAGTCAAACGGCGCGCTCTTTAAACGATGTAGGGGCTGCAGTTGTGAACGGAAACTACGCGCAAACCGCTTCGTTAGATCCCCACAAGGCCATCTTTACCGAACCGTTTAACCAAAATTCCAAGCAGTGGATTAACTTTATCGCCGCTAATCGGGATAATCGTAATGATCCACGGATTAAGAAATTAGTGAAGGCCTACCAAACGAAAGCAACAGCGAAAAAGATTAAACAGGTCTCTGGCATCAACCAAATTCCCGCTTGGAACCTCAAACTAAAGTAGAAAGGACGTTTACTCATGAAAGCAGCAGAAAAAGTACAAATTTTACGTGATTTAATCCAAATTCCAACCGTTAATGGCAATGAAGCTGCCATCACGGACTACTTAGTTCGCTTGTTTCAAGAGCACGGAATCGCGAGTCAAGTCCAACCAATTACGGATGATAAAAGTCGCACCAACTTAATTGTTGAGATTGGTTCCGGAAAAACGGACCAAGTCTTTGGCTTTACTGGACATCAGGATACGGTAACCGTGGGCGACGAAGCAGAATGGGAACATGCTCCGTTTGCTGCGACTGTGGTTGGGGATAAGTTGTACGGTCGGGGGGCCGCTGACATGAAGAGCGGCCTCGCTGCCGAAGTAATTGCGCTAATCGAGTTAGTGGAAGAACAGCGAGAAATTCCCGGCAAAATTCGGTTGTTAATTACGGCAGGTGAAGAATATGGTGCTCCTGGGGCCTACCAAATTGCTCCCAACCTGCTAACCGATTTAGATGCGTTAGTGGTCGGCGAAGCCACCGATGGGAACGTGACCTACGCGCACTCTGGCAGTTTTAACTACCGGATTGTGAGTCGGGGAAAAGCTGCCCACAGTTCGGTTCCAACGCACGGAATTAATGCCATTCAAGGATTGGTCAAGTACATCCAACGAGAAGCCCAAATTTTTGCCGACTTACCGGTTGACCCAACTCTCGGCCACGTGCAACACAGTGTGACGGTGATTCGTGGGGGAGAACAGGTGAACACGATTCCAGATGCCGCTGAATTATTGGGAAACGTGCGACCAACCTCCACATTTGGTAACCAGGCAGTAGGCAAGTTACTGCAAACCACGATTGACCAGTTAAACGAAACCACTGATTACGAGTTAGAACTCCAGGTGATTCACGACTTTTATCCAGTTGAGAGTCAAGCGGACGAGTGGTTAGTGCGAAACGCGGTAGAAATCTCACAGGTCAACTATCCGGATCGGCAAATTCATGCCGGCATCGATAATGGAGCGACGGATGCAAGTGTGTTTGTTAAACAGAATCCTGAGCTTCCTGTCATCGTTTTGGGTCCCGATAAAGCGGGAACGTCCCACCAACGGACCGAACACACGACCATTAGTAGTTATTTGAATACAATTAACATTTATAAGAACCTGGCAACTCAATTTTTTGCGACCCAGGCCTAACGAAAGAGCACGATTAGAATGATTTCTAACCGTGCTCTTCTAGTTAATTACAGTTTTTTGATTTTTTCATCAATTTGCTTTAAAACGATGGCCGCATTTTCAGGATCCTGCAGGTCATAAGTTTGTAAATCAATCTTCATTTTGGGGCTAACGTCGTAGTCCTCATACCATTGTTGGTAGGCTTGCCACATTTTGTGATAGTAAGCCTCCAACTCTGGATTATCGTCAAATTGTTCGTAATCACGACCCCGTTTTTTAATCCGGGCCAAAATTGTGGGAAAATCAGCGTCGGCATACACCAGCAAGTCGGGACGTTGCTTGGGCATTTCTGCTAATTCAGCCATCATGTTGTCCAAGAGTTTGAGGTAAACTGATAGTTCGATGTCAGAAATGTTACCGGCTGCATTATTTTCTTTGGTGAACAATGCATCCTCGTAAATAGAGCGGTCCAGGACGTTATTGTCATCGGCTAAGGCCTTTTTAATCATCGCAAATCGTTTGTTTAAAAAGTAAATCTGCAGCAAAAAACCATATTGTTGGGGATTTTTGTAGTAGAGGGGTAAAACCGGATTGTCCCCCACCGGTTCATAAAACGGTTTGGTGTGGAGGTGTTCAGCAAGTTTACCGGTCAGCGTGGTTTTGCCGACCCCAATCATTCCAGCAGTAATTATCACCATAAAGAGCTCCTTCTTCTATAATAAGATTAGTATAGCACGCCCGTGAATTTCGATAAAATAGCGGAGCCTCGCGGCGAGTTATGGTATCCTAGTAATAATTCGATTTAGTGATGGTGAGCAAATGAAGTGGTTAGATGGATTTTTAATTGTGGTGGGCTTGTTGATAATGGGCTGCAGTTATTTTGTAACGGGTCGGTTACAAGTTGGGATTTTTCTATTAGGAGTGGGAATCGGGCTACAAGCACTTGTGATTCCCATCGTTGTTTTGATCTGTCAACGTTACTTTAGCCATCCAGAAAGGGATGAGGAACACCCCCATGAATTTAAGTGAAATCGGTCAATTTATTAAACGACTACTGGTATTTATTCTATTAGTTGGTTTGGTGGTCGTGGTTCCCGTGCCGATGCTGTTCTTGCAACATTCGCATTTTCAAATGGGAATGGTGATTGGCATAGCCGTGATTTACATCGTTGTTTATTTAATTTCCATTTGGTTAGCATTTAAAGCATATCAACGGGTTTGGCACCAACCAAACGGTAAATTGACTAAATCGGATTGGAAGTTGATCATTGTTTCGTTGTTTGAATTTTTTGCAGTAGAAATTGTGATTGGAATTGTGGCGCAACTAATGCATCTTCCCGCTGGAAGTGAAAATAACCAGATTATTTACCAATTGCTCTCCAGTAGTCCGATTGTTTTGGTTTTAATGAGTGTAGGCATGGTCTTTTTAACGCCGATGCTTGAAGAACTAGTCTTTCGGGGATTTTTAATTCGCGGGGTATTAAACTGGGCACCTGGTTGGTTAGCCATGCTGATTAGTGGAATTGTTTTTTCCGCGGGGCATGCAAGTTCGAACTGGCTTAGCTTCTTGGTTTATGCAACGATGGGAGTTATTTTAGCCCGAGTTTATTTAAAGACGAATCGGATTCAGGCTTCGATGACCTTGCATTTTCTCAATAACTTATTCGCAACGATTATGATGGTGATTTCCATTCTGGGAAACGTCCACTAGAGAAAGGATGATCAATATGGATATTACAGAATTTAATTATTATCAAAATTTAAAAAGTCGGTTAACCAAGGTACAAGCGGAACTACAAGAGGAACGACAAGAATATTTAGATCGGATGGGGAATCTAAGCCAGTTGTACAATGACTATGACGTCGAAACGACTGAACAACTTGCCAATGCCTTAAATCATGGTGATGATGACCAGTTTACAACTGAAATTGAAACGGCCTTAACGAGTCACGATCAGGAATTTTTGCTTGCCAACGTCACCACCTTAAATCCGAGTGAAGCGCAAGTACTAGCTTCTATTCAAGGGGAAGCGGATGACGTGGCTACCGAAGCTTCCAAGGTAGAGAAGTTCTACCGGGAATTTGCATTACCAATTATCGAACGATTACAAAATAATCGGATGATTCACGTCGAAGACTTAACGACTTCTGGAAGCAATAGCGATACGGTGGTAGAAATTAATTATTTCTCAACGTTTGATGACTTTAAGGAAGATTTTAATGGTGCGGCTTACGTGGGCGAAGTAATCGAACAACGTTTGCAAGATCAAAAACCGATTAGTTTGATTATTACGGAACAAAATTATCCTAACGAATACGATGTAACGGTGATGCCGGAAAATGAGGAGGGCTAAGCAATGGTCGACAAACGAGATTATAAGTATCCAGATACCCAGGCCTATGATCAGGTGATTAAATTTTTGAACGATAATGGCGTGACCGTCCGCGATATTTCCAAGGTGACCTATAACTTACAAAAACAATTTATTAACATTCCCAGCATGGAATACGTGGATAAGATTGTGATTGATGTTTTGCATAAACGAGAAGTATTAAATAATGCATTGGTGGGGATGGAAATTGATCGATTAGCAACCAATCATCAATTATCCGAACCACTGCAAAGTATCGTAGAACATGATTTAGGGGTCTTTGGAGTTGATGAGACCTTAGCATTAGGAATTGCCAACATCTACGGAACGATTGGAATTACCAATTACTGTGGTTTAGATACTAACAAGCAGGGCATTGTGAAGGCATTAGACCGGGAACAATCCCGAGTAACTACTTTTATTGATGATATTGTCGGAGCCGTGGCGGGAGCTGCTTCGGCTAAGATCGCCCACGAAAATTCATAATCACGAAAAAATAGCAATGTCCCATCCATGAGGGCATTGCTATTTTTGCTTTAATTATTTAATTTCGTTACGGTACAATCCCACAACTTTGCCAAGAATGACACAATTGTTTAAGATGATGGGGGCCATGGTATCATTTTCCGGTTGAAGCCGGAAGTGATCACTTTCCTTGTAGAATCGTTTACAAGTTGCTTCTCCTTCATCATTCATGGCAATTACGATTTCGCCATTTTCGGCATTGGGTTGTCGTTTTACAATTACCTGGTCGCCGTCTAGAATACCAATGTTAATCATACTTTCCCCGCTAATGGTCAGCATGAAAAGGTCGGCTCGCTGGTTTTGCAGTTCCGCTGGAATTGGGAAGTAATCGGTTGCTTCTTGAACTGCTAAGATGGGTTCTCCTGCTGCTACGGTTCCCAAAAGTGGCATTTCGTTTTCAGTGGAGTTGGGTTGAATCCCCAAGGATCGAATCCCGTCCTCCGTAATTTCTAAGGCTCGTGGCTTCGTGGGGTTTTTGGTGATGTAGCCCTTTTTTTCTAACCGAGAAAGGTGACCGTGAACCGTGGAAGTGGAAGACAGACCCACGGATTTCCCGATTTCACGAACAGTCGGTGGATAGCCGTGGTCAATGACGTTGTCATAAATAAATTGTAAAATGGCCTGTTGTTTTGGGTTAGCTTGCGAAGACATGTAAACACCTCAAATTCGTTTAGTAGCAATGCTTTTAGCGTACCATAAAATTAGGAGTTTGCAAACGTTAGTTCGCCCGTTTCCTGTTTTATTATGATTGATTTCATGCTATTATTAAAGAAATTAAAAAAGGGAGTGGCAGAATGGCTGAAGATGAAAAATTAAAGCAGTTAATTCCGCGGATTAATGAATTGGCAAAAAAGGCTAAATCAGACGCGGGTTTAACTGATGCAGAAAAAGCGGAACAAGAAAAGTTACGTAAAGAATACCTCAAACGGTTTAAATCAAACTTTCGGACCCAACTTGAAATGACCCAGTTGTATGATAAAGATGGAAATGAAGTAACTCCCGAACCGGTCAAAGAGGCTCAACGCAAGAAGAATTTGCGTGACGATTAATTATTAACTGTTCAGAAAGAAGGAATTTAACTTGGCAACTTGGATTTGGATTTTACTAGTAATTTTAGCGCTAGTGGCAGGAGCAGCTGGTGGATTTTTCATGGCCCGCAAGTATATGGAAAAATACTTAAAGGACAACCCACCGATTAACGAAGATCAGCTGCGAGCAATGATGTTACAAATGGGACAAAAACCATCAAAGAAAAAGCTGAATCAAATGATGATTGCAATGAAACGCAATGCTAAATAAGCTAAAGAAAAAACCACTATTTAGTGGTTTTTTCTTTAGGATCATGATAAACGTAATCCGGATTAATTTCGTTATCGAGCTTGGTAAAAGCGGCTGCCATTTGGGTTTCGATGGCGGCTTGTTCCTCGTCATTCAAGCGGTTGGATTTTTCGATATAAATGGGATCACCAAAGTTAATGTGAGCCCGCTTGCGTAAAAAGACCTGTTTTAAGGTTAAGGGACCTTGATAAACCACGGGGACCATGGGAACCTGGGCGGTTTTAGCGATTAAAGCCGCGCCTCCCTTTAATTTGGTTGAATGCCGCGTCCCAGAAGGAAAAATCAAAACGGAGAGATCAGTCTTACGTAAGACCTTAACGGGGCGCTTAACGACCGAAATTCCGGGATTATGGCGATCAACCGGTTCCACGTTACACTTGCGTAATCCCCAGGCTAAGATGGGATTTTTAAATAATTCCTTTTTAGCAAGAAAGAAGAAGTGTTTGGGTAAGAGAACGACGCCAAAGAAGAGCATGTCAAACCAGGTTCGGTGCGGGGCAATTAAGACATAGTTACCAGCCGGAACTCTCTGCCGATTCTGTACGTCCGGTTTGCCGTTGAAGATGATGATGATCCATTTGATTACTGAAAAAGCAAACGAATAAAACAATCGTCTCATCCTTTCTGTTGAGATGTAAAATTAACCTTTAATAGTATACCATGTTTGCTGAGAAAAAATGATGAGGAGAAAACGGATGGAGCAAGTGCAACTACGACCAGACGAACGAATCGACCAATTATACCGAAATCACATCCAAATCATTCAAAGTGATGCGGTGTTTTCCTTTTCGTTAGATGCGGTCATGCTGGCTCATTTTGCAAACGTAAAGCGCAGTGCCAAAGCCCAAATTGTTGACTTGTGTGCTGGAAATGGAGCGGTGGGTTTGTTTTTAAGTCAAAAAACGCACGGTCAGATTACAGAGGTCGAGATTCAATCCCGGTTGTGTGACATGGCGGAGCGCAGTGTCCAGTTAAACCAGTTAGAGCAACAGGTGCGGGTGGTTCATGCCGACCTTAACGATAGCTTACATTACTTTGCCAAGGAATCGGTTGATGCGGTCACGGTTAATCCACCGTATTTTCCCGTGAAAGTAACCAGTAAAAAAAATCCGAATCCGTATCTAGCAATTGCGCGCCACGAGTTAAAGACCAATCTAACTCAGGTGGTTACAACGGCTAGTGATCTTTTGAAAACCGGCGGGAAACTGTTTATGGTTCACCGACCGGACCGGTTGCCAGAGATTCTAGCCGAATTACAAGCTCATCGGTTGGCTCCCAAAGAGATTCAGTTTGTTTATCCTCGGGCAAATCAGGATGCGAACATGGTTTTAATTGCAGCGCGTAAGGATGGGCAAGCCAGCGGTCTCAAGGTCAGGCCTGCCATCGTTGTTTATGCAGGAGAAACGTATACCCCCTTTGTGCAGGAACTTTTATATGGAAGCAAATAAATTATTTTATTTTTACGTTCTGTTATGTGATGATGGGTCTTTTTACGGTGGCTTTACCACTGACGTATCCAAACGATTTCAGACACATCGAAGCGGCAAGGGAGCTAAATATACCAAAGTGCATCAACCAGTGTGCGTTCTTTATTCAGAAGCCTTTACGAATAAACGGGCAGCATTACAAGCTGAATATCGCTTTAAGCATCAATCTCGTCAGCAAAAAGAACGGTTTTTACAAGCACAGGGACTGACGCCACGGCAATGGAGGTTGTCGAGCAATTAGGTTGTTTTTTGTGGCGCTTTTTTGTATAATGAATCTTGGTATTAAATTACTAATACGCACCCAAGACGTTTTTCCTGGTAGTGCTCGGTTGAGTTCTGGGAATAATTTTGGGGAGGAAAAAACTATTTTTTATGGAGGCTGATTATGGCTGTAGTAACAATGAAACAATTATTAGAAGCTGGGGTTCACTTCGGACACCAGACCCGTCGTTGGAATCCAAAGATGGCTAAGTACATCTTTACGGAACGGAACGGAATTTACATCATCGACTTACAAAAGACGGTGAAACTTCTGGGAGTTGCTTACAACTTCATGAAGGATTCTGCTGCTGATGACGCTGTAGTTCTGTTTGTAGGAACTAAGAAACAAGCACAAGATTCAGTTGAAGAAGAAGCTAAACGTTCTGGTGCTTTTTACGTTAACCACCGTTGGTTGGGGGGAACCTTAACTAACTGGAACACCATCCAAAAACGGATTAAGTACTTGAAAGACCTGAAGAAAATGGCTACTGACGGTACTTTTGAACGGTTGCCAAAGAAAGAAGCTTCATTATTAGTTAAGCAAACTGAAAAGTTGGAACGTTTCTTAGGCGGAATCGAAGACATGCCTAAGGTTCCGGATGTAATGTTCATCGTGGATCCTCACAAAGAGCAAATTGCTTTGAAAGAAGCACAAAAATTAAACATTCCAGTAATTGCAATGGTTGATAATGATCCAGACGGAATTGATTACGTAATTCCTTCTAACGATGATGCCATTCGGGCCATTCGTTTGATTACTTCGACGATGGCTGACGCTATCATTGAAGGTCGTCAAGGTGAAGATGAAGTTAGTGAAGCATCCTTCGAACAAAGTGATGAAGAACCAGCTTCTGAAAACGAAGAATAATTAATTATCTGGCTGACTCTGTTTAGACCATTTCGGCCTAGTCGAGTCAGCTTTTTTAGACAAAAAGGAGTGCTAAGTGATGGCTAATATTACTGCTAAACAAGTAAAAGAATTACGGGACAAAACTAGTGCCGGAATGATGGATGCCAAAAAGGCTTTAGTTGAAGCTGATGGTGACGAACAAAAAGCAATCGAAATCCTACGGGAAAAAGGGGTTGCTAAAGCACGTAAGAAGAGTGGAAACACTGCTGCAAACGGATTAACCCAAGTAGCAATTGATGGTGACAAAGCTGCCATCGTGGAAGTTAACTCTGAAACGGACTTTGTGGCTGCCAACGATGATTTCAAGAACTTAGTGGATGCCATTGCCAGTGTAGTTGCTTTAGAACAACCTGAAGACGTGGCTGCTGCTTTGCAGTTATCCCTTGGCGACGACACGGTCGAAGATGCCATTATTCACACGAGCCAAATTACTGGAGAAAAGATTACGTTACGTCGGTTTGAAACCATGACTAAGAGCGGCGACCAAATCTTTGGTAAGTACCTACACAATGGTGGAGAAATTGGTGTCCTAGTTAAACTGGATGGCGCTAATGAAACGGTTGCTAAAGACGTTGCCATGCACGTGGCTGCTGAAAACCCAGAATTCTTAACGCAATCTGACATTTCTGCAGAACGGTTAGATCACGAAAAGGAAGAATTGAAGAAAGAAGCCTTAAACGAAGGTAAACCAGAAAACATCGTCGAAAAGATGGTTGCTGGTCGTCTGCACAAATTCTTAGCTGGAATTTGTTTAGCTGACCAACCATTCGTTAAGGACCAAGACCAAACGGTTGCCCAATATGTGGAAGGCAATGGTGGTAAGTTAGCTGCCTTTGTTCGTTACCAAGTTGGTGAAGGAATTGAAGAAGCTACTGAAGCTGAAGACGAATAATTAATTTGACTAAAGACTAGCAATTAACGTTGCTAGTCTTTTTTTCTGCCGTTACTGAGTCTGTTGTTAGATTACGATTTATGCTAAAATTAACGTAACAATTAATGCTTTCAGGGGGATATTTAATGGCTGACGTAAAATACAAGCGGGTTGTTTTAAAACTTAGTGGGGAAGCCCTGGCTGGTGCCAAGGGTTTTGGAATCAATCCGCCCGTAATTAAAAAAATTGCCGATGAAATTCGTGACGTTTACAATCAAGGGATTCAAATTGCGATTGTCGTTGGTGGTGGAAACATGTGGCGTGGAGAAGCCGGTGCCGAAATGGGAATGGAACGTGCTCAAGCCGATTACATCGGAATGTTATCCACGATTATGAATGGATTAGCATTGCAAGATAACCTAGAATCAGCGGGAGTTCCCACCCGATTACAAACTTCGATTGAAATGCGCCAAATTGCAGAGCCATACATTCGACGTAAAGCCGTGCGGCACCTGGAAAAAGGACGAATCGTTATCTTTTCTGGAGGGACCGGTAATCCATACTTCTCAACGGATACGACGGCTGTTCTTCGAGCTGCTGAAATTGATGCTGATGCCATTTTGATGGCTAAAAATGGAGTGGACGGAATTTACTCGGCGGATCCAAACACTGATCCAGATGCCAAGAAGTTCACCAAGCTAACTCAAATGGATATCCTGAACAAAGGCTTACACGTAATGGATTCAACTGCTAGTTCTTTATCAATGGATAATAACATCCCACTGGTGGTCTTTAACCTGAATGAACCAGGGAACATTAAAAAAGTCATTGAAGGCCAAAATATTGGAACGATTGTGGAGGGGAAATAATGCCAATGAATACCAAAGAATTGACTCAAGAAACAAAACGCAAAATGGATCGCGCTCAGTCGGTCTTGGAAAATGACCTAGGGCAAATGCGGGCTGGCCGTGCTAACGCTAGCATCTTAAAACCAGTGGTGGTTGATTACTATGGTGCGCAAACTCCATTGGCTCAAGTGGCTTCGATTTCAATTCCAGAACCACGGATGCTGATGATTTCTCCGTATGATAAAACCGCGTTAGAAAACATTGAAAAGGGAATTTTAGAAGCTGATTTGGGATTAAATCCGATGAATGATGGAGACAACATTCGGATTCAAATTCCACAATTAACGAACGAACGGCGCCAAGAAATTGCGAAAAAAGCCAAGGCGACTGGAGAACAAAGCAAGGTTGCAATTCGAAACGTTCGTCGCGAAGCAATGGATGCCATCAAACAAGCTAACAAAGATGATGAAGTTAATGATGACGAAGCGCACCAGTTAGAAGATCAAATTCAAAAACTGACGGATAGTGCCATTAAAGGAATTGATCAAATCGTGAAGGATAAGCAAGCATCCATCATGAACGATTAAGCTAGAGGAGCACGTAATCATGGAAGATGAAGCAGTAACACCAGGAACCCCTGAATTTGATAAGATGATGTTTAAGTTAAAGCAACCAATTAATGCGGTTAATCAGACTCAGTTTCAGTTTAACGATCAGCAACTAACGGAAATTCAACCGGGCATTTATGTCCTGCCAGTTTATGTGCAGGATGACTTTAACTTGTTCTTGGTGGGAGGTCGACTCGTGCAGTCTGATTGGGTCCTTGCTTTTTCCCATGGTACGATTGAAGCGGGAAATCAGGTTACGGATTTAAGCGAACCGATTCCCACCGGTGATGGTTTGAACCAATTAGGAGTACAAAGCCCAACCAGTGCGAATGATTTGTTAGAGTATTTTGACCAGCTTGTTCAGGCAGGTGTGGGCGAATGGAATTTGATTAAGTAAAGGGTGAGGTTGCTCATCCTTTCTTTACTTTTTGGAGCGAGGTAGTTTGATGGAAATTACGGAATTAGAGCGAAAACGGGTCCCGAAACACGTTGCTATTATTATGGATGGTAACGGTCGGTGGGCCCAGCGACGGCATCTTCCCCGAATTGCTGGGCATAAGCGGGGCATGGATGTGGTTGAAGACATCACGATTGCCGCTAGTGACCTTGGGGTGCAGGTGTTAACGCTCTATGCCTTTTCAACGGAAAATTGGAAACGGCCCGAAACCGAGGTTAATTACTTGATGAGCTTGCCCACCCGTTTTTTTAATAAATTTGTCCCTAAACTAATTGCTAATAACGTCCGGGTCAAAACCATTGGTGACAACGAGCAATTGCCGGCAGAAACGCAAAAAGCGGTCCGAAAAGCGCAGTTAGATACTCAGGCCTGTGATGGGATGATTTTAAATTTTGCGTTGAACTATGGTTCGCGGACTGAGATTACGGAAGCCGTGCAGGAAATCGCGACAGAAGTGCATGATGGTCAAATTGCTCCCGAAGAAATTACTGAGCAAACGGTTCAAAATCACTTGAAAACCAACTTTTTAGGCGAGCTGGCTGATCCAGATTTATTGATTCGGACCAGTGGCGAAGAACGCATCTCTAACTTTTTACTGTGGCAATTAGCTTATAGTGAACTCGCTTTTACGTCCAAACTCTGGCCCGATTTTACGCCCGCTGATTTTGAAGCGGAGTTGCTGGATTTTCAACAACGAAACCGCCGCTTTGGCGGTCTGAAAAATAAGTAGGAGAATTAATTACCATGAAGCAGAGAATTATTACCGCAGTGGTGGCCCTGGCCATTTTTATTCCCATCATTTTAATGGGTGGTTGGCTAGTCGAACTAGCAGCCGTGGCATTAGCACTGGTTGCCATGGCAGAAGTGTTTATCATGAAAAAGCAAATCATTATTTCCGTGGAAGCCTTGATTGCTTTTGTAGGGGTGGCAGCCTTGGTCTTGCCTAGTTTAATTACGGGCTGGCTTCCTGCTAACGTTAGTCCCAATTTTGCTTTTTACATTTTAGTTTTATTGCTACTTTTGTGTACTGTGTTTTTCAACAAGAGTTTTAATTTTGATGATGCGGGTGTGTATACACTAGCGATGCTCTACATCGGGTTTGGCTTTCACTACTTTGTGATGGCACGTCACGATGGGTTAGTCGTTCTGTTTTATGCCCTGCTAATCGTTTGGTGTACTGATACGGGTGCTTATTTCATCGGTAAGTACATGGGAAAGCACAAGTTGGCACCGCACGTTTCTCCTAACAAAACCTGGGAAGGTTCTGTCGGGGGCGTGCTTGTGGCAACGATAGTTTGTACCGTTTACGTGATGTTCTTCCCGGTTAGTCATGCGAGTTTAATGACCATGATTTTATTGACTGTTATTTTATCCATCGCGGGTCAATTAGGAGACTTAGTTGAATCTGCTTTGAAGCGGTACTATGGAGTGAAAGACTCTGGAAAGATTCTTCCCGGTCACGGTGGGATTTTAGATCGTTTTGATAGTTTGTTGTTTGTGCTGCCGTTGCTCCATCTGTTAGGAATTGTGTAAATGAAAGGCAGGTGGTCTTTTGATAACCACAATTATTAGTTTTATCATTGTTTTTGGAATTCTCGTGTTTGTCCACGAATTTGGGCACTTTATCGTGGCAAAACGCGCAGGGATTATGGTACGAGAATTTTCGATTGGAATGGGACCTAAGCTCTTTTTTTATCGGAAAAATCATACGACCTACACGATTCGGTTACTCCCGCTTGGTGGGTACGTTCGCCTAGCCGGAAGTGCTGATGATGAAGATGATCAAATTAAGCCGGGGGTAACCGTTAAATTACAGTTAAACCAGCAACCGCAAGTAATAAAAATTGATTTGAGTCAGAAAAGTAATGTGTTTCAGGGTATTCCCGTTCAAGTTACTAAAGCTGATCTAGTGCATGACTTGTTCATTGAAGGATACGAAAATGGCGATGAAAGTGAACTCAAACGCTTTCCTGTTAATCACGATGCTATTTTAGTTAATCCAGAGGGAATCGAGTTGCAAATTGCACCGGCTGACGTTCAATTTCAAAATGCACCGGTAGGGAAAAAATTGCTGGTAAACGCCGCTGGAATTTTTAATAACGTGTTGCTAGCGATTGTAGCGTTTACGTTGTTAGCCTTCCTACAGGGTGGGGTAGCCAGTAATTCCAACCAAATCCAAATTTCTAAAAATCAACCGAGTGTTGCTAAACAAGCTGGAATTAAAAGTGGAGATCGGATTGTCGCCGTTGATGGACAGCAGACCAAAGATTTCAATTCCGTGGCGACCCAGATTAGTAAACGACCGAAGCAACGGGTGACGCTGACGGTGGTTGAGCAAGGAAAGCGCCGCAACATTACCCTTACCACTGAAGCCCAAACCGTTCAAAAGAAACGAGTAGGAATGATTGGGGTAACAAAGTCTGTGAACCCGAGTTTAACGGCAAAATTGACCGCTGGTTTTACCCAAACCTGGTCTAGTACCAAAATGTTAGGCTCAGCTTTATGGCGGATGGTTTCGGGACACTTCTCGTTAAATGATCTAGGGGGACCCGTAGCAATCTACGCAAGTACCTCGCAAGCAACTGCTTATGGATTAGTGGGAGTGGTCTCATTACTAGCTTGGTTATCGATTAACTTGGCTGTGATTAACTTAATCCCCATCCCGGCCCTCGATGGTGGTAAAATCTTGTTAAATCTAATTGAATTAGTTCGGAGAAAAACGCTATCTGAAAAAGTTGAAACGGGGATTACCTTGGTTGGTTTTGCCTTCTTAGCCGTTTTGATGATTTTGGTAACTTGGAATGATATAATGCGGTACTTTATTCGTTAATAGTAGGAGTGATAAACAAAGATGAAACAATCAAGAATGTTAATTCCGACCCAGAAACAGGATCCTACGGGGGCCGAGGCCCTGAGTCACAGGATGTTACTGCGGGCTGGTTATATTCAACAAGTATCAGCCGGAACGTATGCGTACTTACCGTTGGCTTATCGGGTGCTTGAAAAAATTGAACGGATTATTAAACGAGCAATGGATGACTCTGGAGCCTGTGAAATGCTGGTTCCAGAAATCATTCCTGCTCAATTCTGGCAGGATTCCGGCCGTTACGATACCTATGGTGATGAATTGTTTAAGCTCAAAAACCGCCACGACACGGAATTTATTTTAGGACCAACACACGAAGAAACCTTTACGGAATTGATTAAGAGCTCAGTCAAGTCCTACAAAAAGTTACCGTTAAACTTGTATCAAATTCAAAGCAAGTTTCGTGATGAAGACCGACCCCGGTATGGATTACTCCGGAGTCGGGAATTCTTGATGCTCGATTCTTATTCTTTCTCCGCTAACGAAGCGGATTTAGATCAAATTTATAAAGAAATGCGCGGGGCGTTTGAAGCCATCTTTAACCAAATCGGACTGTCCTACCGAGGCATCATTGGGGATAGTGGCAGCATGGGTGGCTCTGATTCAATGGAATTTTCTGCTCCGGCAGCCGTGGGGGAAGATACGATTGTTTATTCCAATGATAGTGAATACGCTGCTAACTTGGAAATGGCCACGAACATGTTTGTCCCCCAGAAATCACATGCAGAAGCCCAGCCATTGGAACTGGTTGATACTTCAGATGTCAAAACGATTGACCAGGTAACTGAATTCTTTGACGTTCACCCTGATCAAGTGGTCAAGAGTTTGCTGTACCTCGCTGATGAACAACCAGTGATTGTGTTAACGCGTGGCGATCAGGTTGCCAACGAAGCTAAGTTAAAACACGTTTTAGGCGCTGATACGTTAGAATTAGCCACACCCGCTCAGGCGGCAGAATTATTAGACGTCCAACCGGGTGCGGTGGGTCCTTTTGATTTGTCGGCTGAAACGAGGGTCATCGCGGATGAATACGTCCAACCCATGGTGAATGCCATTGTGGGTGCTAACCAAACTGGCAAGCATTATCAAGGCTTTAACCCGACAAGAGATTTACCTGATTTAGAGTATGCGGATGTCCGTACGGTTAAAGAGGGAGACATTTCGCCCGATGGGAGTGGTGAACTCCAGTTTACCAAGGGAATTGAAATTGGCCATATCTTTAAACTGGGGACCCGGTATTCAAAGGTGCTGGGGGCTGATATTCTTGATGAAAACGGCCGGCAACAACCAATTATCATGGGTTGTTACGGGATTGGAGTTAGCCGTTTACTATCTGCCGTAGCTGAACAGCAGGCTGACGAAAACGGGCTGGTCTGGCCAACGGCAATTGCTCCGTTTGATGTGCATGTGATTCCCACGAACGTTAAAAAGGAAGAACAGGCAGAATTAGCCACGCAAATCACGACTAGCTTAGAAGAAGCTGGCTTCGAAGTGCTAGTTGATGATCGCAAAGAACGGGCCGGGGTTAAATTTGCTGATTCCGACTTAATCGGAGTTCCGATTCGGGTCACTATCGGAAAAAAAGCCGATGAGGGAATCGTGGAAGTTAAAATCAGAAAAACCGGCGAAACGGTTGAAACTAAGGTTGATGATTTACAAAACACGATTAAAATTTTAGCAAAAGAGATTTAGGCAAAAGACCAGCGGCAGACTGGTCTTTTTTGCACCACAGGAGGTTATTAGTGGCACTAACTAAAGAAGAACGTTTGCAAAAACTATTGGATCAAATTGGTTGGTCCACGGACCAACGAGATGAATTTACAAATGGCCAGATTGCCCAAGTTACAGTCCATCAGCAGTCGAATCGCTGGGAGTTCACGTTGCAGTTAGAGCACGTCCTGCCGTTTGTCACGTTTCAAAAGCTGTTTGGTGATTTGCAACAGTCGTTTCAAGACATTGCCACGATCGAACTGAAGATTCATACGAATCAGCAGGATGTTCCCAGTCGAGAACTAGGTGACTACTGGAATTGGGTGGTTCAGCATGCCGGGTTACATTCCAATCTGACCCAGGAGTTATTAAATAATCATGTCCCAGAAGTTGACGATGCTGGTCGGATTAATTTTTTAGCCATGAACGAAGTGGTCAAGGACTTTATGACGAACAACGCGTTGGGACCCATTGAAGAGCTTTATCACCAGCTGGGGTTTCCGTCCTTTACAATTCATACATTTGTTGATGAATCAGCCTCGCAGGAGCAGATTGAGGAAATAAAGGCGAAAAAGAAAGAACGAGACGAACAACTGGCCCAACAAGCCCGCATGGCCATGGAAAAAAGCAGTGCTCGCAAGGCCGGACCGAAAAAGAACGGAACGTTGCAAGTGGGAAGAAAGATTTCAGCTAATTTAGATGTGACCCAAATGGCCGATATTACAGAGGAAGAACGCTCGGTGGTTATTAATGGTTACGTGTTTAACAAGGAACTGCGGAAGTTAAAATCCGGGCGCGAATTACTCATTTTAGAGATTACCGATTATACCTCCTCGTTAACGGTGAAGCTGTTTTCCAATGACGAAGCTGACATGGAGATGTTTGAAAACTTTCAGGCCGGAGGTTGGATCAAAGTTCGTGGTGGGGTACAAGAGGACAGTTATTCGAATGAACTGACGATGATTGCTCGCGACGTGATGCCGATTGACCACCAAGAACGGGCAGATCAAGCTCCAGATGGTGATAAGCGGGTCGAACTGCACCTGCACTCTAACATGAGCCAAATGGACGCCACGAACTCCATTTCGGATTACGTGAAACGGGCTAAACAATGGGGACACACGGCACTAGCCGTCACCGATCACGACAACGTTCAAGCCTTTCCGGAAGCCTATCAGGCGGGGCAGCAAAATGACGTGAAAATGATTTACGGGATGGAAGCCAACGTGGTTGATGACGGAGAACCGATTGGATTCAATGATCAACACGTGAACCTGAAAGAGGCCACGTACGTTGTGTTTGATACGGAAACGACCGGTCTTTCTGCCGTGTATGATCGCGTGATTGAATTGTCAGCAGTTAAGATGCAGGGGAATAACGTCATTGATGAGTTTGAGGAGTTCATTGATCCGGGATTTCATTTGTCCGAGCAAACCACTAATTTAACGTCAATTACGGACGAAATGGTGGCCGGTTCTAAGTCAGAACAAGAGGTCTTCAGTCTCTTTCGGGAATTTTGTGGGGATGCCATTATCGTGGGGCACAACGTCACCTTTGACGTGGGCTTTATGAACACGGGTTACAAGCGCCACGGCATGGATTCAATCAAAAACCCGATCATTGATACGTTAACGTTGGCACGGTTTTTATATCCCAATTACAAGAGTTACCGACTGAATGTGTTAGCGAAAAAGTTCAACGTTAATTTGGAGCACCATCACCGAGCCATCTATGATGCCGAAACTACTGGTCATTTAAATTATCTTTTTTTAAAGGATGCGGAAGACCAGTACGGAATTGAGTATCATGATCAATTAAATGAACACATGACTGATAACGATGCCTATAAACACGCTCGACCGTTCCATGTGGTGTTGTTGACGCAAACGCAAGCCGGGTTAAAAAACCTATTTAAACTGGTTTCGTTAGCTCATATTAAATATTATTACCGGGTGCCCCGGATTCCGCGAAGTGAGTTAGAAAAGTATCGGGAAGGTCTGTTAGTGGGTTCTGCTTGTTCGAGTGGAGAAGTATTTACCTCGCTCATGCAAAAAGGTGAAGCTGAAGCCTTAACGAAAGCCCGCTTTTATGACTACCTGGAAGTCCAACCTCAGGCAGCCTATCAACCGTTAATTGACAGTCACTTGATTAGTGACCGCGGCAAATTACAGACCATTATCAAAAATTTGGTAAAGGTCGCTGATCAATCCCAGCTTCCGTTAGTGGCGACGGGCGATGTGCACTACCTAGATCCCCATGATTTTATCTACCGAAAGATTTTAATTAACTCCCAGGGAGGCGCTAATCCGTTAAACCGGCAAACCCTGCCGGATGCGCATTTTCGCACGACTGATGAATTACTGGAAGATTTTGACTTTTTAGGAACTGAAAAGGCCCATGAAATTGTGGTTCAGAATTCGCAAGCCATTGCGAAGCAAATTGAAACGGTGCAACCATTGAAAGATAAGTTGTATACACCAAAAATGGATGGGGCCGAGGATGAAATTAAGCAGCGAACCATGGATAAGGCGCATCAATTGTATGGCACAAATTTACCTGAATTGGTCCAACATCGCCTGGATCGGGAATTAACCAGTATCATTAATAACGGATTCTCGGTTATCTACTTGATTTCGCAACGGCTGGTTGCTAAGAGTAATAAGGATGGTTATTTGGTCGGTTCCCGGGGGTCCGTGGGATCTAGCTTGGTTGCTACTATGACTGGAATCACGGAAGTTAATCCACTGCCACCACACTATCGTTGTCCCGAATGCCAATATTCAGAGTTTTTTACTAAGGGTGAATACAGTTCTGGTTTTGATTTACCCGAGAAAAAGTGTCCGGAATGTGGCGCCGTGATGATTGGCGACGGTCATAATATTCCGTTTGAAACTTTCCTGGGCTTTAAAGGGAATAAAGTGCCGGATATTGATTTGAACTTTTCTGGTGATTATCAATCGATTGCACATAACTATACGAAGGTTTTGTTTGGAGAAAAGAACGTGTTTCGGGCGGGAACGATTGGAACCGTGGCCGATAAAACGGCTTATGGTTACGTGAAAGCCTATGAACGCGATACCGAACAACAATTGCGGGGCGCAGAAATTGACCGTCTAGCTCAGGGAGCCACGGGAGTAAAACGAACGACCGGTCAACATCCAGCCGGCATCATTGTTGTTCCTGATTACATGGATATCTATGACTTCACGCCGATTCAATTTCCAGCTGAAGATCAAAATGCGGCCTGGAAAACGACCCACTTTGATTTCCACTCCATTCACGATAACATCCTAAAGCTTGATATTCTGGGACACGATGATCCGACCATGATCCGGATGCTCCAAGATCTTTCGGGAATTGACCCGTACTCGATTCCCATGAATGATCCGGGGGTGATGAAGATTTTCAGCAGCCCCGAAGTCTTGGGAGTTACGCCCGAACAAATTTTTTCGAAAACGGGGACCCTGGGGATTCCCGAATTTGGAACTCACTTTGTCCGGGGAATGTTAGAGGAAACTAATCCGAAGAACTTTTCTGACCTGCTACAAATTTCTGGGTTATCCCATGGAACTGATGTGTGGTTAGGGAATGCCGAAGAGTTGATTAAAGAAGGCACGGCTACCATTTCAAACGTGATCGGGTGTCGGGATAACATCATGACCGACTTGATTAATTACGGAGTTGATTCAGAAACTTCCTTCCAAATCATGGAAAAAGTGCGGAAGGGAAAGGGAATTAAACCGGAATGGCAGGCCAAGATGAAGGAAGCAGACGTTCCAGACTGGTACATTGATTCTTGCTTAAAGATTAAATACATGTTCCCCCGGGCTCACGCTACAGCTTACGTGCTGATGGCGTTACGGGTGGCCTACTTCAAGGTGTACTTCCCGTTGGTTTACTACGCAGCCTACTTTTCTGTCCGGGCTGACGACTTTGACGTTGAGGCCATGGCGCACGGAAAAGAAGCGGTGAAAAACGTCATTCAAGCAATTAATAGTAAGGGTAACGATGCTTCCGCTAAGGAAAAGAACCTGCAAACGGTGATGCTAATTGCGAATGAAATGCTTGAACGGGGCTTTTCGTTTGAAATGATTGACCTCGAACGTTCCGATGCTTCGGAATGGCTCGTGGATGGGAAAAAATTAATTGCACCTTTCAGCGCTGTGCCCGGTCTGGGCTTAAACGTAGCCAAGCAGATTGTGGCTGCTCGCGAAGACAAACCGTTTCTTTCTAAGGAGGATTTGTCTAAACGAGGAGGCGTTTCTAAAACCATCATTGAATTTATGAATCAAAATGGAGTATTGAAAGGCCTGCCAGACGAAAACCAGTTGAGTTTGTTTGATTTGTAAGCTGATTGATAATGTTGTCCGCTTATGTTACACTAGTAATAGTAATTGAAAACTCTTTTCGGAGTGAGCAGCGATGCTCGCTCTTTTTATTAGAAACATTTGGGAGGTAAATAGTTGAGCGAAACGAGCGAAATTATTGCAAAGGTCACAGAGACCGTGGAACCAATTCTAGCAGCAGCAAACTTTTATTTATATGACATCGAATTTGTTAAAGAAGGTGGCAGTTGGTACCTCCGGGTGTACGTTGACAAAGATGGTGGCATTACTTTGGATGATTGCGTGTTGGTTAGTGACCAATTGAGCGAAAAGTTAGATGAACTGGATCCAGATCCATTTGCAGAACCATACTTTTTGGAAGTTTCGTCTCCAGGAGCAGAACGGCCTCTAAAAAAAGAACAGGACTATCAACGCGCTCTCAACGAATACGTTCACTTGTCCCTTTACCAAAAATTAAATGGGAAAAAGATCTACGAAGGAACGCTAATTAAACTAGATGACCAAGCTCTAACCATTCGGGTAACGGAAAAAAACCGGGAACGAGACGTGGTCGTGCCCCGGGAGTTAATTTCTAAAGCTCGCTTGGCAATTAAATTTTAACGAGGAGGAAGCAAGCACAATGAGTAAAGAGTTAGTAACGGCGCTCGATGAATTAGAGCGCGAAAAAGGCGTTAAAAAGGAAGTTGTTATTGAAGCGTTAGAAGCTGCTTTGATTTCAGCTTACAAACGCAACTATGACCAAGCCCAAAACGTGGACGTTGAATTTAACGAACGACAGGGTAATATTAACGTTTATGCCGTTAAAAAAGTGGTTGAAGAAGTCGTTGATCCGCGCTTAGAGGTGAGCCTCGACGAAGCATTGCAAATCAACCGGGGCTACGAGCTGGGCGATGAAATTAAATTTAAGGTGACCCCCAAAGATTTCGGTCGGATTGCGGCTCAAACCGCTAAACAAGTCATCATGCAACGTGTTCGGGAAGCCGAACGGCAAAACGTGTACGACAAGTACAGTAAGTATCAGGATGAACTGGTCACGGCCGAAGTGGAACGCCAGGATAACCGGTTTGTATACCTGAATTTGGATGGCGTGGAAGCAGCCATGGCGCACAACGACCAGATGCCGAACGAAACTTATCGTCCGCAAGATAAGTTGAAAGTGTACGTAACGAACGTTGATGATGCTGCCAAGGGTCCCCAAGTCTTTGTGAGTCGGACAGCGCCGGGATTGTTGAAACGTTTGTTTGAACAAGAGGTACCCGAAGTTTACGATGGTGTAGTCGAAATTATTTCGATTGCCAGAGAAGCGGGTGACCGTTCTAAAGTGGCAGTGAAATCAAATGAAGCCAACGTCGACCCGGTTGGGACTACGGTCGGGCCTCGCGGCCAACGGGTGCAAGACATTGTAAACGAATTGGGTGGCGAAAACATGGATATCGTCCAGTGGGATGAAGATCCAGCCCAATACATTGCCAACGCCCTCAATCCGGCTGAAGTAATTGACGTGATCTTTAAAGATGGCGAAGAAAAGGCTTGTACCGTAGTGGTTCCAGATGACCAGTTGTCGTTAGCCATCGGAAAGCGTGGGCAAAATGCCCGATTAGCTGCTCGTTTAACTGGATATCGAATTGACATCAAGTCTGAGTCAGAAATGACCGCCCCGGATGACGACGATGCTGAAGTAGAAGTTAGTGAGGCCGATGCTGGTGATGAAGCAGCAGACTAATGGCTAATTAGTGAGATAAAGGAGCTGAACCAGGTTGAAGAAGAAAAGAAAAATTCCGATGCGGAAGGATGTTATTTCTGGAGAAATGTTCCCCAAAAAGGAACTTGTGCGCATTGTTCGGGATAAAGAAATGAACGTCGAGTTAGATCCAACCGGGAAAAAATCTGGGCGGGGCGCCTACGTTCAAGTTGACGTTTCGGCTGTTAAAAAGGCTCGGGACGAAAAAATTCTTGATCAAGTTTTTTCCGTTACTCTATCTCCTGATTTTTATGCAACTTTGATTGATTACGTTGATCACATCCAAGCACGACGGGAACTGATAAAAAATGACCAATTATAAGCAGACGCTTAATTTGTTGGGAATTGCTCGGAGAGCTGGTAAAATAGTCACGGGAGAGTCATTGGTTCTAAACGGGATCCGTCACCAGCAGGTGCAGTTCTTGTTTTTAGCTAGTGATGCCGGTGCGGCAACCGCAAAACGATTTTTAGACAAAAGTCGATTTTATGCCGTTCCAGTTAACAACGACCTAAACAAATCAGAATTAAGTGCGGCCATCGGGCAGCCACGAACAGTCATTGGAATTATAGACCAGGGTTTTGCGAGGAAATTAAATGAAATAAACAAGTAAGGAGCGTGGTTTCATGGCGAAAAAAAGAATCTATGAACTAGCAAAAGAACTAAACGTTCCCAGTAAGAAAGTACTGGGTGTAGCGCAGGCCAATGGGATTAAGGTAAAAAACCACATGTCATCATTAGATGCATCCCAAGAGAAAACAGTGCGAGGAGCAATGACTAACAAAAGCCAACCAAGTACCAAGAACCAGTCCCAGGCAACGGGAACCAAGCCCCGGACAAACAATAATGGGAAAGCCAACCAGCAACACAATGGATCACAGGTCCAGCAGGGGAACCAACGTCGTTCAAATGCTAACCATTCTAAGCCAACCACCAAGAACAACCAACACCAATCAGATCAAAAGCAACCGGCTCGTGCTAAAACGACGACGAATGCTAAATCAACTACCACCGCTAAGCCAAAGACTGGTGGCGGAAAGTTTGGTGGGAGCTTAAACCGCAACAACAATAACAACAAAAATAAAAAGAAACGTCGGAATAACCGTAACAACCGCTTTGCCAACATGTATTCCAAGAACCAACGGATTCGGCAAAACCACAAAAAGAAGGCTCCAACGGTTAGAAAGAACCGGCCGTTGCCAGAAGTATTGGTTTATGAAGACGGGATGAATGCTCAAGACTTGGGTAAAATCCTGCACAGAGAACCAGCTGAAATTATCAAGAAGCTCTTTATGTTAGGGATGATGGTGAACCAGAACCAATCCTTGGATAAGGATGCGATTGAATTGCTGGCTGCCGATTACGGTGTCAAGGCGCAAGAAAAAGAACACGTGAACGTTTCTGATATCGATAAATTCTTTGAAGAAGAGGAAAATAACACTAGTTATCAAGCTCCTCGTCCTCCAGTCGTAACCATCATGGGACACGTTGACCACGGGAAAACCACGTTGTTGGATTACCTGCGTCACTCTCACATTACATCAGGCGAAGCCGGGGGAATCACCCAAGCGATTGGGGCTTATCAATTAAAGCAAGATGATCATTTGATTACGTTCTTAGATACTCCTGGACACGCGGCCTTTACTGAAATGCGGGCACGGGGAGCTAACATCACTGACATTACGGTGCTAGTGGTCGCAGCTGACGATGGAGTGATGCCGCAGACGGTTGAAGCCATTGACCATGCTAAGGAAGCCAACACGCCAATTATCGTGGCCGTGAACAAGATTGATCGGCCCAACGCTAATCCGCAACACGTGAAAGAGCAGTTGATGAATTATGGTTTGGTTCCAGAAGATTACGGTGGAGATACGATTTTCGTTGATATTTCCGCTAAAAACGGAACGAATGTGGACGAACTGTTGAACATGATCATATTACAAGCAGACGTGATGGAATTAAAGGCCAATCCGAAACAAAATGGAGCCGGGTCAGTGGTAGAAGCACGACTAGACCGAGGAAAGGGTCCCGTAGCTACATTATTAGTGCAACAGGGAACCTTACGTCGCGGTGATCCCATCGTGGTTGGTGATACATTTGGTCGAGTGCGGACGATGACGAACGAAGCCGGACAAGACCTAGAATCGGCTACTCCATCAACTCCCGTTGAAATTACGGGATTAAATGCCGTTCCAGAAGCCGGTGACCGGTTTGTGGTCTTCGATGACGAAAAAACTGCGCGAGTTGCCGGAGAAGAACGGGCCAAAGAAGCACAAATTGAAGAACGAAAGCAAAACAACCGGGTTACGTTGGATAACTTGTTTGATTCCATGAAACAAGAGGATATGAAGCAGGTTAACGTGATCATCAAAGCTGACGTGCAAGGTTCGGTTGAAGCCTTGGCAGATAGCCTGAAAAAGATTGACGTTGAAGGTGTGAACGTGAACGTCATCCATGCTTCGGTGGGGGCCGTGAACGAAAGTGATATTGCCTTAGCGAAGGCAAGTAACGCAATTATCATTGGGTTTAACGTGCGGCCTACTCCGCAAGCTAAAGTGCAAGCGGAAACGGACAAGATTGATGTGCGGCTTTACCAAGTTATTTACAACGCGATTGACGACGTGACGGCGGCCATGAAAGGGAAGCTTGATCCAACTTACGTAGAAGAAGTAACTGGTAGCATTGATGTCCGGCAAATCTACAAGGCTTCCGCGGTGGGAACCATCGCTGGTGGAATGGTTAATGATGGTTACGTCAGAAATGACAGTAAGGTGCGTTTGGTTCGGGACGGGGTAGTTAAATACGACGGCGAACTAGGCAGTTTGAAGCGCTTTAAAGATGATGTGAAGGAAGTTAAGCAAGGTCACGAATGTGGATTGACCATTGAAAACTACAACGACATCAAAGTGGGCGACGTAATCGAAGCCTACCACATGAAAGAAGTTGCTCCGAAGTAAAGGAGGAAACCACATGGTACAACAATATCGAGTTGGTCGGCTCCAACAAGAAATTCAAAAAGAAGTCGATGACATTTTATTGAAGCGCGTGCGTGATCCGCGGGTGCAAGGAGTTACGGTCACTGGTGTTAAGGTGACAGGGGACTTACAACAGGCCACCATTTATTACAGTATTTTGTCGAGTGATAAAGCAGAGCAAGAAAAGGTTCAGCAGGGACTCGATAAAGCCACGGGGTTAATCCGGGGCGAACTGGGTCACCGCCTAAGTATCTACGTTACTCCGGAGATTCATTTTGAACGAGATGAATCGATTGAGTACGGAAGTAAGATTGACCAGTTGATTAATAAATTAAATCAATAATTAAAAATGACTGAGAAAAATTTTCTCAGTCATTTTTGCGTACATATACGAAGGAGGGAGCAAATGATCAACGGAATTATCCCGTTATATAAACCATTAGGCCTGACTAGTTTTGGCTGTGTCAGTAAAATTCGGGGGATTGTGCATCAAAAAAAGGTGGGCCATAGCGGTACCCTCGATCCAAACGTGGATGGAGTGTTACCAATTTGTTTAGGCAATGGGACTAAGGTGGTTGATTATCTGATGGCCACCGGGAAGACCTATCGAGGAGCGATTACCCTGGGTTTTGCGACAACCACTGAAGATTTGGATGGTGAAATTGTTGCCGAACAGCATGATTTTAAGCCCCTGACCGATGCACAAATTAAAACGGGATTAACGCACTTCATTGGTTCTCACATTCAGACGCCACCCATGTATTCGGCGGTTAAGGTGAACGGACGTCGCTTGTATGATTATGCCCGTCATGGCGAAACCGTCAAACGGCCGCAACGCACGATTCGGGTCACTGATTTCTATCAAATCGGAGATTCCATTGTTGATTGGAATGCTGGAACCCAAACGATTTTCTTTGAAGTGGATTGTGGCAAAGGAACCTACGTGCGGACGTTAGCGGTCGACTTTGGTCGCTACTTTGGCTTACCCGCCGTGATGTCACAACTAACTCGGATTGCTAGCGGTGGATTTGATATTCAGCAAACGGTCGCTTTAGAAACTCTGGAGGATGCGCAACAAGCCGGACAATTAGATCAGTTCATTTATCCAATTGACCATGCGCTTCACGCCTTTGCACACGTTGATTTGACGGCTGAACAGTGGATGCAGGTCCAACATGGGTCCTTTTTACCAGCATCAGACTTGCAGACTACTGAAGCAGAAATCGTTTTACGCTATAATAGTAGCGATAAGGCTTTATACTACTATGATGAAAGTCATCAGCGGTATAAACCACAAAAAATGTTTAGTTTGGAGTAACGAGCAATGAAAATTATCAAGTTGGCCTATCCGCTAGAAGCAGAGCAACAATTTCCGGCGCCAGTGGTGTTAGCAATGGGTTTTTTTGACGGAGTGCATCTCGGACACCAGAACGTCATTAATCGGGCAAAGGAAATTGCGTTAGAGCGTCAGCTGCCGCTCGCCATTTTAACCTATGATCATCATCCAGCACTGGTATATCAAAAGCTAACCGGGGATTCCGCGCGTTATTTAACCCTGCATCCGGAGAAGTATCGATTATTTGAACTGCTCGGGGTGGATTATGTGTATGAGGTTAACTATGACCATGACTTTCAAGCGCAAGCACCCCAGACATTCGTGGATAATTTTATTGTTCGGATGGGCGCCGCGGTGGTCGTAGCTGGTTTTGATCATACCTACGGAACTAAGGACGCCGCCATGGCAAACTTAGGAGAATATGCCCACCACCGGTTTACGGTCGAAACGGTTCCTGCGTTGTTGCTGGACGAGAAAAAAGTTAGTTCGACCCGGGTGCGCCGGAATTTGAGTGACGGCCACTTGGAAACAGTTCGGCGTTTATTGGGCCGGCCATTTGAAATTAGTGGAACGGTTGTGCATGGCCTAGCAAGGGGTCGGACCCTTGGGTTTCCGACTGCTAACGTTCAATATGATGACTTACAACGAATGCCACCGCTGGGAGTTTACATTGTCTTGATGCAGATTGATCACCAGTGGTATCCCGGGATGGCTTCGATTGGAAAAAACGTGACCTTTGGCGATCAAAATCCCGTGACGCTGGAGGTTAATTTATTGGATTTTCAGCGCAATTTGTATGGGAAACAAATTCAAGTTCAATTTTTGAAGAAAACTCGTAATGAGGTTAAATATCAAGGAGAAGCGGCATTGATTGACCAATTAAACCGAGATGAGCAAGAAACCAGAAACTTTTTTCAATCTAGGGAAGCGTAATTCTTGACCTTAATAATGATCCTTGATACAGTATAACTGTACCTTAGCACTTGATGATTGAGAGTGCTAAAAAGAGGTGGTGAAGATGCTCACTGACAGACAAAACTTGATTCTTAAACAGATTGTTGATGAATATTCGCAAACGGGGGAACCCGTTGGTTCGAAATCTTTGGCACAACACTTGCCAATTAAAGTTAGTTCAGCAACGATTCGGAACGAGATGAGTGTGCTTAGTCAAAATCACTTTATCGAACAGGTGCATACTTCTTCGGGACGAATTCCTTCTTATCAAGGTTATCGATATTACGTTGATAATTTGACGCAACCGATTCCACTAGAAGTCCAGGCACGCGACTACATTACAGAAATGTTAGCCGGGTCGTTTAAACAGTTAGACGATATTGTCAGACAGTCGGCCGATTTACTCTCCCAGATTACTGATTATACGGCACTAACGTTTACTCCGATGCTGCAACAGCAGGATGTAGTCGAGTCCTTCCGCCTCACGCAAATTAACCATCAGAACTTCATGGCCATTATGATGATGAAAAGTGGTCTAGTGCAAAGCCAACCATTTTTAACCGAGCAACCTTTGACGAGTTCTGACGGAAGCCATGTAGAAGCTTGGTTAAACCAACATCTACGTGGCGAATCACTAAGTCAAGTAACGCAAACTTTAGAAGCGGAGCTTGCAAGTGGTAATCAGCAGCCTGCTGATTTTACGCAGATTGTGAATGCGTTTGTGGTAGTAGCTAATAAGTTACGTCATGAGCAGTTCTTTGTCAGTGGTAGAAGTAACCTCTTCCACGGAGTGGGGGCCGAAACGTTTGCAAACTTGAAACCGCTCTACTCCTCGTTGAGTTCGGCAACTGACTTAGACACGATTTTACAATCTAGCGGTCAAGATGTATCGGTGCGATTAGGTTCAGAACTGCATAATGATTTATGGCGTAATTACAGTATCATTAGTGGAACCTATGATGCTGGTGCACATGGAGTTGGACGGATTGCGGTAATTGGTCCGACCCGAATGTTTTATCCACGGGTGATGGGCTTGGTAGACGCCTTTCGCGATGAACTACAAACAAGAATTCGTAGTTACTATCATGACTACGATCAGTAAGGAGGGTTAGCATGGCCAAAGAAAAAGAAACCAAAGCCACGAAAAAAGAGCAACCAGCTGACCAACAAAAGCCAGCAACAAAGCAAGCAGCTGACGAACAACCAAAAACAGATGTTGCGACTGAGCAAACGGAAAAGTTGCAGGCTGAGGTTGCTAAGTTGCAAGAACAACTAGATGGAGCGCAAAATGATTATTTACGTTCCCAAGCAGAGATTCAAAACATGCAAAAACGGAATCAAAAAGAAGTCAGTGAAATGGCTAAGTATGGTCCCCAGCAGCTAGCCAAGGACATCGTTCCGGCATTGGATGATTTAACCAGAGCGTTAGACGTTCAGGTTGATGATGAAAGTGGCCAGCAACTAAAGACTGGGATTGAAATGGTGGTTAAACATCTAGACAAGGCGTTAACTGATAATGATATCCACGCCGTTGATGAAGTGGGAGTGCAATTTGACCCGGAGATTCATCAAGCGGTGCAAACAGTGCCAGCGAGTGATGAACATCCAGCTGACACAGTTGTGCAAGTCTTACAAACCGGTTATCGATTAGCTGATCGAGTGATTCGTCCAGCAATGGTAATCGTGGCACAATAAATTAAGGATAAAAGGAGATAATACCATGGCAAGTAATAAAATTATTGGAATTGACTTAGGAACTACGAACTCAGCCGTTGCCGTTATGGAAGGTGGCAAACCCAAAATTATCACCAACCCAGATGGTTCGCGGACGACTCCATCAGTAGTTGCCTTTAAAGATGGTGAAACCCAAGTTGGTGAAGTTGCTAAACGTCAAGAAATCACTAACCCCAACACGGTTCGTTCTATTAAGAGCCACATGGGTGAACAAGGCTACACGGTTGATATTGATGGGAAGAAGTACACTCCCCAACAAATTTCAGCAATGATTTTGCAATACATCAAGGGCTACGCTGAAGACTACCTTGGTGATACGGTTACCGAAGCAGTTATTACGGTACCAGCTTACTTTAACGATGCCCAACGGCAAGCCACTAAAGATGCTGGTAAGATTGCTGGATTAGACGTAAAGCGGATTATCAACGAACCAACCGCTGCTTCTTTAGCTTACGGATTGGACAAACAAGATAAAGACGAAAAGATTTTAGTTTACGATTTAGGGGGAGGAACTTTTGATGTTTCCGTCCTTGAATTAGGTGATGGGGTCTTCCAAGTACTGTCAACGAATGGTGACACTCACCTAGGTGGGGATGACTTTGACCAACGGATTATCGATTGGTTAGTTGACAACTTCAAACAAGAACAAGGCGTCGACTTATCCCAAGACAAGATGGCTTTACAACGATTGAAGGATGCCGCCGAAAAAGCAAAGAAGGAACTCTCTGGAGTTAACCAAACTGAAATCAGTTTGCCATTTATCGCTTCGAACGATAACGGTCCTTTGCACCTGCAAACGACATTAACTCGGGCTAAGTTCAACGAATTAACTTCTGATTTGGTTGACAAGACCAAGGTTCCGTTTGAAAACGCCTTAAAGGATGCTGGCTTAAGCACTAGTGACATTGATGAAGTCATCTTGAATGGTGGTTCCACCCGGATTCCTGCTGTGCAAGAAGCTGTTAAGAAGTGGACTGGCAAGAACCCGAACCACTCCATTAACCCGGACGAAGCTGTTGCTTTAGGGGCTGCTGTTCAAGGGGGAGTCTTAACTGGTGACGTGAAGGATGTTGTGCTCTTGGATGTTACGCCATTATCCTTGGGAATTGAAACCATGGGTGGTGTAATGACGAAGTTAATTGACAAGAACACCACGATTCCAACTTCCAAGTCCCAAACCTTCTCGACTGCTGCTGATAACCAAACAGCCGTTGACATTCACGTGCTGCAAGGGGAACGGCCAATGGCTGCCGATAATAAATCGTTAGGTCGGTTCCAATTGACTGATATTCCTGCTGCTCCACGGGGAGTTCCACAGATTGAAGTTACCTTTGACATTGATAAAAACGGGATTGTAAACGTTTCTGCTAAAGATAAGGGAACCGGTAAGGAACAAAAGATTACCATCAAGGATTCTAATGGTCTTTCCGACGATGAAATCGAAAAGATGATGAAAGAAGCCCAAGCCAACGAAGAAGCCGACAAGAAGAAGAAAGAAGAAGTTGACTTAAACAACGAAGTTGATCAATTAATTTTCCAAACTGATAAGACTTTGAAGGACGTTGAAGGTAAGGTTTCTGAAGCTGAAATTAAAGAAGTGAAGGATGCTGAGGAAGAACTGAAGAAGGCCAAAGCAGACAACAACTTGGACGATATGAAGTCCAAGAAGGATGCTTTGAACGAAAAAGTGCAAGCAGTAGCCGTAAAACTTTACCAACAACAAGCTCAATCAGGTCAAAACGGTGATGGCGCTAACGATGATGCTACGAAGCAAGACGATGGCAACACCGTTGATGGTGACTTCCACGAAGTTAACGATGACGACAAAAAATAATTGAGCACGTTTCAAGTTCCTCGAAAAGTGGGAGCTTACCGGAGTGAATGACCACGAAGGTGATCAAAAAGCCAAAGCTGATGTGAACTGCTTTGGCTTTTTGTTTTAGAACCGCAACTTTAAATCAGGGAGGATTAGAGAATGGCAGCAAAAGATTATTATGATGTCTTGGGTGTTTCCAAGGATGCTTCTGAAAAAGACATCAACCATGCTTATCGTCATTTATCCAAAAAGTACCATCCAGACATCAACAAAGAACCGGGAGCCGAAGAAAAGTTTAAAGAAATTACCGAAGCCTACGAAGTCCTGAGTGACAAACAAAAACGGGCTAACTACGACCAATACGGATCTGCTGATGGGCCCCAAGGTTTTGGTGGTGGAGCCGGCGGAGGCGGTGGCTTCGGCGGCGCTGGTGGTGCTGGATTTGGCGATTTCTCAGATATTTTCAGCGATTTATTTGGTGGTGGCGGTCGGCGCCAAACCGATCCTACGGCACCTCAACAGGGTGAAGATTTGCAGTACCAAATGACTTTGACCTTTGATGAGGCCATCTTTGGGAAAACTACCAAGATTAATTACAGACGAGAAGCTCAATGTCCGGATTGTCACGGAACGGGAGCTAAACCAGGAACTCATCCAGAAACCTGTCCTGATTGTCATGGGACCGGCCGGATTGCTAGAACGGTGAACACCCCGATGGGACAGATGCAGACCCAAAGCACGTGTCCGCGGTGTGAAGGAACTGGGAAGATCATTAAGGACAAGTGTCTTAAGTGTGGTGGCGCTGGGAAGATTAGTGAAAACCACGAGGTAGAGGTTAAGGTTCCTGCTGGAGTCGAAGAAGGACAACAAATGCGGTTGCAAGGGCAAGGAAATGCTGGAGTTAACGGCGGTCCTTACGGTGATTTATTCGTTGTCTTCCGGGTTCTACCTAGTAAGGACTTTCAACGAGACGGATCCACGATTTACTACAACAAGGACATTTCCTTTACGGATGCAGCCCTTGGAAACGAAATCGACGTTAAAACCGTGTATGGTAATGGTAAGTTAACCATTCCAGCCGGAACCCAAACGGGCACGGTCTTTAAGTTAAAAGGGAAAGGTGCTCCACGTCTGCACAGCGATAGCAAGGGAGACGAAATGGTCCGCGTGACTGTGGTTACGCCTAAGAAGCTATCACCAGAACAAAAATTGGCTTTAAAAGCATTTGCCGAAGCCAGTGGAGAAAACCCAATCCCCGAAAAGGGATTCTTTGAAAAATTAAAAGATAAATTGAAATAATTGATGCTAATAGAGCGAGATGTAAATCTCGCTCTATTTGTTTCTGAACCGGGCCATTGGTATAATTAAGAAAAATGATCGACCGAAGAAAGCAGGAATGAACGTGGATTATCAAGAAATGAAAACGGACCAACGTAAAATCAGAAATTTTGCGATTGTAGCCCATATTGACCATGGAAAATCCACTCTAGCGGACCGGATTTTGGAGCTCACCGATACGGTGTCCAAACGCGAAATGAAGGATCAGCTACTGGATAACATGGATTTGGAACGCGAACGAGGCATTACGATTAAATTGAACGCTGTCCAGTTAAAGTATCACGGGAAAGACGGTGTGGATTACGTGTTTCACTTGATTGACACCCCAGGACACGTGGACTTTTCGTATGAAGTGTCCCGGAGCTTAGCTGCCTGTGAAGGGGCTATTTTGGTGGTGGATGCTACTCAAGGGATTCAAGCGCAAACGTTGGCTAACGTTTACCTTGCCCTTGACGATGACTTGGAAATTCTACCGGTGATTAACAAGGTGGATTTGCCATCTGCCGAACCGGAACGAGTCAAGAAGGAAATTGAAGACGTGATTGGTTTAGATACCAGTGACGCCGTCGAAATTAGTGCCAAAACGGGCTTGAACGTAGATAAGTTGTTAGAGGAAATTGTGGCTAAAATTCCCGCTCCCACGGGGGCCATTGATGCTCCGTTAAAGGGATTGGTCTTTGACTCTATTTATGATGATTATCGGGGTGTGGTCCTCAGCGTGCGGATCTTTGAGGGGGTTGTAAAAGCCGGCGACCGGATCCGGTTGATGAATAGTGGAAGTGAGTACGAAGTGACTGAAGTGGGAGTTAATTCCCCTAACCCATTGCCCCGCGACTTCCTGATGGCTGGGGATGTTGGCTATCTAACTGCTAGCATTAAAGACATTACCCAAACTCGAGTTGGAGATACGATTACGCTAGCTAATGATCCAGCAGAAAAGGCATTACCGGGTTATCGGGAAATGATTCCTATGGTTTACGCCGGGCTATATCCAACTGATAACGCAAAATTTGAGGACCTGCGAGAAGCGCTAGAAAAACTGAAGTTGAATGATGCCTCGCTCGAATTTGAACCAGAAGTTTCTGAGGCCCTCGGTTTTGGGTTTCGGTGTGGGTTCTTAGGTTTATTGCACATGGATGTAGTTCAGGAACGACTCGAACGCGAGTTTAATTTAGATTTAATTACTACGGCACCGTCGGTAACCTACCACGTTAATTTAACTGGTGGTGACATGGTAGAAGTGGAAAACCCAGCTGAAATGCCAGACGTTTCTACCATTAAAAGTATCGAGGAACCCTACGTGAAAGCCACAGTCATGGTTCCTAATGATTACGTGGGTGCCGTGATGAAACTCTGTCAAGCTCGGCGGGGAGAATTTGTGACGATGGAATATTTGGATGACGCCCGGGTGAATGTGATTTACCAAATGCCACTGTCAGAAATCATTTTCAACTTCTTTGACAAGCTTAAGTCTAGTACCAAAGGGTATGCTTCACTAGATTACGAAGTGGACGGTTATCACGCCAGTGACTTGGTTAAAGTGGATATCTTGTTAAATGGTGATCAAGTGGACGCGTTGAGTTTCATTGCCCACCGTCAGTTTGCGGAAGAACGGAGTCGTGACATTGTCCGGAAACTCAAGGAAATTATTCCGCGGCAAAACTTTGAAATTCCGGTCCAGGCGGCCATCGGTTCCAAGATTATTGCTCGGACCAACATTAAGGCGTACCGAAAGGACGTTACTTCTCGGATTCACACTGGGGATCCAGATCGGAGAGCAAAGTTGCTGGAGAAGCAGAAACGAGGGAAGAAACGGATGAAGGCCGTGGGAAAGGTGGATATTCCCCAGGAAGCATTCATGACCGTTCTGCAATCCGATACGGAACAAAACGGTGATTGATGAAAAATCCGCAACTGAAATAGCAGTTGCGGATTTTTAGTTAGGAAAATTTACTTCAACAGTGAAACATCTTTAATTAAACCCTATAACAGTAAAAACGTAAGATAATGATAATTCTCATTGTGGTATACTTAGGTTAGAAACCTGTTCTTAAATAAGTTTAGTTATTGGAGTCTTGACTTATGAAGTGTAAATGGAAAATAATTTTTAGTGGATTTGTAGTTACCCAAATGTTAGTTGCTTATCCCCAAATTGTGGATGCAGCTCCAGTGTCATCAGCGACCGTTAGTAATGTGACTGCTCAGGATCAACTGGCTGATCATATTGTGAATGGTTCTTTTGAGGAGCCGGTTTTACCTGCTAACAGTATTAATATTACCTCCGAAAATAATGTTCCAGGGTGGTCAACTACTGCTGGTGACCATAACATTGAAATGATGAATGGAAATGGTGGTAAGTACCATAATTTCAGGCCGGCCGTTGGAAATCAATGGGCAGAGATTAATGCCAATGAACCTGGGGAATTATATCAAGTGGTTAAATCTATTCCAGGGACAATCATGCATTGGAGTCTTTACCATGCTGGTAGGGATCAAACTGATACGATGGATATTAACATTGGAACGTTAACCAATCACAGCGCCGTTAGACGGGTTTCCAGTCCGAATCGAACGTGGACACGCTATGATGGTTATTATGAGGTCCCCGATGGGCAGACAGAAACTTACTTCGGATTTAAGAGTGTGACCAGTAAAGAACCTTCGTATGGTAATTACATTGATGGAGTAGAATTTAGTGTTTATTCTAAAACACCAATGCAGCCGGTGAATGCTAATAATGGTGAGGTAATTCCACCAAGTGAAAATAAATTTGATTTTCCGCCAGTTAATGGAAATGAAGGAGATCAAATTACAATTGATCCAAACACGTTGCCAGATATTCCTGGATACAATAAACCTAAAGAACCGTTTACGGTGACGATTCCGGCGGACGGGACGCCAATTGATATTCCATATACGCCGATTCCGGAACCAGAAACGCCGAGTCAGCCGGTGGATCAGAACGGGAACGTCATTCCGCATACGGGAATTGATTTTCCTAATTATCCTGGAAAACCCGGGGATCAAATCACGATTGATCCGAATACGTTGCCTGATTTACCTGGATACAATAAACCCCAAGAACCGTTTACGGTGACAATTCCGGCGGACGGGACGCCGATTGATATTCCATATACGCCGCTTCCGGAACCAGAAACACCGAGTCAGCCGGTGGATCAGAACGGGAAGGTCATTCCGCATACGGGAATTGATTTTCCTAAGTATCCCGGAAAGCCCGGGGATCAAATTACAATTGATCCGAATACGTTGCCTGATTTACCCGGTTATGAAAAACCGAAAACGCCTTTTACGGTAACAATTCCAGCGGACGGGACGCCAATCAACATTCCGTATACGCCGCTTCCGGAACCAGAAACGCCGAGTCAACCGGTAGATCAGAACGGGAACGTCATTCCGCATACGGGAATTGATTTTCCTAAGTATCCCGGAAAGCCCGGGGATCAAATTACAATTGATCCGAATACGTTGCCTGATCTACCCGGTTATGAAAAACCGAAAACGCCGTTTACGGTAACAATTCCGGCGGACGGGACGCCAATTAATATTCCATATACGCCACTTCCGGAACCAGAAACGACGAGTCAACCGGTGGACCCAAACGGGAAGGTCATTCCGCATACGGGAATTGATTTTCCTAAGTATCCCGGAAAACCTGGAGATCAAATCACGATTGATCCGAATACGTTGCCTGATCTACCCGGTTATGAAAAACCGAAAACGCCGTTTACGGTAACGATTCCGGCGGATGGGACGCCAATTGATATTCCATATACGCCGCTTCCAGAACCAGAAACGCCGAGTCAGCCGGTGGACCCAAACGGGAAAGTTATTCCGCATACGGGAATTGATTTTCCTAAGTATCCCGGAAAGCCCGGGGATCAAATCACGATTGATCCGAATACGTTGCCTGATCTACCCGGATACAATAAGCCTAAAGAACCGTTTACGGTGACGATTCCAGCGGATGGGACGCCAATTGATATTCCATATACGCCACTTCCAGAACCAGAAACGCCGAGTCAGCCGGTGGATCAGAACGGGAAGGTCATTCCGCATACGGGAATTGATTTTCCTAAGTATCCCGGAAAGCCCGGGGATCAAATTACAATTGATCCGAATACGTTGCCTGATCTACCCGGTTATGAAAAACCGAAAACGCCGTTTACGGTAACAATTCCGGCGGACGGGACGCCAATTAATATTCCATATACGCCACTTCCGGAACCAGAAACGACGAGTCAACCGGTGGACCCAAACGGGAAGGTCATTCCGCATACGGGAATTGATTTTCCTAAGTATCCCGGAAAGCCCGGGGATCAAATCACGATTGATCCGAACACGTTACCAGATATTCCTGGATACAATAAACCGAAAACGTCGTTTACGGTAACGATTCCAGTGGCTGGAAATCTGATTAACATTCCATACACACGAGGATCAGATAGGCAGGTGGTTTCACAGCACCAAGCTAAACAACCACTAATTCCGCAGTTAGGTGCTCAACATTCGATGGCAGTAGTTATCCTTGGTTTAATCTTGCTTTTGTTATCATTACTTATGGTGATTTTATTTGGATATTAAGTTATTCCAGAATTTAGGATATTTCTGATTAAAGTTAGAACTAACTCGGTTTTAATGAATGACTATTTCTATTGTGCATTTATTAACAATTGGTAGTATAATTAATCCGTTAAGTTAGTTAAATTTTTAGTTTAGAAATTGGAGTAGGACATGAAAAAAGTTGCTTTAATTACAGGAGCAGGACAAGGAATTGGAGAAGCAATCGCGAAACGTTTACACCACGATGGTTTTGCGGTGGCCTTAGTGGGTCGAACCCTGGACAAAGTCGAAGCAGTCGCTAAGGAAATCCAAAATGACCACGGCGATGCAATTGCGATTCAGGCCGATGTTGCAAAACGCGATGATGTTTTTGCCGCCGTGCAAAAGACTTACGACCACTTTGGTGATTTCAACGTAATGGTTAATAATGCTGGAGTGGCACCGACAACCCCAATTTTTGAGGTAACTCCAGAAGTTCTGGAAGAAGCCGAACGAATTAACGTTGGTGGAACAATTTGGGGCATTCAAGCAGCTGCCACGATGTTTAAGAATTTAGGTCATGCTGGTAAAATCATCAACGCTTCCTCGCAAGCCGGAATGACTGGAAATCCCAACTTAACGGTTTATGGATCTACCAAGTTTGCCATTCGAGGGATTACCGAAACCACGGCGAAGGAATTGGCAGACGATGGGATTACGGTCAACGCCTTCTGTCCCGGAATCGTGGTAACACCAATGATGAACGACATTGCCCAACAAGTGGCTGATAAAGCAGGAAAACCGTTTGAATGGGGAATGGAACAGTTTGCTAAGGACATCGCATTAAAACGGCTTTCGCAACCTGAAGACGTTGCTGGGTGTGTTTCTTATCTGGCTGGACCAGATTCAAATTACATGACCGGACAATCACTCTTGATTGACGGTGGAATGGTCTTTAATTAATAAAAATGGCTGAACCTGAATTTAAACAGGTTCAGCCATTTTTTTAGTTAACGCCAGCGACTAGCTCTTCTAGTTGGAAGAATTAGGAGAATCAAGAGCCACAGGGTTCCGATAGCCGGGATTATTTGAATCCAGAACCACCAACCTGAATGGTTGGAGTCGTGGAGCCGGCGGAAGGTTACAGAAATGCTTCCAATCCATGCTAAGAGAAACATGATTCCGTAAATAACGGAAACCATTTGGGCGGATACGGTGCCCGCTAGAACACCCAATAACCAAGCAGCTAGCAGCGCTAAGATGTAGTTAAAAATGAGGGGAATCCAGAATTCAACTAGCGAAGCGGTTCCCGAAAAGTTAAAGATATTATGCCAGAAATTACGATATGCTCTAAACATGATGGTCCTCCATTTTAAAATAGTTAGTTTCATTTTATTATATCAGAGGACAAATGGACATTTACACGAACTTTGAGGTGAGATATAATAGTACCGAACAAATGTTCGGGAGATGGAGTAATGAACTACGATGCAGAACCTCATGGGGTTTATTTTTTCATTGATAATAAGTCTTTTTACGCTAGCTGTGAAAGTGTAGCCCGAGGATTAAATCCGTTGACAGCTGTTTTATGCGTCATGTCAGAAACTGCCAACACTAACGGGGGACTAATTTTGGCTGCTTCCCCCCGTGCAAAGCAGTTGTTCGGGCTTCACAACGTCAACCGTCAGTATGAGTTGCCACACGATGAACATCTCATTCTGGTTCCACCACGCATGAATCTTTACATCAAAAAGAACCTAGAGATTAATCAGATTTTTACTGAATTTGCAGCTGAAGCAGACCTGCTACCATATTCGATTGATGAGTCGTTGTTAGACATGACCCACTCGTGGCGGTTATTTGGCAATACAGTGAAAACAGTGGCTCAGCAAATTCAGCGTGAGATTAAGCGACGCCTGGGTTTGTACGTCACGGTGGGAATTGGAGATAATCCGGTGCAAGCCAAGCTAGCCCTAGATCTTTATGCGAAGCATAACCGGAATCTGATTGGCGAACTGCATTATGAAGATGTGCCAACCAAACTGTGGCCAATTCAGAATTTAACGTCCGTATGGGGAATTGGCAAACGTCAGGCACAACGATTAGCACGATTAGGGATTCATTCGATGGCTGAGTTAGCTGCTGCTAATCCATATGTCTTAAAACAAGAGCTGGGGGTGATTGGAACCCAACTATTTGCGACTGCCTGGGGAATTGACCGTAGTAATCTGCACGAAGCTTATCAACCCCAACAACGGAGTTATAGTAACGGCCAGGTGTTGCCCCGGGACTACTGTCAGGAAAGTGAACTAGCAGTGGTGATTAAGGAACTAGCTGAACAGGTTGCCGCTCGCGTTCAGGCTCATCATTTCCAGGTCGGATCGGTTACGTTACAACTGGGCATGGCTCATGGGCAAGTCGATGCGCACCATCTCTCCCATACTCAGCGGATTCCGACTACGGATCAAACGGTTGAACTCCGGCAGGTGGTGATGGCAATATTTCAAAAGCTCTGGCACGGGGAAACGATTCGGTGGATTAATCTGGCCTTTGGTGATTTAACTCCTGCCACCGGAATGCAACTGGATTTACTAGCTGATAACCAGCGACGTACAAAGCAACGCGAGTTAGACCACGTCACCGCTGCGATTCGAAAACGGTTTGGAGTAGATGCTGTCTTTCGCGCTCAAAGTCTTTGTTCCGGGGGAACCGCGTTGGAGCGTGCCGGATTGGTGGGAGGTCATAGTGGGGGCAATAGCTATGAATAAGCCGGACGTTTCAACCACCGTTACGACCATTAACCACCGGATTTCCCGCCAGTTTCATCCTCAATCAGGAAGTCGATACACCATTTTAATTGTGCATGATCCGTATGCGCCCGCTTTTAACTGGTTCTTGAACATTAAGCATCCCCACCAAAACGCCCGCTCTCAGCCTCTGGCAGTTTTACCGAGTGATTTACAGTGTCTAGAAGCGGTTTTAAAGGGAGTCAGTGAGCAATATCACTTTACGATTAATTACCGAAACTGTGGTAATTTACGCTGGCCGACCACGGGACGTCTAATTGAGCAAACAGGTGATTTGTGATGAACGATCGGGTGGCCCAACAATTCTTCGCGCATGATTATCATGATCGAGGGGTCCAAAAGTGGCAGGGATACTTTTTATCTGATCATACCCAACACCTCCGCGAACGGCACCAAGCTGTTCAACAAGCTACTACTTGGGAGAGAATCCCAGCGATGAACCGGACAGAGATTAGCCAGGAACTACAGTACGCCGTGCGGAAGCGACAGCCAGTCACGTTAATTTGGCAACGAACCAGTGGCCTGGAAAATCAGTATTTTCAAGCCCAGGGACGGGTGACTGGAAACGAAGATGGGCTGTTACGGATTAATTCCCAGCTAATTCCCTTTGAACGAATTGTGGCAATTAAAAGAAAAAATTAAGTGGCTACACTTTATTATTTTTTTAAAATGACTTATAATAAAGATGTTCAAAGCTTCACATGATGAAGTGAACCAAACCCAAAGGAGAGATTACAATGGCATTAGATAACTACTTTACTGGATTACAACACGTTGGAATTCCAGCTACGGATTTAGACGAAACGGTGGCTTTTTACGAAAAGTTAGGTTTTACTAAAGCGGGCGAATTTTTATACCAAGGCAATCGTTGTGCATTCATGAAGTATGACAACTTAATGATTGAAACTTGGGAAGGTGACGAAACTGCTAAGGTTGACGGAGCCATTAACCACATTTCTTTAAATGCAACTGACGCAGCTGCTGCTTTACAAGAGGCTAAGGACATGGGCTTAGATTTAATTGATACTGAAATTCAAACTCGTCCATTTTGGGACAAGGGAATTAAGTTCTTTAACATTTATGGTCCGAACCACGAAAAGATTGAATTCTGTGAAATCGTAAAATAAGCTTTTTTAAGAGCAGGCGTATTGATGCGCCTGCTTTTTTGTGATTTTTAATGATTATTATCTAAATTAAAGAAATCTTCTTGCCATTTTAGGATTGCTCCAGTACCATGGGTAATAGGTTTAATCGAATTTATGAAAATGGAGGTGGATAACATGTTGGCAATGACGAAAAAATTTTTGCGTGATAACGGTTATCACTATAAAAAGGGTTACATCCGCCCGTTAATGACTCCAGACAGTGTTTACATTTTCCGGTTTGGCAAAGAAGAGTTGAACAATCGGATTATCTTACGATATGGACATGGCTGGACCGGGCGCCAAAAAATTAAAGAAATTGATTTACGTTTGCATAAACAAAAGCATCCACGGATTTTTAAGACCGAACGGAGTCTCTTGAAGTACCTCAAGTCACACCTTTCTTATCACGAAGCCAAGTTGCAAAAAATTAAAGAAGAACAATAATTGAAGCATCCTCGGCAGGGTGCTTCTTTTGCTAAGAGGGGACAACATACTATGAAGTTAACGGAAGTTCGCATTACTACCACTAACGAAGCCGAAGAAGCGGTTAGTAATTTGCTGATTACAGCCGGAGCTCAGGGAATTCAGCTTGATGATCAATTACCGGGCGACCAAGTGGCGGTAATTACGTATGTTACTGAGGACCTTAACCTAGCTGTCTTTATCAAACAAGTCGAAGAAGGACTGAGCCACTTTACTGAATATGGGCTAAACGCGGGCGTGGAGACGATTGAAACCCGCCCGGTTGACGAGCAGTGGACGACCGAATGGGAACAATATTACCACGCGGAGCGGATTACTCGTTACCTGACGGTGGTGCCTAATTGGGAAGATTATCAACCTGCTCAGACTGATCAAAAAGTGATTCGCCTCGATCCTGGGATGGCCTTTGGAACAGGAACGCATCCCACGACAAAGATGTCGTTACAAGCGTTAGAAACAACCTTGCGCGGGGAAGAAACGCTTTTTGACGTCGGAACCGGTTCTGGAGTACTTAGCATTGGAGCTCGGTTGCTAGGAGCAAAGTCAATTCGAGCGTGGGATAACGATCCCGTGGCGGTGGAAGCGGCTCAAAAAAACTTAGCAATGAATCTCGGAATGGAAGACATTCAGGTATCACAAAACAGTTTATTAACTGGGATTGACGGTACGGCCGACGTGATTGTCGCTAATATGTTAGCAGAAGTGTTATTACCACTAATTCCCCAGGTTCCTACGCACTTACGTAATCACGGTCACCTCATTCTTGCCGGGATTTACGTGGATCAATTACCCAAGATTCAGGCTCAGTTAGCCGAGCAGCAGTTGATTGCTGAACAAATCATGACGGTGGGCAACTGGCGAGCTGTGATTGCGACGCAGAAAGGACAGTAATGTGCAACATTATTTTATGGATCAAGCATTGAAGCTTGGAGCTCAAGTTTCGTTACCGACCGCGGTTCAAAAGCACTGGGTACGGGTATTACGGGCCAAACCGGGTGAGCAAGCAGAATTTGTGGATGATCAGCAACAAGTTTTTATTGGAGAACTAGTGGATGAAACTACGGGGACCATCAAAATTGTGTTGCAAAAGGATCACGATGCGGAGCTTCCGATTGTCACCACGATTGCTTGTGGATTACCAAAGAGCGGAAAAGCAGAGTTAATGGTGCAAAAGGCGACGGAAATGGGTGCTGCAGAAATTATTTTTCTGCCGACTGAATGGTCAGTGGCTCAGTGGAAGCACAAAGCTGGCAAAAAGGTGGAACGCTTGCAAAAGATTGCTCACAGTGCTGCCGAGCAATCTCACCGCAATCTAGTTCCTAAGGTTCGTTATTTAGGCCAGTTCACTGATTTATTAGACGTTCAGGTTGACCAACGAGTGGTGGCTTATGAAGAGGCGGCCAAACGCGGAGAAGTGAGTGAATTGGTGCGGATCGTAACTCAGATGCAACCAGGTCAACGCTTGCTAGCAGTCTTTGGACCAGAGGGGGGTCTAAGTCCTGCGGAGGTCGGATGGCTTCAGAATCATGCTTTTCACGTGGTGGGCTTAGGCCCCCGGATTCTGCGAACTGAATCAGCACCGTTGTACTTTTTAAGTGCCATGTCTGTACTTTCCGAACTTAAATGATAGAATGTTATTAAAATCAAGTAAATTACGAATGATGTCATTGCTAAGTGGGGGTGAAACCGATGGCTAGTCTAAAACAGTGGCAACCCACTGAGATTTTTTCCAAAATTCAGACCGAAATGACTCCGGATCAAGTTGACATGGTTAAACGGGCGTATCAAGTCGCTCGGCATGCTCATGGAACGAATTTACGTGCTTCTGGAGAAAGCTATATTGCCCATTCCACTAACGTAGCCGGTATCTTAGCTGATTTAAACATGGATTCCGTGGCAGTAACGGCCGGTTTTTTACATGACGTAGTGGAAGATAGCAACGTACAACTTGCAGACGTGCGGGAGCAATTTGGTGATGACGTAGCCCTGATTGTGGACGGAGTTACCAAGATTAGTAAAATCAAATATAATTCCAGTCGCGAAGCATTGGCAGAAAACTACCGCAAGTTGTTGCTGGTAATGTGTAAAGACATTCGAGTTATGATCGTGAAACTTGCAGACCGGATGGACAATATGGATACGTTGGGGGATTTAAACCCTGAGTTTCAGCCCCGTTTTGCCAAGGAAACGCTGGATGTGTATGCACCGATTGCTGATCGCCTTGGGATGGGAACCGTTAAGTGGGAACTGCAGGATATGGCCCTGCGCTACCTGAATCCAGATGCGTACTACAAAATTGCTCACTCCATGAAATCCAAGCGTAACGAACGGGAATCTTACATCCAGGATGCGATTTGCGAAGTTAAAAACGCCATCAAGGATTATCACATTGATGCTGAAATTTATGGACGTCCCAAACACATTTATTCCATTTACAAAAAGATGGTGGACAAGCACAAGAAGTTTGAAGAAATCTATGACTTGTCGGCCATTCGGATTATTGTTGATACGGTGAAGGATTGTTATGCCATTTTGGGAGCAGTTCATGCCAAGTGGCCGCCAATGCCCGGAAGGTTTAAGGACTACATTGCAATGCCTAAACCCAACCTGTACCAGTCATTGCACACAACTGTGATTGGTCCGGAAGGCAAACCGCTCGAAATCCAGATTCGAACCAAAGAGATGCACCGGATTGCCGAATACGGGGTAGCGGCCCACTGGGCTTATAAGCAAGGTGAGACCGACGCGGTTGCCAATGATGAAAATAACATGCAATTGAACTGGTTTAAAAAGATTATTGAAATTCAAGAAGAAACTGATAACGCTTCTGAGTTCATGGATAGCGTGCAAGGAGAGCTTTTCTCTGATCACGTATATGCCTTTACTCCGAACGGGGACGTGCTGGAATTACCTCAGGGGGCGGGTCCATTAGACATGGCTTACTCCATTCACACGCAAGTTGGTCACCGAGCTACGGGAGCACGGGTCAACGGCAAGATGGTTTCTTTGGATTACCAGATTAAAAATGGAGACATCGTAGAAATCATTACGTCTGCCAATTCGACGGGACCAGGGAAAAACTGGTTGGATTTGGTGCATACGAACAGTGCTAAGCACAAAATTAATCAGTTTTTCAAAAAGCAAAATCGTGAAGATAACATTAAAACCGGGGCGGAATTACTTCACAATCAACTGGAAGAAACCGGTTATGTACCCAATGAATTGTTAACTACCGAGAACTGGGATCGGGTTTTAAACGAACTACACTACCGGTCGGAAGACGATTTATTGGCCGCCCTTGGTTTTGGCGACATTCACGTAGTGGGAGTGGCCAACCGGTTTACCAGTGAGATCCGGGATGAACGGCAACGAGAACGCGAACAACAAGCTGAACAAGAGCTTTTGGAACAACCCCAGACTCTTTCGACAAAAAAAGAAGCACAGGCTCCGCAGGGGAATCGACCAGCGGATAACGTTGCTATCGATGGAATTGACAACGTCTTAGTACGGATTAGTCATTGTTGTTTGCCACTGCCAGGTGACGAAATCATCGGTTACATTACGAAGGGTCGGGGCATTTCGATTCACCGGGTTGATTGTAATAATTTTAGTCAAGCCGAACCAGGTCGAATCATTGCAGCACACTGGCGCCATGTGGATGATAATCGGATTAATTACCAATCAAAACTCCGGTTTGAAGCCGATAACCGGAATGGGGTTTTAAACGATGTGATTAAACGGTTTAGCAATAGTCCGGTTCAATTAACTTCAATTAATGGTCGGGTTCACGACGATACCGGGGTGACCATCGAAGCCATTGTGGAGGTTCACAACGTTGCTCAAGCAGAACGAGTGTTGGATACCGTCAAAATGGTACCGGGGGTCGCCACAGCGACCCGAATTTTGAACTAAAGGAGAGTTTCATGAAGTTAGTGATTCAACGAGTCCAACGAGCAGCAGTTCGCATTGACGAGCAAGAAGTAGGAGCCATTCAAACTGGTTTTTTGATTCTCGTTGGGGCAGAAGCAGGAGATAATCAAGCGACAGTTCAGCACCTAGCGCAAAAGGTTGCCAAGCTCCGGGTATTTGAAGACGAAGCCGGGAAAATGAACTTGAACATTAAGCAGGTAGACGGTGCCGTTTTATCGGTTTCTCAATTTACGTTATTAGCCGACTTACAACACGGGAACCGCCCGTCGTTTAAGCAAGCTGGGGCTCCTGCTGAAGCCAACCATAATTATCAATGTTTTAATGCTGCTTTAGCAGATCAAGGTTTACCCGTGGCTACGGGTGAATTTGGGGCGGACATGCAAGTCGAATTGGTTAATGATGGACCAGCCACCTTCTTGATGGATTATCAGGAGCCCAACGCATGACAAATTTGATTTGGGACTTTGATGGAACGCTCTTTGATACCTATCCGTACATGGTCAGTGCCTTTACCAAGGCGCTCCAACAAAACGGGATTGATGAGGTTGAGATTGATGGCGACGAAATTTATCAGCAGATGCGAATTCACTCGTTAAACTCGGCCATCACGAAGTTTAGTGCCCGCTTTCATCTGGACTCGGAGCGCTTGCTCGCTGATTATCGCCGGTTTGAAGCACTGGAAATTCAGTTATCCCAGCCGTTTGCTGGTGGTCCAACAATTTTACAAGCAGTTACAGCTAACGGAGGTCAAAATGGCCTATTAACCCATCGAGATGAACATGCCATCGCGTTATTGGAGCAGTTCAAACTAAAATCCCTGTTCACCGGTTTTGTAACCAGTCAACAGGGATTGGCTCGGAAGCCTGATCCAGCTTCCTTACTCTTTTTAATTAAGCAGCAGCATTTGAATCCCACAGAAACTTTCATGGTAGGGGACCGAAAGCTGGACGTTGAAGCTGCACACAATGCGGGAATCCAATCGGTGTTATTCGATCCGGATTATCTCCTAGAGGCGACCGGGAATCCAACGGTGACGATTCATTCGTTAGCAGAGTTACAGCAGTTACTGTAATACGGAAGCACAAATTTGATCAAGAAATGGTTCGTAACTTTCGCCAAAAAGGACGACGTGCATTAAAACGTAGTAGAAGCGATACCAAATGAGTCGTGCTTCAATGCCGGGACGGAACGGATAAACCTGTTGATAGCCTTGGTAAAAGGCATCCGTAAACCCACCAAAAACGGTAGTGACACCGAGGTCAAATTCGCGATCTCCATAATAAACATCTGGGTCAATCAATACTGGTTGGTGAGCTGCGTTAAACAACGCATTACCAGACCAAAGATCACCATGAAGCAGACTCGGAGTGATTTCATGCTCTGCTTCATATTGTTGCATTTGTTTAATAATTAAAGCTAAGGCCGCAGTTAGATTTGAGTTCCAGCGGCCTTTTTGCTGGGCTAAATCCGCAAGGGGTTGCAGACGTTGGTTCGCAAAAAAAGTTGCCCAACTAGTTTGCCACTGGTTATTTTTCGGGAAGCGCCCGAGTTGAAAGTCGTGGTCGAGACCAAAGCGCTTTTCATGTTGCTGATGGACCTCTGCCACCATTTTCCCTAATGCTAATTGGTCGCCGGTGCCAATGTCTAGCCAGTTTAGCAGTAAAAAGCCATCCGTTTCAATGGTCCCACTGGTAATTATCTGGGGAACGCGCGCAACAGCTCCAATCAGGTTTAAGCCTTCAATTTCGTGGGCGAAAAAAGCTTGCCCGCGACCAGGCTGCACCTTTAAAAAGTAGCGTTGGTCTTTTTTGGTTACAATTTCATACGCTTCGTTAATGTCACCACCCGAAACGGGGGTTACCGTTTGGATGTTATTAATGGGTAATTGTGCTAACCATTCTGAACTTAACGTTTTCATGAGAACCTCCTAAAATTAATAGTGGTCGTTAACGTATTCCTTAATCCCGGCAGTGATTTCTGCGGCAGCCTGTTTGCGGTAGTTCGGATTTTTAATTCGTTTAAAATCAAGATCATTATTCATATAACCCATCTCCAATAAAACCGCGGGGACAGAATTATCGCGGATGACGAGATAATCGCCCGTTTTAACGCCTTTATTTTCGAGTCCCAGATGACCCAATTGATTGTTAATGGATTGGGCGAGCTGTTTGGACGCTCCTGGATGGTAATAATAGGTCGTAAAACCGGTTCCCGAATTGGGCGTGGCCGCAGAGTCAAAATGAAAGCTGACAAAGAGGTTGGCTTGTTGTGCTGCTGCTAAGCGTGGTCGTTGTTTGAGTCCGACCGTATGATCCTTAGTTCTAGTCATAATGACGTTGGTTCCACTTTTTTGTAGATTGCTAGCAACTTGCTGGGCCAGTTTTAAGGTATATTTTTTCTCCGGTTGGTTCGAATTAGCTAGGGCGCCGGAGTCATGACCACCGTGACCAGGATCTAACACAATGGTTGTTTCTGCTAGCTTACTAGCCGTTTTGACCTGGGAATGCTTATTTAATAGCCAGTTAGGGACCCAACCAATTTTTTGTTGTTGATATACCACTTGAGCCCACTGCCGGTTTTTGGTGATGATTTGGACTCGATCACCGCGATTAACGGTTCCAATCGTCTGACTGGTGGGCGTCGGTGCTGCTTTAATGGCGAGCTGGTTAAGGGGAACTGCCACGTTGTTACGTAAAAGCATAGTGCCGATGACTAATTCGGTTCCTAAAATTACCAAAATGGTAACCCAAAATCCCCGTCGATTTCGTATTTTAAAGTGCATGGTTTTTTCCTCACTAAGATTAAAATAATTCCTTAGCTAATATCATATAACTTTTTCAGACTTCTGACAGTAAATCTCAATTAGGTCCTTGACTTTCGGATGGCTTTTGATTAGGGTAAAATCAAGTGTTAGTTCGTTGATAACGAAGAGTATCAAGTAACCATTTTTCAGAAAGCGTTCGGGAGTGGAAGAACGCAATGAAGTGCTTGAAAAGACGCGTTTGGAACTACCAAATGGAAAAATTAAATAGAGTTAAAAGTGATAAAAAAAGGTGGTACCGTGCATTTGCGCCCTTAGAGCAATTTTGCATGGTCTTTTTTATGGAATCAACCGATTAACTCGAAAGGAAGATTATCAGATGAAACGAACTACCTATGCAGGCGACGTGAACGAACGTTACTTGGATCAAATGGTGACGTTAGACGGTTGGATTGCGAAAAAACGCGACCTCGGAAGCTTGATGTTTGTTGATTTACGGGATCGAGCTGGAATTGTACAACTGGTCTTTAACGAAAAAGAAAATCCAGAAGCCTTTCAAGTTGCAAGCCAGGCTAAAAATGAATTTGTGATTGAAGTTCAAGGTCAGGTCGTAGCGCGGTCAGAAAAAGAAATCAATCCGGATTTGTACACGGGAAAAGTCGAAGTTCACGTTCAAGCAGCGAAGATTTTGAGTACTTCAAAACCAGTGCCCTTTGAAATTAAGGATGATACTAACGCTACGGATGATTTGCGTTTGAAATATCGGTACCTTGACCTCCGGCGCTCAGTGATGCAACAGGGGATTTTAATCCGGAACCGGATTTTACAGGCGACGCACCGCTACCTAGATCAACACGGATTCATTGACATTGAAACCCCAGATTTAACGGCTTCTACTCCAGAAGGAGCACGGGATTACCTGGTGCCATCTCGAGTTTATCCGGGGTCATTCTATGCTTTGCCGCAATCACCCCAACAATTTAAGCAAATGTTGATGGGAGCTGGCTTTGACCGTTATTACCAAATTGCTCGTTGTTTCCGGGACGAAGATTTACGGGGCGATCGGCAACCAGAATTTACGCAAATTGACTTAGAAACTTCGTTTATGAGTGCCAAAGACATTCAAGACATCACCGAAGGTTTAATTAAAGAAGTGATGAAGGATGCCGTGGATTACGACGTTCAACTGCCGTTTGAACGGATTACCTGGCAAGAATCAATGGATCGATTTGGGACTGATCAACCAGATACCCGTTTTGGCATGGAATTAAAGGACGTATCTGCAATTGTAGCTGATTCTGACTTTAAGGTCTTTAGTGCTGCGATTGAAAATGGTGGTCAAGTTAAGGCCATTGCCGTTCCAAATGGGGCAGCTGCTTACTCCCGCAAAGAAATTGATCAATACACAGATTACGTTAAGCGGTTTGGAGCTAAAGGTTTGGCTTGGTTGAAGGTGACCGATGACGGTTTCTCTGGACCAATTGCGAAGTTCTTCAAGGATGCGGATCAAGCAGTCGCTTTGAAAGAGCAAACGGGTGCTAAGAGTGGCGATTTACTGTTATTTGCCGCTGATCGAGCAAAAGTAGTCGCGGATACCTTAGGGTACTTACGGGTGGCAATTGCCAAGGAACAAGACATGATTCCAGCTGACAAGTATAACTTCCTGTGGGTTGTTGACTGGCCGCTCTTTGAATATGATGAAGGAGCCCAACGCTGGACGGCCGCACATCATCCGTTTACGATGCCTAACGAAGGGGACGAACACTACTTAGATGAAGGAGAAGATCCGCATCAAGCCCACGCCCAGAGTTACGACATTATTTTAAACGGTCTTGAACTTGGAGGAGGATCCATCCGGATTCATACGCGCGAATTACAAGAAAAAATGTTTCGAGCCCTAGGCTTTACCCCTGAAAGTGCTGAAGCCCAATTTGGTTACTTCTTACGGGCTTTAGACTATGGTTTTCCACCACACGGTGGTTTAGCCATTGGCTTAGACCGGTTTGCTCGGTTATTGGCAAAGCGGGGTAACATCCGGGATGTCATTGCCTTTCCAAAGAATTCGAAAGCCGTTGATCCATTAACTAATGCTCCAACGCCAGTATCACCTAAACAGCTAGATGAACTAGGCATTGAAGTCGAAAAACCAACTGATTAACATTGCGAAAAAGAACGTTGCGAATGGTTCGTAACTTCTTTTTTTCGTGTTATACTACTACGTGATAATCACAATAACTTGAAGTAGAGGGTTGCTTATGGACGATGTGCACAAGGTCATTCGCCGGCACCAAATCATTACGAAACTATCAACCGCATTTATCTATGCGACGTTAGTTTCAATTGCCATGAATTTTTTCTGGACGCCTGGACATATTTATTCATCTGGAATTACCGGATTCGCGCAGTTATTAAACACCGTTTCCCAACGGTACTTGCCGTTTACCTTATCAACGGCACTGGCCTTGCTGTTACTAAACGTGCCGCTACTACTATTAGCATGGAAACAAATTGGTCATCAGTTCGCGATTTTTACGTTTATTTCAGTCTTGTTAGCCAGTTTTATGATTAAGATTTTACATCCGTTAACGTTAACATCCGATCCATTAATCTGTGCGCTCTTTGGGGGGGCTGTGAATGGGTTTGGAACGGGGCTGGCGTTAAAGAATCAGATTTCAACGGGAGGGTTAGACATCCTGGGAATCGTGATTCAACGAAAAACGGGGCGTTCAATTGGAAACATTAACATTCTTTTTAATTCAATCATCATCATTTCAGCCGGATTTATGTACGGTTGGCCGTATGCGTTTTACTCTGCAATTGGGTTGTTTGTGAATGCGAAGGTCATGGATTTAACCTATACTAGACAACAACGGATGGAAGTCATGATTGTGACGGACTTTCCTAAAACGGTCGTTGATAGTGTGCAAAATCACCTCAGGCGCGGAATTACCATCGTGCACAACGCGGAAGGGGCCTATCATCATGATAAAAAAGCGATTCTCTTTACGGTCATTTCCCGGTACGAGAAAAATGAATTAGATGAAGCCCTGCAGGAAGCTGATCCTAATGCTTTTGCGGTGGCGTTGGATGTAGATGAAGTGTTTGGTCATTTCTACGAGACCAAGCCGAAATAAAAACTGGACATTAACTTAGAAAGTGACGGAATGAAGAGCAGATGAAAACATTTTATGTTTGGGTAGTGCGGTTCCTTTCCTTATTATTCTATTTAAGACCGAAGAGAAATGTTTATTATTTAATGAGTTACAGTAATAATCTGCATATGATTAAGCGGATTGCGGCGGAATTACCAGCGGGGCAAAAGTTAGTGGTCATCTATAATCCCCGGACGTTGGCGGCTGCTTATGATTTACGCGCCTTTGGACTAAAAACAATTCCACTGCGGATGAGTGTTTCTTTCTTATTCCACCGGATTCCCCAGCTAATGACAGCACGCTTGATTTTTTGTGACAATTATTACGCCCTACTAGCAGGTTTAATTCGTCCCAAGGACAAGACTAAAATCATTCAGCTTTGGCATGCCGATGGCACCATTAAATGCTTTGGCTGGGAAGATCCAGGTCAACGACAAAATAGTTGGTTTAAGCGTCGTCGTCACCAGTTAGTTTATGACAAGTTTGATGACTACGTGGTGGCATCTCAAGCAATGGGGGACGTTTTTCAACGGAGCTTTAAACAGTCTGCTAGTAAAATGCAGTACCTGGGAACCCCGCGGTCGGATCGCTTGTTTAGTGACAACTGGTTGCAAACGGTTCGGCAACGAGTTTTAACCGCTGCTCCGGAATTGAAGGACAAACGAGTCATTTTATACGCGCCAACCTATCGGAGTGCCGAACACGTTAATCCTCCGGTAGGGACCATTGAAGCTCTAGCCGCAGATCCAAATGCCATAGTGGCGGTAAAATTGTACCAAGAAGTTAATCGCGAAAAACTAGAAATGGAACAATTTAAGCATGCAAATGTGAAAATTTACGATGAATTTACCACTACCGACTTAATGACGTTAGCAGACACGTTAGTGACGGATTATTCTTCGTTTATCTTTGACTTTAGTTTAATGCCTCAAGCCCGCTCGGCCATTTTCTTTATGTATGACTTGAAACACTATGAACAACAACCAGGGGTGCAAAAGGGATTTGAGAAGTGGTTGCCCACTACTCCCGTTAGAACAGTTGCTGATTTAAAACAGGCGGTCTTGGCGGATCAACCCGTGGACTTTGCTGCTTTTAACGACCAATGGAACACCTACAACGATGGAAAAGCGTATAAACGAGTGATTGACAAGTATGTCATTGGTCGTGAGAACGCTGCGGAGGATTATGATGAGTGATGAATTATTACTAGGATCGCACGTGGGCTTAAAAGCTCCGAAGATGTTTTTGGGATCTGCTGAAGAAGCGGCAGGCAATGATGAAACGGCTTTTATGGTTTATACCGGGGCTCCGCAAAATTCGCGCCGCAAGCCGTTAGACGAGCTCCAAATTCCGGCGGGTAAGGAATACATGCGCAGTCACAATTTACAGGAAGTCGTTGTGCATGCTCCGTATATCATTAACTTAGCCAACACGAAAAAGCCCCATAGTTTTGATTTTGCGGTTGATTTTTTGCGCAAGGAAATTAAACGGTCTGAGGCACTCGGAGCTACGCAGATTGTGCTACACCCGGGCTCGCACGTGGGGGCCGGAATTGATGCTGGCTTACAACAAATTATCAAGGGTTTAAACCAGGTGATTACTCCAGAGCAAAAGATCCAAATCGCGCTTGAAACGATGGCTGGCAAGGGCACGGAGGTTGGAACGACGTTTGAACAATTGCAAACTATCATTGCTGGGGTTGACCATGATGAAAAACTGTCAGTAACCTTTGACACTTGCCATACGTATGATGCAGGATATGACGTCAAGGATGATTTTGCCGGAGTACTAGCCGAATTTGACCAGGTGATTGGTTTAGACCGGCTCAAGGTGATTCATCTGAACGATGACAAAAATGCCCTTGGTAGTCATAAGGACCGTCATGAAAACATTGGGTTTGGCACGATTGGCTTTACTGCTCTAAACGCCATTGCTCATGATCCAAAATTGGCGACCGTTCCCAAAATTATGGAAACGCCCGCCATTAAGGTAAATGATAAAGTTAAAATTGATCCCCACGGGGCAGAAGTTGCCATGCTTCGTCGGCAAGAATTTGACCCAGAAATGATTGAAAAACTTATTGCTACGGCTGAGTAGGTTTAGGTAGGCTTTCTGTGATAATGGAAGCTGTTTCCTCAATTGATTTATCGGCCACGTTAATACACAAACAACCAATTTTTTGATAAAGGTGTTGGGCATAGTCCAACTCCTTTTTAATATTGTCAGCGTTAGAATAGCGGGTATCATTTTCAATCCCGTATTCCTTCATCCGTTGGGCCCGAATCTCCTGTAATTTTTCAATTGAATTGGTGAGCCCAAAGACCTTTTTGGGATTTAAATCCCATACCTCTGCTGGTAACTGCAGGTTAGGACCAATCGGAACGTTGGCAACCTTGTAACTTTCGTTGGCTAGGTACAAAGATAGTGGAGTTTTTGAAGTCCTTGAAACGCCGAGGATAATGATGTCTGCTTTGTTGAGGTTTTCTGGATGCCGGCCGTCATCATTGGCCACCGTGAATTCAATGGCATCGATTCGTTTGAAGTAGGCGGCGTTGAGATCATGAACTAGACCAGGAACGGCTGCCGATGATTCATTGAGTCGTTTTGAAATCAGGTCAATCGGCTTTTGAATGCAATCAAAGCTAAAGAGCTGATTTTCTTCGGCAAACTGCGTCACCATATCGCTTAATTCCGAATCGACAAGGGTATGAAAGATGATGGCCTGATTTTCCTTGGCTAACTTTAAAATCCCGGTCAAAATTGATTTGGTTCGAATGAAAGGGTACTGACTAATGTTAGCGTATGCTTCTGGGAATTGAGCAGCGGCCGTTTTGGCTAGTGCCGTTCCGGTTTGACCGCTAGAATCAGAAATAACAAAGACGTTGTACGTAGTTTTCATAGGGAACTCCTTTAAAGATGAATTTTCTTTATTATAAACTTCTTTTTGCTTTTAAACGGATCAGAACAAAATCTTAAATTAGCCCGTTGACGCTAAAATTTTCATAAGGTATAATTAAGCTTGTCAGATAAACGCTGGCACTATTTAAGCTCGGAGGGAGGGATTTTACATGTCAAAAACCGTTGTTCGTAAGAACGAATCTCTTGAAGATGCTCTTCGTCGCTTTAAACGGACTGTTTCAAAAAGCGGAACTCTCCAGGAATTTCGTAAACGTGAATTTTACGAAAAGCCTAGCGTTAAACGTAAATTAAAATCAGAAGCAGCAAGAAAACGTAACAATAAAAAGAAAAAGCGTCGTAACAACTTCTAAGTAAGTTGCAGCATAAAAAGCACCCCAAAGATCATCTTTGGGGTGTTTTTTATTGGAGTGGTTTGGTTTTTGTTTTGGAAAGCCCCCGGGATATGCTAAAATTTAACTAAAACTGATTTATAAAAACTGATTTAAGGAGATATATTTGATTGATTGAAAATTTTGAATATCAAAAACAATTACCGCTGAACAATCCCAATGATCAAGCAGTGCTCTTTGGAACTCAAGATGCGTTAGTTAAAATTATTGAGGAAGAATTGCAAACTTCGATTCGCTATGCCAATGGCATCGTGAAAATCGAAGGTCATGATGAAGCAGACGTGCAGTTGACTCATGATATTTTGTTTAACCTTTTAAAATTGATTCACGCCGGCATTCATCCGACCGAAAGCGATTACGTTTCCGCCGTGAACCTTGGGCGCCAAGGACGAATTAGTTCTTTGCCGGATCTTTATAATCAGGTCTTGATTAAAGATAACAAGGGTAAGCCGGTGCGGGTCAAGAACTTTGGGCAGCGTCAATATATTCAAGCAATTAATCAACATGACATTACCTTTGGAATTGGTCCTGCCGGAACTGGGAAAACTTACCTCGCCGTGGTGATGGCAGTGGCTGCCCTTAAAAAGGGAAAAGTCGATAAGATTGTTTTGACTAGACCTGCAGTGGAAGCTGGGGAAAGTCTCGGTTTCTTACCTGGGGACCTGAAGGAAAAGGTTGATCCGTACCTGCGGCCGTTGTACGATTCTCTGTATGCCATTTTAGGGAAAGATCATACGGATCGCTTGATTGAACGGGGTGTGATTGAAATCGCACCGTTGGCTTACATGCGGGGTCGAACGTTGGAGAATGCCTTTGTGATTTTGGATGAAGCGCAAAACACTACGAATCCCCAGATGAAAATGTTTTTAACCCGGCTGGGCTTTAATTCTAAAATGATTGTCAATGGTGATATTCAACAAATTGATCTGAAGGGAAACGTTGCGAGTGGGTTGGTAACCGCTCCCCACATCCTAGCCAACATTGATGACATTGCGGTGGTTCGAATGACAGCAGCCGATGTGGTGCGAAATCCAGTGGTTGCTAAAATCATTACCGCTTATGAAGCCGAATAAGGAGTACAGATGGATTTAGAAATTTACGATGAAACCAAAGACCAGGTGCCAGCGACGCAGATTGAACTAATTAAAAATTTGTTGGACTATGCGGCTCAGACGTTGGACTTGTCTGACAATACGGAAATGTCAGTGACTTTAGTTAACAACGATCGAATTCAGGAAATTAACCGGGAATACCGCAACGTTGATCGCGCCACTGACGTGATTAGTTTTGCAATTGAAGACGATACGGACGGTGAGTTTCCGATGATCATGGATGATGAGTTGCGGGCAGAGATTCCCGAAAATTTGGGAGATATTTTTGTCAGCGTGGATAAGGTCAAAGAACAAGCAGACTTTTTGGGTCACTCAGAGGATCGGGAACTCGGTTTCTTGGTAGTGCATGGTTTTTTGCATTTGAATGGCTATGACCACATGCAGCCAGAAGATGAAGCAGTGATGTTCCCTCTCCAACGAAAGATTTTAGATAATTATGGACTCAAAAAATAAGCGGCAAATTACTAAAAATAAGAATTTTGCGCAAGCCTTAGGACATGCGTGGGACGGTTTTTACTTAATTTTCTTTCGGGAACGAAACTTTCGCATTCATCTCTTAGCCATGGCACTGGTAATCATTGCCGGGTTGGTTTTACGGGTGAATCGAACCACTTGGTTATGGTTATTATTGGCTTGTTTTTTGGTTCTAAGTGCTGAAATTTTAAATACCTTGGTGGAATACCTGGTGGATTTAATGGTGGGACCGCACTTTGATCCGACCGCTAAAAAAATTAAGGATATCGCAGCCGGTGGCGTGCTCTTTACCGCTGGAACGGCGGCGGTGATTGGCGTCATTGTTTTGTGGCCCTATTTTGGGTCCCTGTTACCAGTTTGAGAGATGAGGAAGTAGTATGAGTACAGCGTTTAAGTCTGGATTTGTGGCCATTGTAGGTCGTCCGAACGTCGGTAAATCGACCTTTTTGAATCGCGTGGTGGGGCAAAAGGTGGCCATCATGAGTGACAAGGCCCAAACAACGCGGAATAAAATTCAGGGAATTTATACCACGAATGAAAGTCAGATTGTGTTTTTGGATACACCAGGAATTCATAAACCGCAAAATAAATTGGATGAATATATGGATCAGGCGGCGTTATCTTCGCTTCAAGAGGTAGAGGCCGTATTATTCATGGTCAGTGCCATTGAAACTCGAGGTGCTGGGGATAATTACATCATCGATCAATTGAAAAAGGTGAAAACCCCGGTGTACTTAATCATTAATAAGATTGATGAAGTGGATCCCAATCAACTCTTACCCATTATGGATACGTACAAGAAGGCCTATCCATGGGCTGATGTCTTTCCGATTTCTGCTTTAAAGGGAAATAACGTGGATCAACTATTAGATTCCCTCGTTAAAATTCTCCCTGAAGGACCCCAGTACTATCCGGATGATCAGATCACTGATCATCCCGAACGTTTTATTGTTCAAGAGATTATCCGGGAAAAGATTTTAGAGAATACCCGCCAGGAAATCCCGCACTCAGTGGCTGTATACGTTGAGTGGATGCGACCGAATGATGCTGGCAAGCTGCAGATTGAGGCCTCCATCATCGTGGAACGAGACGGACAAAAGGGAATTATTGTCGGCAAAGGGGGCCAACGCCTGAAGTACATTAGCGTAGGGGCGCGCCGTGAAATTGAAAAATTACTGGGGACCAAGGTTAATTTAAAGCTCTGGGTCCACGTGCAGTCGGGCTGGCGCGATAAAGCGACGGCCTTAAACAACTTAGGTTACAGCTCTAAAAATGATTATTAAACGATGCCCAGCGCTTAAGGGGGCTTAGTGATGGTTAATACCAGAAGTCGTCCCTTCCATGGGATTTTGTTGTACCGCCAAAATTATCGGGAACACGATATGCTAGTGAAGTTTTTTACGGCCGAAGCTGGCAAAAAAATGTTTTTTATCCGGGGAGCCCGGCGGTCCAAATTTAAAATGACGGCCGATATTCTTCCCTTTAGCTACGGAACTTACGACGGCAGCTTGAAAAAGCAGGGGTTATCATATATTTCAGCTGCTAAGCAGGTGAAACATTTTACCCAAATTAGTGATGATTTAATGTTGAATGCGTATGCAACTTATGTAATGGGACTAGTCGACGCCGCCTTTAGCGATGGGGTCGCTGCCCCACACTGGTTTGATCAACTGTTTTACGCATTAAACCTGATTAATAACGGATTTGATCCGGCAATTATTACTAATATCATGGAGGTGCAGCTACTCCCGGTGTTTGGGATTGCTCCACAACTTAAACGGTGTGCTGTTTGTGGTCGAAAAGCGCATACTTATGATTATTCTGAACAACTAGGGGGACTGATTTGTGAGCGCCATTTTGCAGACGATCCGCATCGACTGCATTTGGAACCCCGCACCATTTACTATTTACAGTTGTTTTCGGTGGTTGACTTACAAAAAATTGGCAAGATTAACGTAAACCAACGGACCAAACAGCAACTTCAACAAGTTTTAGACCAGCTTTATGATAATGAAGTGGGTTTAAACTTAAAGAGTAAAAAATTTTTACGGCAGATGAAGCACTGGTCCGTGGGGACGAGTGGTTCTCGTTGACGTTTGCGTCATTGCCATCTATAATATAGTTAACTAAATATTTGACACAGACAAAAGAGAGTGACCGGGATTTTCAAGGCAGCGAAGCCATGATAGTGCGAGATGGCGATTGAACCCGGAATCTGGCGCTTTTCGAGTCAATGCGTTTCGAGTTGCTGATTAAGTTCAGAAGTAGGGTGGAACCGCGACGATATCGTCCCTATGTAAAAGTTTTTACTTTTACATAGGCTTTTTTATTTGTTTGTGAATAGGAGGAGTCAGCATGACCAAAAAGTTGTCAATGCAAGCAATTGGAACGAAATTAAAAGAATACTGGGGTAAGCAGGGTTGCATGATTATGGATGCTTACGACACGGAAAAAGGGGCCGGAACCATGAGTCCCTTTACCTTTTTGCGGGCAATTGGACCAGAACCGTGGAACGTTTGTTACGTAGAACCATCCAGACGGCCAGCTGATGGTCGTTACGGGGAAAACCCGAACCGGCTTTACCAACACCACCAATTTCAAGTGCTGATGAAACCATCTCCTGACAACATTCAAGATCTCTACATTCATTCGTTAGAAGAATTGGGGATTAATCCGTTAGAACATGACATTCGGTTCGTGGAAGACAACTGGGAAAACCCATCTATGGGTTGTGCCGGAGTTGGTTGGGAAGTTTGGCTGGATGGAATGGAAGTTACCCAGTTTACTTATTTCCAAGTAGTGGGTGGCTTACAAATGGATCCCGTAGCCGTTGAAATTACCTACGGAATGGAACGCTTAGCTTCTTACATTCAAGACGTTAATAACGTCTTTGATTTGGAGTGGTCTGATGGAGTGAAGTATGGTGATATTTTTAAGGAACCGGAATACGAACACTCTAAGTATAGCTTTGAAGAAAGTGATCAGGCCATGTTGCACGAGCTGTTTGATGCCTACGAAAAAGAAGCTCAACGCCTCATCAAACTGGGACTGGTTCATCCGGCTTACGACTACGTGTTAAAGTGTAGTCATACCTTTAACCAATTGGATGCTCGTGGAGCAGTTTCCGTTACCGAACGGGCCGGCTACTTAGCGCGGATTCGGAAGATGGCGCACGGCATCGCACAGGCCTTTGTAGAAGAACGCCGCAAACTAGGTTTCCCGTTAATCAAAGATGAACAGACTCGGGAAGCTGTTCTAGCTAAATATACGCAAAAAAGAACAGAAAACTTGAAACGCCAAGCAAAACAAAAGGGGGATGACAAATAATGACACGTAATTTTCTACTAGAAATTGGTTTAGAGGAAATGCCGGCGCACGTTGTAACCCCCAGCATTAAGGAGTTACAAGCCAAGGTCGCTCAGTTTTTAAAAGAAGAGCGGATTAGTTATGACCGGATCAAACCATTTTCGACTCCCCGGCGTTTGGCGTTAGAAATTGATGGCCTAGCCGCTAAACAGCCAGACATTGATGAAGAGGTTAAAGGTCCGGCCAAAAAGATTGCTCAAACAGAGGACGGACAATGGAGTAAGGCGGCCATTGGTTTTACCAAAGGACAAGGGGTAACCACTGACGAAATTACCTTTAAAAACGTCAAAGGAACCGACTACGTCTTTGTTAATAAACACGTTGCCGGAAAACCCGTTAGCGAAGTATTATTGGGCTTGGTAAATGTGATTAAATCCATGAATTTCCCCACCATGATGAAGTGGGGAACCCATCACTTCCAATTTGTGCGACCCATTAAGTGGATGGTTGCTCTATTAGATGATGAAGTGCTACCACTAGAAATCGTGGACGTGAAAGCGGGTCGAACCACGCAGGGGCACCGTTTCTTAGGTCAACCGGTCGAACTAAAAACCGTCGCTGATTACGAGCCACGCTTAAAAGAACAATTTGTTCTAGTTGATGCTAAGGAGCGCAAGCAACGGATTAAAGAACAAATTTTGGCAATTGCGAAGGAACACGATTGGCAAATTCCAGTTGACGACGAACTCTTGGAAGAAGTTAATAACTTAGTTGAATGGCCGACCAGCTTTGCCGGCGACTTTGACGAACGGTTCTTATCGATTCCTAGGGAAGTTTTGATCACTTCGATGCGGGACCACCAACGGTTCTTCTTCGTCGAGGATCAAGCGGGTAACTTATTGCCCCACTTTGTGTCGGTTCGAAACGGGAACGCAGATCACCTAGACAACGTGATTGCTGGAAACGAAAAGGTTCTAGCTGCTCGTCTGTATGATGCTGAGTTCTTCTATCAAGAAGATCAACAACACGACATTGACTACTTTGTGAACAAGATGAAGGATGTTACTTTCCACGATCAGATTTCCTCAATGTACGACAAGATGCAACGGGTCCAGGTAATTGCCAAACTGATTGGAGAACAAGTCGGTCTAAACGCAATCCAGTTAGCTCACCTGCAACGTGCTGCTGAAATTTACAAATTTGACCTAGTGACCGGAATGGTCGGCGAATTTGCCGAATTGCAAGGAATCATGGGCGAAAAGTACGCGCTCTTGCAAGGAGAAGATCCAGAAGTAGCTCAAGCGATTCGGGAACACTACGAACCTATTGCTGCCGACGGTGAATTACCGGCTTCAAAGGTAGGGGCCGTTTTGGCCGTTGCCGACAAACTAGACAGCATTTTAACCTTCTTTGCAGCTGGAATGATTCCGAGTGGTTCCAATGATCCGTATGCCTTACGGCGTCAAGCAACTGGAATTGTGCGAATTGTAACTAAGGAACAATGGACCTTACCAATTTTGCCGTTGCTCCAACTGATTGTGAAAAAAGAACAAGCTACCGACGTGCTGCCGAAGGTTGATCAAGCTCCGGTGTTTAAGCCAGTGGTTGAATTTTTAAAGGACCGGATTAAGAAAGAGCTAAAGGATGCCGGCGTTCGATACGATCTCGTCAATGCAGCTGTAGATGCCACTAATACTGACATTAATTACAACGAACAGAGTGCGCATGTTTTGCAAACAAATGCGGATCAAGCTGACTTTAAGGCAGTAATTGAAGCCTTAACCCGGGTAACACGAATTGCCACGAAAGCAGATAGCGACGTTGATGCCCAGACAGTAGATTCAAGTCTCTTTGAAAACGACTCAGAGCAGCAGCTGTACGATGCAGTGCAAAAGTTACAGGCTGATTTTGTTAGTCAGTCGGCAGAACAAGCTTATGTAGCATTGGCGAAGTTGCAACCGTTGATTGATGCATATTTTGACGCGACGATGGTTATGAGCGAAAACCCCGTGGTGCGGGATAATCGATTAGCAGAATTAACGCAGCTATCAGCTCTAATCATGCACTTTGCTGATGTAGAAGCGGTGATGGTGAAATAACCATCATTTTAAAGGATGGTGAATGGTGTGCCTAAGCTTCCAGAAGAATTTGTGGAAAAAGTTCGAACGAGCACTAATATTACTGATGAAGTTAGTAAATACGTCCAGTTAAAAAAGGCTGGAAAGAACCTCTTTGGGCTTTGTCCCTTTCACGAGGAACGGACGCCTTCCTTTTCAGTGAATGAAGAGAAACAAATCTTTCACTGTTTTAGTTGTGGTCGGGGTGGTAACGTTTTTACCTTTTTGATGGATTTGAAGGGGATGTCATTTCCAGAGGCCGTGGAAGCGGTTGCTAAAGATGATGGCATCGAACTACCCACGTCAATTACCAATGCGGGTGTTAGTCTCCACCAACAAAAACAGCAACCGCTAATTGAAGCTCATCAAGCTGCCACCCAACTATACCATCACATTTTAATGAACACTAAACTAGGCGAAGCAGCGCGGAAATATCTGGCTGAGCGGCAGGTTAGCGCTGACATGATTGAACAATTTAACCTCGGCTTTGCCCCCGGGGATCAAGTTTTGCAGTCTTTTTTTGCAGAACGAAAAACTGACTACCAAACGTTACGGAAGACCGGACTATTTATTGAAGATCAGGATGGCAACCTCAAAGATCGGTTTGCCAACCGGTTGATGTTTCCCATTAAAAATGCAAATGGCGCGGTCGTGGGTTTTTCCGGTCGGCTGTTACAAATCAGTGATAGTTTACCTAAGTACTTAAACAGTCCGGAAACGGAATTGTTTAATAAGCGCCGGGTCCTCTATAACTACGACGTGGCGCGGAAAGCCGCCCGTAAGTCGCAACGATTGTTGCTGTTGGAAGGGTTTATGGACGTCATTTCGGCAATGCAAGCGGGGATTGACTTTGGCGTGGCATCCATGGGAACGAGTCTCACTGAGGAACAAATTTACGATTTAAAGCGCGTCACTAGTAACGTGGATATTTGTTACGACGGGGACGTGCCGGGGCAAAAAGCGATTAATCGTGCTGTAAGTTTGTTAGAACAAACAACCCAGTTTAACATCGGTGTAATTCAAATTCCTGGGGGCATGGATCCGGACGAATACCGGAGAAAATACGGCGCTGCTGGACTCCAAAAAATTGTGAAAACAGGACGCGAACCGGTCATTAAGTTCCGACTGCGCTACTTACGTTCGCAATTTAACCTCGAACAAGAAACGGAAAAAATTGAGTATGCCAAGCAGGCCACGAAACTGATTGCAACTTTAGATAGTTCCGTGGAACGAGGGGTTTATCTCAAAGACTTGGCGACTGATTTGGACTTTGACCAAGCGAGTCTGCAGGAACAGTGTGAACAGGATCGCAAACGGCAACGGACGGAACCGCGGCAGCTTAACCATGTTGTGGAAGTGTCCGAACCGTTACAACGAGAGCAATCGCGTTATTCTCGAGTCGAAAATGCAGAACGTCAGTTGTTGGTAGCAATGTTGCATGATTCAAACGTGTGGACGCGGGTGATTAACCAACCAGACTTTAGTTTTGTCCACGATGATTACCAACAGTTATATTTATTTGCGCAGGAATTCTTTCGCGAGCATCCCAACTATCAATCTGCGGAATTTAGCAATTTTGTGGGCGAAGCTCATTTACAGTCGGTCTTAGCCGAATTAGAAATGACGCCAGCCTACGATCATTCTAGCAATCAAGCGGTGGTAGATTGTGTTAAAATAATACAGCAAGACGCTCCGTTAGTCGCACAAATTAAGGCCATTAAACATGAATTTGAAGTGGCCCAACAAACCGGTAACGAATTGCAACAACTAAAGTTGGCGGCTGATCTAATTAAACTACAACAGCAATTGGATCAGTTGAAGTCAACTAATGATTAAAATGGGAGGAATCCACATGGCAGAACGAAAAGCACAGAAAAAAACAGAACTGAAAAAATCTACTCCCAAAGCCAAAAGTAAGCACACTGCTAAACAAGCCGAACTGAAGCAAGAACTAAAAAAAGATTTTGATAAGGATGGTTACCACAAGGTTTACCAGGCCTTGGTGAAAAAATACAAAAAAATTGGGCACATTACCTACACGGTTCTAGAAGAGGAAATGCAGGTTCCATTTGATTTAAAGAAAAAACAAATGAACGAGCTGATGGAAAAGGTCGAAGACGACGGGATTAGCATCGTTGACGAAAATGGTGAACCAGATCCTCGGGCATTAGACGCGGCTAAAAAAGTGACCCAAAAGGAACTGAAAAACGCTTCTAGTTCACAAGGAGTAAAGATTAACGATCCTGTGCGGATGTACCTGAAGGAAATTGGACGGGTACCTTTGCTAACGGCAGATGAAGAAGTTCAACTAGCCTTACGGATTGAAGCCGGTGATGAAGAGGCCAAACAAGAGTTGGCCGAAGCTAACCTCCGATTGGTGGTTTCGATTGCTAAGCGGTACGTGGGTCGAGGAATGCAGTTCCTGGATCTGATTCAAGAAGGAAACATGGGACTGATGAAGGCCGTTGAAAAGTTTGATTACCGCAAGGGATTTAAATTCTCAACGTATGCTACTTGGTGGATTCGGCAGGCAATTACCCGAGCAATCGCTGATCAAGCACGGACCATTCGAATTCCGGTTCACATGGTGGAAACGATTAACAAGTTAATTCGGGTCCAACGGCAACTCCTACAAGACTTAGGCAGGGAGCCACTTCCGATTGAAATTGGGGCCGAAATGGACATGCCAACTTCAAAAGTGAGAAACATCCTGAAGATTTCACAAGAACCCGTTTCATTAGAAACTCCAATTGGGGAAGAGGATGACTCCCATCTCGGGGACTTCATTGAAGATAAGGAAGCCACTAGCCCAGAAGACCATGCTTCTTACGAGTTGTTAAAGGAACAACTGGAAGGCGTCTTGGATACGTTGACCGACCGGGAAGAAAACGTACTGCGGTTACGGTTTGGTCTTGATGATGGCCGGACCAGAACCTTAGAAGAAGTCGGAAAGGTCTTTGGGGTCACCCGGGAACGAATTCGGCAAATTGAAGCCAAGGCACTCAGAAAGTTGCGCCATCCATCACGGAGCAAACAACTAAAGGACTTTTTAGACTAACAAAGTAAAAAACAGAGATCCAATTGGATCCCTGTTTTTTTACCACGGGAGGAAGCATGACAGAACAGCATTTATCAAGACGGTTACAGGCTGTGGCGGAATTAGTGCCTCGGGTAGCTACACTAGCGGACATTGGCTCGGATCATGCGTATTTACCTGCTTATTTACTGCAACAGCAGGTGATTCAAACGGCCATTGCTGGTGAAGTTCGGCCGGGTCCGTTAGCGAATGCTCAGCGTGAGATTACAAAACTGGGATTACAAGCCGTAATGCAAGCCCGGCTTGGGGATGGCTTGGCGGTGATTGAACCGGCTGACCACGTTGATGTGATTGTGATCGCTGGCATGGGTGGTGAACTGATTACTGACATTCTAACGGATGGGCAAGCCAAGCTAGCGAACCATCCGGCGCTCTTGTTACAGCCAAACGTGGACGAAAACAGGGTACGCCGCTGGTTAATGCAACATCAGTATCAGATTACCGCGGAACAACTGGTAGAAGATAGTGGTCATTTTTACGAAATGATGCGAGCCGAATTTACCCCAGTACCAGCGACGTTGAGTACGATGGAAATTAACTTTGGTCCCTACTTGTTAGCCGCTAAAAGCTCGACCTTTCAGCAAAAATGGCATTCCCGGTTACAGAAAAGCCAAGCCATTTTAACGCAGTTAGAAGCATCGCAGAGCCATCCGCAGGCTAAAATTACAGCCATGCGGCGGAAGGTAGCAGCCATTCAGGAGGTTCTTAATGACAACCGTTAATGAAATTATTACGCGTTTTGAACGTTTTGCACCCTTAACTCTTAAAGAAGAAGGCGATCCCACTGGATTTCAAATCGGGCGACGGGATGCTCCCGTGCATAGAATGATGACAACTTTGGACGTGCGACCCGAAGTGGTGGACGAAGCCGTTCAGCGCCACGTGGACTTCATCTTTGCTCATCATCCAGTGATGTTCCGTCCGGCCCGTAATCTAGACTTATCCAACCCGCAAAATGACATGTATGCGCAACTTTTGAAACATGACATTACCGTCTATGCTGCGCACACCAATTTGGATAATGCTGAGGGTGGCATGAACGATTGGCTGGCGACCGCGCTTGATTTAGAACAAACAACTGGTTTGCTTAACCACGCCGATGGATCTGCGCTGGGACGGGTGGGTGATTTGCCACAACCGATGACCACCACTGAGTTAGCGAAACTTTGTGAAGCAAGATTTAACCTTACGGGACTCCGGGTGGTTAGTTTTAATCCCGATCAACTGGTTCACCGGGTAGCCATTTTAGGGGGAAGCGGGGGTAAATTTTATTCCGCTGCATTAGAGAAGCAGGCCGATGTGTACATTACGGGTGACTTGTTTTATCACACCGCCCAGGATTTACTGGCTGCGGGATTACAAGCGATTGATCCTGGTCACCACGTCGAAAGCATTTGCAAGCCTCGGTTACGTGCGTTATTTAACCAATGGAAGGCTGAAAATCAGTGGGAGATTGAGGTGTTAGAATCAGACCTCAACACCGATCCCTTCCGCTTTCAATAAAAAAACGGTTGGAAGTTTGACTTCCAACCGTTTTTGCATTCAGATTTATGGTTTCATTACAATTTTTAAGGCATTCACACCCACGAGGGCCACAATGGCACCGACAATGGCTACGTCTAGCGCAATCGTGGCATTAAACGGAGTCTGGAGCAGTGCCGAGCCGATGTAACCAATTACTTCACCATACAAGATTCCCCAGAAGATAGTTGTTAAATTTGTAGCAATTGTGCGCATAATTTCCACCCCTTTTTATTCATTAGTAGTTTATCACTAATTGAGATAATTGCAATTCAAGAACTAGCTAAAAAGGAAATGGGTGGTCTGCTATAATAGCGATAATAGGATTAGAAGGGAGGGGCGTTAATGACTTATTCACCGTTACAAAACATTAGTTCCTACAGTTTACTGCAAAGTACTACTACAATTCCAGGATTGATAAAGGCAGCGCAAGATCAGGGGTATCAAGCGGTTGCTTTAACCGACCATAACGTCATGTACGGTGCGGTAGCCTTTGAAAAAGAGGCCCGCCGCCAGGGAATTAAACCCATCATTGGCCTAACCTTAACTTTACAGGGCGAACAACTAACGGAACATCAATTTGAATTGGTCTTACTAGCTAAAAACCAACGGGGTTACCAACATTTAATGGAAATTTCCTCACGAGCGATGACTCAGACAGATGTTCCCACGTTAGCGCAAGTGAGTGAATGGCTTTCCAATTTATTTGTGTTGTTGCCAGAACAAAGCGAAGCCCTGTCACTCTTAGAGTATGAGCGGTCAGATGATGCAGTTACTGCAGTGACCCACTTACAACAATTTACCGACGCTGGCTCAGTTAAAATCGGACTTCCCATGGATTTGCAACCGACTAAGTTAGAAGCTCGCCAACGACTCGCCACTCAAACTAATGCCGAATTAATGGCTCTAAATCCAGTTAATTATCTGAAAGCAACTGATTACTTTGACGTCCGGGTATTACGTTCCATTGAAACCGGTAATTCTCTGGGATCCATTCCAGAACAACAAGTAATTGTGGGAGAAGAATGGTTGCGGTCGCAAGCAGAACTGGAAGCTCACTATCAAACCACGACCTTACAAGCAGCGGTGCAGGTCAACCAACAAGTAGTGGATGAGTGCAACGTAGAAATTCCCAAGCAAGCACCTCATTTACCACAATTTCAAACTCCGAACCAACAGTCGGCCATTACCTATCTTCAGGAACTTTGTAAACAAGGACTGAAAGACAGATTGGCTAATGATGTTCCTTCTGAGTACCAGCAACGATTGCAACATGAACTTGATGTCATCGACCGGATGGGATTTAGCGATTACTTTTTGATTGTGTGGGACGTCATTAATTTTGCTCACCAGCACCACATCATTACGGGACCGGGACGTGGTTCAGCCGCTGGTTCGTTAGTGGCTTACGCCCTCCGGATTACCGATGTGGATCCAATTCGTTACGATCTCTTGTTCGAACGATTCTTAAACGAAGAACGGGCGCAAATGCCGGATATTGATATGGACATTCCGGATGACCAACGCGATGAAATTTTACGCTACGTGCATGATCGCTATGGTGATACTCATGTAGCTCAAATTATTACCTTTGGAACTCTAGGAGCCAAACAAGCAATTCGTGACGTGGGGCGGGTGTTTGGAATGCGGCCAGAACAGATGAACCAGTGGAGTGCCGCTATTCCTAATCATTTGAATCAGACGCTCGATCATGCCGTTCAAGAATCCAAGAAACTACAAAATTTAATTGCGGATCAACCGTTAAATGAGACGCTTTTTCAGACCGCTCGGCATCTGGAAGGCTTACCGCGTCACTATTCTACCCACGCAGCGGGGGTCATATTGAGTGACCAACCGATTGTACAGAAGTCCCCGGTTCAAACCGGAAACGAAGGGTTACTGATGACCCAGTACTCTAAGTACTACGTTGAAGATGTAGGTTTGTTAAAAATTGATTTTTTGGGCCTTCGAAATCTGTCCATTATGGCTAATATCCTTAAAACTGTGCACGATCAGTTAGATCCGCAGTTTGATGTGACAAAGATTGATTTAAATGATCAACAGACGCTCCAACTGTTTCAAGCGGGACGAACGAACGGGGTTTTCCAGTTTGAATCCAGCGGGATTAAAAACGTGTTGCGGCGAATGCATCCAGATCGGTTTGAATTAATTGCGGCTGTGAACGCATTGTATCGGCCCGGGCCAATGGAAAATATCGATTCTTTCATTAAAAGAAAGAATGGTGAAGAAGAGTATCACTATCAAAACGATGCGATTAAAGCTATCTTGGGATCAACTTATGGAATTATTGTTTACCAAGAACAAGTTATGCAATTGGCCTCTACTATGGCCGGTTTCTCGCTGGGGCAAGCCGATGTGTTACGGCGGGCGATGAGTAAGAAGCATCACCAGGAAATGGAATCAATGCGAGCGCGGTTTGTGTCGGGGTCCGTGCAAAATGGTTATTCGCAACAAACGGCAGAACAAACCTTTGCCTACATTGAACAATTTGCTAGTTACGGATTTAATAAATCCCATGCTGTTGCTTATAGCAAGATGGCGGTGGAATTGGCATACTTAAAGGTTCATTTCCCAGGTCCGTTCTTCACGGCTCTGCTTAATTCAGTGGTGGGGAATCAAGTGAAAATCCGAACTTACATTCAGGAAGCTAAGGACGATCGGATTGCCGTTCTGGCGCCAGATATTAATCAGAGTCAGTTAGATTTCACTTATCAGGATGGAGCGATTCGCTTTGGATTTCGAGCCATCAAGGGTTTACGTTCAGACTTCATCCGCGCCTTGTTGCAAGCTCGAAACAACGATGGTCCCTTTCAAAATTTAGACGATCTGATTCAACAACTTCCACCTAACTTTCGCAAAATGGAGCCGTTACAAACTTTGGCGGCGGTCGGAGCATTTGATCAGTTGGGATATAACCGGCGTGAAATTAGCGATGCAATTCCTAAGTTCATTAGTGCTGCTGATTTATCTGGTTCACTGTTGGCATCCATTCCAGGAATGGAAGTTGAAGTGGCACCGAAGGACGATTGGCCGGAATGGAAAAAAACTAACTACGAAAGTGAATACCTGGGAACCTTTCTATCAGGACATCCGGTTGAGCGGTATAACGAATTAAAGCAGGCCCGACATGCCTTGCGCAGTGATGAACTAGTTGCTAACCAAAAAAACGTCACGATGGTCCTCTTAGTTAACCGGGTGAAAACGATTCGAACGAAGAAGGGTCAACAGATGGCATTTGTCACTGCTTCCGATCAAGTAGGTGAAGTTAATCTAACTTTATTTCCCAACTTATACCGTGATGTGAGCGAGTGGTTACAGCCGAACCGGGTGATTTTAGTGACCGGTGATGTTGAAGAACGACGTGGATTACAGGTAGTTGTTAACCAGATTCAGTTAGCTGCTAATGTAGTACACCAGCAAAAGACGAGTCGGCAACGTTTATTTGTGCAAATCTTAGCTAGTCAAGAACAACCAGAGTTGTTACAGCAGTTACAGAGCTTACTAAAGGATCATCCCGGTGCAGTTCCTGTGATTTTATACTGGGCGCGAACCAAGAAGCGACAACAATTAGCCTCCATTTTTAACGTGGATCCTAATGACAAGTTAATGGTACAGTTACAGGCATTATTGGGAACTAAAAACGTGGTTTTAAAATGATTTTTAGTTCGATACAGACACTAGCTGTGAAAAGTGATACAATGAAAACGAAATCTAATAAAGGCAAGTTAAACTGGCGACGGTTTGCTTACAAAAAAGGAGAGCTTTTACTTATGAAGAGAACAAAAATCGTAAGTACACTTGGACCTGCTTCGAACGATGTAGATACCATTACTACGTTATTGAATAGTGGTGCAAATGTTTTTCGTTTTAACTTTTCCCATGGGGATCATGAAGAACACTTATCACGGATGAACATGGTAAAAGAAGCGGAAAAGAGAACTGGTAAGATTGCTGGGATTCTCTTGGATACTAAGGGTGCCGAAATCCGGACAACCGAACAAGTTGATGGTAAGATTGAATTCAAGACTGGCGACAAGTTCCGTATTTCCATGGATGACAGCATTAAAGGTACAAAAGATAAGATTGCCGTAACTTATCCAGGACTTTACGATGATGTTAAAGTTGGTGGCCAGGTTCTCTTTGATGATGGTTTGGTTGGAACCAAGATTTTGGAAAAGGACGATAAGAACCGTGAGTTAGTAGTGGAAGTTACTAACAACGGTGTCCTTGGTTCCCGGAAAGGGGTTAATGCTCCTGGCGTTTCCATCAACCTACCTGGAATCACTGAAAAGGATTCTGATGATATCCGCTTTGGTTGTGAACATGGCATTAACTACATTGCTGCTTCATTTGTACGGAAGCCTCAAGATATTCTGGACATTCGGGCATTATTGGAAGAAAAGAACATGCAAGATGTTCAAATCTTTCCAAAGATTGAATCCCAAGAAGGAATTGACAATTTCCCTGAAATCTTAAAAGTTTCTGATGGATTGATGGTTGCCCGTGGAGACATGGGTGTGGAAATTCCACCTGAAAATGTGCCGGCCGTGCAAAAACGTTTAATTAAGATGTGTAATGAAGCTGGTAAACCAGTGATTACTGCTACCCAAATGTTAGACTCCATGCAAGAAGAACCTCGTCCAACGCGGGCTGAAGTTTCTGACGTTGCGAACGCCGTTTACGATGGAACTGATGCTACGATGCTTTCTGGTGAAAGTGCCAACGGGGACTACCCAGTTGCTGCTGTTTCGATGATGGCTCGGATTGACGAAGTTTCTGACGGTCACTTTGAAGAATTCGGAACTCCTCGTCCCGAATTTAACGACGGTGACGTTACTGAAGCCCTTGGTGAATCTGTGGCTCGGATTGCTAAAGACATGGGGATTCACACGATTGTAGTCGCTACTGGTTCTGGTTACACAGCTCGGATGATTTCGAAGTACCACCCAGATGCTAACATCTTAGCATTAACCTTTGACGACCGGGTTCGTCGAGGTTTGACGGTTAATTGGGCGGTTAACCCAGTGTTAGTTGAAAAACCAGAATCAGCTGAAGCAATGGTTAACTTAGCCGTTGCTAAAGCCGTTGAAACTGGTTTAGCTAAAGAAGGCGAAGAAATCATCGTGACAACCGGGGTTCCGTTAGGTGACGAAGGAACTACTAACACGGTTCGCGTTCAATTAATTGGAACCAAGTTGGCCCAAGGTCAAGGAATTGGCGACGAAACGGTGATTGGGAAGGCAGTGGTTGCTGCTGACGCTGATGAAGCAAACGCTAAAGCCGTTGACGGAAGTGTTTTGGTAGTTAAAGATACTAACAAAGACTATTTACCGGCCATGAAGAAGGCTAGTGCAATCGTGGTTGAAACGGGTGGTTTAACTTCCTACGCTGCCGTAATCGGAATTTCTTTGGATGTTCCTGTGATTGTGGCTGCTCACAACGCTACTTCTACGATTACTGATGGTGAAGTAGTAACGGTGGACGCTCGGCGTGGAGTCGTTTACCAAGGTAATCAAGCTAAAAACGATTAATTAAATATTTTCTAAACCAAAAGGCATCCGGGTTTTTCCGGATGCCTTTTTCTTTGGTATAATGAAGAAAATTAAGCGCAACCTAATTAGCCGGAATAGTGAAATTGGAGAAGTTCATGAATGATGCAATTGGAACCATGATTACCACTACGGTAACCGATGAAAATGAGCAAGAGTATTTTGTGCAAAAGGATGGATTGACCTATTCTTTAGCCAAAGCAGAGATTAAAAAGCCGCTGAAACTGGGCAGTACCTTTCGGGGGTTTGCTTACGAAAATGAGAATCATGCCTTACGGATTACGCGTGAAGTACCGGCCATCGGCTTTGATCGTTACGGCTGGGGGAAGGTCGTGAATAAAAAGTTTGGCCTAGGCGTGTTCGTTGATATGGGGCTTCCCGATAAAGACTTAGCCGTTTCCATGGATGATCTGCCCGCCCTGCGTGCTTTGTGGCCAGACGTGGGCTATCAATTGTTAGTAGCCTTAAAGCGAGATCGCAAGGGTCGCTTGTGGGGCGAATTGGCAGACGACGAGGTCTTTAAAGCCATTTCGCAACCCGCCGGGAACCCGAAATTAAAGAACCGGATGCTTCAAGCCCGTGTGATTAATCCGAAAAAAATGGGAACGCAGGTTTTAACCGACCAGTATCATCTGGGTTTTATTGATAAGTCAGAAGAGGAACAAGAACCGCGTCTAGGTGAATTAGTTTCAGCCCGGGTGATTGGCTTGCGGCCCAACAAAACGTTGTATTTATCAATGCGTCCTCGTGCTTACGAAGCAATTAACGATGATGCCGAAATGATTTATCGGACGCTAACCATGCGCGCGGATCATTCTTTGCCTTACAACGATCATAGTGATCCGGATGCCATCAAAGCTTACTTCGGGATTAGTAAGGGGCAGTTCAAACGGGCCATTGGTCACCTTTTTAAAGCTAAGCAAATTACCATCACTACGGATGGCATTCAACTGGTGGAACCAGATCATGAATGATGATTTGGAAAACTACCTGCACTACTTAGTGGTGGAGCGGGGGTTAGCTGCTAACTCAGTTCAAAGTTACCGTCAGGATTTAACTCAGTTTATTGACTACTTGCAACAACAGCATCTGACCAGTTGGGGAGCAATTGATCAGTTTACCGTCCTGAGTTATTTAGAGCGGGAGAAAAAGGCCGGAAAAGCGCGAAACTCAGTCATTCACAGTGTTTCATCGTTACGAAAATTTTTCCAATATTTGATGAGGATGAAAGTGATTACGGTTGACCCGATGCAAAAAATTGCGACGCCCAAACGCGGGACGCATTTACCGTCCGTTTTAACCGATCAAGAGGTGCAACGCTTACTGGCGGTTCCCGACGTACAAAAAAAGTTAGGGTTGCGGGATCGTGCCATCTTAGAAGTTTTATATGCAACCGGCTTGCGGGTTTCTGAGTTAGTGAACCTGAAACTGCAAGATTTACACTTGGAAATGCACTTAATTCAAACCCTGGGGAAGGGGAACAAGGAACGAATTGTTCCGATTGATGATGTGGCCATTGAGTGGTTGATGCGTTATTTAGATACGGCACGGTCAGAATTGTTAAAACAGACCGCGAATGCGTATGTCTTCTTAAACGCCCACGGTCACCAATTAAGCCGACAAAGTGTGTGGAAAATGTTAAAACAAACGGCAGTAGCAGCCGGGATTCAAAAAAACATCACGCCCCACACACTGCGCCATACTTTTGCCACGCATTTACTGGAGAACGGAGCTGACTTACGGACCGTTCAAGAATTACTGGGTCATGCTGATATTTCTACCACCCAAATCTATACTCACGTTTCGCACGAGCATTTAACGCGCGAATACCAAAAGTACCACCCACGTGCGTAATAACAGGAGGAAGTCATGTTATATAAATATCAACCCGAAAATGAAAAGGTCGTTATGGGCATTTTGACGATGTCACAGCGCTCCCATCAGATTGAATTTTTGCAAGAAGAAATCCAGTGGTATGAGGACGGAGCTAATCGAAATTTGTACCTCTGGAAGGACCAATTTAATAATTGGGCAGGCGTCATTGGGATTGAGGAAAATCCGCAGTGGCTGTTGATGCGTAAAATGATTTTAACGCCGGATGCTGATACTTATTTTAATGCCTTCCGGGTGCTTGATAATTTAAAGACGCTGTACCCGAACCAACACATCATAGGAACCTTGCATAATCAAGAGGTGATTACACGGTGGGAGCGAAACAATGAGTAATGCTACCCTGAAGATTCATTTGACTGATTTTGATGGCCCGCTAGAACTATTGTTACATCTTATTAAAGATTCCGAGATGGATATCTATGACATCAACATTAAAGAGATTACGGACCAGTATTTTAAGTACCTGCAGAAGATGAAGGAAACCCAGTTGGAAGTGGCCGGCGAATTCTTTGTGATGGCAGCCAAATTGATGCACATAAAGTCGCAATGGCTGTTGGCAGAAGAAATTGATGATGATCAAGAGGAGGAAGATCCGCGTGCTGATTTAGTGGAGCAATTACTGGAATATAAGCGCTACCAGCAGGCGTCACATAGACTCCAGAAACGAGAGCGCCAACAACAAAAGTTGCATACCATTATACCTTCACGCCGGAATCAGGACGTAGAAATTGCAGCGCATGAGTTTGAAGTGATGGTACTGCAGAATGCCTGGCAACGGATTATCCGACGCAAGCGCCAAGTTAATGTGGGGCCATTGAACCAAATTGAAGAATGGCGGTTTAGTCTTGCAGATCAGGCTGCTTTTATTATTGACCAAGTGCAACAAAATCCGACCCAACCATTGTTTTTTTCCCAATTATTCAGTCCACGGTCAGAACCAGAAGAAATTGTGACGGACTTTCTGGCCGTTTTGACCTTGGCCAAGCAACAAGTGGTTCGGATTACTCAGACTCAGGGAAAGACCAATTTTATCATTGAAAGTAGGAAAAATAAGCATGTCAATTAGTGCGCAATTAGAAGCCTTAATTTATGCCGCGGGAGCCAGTGGAATTGAAATTAAGCAATTGGCACAAATTAGTCAATTGTCTATGGCTGTGGTACGAGAAAACGTGGTTAAGTTGGTCGAAGCTAGCTCCGCTGCTGATTACGGCTTAGTGATTCAGCAAAACGGCGACTTAGTAACTATGAGCACCAAACCGGAATATGATCAAGCGGTACGAAAGGTGCTTAACGATGATGATTCCCTGTTAACCCCAGCTATGTTGGAAACCTTAACCATCGTTGCCTACCAACAACCGATAACACGTTTGCAGGTTGATGAGGTTCGAGGAGTTAATAGTTCCGTTTCGCTGAAGAACTTACAGAGTCTGGGATTAATTATCATCGCGGGGCAGGCGGATGAACCAGGAACCCCGAACTTATACCGTACCACGGACCTATTTTTGCGGGCCTTTGGATTAACTGATTTGCAACAATTACCGCCCCTACCAGTTGAGCAACCGACTAGTGATGGAGCAATGTATCCAGCTAGAAATGATGACGAAGGAGAACCAGAATGAAAGAAAGATTACAAAAAGTAATGGCTCACGCAGGAATTGCATCGCGTCGGGCAAGTGAAAAATTGATTGAAACTGGTCATGTGCGAGTAAATGGCAAAGTGGTAACCACTTTAGGGACGACGGTCACGGATGCCGATCAAATTGAGGTTAATCATAAACCGATTCACAGAGAAGCCCCGGTCTATTTTTTATTCAATAAACCACGGGGTGTGATTACTTCTGCATCAGATGAAAAAAAACGCAAAACCGTCTTGGATTATTTTAAACATCAGGTTACAGAACGAATCTATCCGGTCGGACGTTTGGATTACGATACGACTGGAGCGTTGTTAGTAACCAACGATGGAAAGCTGGATTACCTCTTAACTCATCCCAAACATGAGATTCCCAAAACCTATCTAGCCAAGGTGACTGGCATCCCAGATGCAGCTGATTTTCAACGCTTGCAAACGGGAGTGAAGTTAGATGATCACCATACCAGTGCTCCCGCTGAAGTGCGCTTAGTTAAGAAAATGGGGACGGATGGACAAAACGCGTTAATGGAACTAACCATTCACGAAGGCCGGAATCACGAAGTTAAAAAAATGTTCCAAGCGGTGGGGCATCCAGTGGAAAAATTAAAGCGGACCGTTTTTGCCGGACTAAAACTTGCTGACTTAGAACCCGGTCAGTGGCGTCCCCTTAATAAACGAGAGGTTCGTGATTTACTAGAACTAGCGAAGGGAGAACTACCTCGTGAAAACAAATAACCAAGAACTAAAACGCATGGTGATTATTGCGATGTTAAGTGCGATTGCCTATCTCTTAATGTTTGTTTCGTTTCCAATCCTACCGTATGTCCCTTTTTTAAAACTAGATTTTTCTGATGTGCCAATTTTGCTGGGGCTTTTTATGCTCGGTCCCGTAGGTGCAATTGAAATTACCATTTTGAAATTATTTCTCTACTGGATGACGATGGGCTTTTCTGTAATTGAATTAGTGGGATTACTCGGTTCACTTGTCGCTTCACTATTACTAATCATCAGTTTTTGGGCATTCAAGAAATGGTTTTTAGCTGGCAAGGGAAAAATGGTATTGGCAATTGTGATTGCTGCCGTTGGATTGGCCATCGGGATGAGTTTATTAAATTACTTCATTCTAATGCCAGTTTATATGAACGTAGCCGGCTTTAAGCTCTCCATTTCTCTGCCAAAACTAGTTTTAATTGGGATCCTCCCGTTCAACCTGATTAAGGGGGTAGTCGATGGAACGCTGTTGGTTCTGATTTACGGCCGACTGAAGGGGTGGATGGAACGACGTTAATGGCAAGCTTAAACCAGGATTTGGCTCTCCTGTTATTGGATGCAAAGCAGTGGCGGCGTCCCCGTTCTCTGGCGAGTTTGGCGAAGGGCAAGCGGACGGTTTCCACTTTATACTGGGGTTTACGACATCAGCAACTCGGGTACCTAGGAATTTCCCGCTATTTAGATGTAGCCCAGTTAGACTTTCGTGCCTTACAACAACGTCACCTGATTGCAATTGAAAATGAACGTTATCGGTTAACGCAGACAGGACAGGCACAGCAACAACAGCTACGCTCCCAATTAGTACTTGACTGGCAAGCACGTTTTCAAACCGTTGATTTAATTCGTTTGAAGCAACGTTTGCTACTGTTGGTTCAGGTAGTTTCTGAATTTCAACACCACCAAGCGCATTATTTTGTGGTGCGCACCCCCTTACGTGAGCAACAGTGGGTTAAAAGTTACTTTAAGCAATTGCGACAGTCCCAGCGTTATCAACTGGTGGGTTCGGATTTAACTGTTTATCTAGAAACGTTACCTGACCAAACTGCCCAGGTTTTAGGACAGGAACTGGTTGGGTATCAAAATAACGGATTGACCCGCGATCAGATTGCTATTTCCGTGCAGCAAAACTCACTGGCAGTGGCTTTTTTCGAGTTAAGTGCATTAGGCAAATTGGTGGACTGGTGCCAGCGCCATCCCCATTCCGTTTTGGCTCCGTTATGTCAGGGATTAGCACGACCATTGATTAGTAAAAATGCGTTGCGCACTCTGAATTTGTATCAAGCAACTAAATCCTTGGAGGTGGTGGCGCACACTCAACGAATTCGACAATCAACGGTACAAGAGCATCTTTTAGAAACAGCGATTTATTTACCGATGGCACAGTTTCCGTATGTAGATTTCACTAGCAAGGATCAGGTTAAGCAATTGATTGCGCAATGGGGTCCAGATGTTGATACATGGCAATTTCAAACTCGACCGGATGAGCACTTAACTTTCCTTCAATTCCGTCTAATTCAAATTTGGTTAACTAAAGAACAACAAGGAGAATCCAGCGATGGAGAACCTAACTAAGATATTGCAAACGCGTTTTGGATTTCAAAGATTTCGGCCGGGACAAGAAGCTGCTTTAAAGCACTTATTAGCCGAAGAATCCGTGTTGGCAGTTTTACCCACAGGAGCTGGTAAAACGTTAATTTATCAAATGTATGGGGCGGTTACTGACCGTCCCGTCATTATTGTTTCACCCTTGTTGTCTTTGATGACTGATCAAGTGGAACGAATGCAGGCGGAGGGTGAAAAACGGGTCGTTGCATTTAACTCCCAACAAAATTGGTCAGAACGACAACGAGCGTTAGATCAGTTAGCACAGTATCGATTTATTTTTGTTTCTCCCGAAAGTTTGGCTAATTTAGATTTGGTGCAGCGGTTAGCTCAAATTAATCCCGGCTTATTCGTAATTGACGAAGCTCATTGCATTTCGCAGTGGGCCGTTGACTTTCGGCCAGATTATTTAGATTTAGGTCAACATTGGCAAACACTAGGGCAACCGCAGCTTTTACTTCTAACGGCGACTGCTTCGCCTAGGATTCAAAGTGACATTTTGCAAAAGTTACAAGTTCATAACATAGCTCGGGTTATTTTGGATGTGGATCGGCCTAACATTTTTTTGGCCGAGCAGACTCTTGAGACGGAAATCGATAAGCAAGCATTTTTGGTGGACTTTTTCAAACATACACCGGGACCGGCCATTATTTATTTTTCCAGTAAAAAAATGGCCAACCAGATGGCCGCTACATTACAAGCAGAAACGGAGTTAAACGTAGCTGCTTATCATGCTGACTTAGACACAGAGACGCGGTTTAAAGTCCAGCATCAGTTCATGGACGATCAGCTCCAGGTAATTTGTGCGACCTCAGCCTTTGGGATGGGGATCGATAAAGCTAACATTCGCATTATCATTCATTATCACCTGCCTCAGGACTTAGAAAGCTATCTGCAAGAAATTGGCCGGGCTGGGCGGGATGGTAAACAAAGTTTAGCGTTATTACTCTATACGCCTGGGGATGAAACTCTAGCGTTGAATCTTATTGATCATTCTTTGCCCACAGAAGCCACGCTGTCCATGTATACGCAGCAACCGCAGCAACTGAATGAGCAAATGCGAAAGTTGATTCAATATTATGGGCGACACCAAGTAAGTCATGATCAGATGTTAGCCATCTTTCAAGCAGAACGAAAACGGAAGGAAGCGGCCCTTCTGAAGGTAGTGCAGTATGTTTTAACTACTGGTTGTCGGCGTGAACGATTATTGAGCAATTTTTCTAACCAACTTCAGGATAAACCACAGTGGTGTTGTGATTTTGATCAACCAGATTGGACCATAGCTGCATTAAAATTAGAAACACCACGGGTACTGAAACCAAATTTAATGAAAGATTGGCACCAAATTATTGCCGAATTATTTGAAGCAGATGGTAACATGCTATAATTAAACCATTAAGAACAGGGAGGCTGAAAAATTGGATAAACGAGATAATCCAGATCAAGCTGGACAACCGTGGGAACAGTCATTTGACGAGGAACCGACTGCTGCGGCAGATAATTCAGAATTAAATGGGGGGAAAAAGGAGAAAAAGTCAGACAAAAATTTGTCGCGAATGGCCCGGAGAAAACGACAAGGTAACATTAAGGTCATTGTGACGATTTTGATTTCCGTGGTGGTATTAATCGCGTTGTTTGCGTTGGCCTTTGGGATGTCTCAGCAAAAGAACTTGAATAATTCTAAACAAGCTGAAACCAAAACCACTAAGCAAGCAACTAAGAAAAAGACGAAAAAAGAACCAAAGAAAAAGAAAATCACTAAGGAAGAAACGGCGGATACTGATAATTCAAATGATGCTACGCAACAGGAACCCAGTGCAAATCAGTCAGACACGACTAGTTCTACTACAGTTCCATCTGGTCAAACCACAACTACTAACCAAAACGGCACCGCTAAGAATACTCAAGTGAATCCAAATAACACAAATGATAAGCCGGCGAATTCGGATACAAACACGAACTCAAGTGCAAGTTCGAATGATTACATTGTGGTTCAAAGACACGAAGGGCTGTACCGGGTTGCGCAGAATGCCGGGATTAGTATGCAAAAATTAGAGCAACTTAACGGTCTTACGTCACAAAGCGTAATCGTGCCAGGACAAAAATTAAGAATTAGATAGTTGAGGATTGATGAGGATGCACCAAAAAGGATTACAAGTTGCCATTGACGGACCAGCATCAGCTGGAAAAAGCACCGTGGCCAAGATTGTGGCTCAACGGTTTGCGTATGTATATGTAGATACGGGAGCCATGTATCGAACTGTTACCCTTGTAGCATTACAGGCTGGGGTGGATTTATCTGACGAAGAACGAGTTTTACAATTATTAGAACAAACCCAAATTACGTTTCAACCAGGCGAACCGGTCCAACATGTATTTGCTAATCAACAAGAAGTAACAGAAGCCATTCGTTCGGAACTAGTAACTAATAACGTTTCAACGGTTGCGGCGTTGCCAAAAATTAGAGAAGCCCTGGTAGACCGCCAACGAGAAATTGCCCGAGCCGGTGGAGTAGTAATGGATGGCCGCGACATTGGTACGACGGTCCTTCCAGATGCAGATGTTAAAATATTCTTAGTTGCTAGTGTTAATCAACGGGCTGAGCGCCGTTATTTAGAAAATCAGGCGAAGGGCATTACGACTAGTCTAGCCGATTTGCAGGCGGAAATTGCCGAGCGTGATTATAAAGATTCTCATCGAACTGTTTCTCCTCTGAAAAAAGCTGCAGACGCAGTTGAAATTGATACAACGACTCTTTCCATTGAGCAGGTGGTAAATCAGATTGCTGAATTAATGCAGCAAAAGCTCCAGGAAACAAAAAATAAGTAAGGTTAGCGATATTTTACTGGTATTCTACAATCAATTAGGATAAAATGGTCGTAGAGTAGTTTCAAGGAGGAAATGTTTGATGAGTGAAAATGAAAACAAACAATTATTAGATGCGCTTGATAATATCAAGCAGGTAAACATTGGAGACGTTGTGGACGGTGAAATTTTAGCCGTTGATAATGATCAACAATTAATGGTCGGAATCGAAGGAGCCGGGGTTGAAGGTGTTATTCCTCACCGCGAAATTTCTGGAGATCCAGACGAAAACATCGCCGATAACTATAAAGTGGGTGACCAAGTTAAAGTTGTCGTAGTTTCTAAGATTGGTGACGATAAGGAAAATGGTAGTTACTTACTTTCAATTCGTCGCTTAGAAGCTTTAAAGGTTTGGGATGAAATTAAGGAAAAAGCTGAAAAAGATGAAACCATTACGGTTAAGGTAACTCGTCCAGTTAAGGGTGGATTAGTAGTTAACGCTGATGGTGTTCGTGGCTTTATCCCTGCTTCAATGATTACTGATCACTTCGTTAGTGACTTGAACCAGTACAAGGGTCAAGAACTAGAAGTTAAGATTATCGAAGTGGTTCCTGAAGAAAATCGTTTAATTCTTTCTCACCGTGCCATTGCTGAAAAAGATCGTGCTGCGGCTCGTGAAAAGATTATGAGCTCAATTAAGCCGGGAGATGTTATTGAAGGAACAGTTGCCCGTTTAACTAACTTTGGTGCTTTCATTGATCTCGGTGGAATGGACGGATTGGTTCATATTTCCGAAATTTCCTACGATCACGTTAGCAAAGCTGCCGACGTCTTAGAAGTTGGCGAAAAAGTTAAGGTTAAAGTTCTTTCTGTTGATCCAGACCGTGACCGGATTTCACTTTCCATCAAACAATTACAACCAGGTCCTTGGGATGACATTGAAGAAAAAGCACCAGTTGGGAGCGTATTAGATGGAAAGGTTAAACGTTTAGTTGACTTTGGAGCCTTCGTCGAAGTCTTCCCTGGCGTGGAAGGATTAGTTCACATTTCCCAAATTTCTCACAAACACATTGACAAACCAAGTGATGTGTTGAAGTCTGGTGAAGACATTAAAGTGAAGGTTCTTTCTATCGACCCAGAAGAACACCGTTTAGCATTGTCAATGAAAGCTTTAGAAGAAGCTCCTGCTGAAGAGCACAAGCAAGCGCCTAAGCGGAACGTTGACGATAACTCAACTGCAAATGCTCCTGAAGAAGAAAGCGGCTTTACTTTAGGTGATATCTTAGGTGGAGACATTAATTCGCAAAACTAATTAATTAAAAAAGTCCTTCATTGAAAAATGGAGGATTTTTTTATTTTAAAAAGGAGGTAACAAAATGGCAAATCCAACCGTTGCAATTGTGGGACGACCGAACGTGGGAAAATCCACTATTTTTAATCGCATTGCCGGAGAACGAATTTCAATCGTTGAAGATACCCCCGGTGTAACCCGAGATCGAATTTACGCACATGGTGAATGGCTCGGTCACAATTTTAATTTGATTGATACCGGTGGAATTGAGGTTTCCGACCAACCGTTTATGCAACAAATCACGGCACAGGCCGAAGTAGCTATCGATGAAGCTGATGTCATCATCTTTATGGTGAATGGTCGCCAGGGAATCACTGATGCGGACGAACGAGTTGCACAATTATTGTATCGAGCTGATAAACCGGTAGTGGTAGCGGTTAACAAAATTGATAACTTTGAAAGTCGGGCGGATGTCTATGACTTTTACGCCCTCGGCTTTGGAGATCCGAATCCCATTTCGGGGGCCCATGGACTTGGAATCGGAGATTTACTTGATGAAGTGATTAAGAACTTCCCTGAAGTTCCAGATCCAGCGCCAGACGATAGTATTCGCTTTAGCCTGATTGGCCGACCTAACGTGGGTAAATCATCTCTGGTTAATGCTATCTTAGGTGATCAACGGGTAATTGTTTCTGAAGTGGCCGGTACCACTCGGGATGCGATTGATACTAAGTTTGTTCATAGTGGGCAAGAATTTACCATTGTTGATACCGCGGGAATTAGAAAGCGCGGCAAGATTTACGAAAAAACCGAAAAGTATAGCGTGATGCGGGCGATGAAAGCAATTGACGAGAGTAACGTCGTGTTGGTCGTATTAAACGCTGAGGAAGGCATTCGGGAACAAGATAAGCGGGTTGCCGGCTATGCCCATGAAGCCGGTAAGGGGATCATTATTGTCGTTAACAAGTGGGATACCTTGAAGAAGGACAATCACACGCAGAAGCAGTTTGAAGCTCAAATTCGAATGGAATTTAAGTATTTAGACTATGCGCCGATTATTTTTGTGTCCGCCAAAACAAAGCAACGGTTACAACAATTGCCAGAATTAATCGAACGGGTCAACGTCAACCATGAGAAACGAATTAGTTCATCCACGTTGAATGAAGTCATTATGGATGCCGTGGCAATGACGCCGACCCCGACGATCAAAACCAGGAAGTTAAGGATTTATTATGCGACTCAGGTGGCTACTGCACCGCCAACCATCGTGGTGTTTGTCAATGATCCAGAGTTACTCCATTTCTCGTACAAGCGGTACCTAGAGAACCAAATTCGGAAAAACTTTGACTTCAGTGGGACACCCATCCATATTATTGCTCGAAGTCGAAAATAAGGTTAATTAACCTTAATCCCTTAATATTATGTTAAAATGCCGTTGCAATCGCGGTTTTCGTGTGCTATCTTTAAATACGAGATGATGCTTGTATTGTGTCATCTAGTGTTCTGATTTAATGGGAACGCTTAGAAGTCGATGTTTAAATTTCAAACATCTTTTCAGGAGGTGAATCACTCATGGCCAACAAAGCAGAATTGGTAGACGATGTTGCGCAAGCAACTGGTTTAACTAAAAAGGATGCTACGGCAGCGATGGACGCTGTTTTTGATGCAATCCAAGCACAACTTGCAAAAGGTGAACGTGTTCAATTAATCGGTTTTGGTAGTTTTGAAGTTCGTGAACGTGCTGCACGTAAGGGACGGAACCCCCAAACTGGTAAGGAAATTGAAATCTCTGCAAGTAAAGTACCTGCCTTTAAACCTGGTAAAGCTTTAAAGGATGCTGTTAAATAAACGCTATTTAGCAGGAGTCGGTTCGCATGTGCGAACTGGCTTTTTTTGTTGGAAAAGAGAGGTTGACAATGAGTTATTCAGAACAAGCGTTAGACGCACTCCAAAATAATGATTTAGAAGGATACCAAAAAAACTTAAAATTAGCATCAGAAAATGATGAGAGTGAGCTCTTATTTTCACTGGCAGAAGAAATCTACTCGTTAGGTTTTGCTGACGATGCTTTGCAGCTGTACCGGCAACTATTAAAGCAATATCCTGATGAGGACCAGCTGCGTACTTACATTGCGGATATCTTGATTGCCCAGGATGAAACTGATGATGCCCTGGACTATCTTCATCAAATTCAACCGGATTCAGATTTCTACCTGAATTCCCTGTTAGGACAAGCGGATTTATACCAAACCCAGGGATTAACGGTCGTTAGTGAACAAAAACTCAAGGAAGCTTCCCGAATTGCTCCCGATGAACCGGTGGTAAAATTTGCGTTGGCCGAACTTTACTTTTCGGAGGGAAAATACGCCGAATCCATTCCTCTGTACCTTGATTTAATTAAAAGTGGGCAGTTAAACATTTCGAACGTGAACCTCGTGGAACGGATCGGGGTGGCCTATGCCAACGTAGGCAACTTTGAGAACGCAATTGGTTATTTAGAACAGATTCAGCCCGGCGAAATGTCTACTGACGTTCAATTCGAAACGGGCTTTACCTATTTCCAACTCGATGATTTTAAAAAGGCAATTGCCATGTTTGAGACGTTACGGGATACTGATCCGCAGTACAGTTCGTTGTACCCCTATTTAGGGCAGGCGTTAGAAGCTGATCATCAGCCTGAGGTGGCCTTACGCGTCTATCAGGAGGGAATTGGCGTTGATGAGTATAATGTAACCCTGTACCTGCTAACGGCGAAATTAGCCGAGCAACAGGGTGATGCTGCATTAGCCATCGATTACTTACAACGCGGACATGAGTCTAATCCAGATAATTTAGCGGTGATTACGCAACTAGCCGCGGCTTATTTACGGAACCAGCAAAATCAGGCGGTCGTGGATTTACTAAACCCTTATCGACAGGACCACGAAACCGATGGTCAGTTAGAATGGGATTTAGCGGTTGCCAACGCACGATTAGAAAACTGGGATGTGGCGGCTAGTGATTATGAACAAGCCTACCAGAGTTTCAAAGATGACCCCGAGTTTTTAAAGGAATACATATTATTTCTTAGAGAAACAGGATCAGTCCAAGCAACTTTGCCGTTGTTACGACAGTACGTTAAGTTAGCACCTAATGACGACGAAATGATTTACATGTTAGAGGATTTAGAGGAACAATAAAAAATGAAAGACGCATTGCCAGTCGCAGTGCGTCTTTTGTGTCAAGGGACAAATTGACCTAGTTTCTTGGTATAATTGACAAAAAGACGAGAAAGAAGTGGCAGTGGTTGCGCATCGAAAAATTACCAGCCGCCTTCATCGGGGCTCAGCAAGTATTACAAGTGATTGAAAAACATGGTTATGAAGCCTATTTTGTCGGAGGCAGTGTTCGTGATACCTTATTAAATCTACCGATTCATGACGTGGATTTAGCGACGTCGGCTTATCCAGCCGAAATCAAACAAATCTTTCCGCGTACGATTGATACCGGAATTGAACATGGCACCGTAACCGTCCTGCATCACAAGCACAGCTACGAGATTACGACTTTTCGAACTGAATCTGGTTATCAGGACTATCGCCGACCAGACCGGGTAACCTTTGTGCGTTCTTTAAGGGAGGACTTGATGCGCCGGGATTTTACGGTAAATGCCTTGGCCATGCGTGAAAACGGGGAGGTTATTGATCTCTTTTCTGGAATCTCTGATTTACGCCGCCACATCATTCGGGCGGTGGGGAATCCCAACGAACGGTTTCATGAAGATGCCCTGCGGATGATGCGGGCAGTTCGCTTTGGCAGTCAACTTGATTTTACGATTGAAGCAGCCACCATGGCCGCCATTCAAACTAATAGTCCGTTGTTAGAAAAGATTGCGGTGGAACGAATTCACGTGGAATTTGTCAAAATGCTATTAGGCATGGCGCCCTTACGTGGTCTTCAACAGATGCTGACGACTGATTTACTTCGGTATGTCCCAGTTTTAAAGGATGAGATTGATTCAATTGCTGCATTGATCAAGCATCCGTTAGCCCAGCGATTGGCAGACGAAACGCAAGTATGGAGTTGGTTGGCGTTTAGTTTAGACTGGAATGCCCCGCGGATTCGCAAAACGCTTCAGGCTTGGAAGAGTTCCAAGCAGCTCATTTCGGCTGTTACCAGTGTAACATCCGCATTACAAGCACTGTTAGATCATCAGTTAACAAACTGGCAGTTATATAAAACTGGAGCCCAGAACTTAGTTACGGCCGCTCAAGTAGCCGTGGTATTGGGACATGTTGATGAAACCCAATCGTTACAACATCGCTACGATCAACTTCCGATTCACAATAAACATGAGCTAAATATTGACGGTAAACAACTAATTCAGGCTGGAGTTAAACCTGGACCCCAATTAGGCCAACTCTTAAATCAATTAGAACAACAAGTGGTGGCCGGAACAATTGCAAACGAGCAAGATCAATTGTTAGCAGCCGCTCGAACCCAAAGTGAGGCATAAAAAAGTATGGTAGAAACGTTACGAGCCGAACATTTAACGAAAACCTATGGAGAAAAAACGCTCTTTCACGATTTGAACTTTATCATTAACGAGCACGATCGAATTGGTCTGATTGGGACCAACGGAAGTGGGAAATCCTCGCTTTTAAACGCGATTGCCCAGTTGGACCATGATGTGACCGGTGAAATTATTACTTCCAAAACCTATACCATTGGTTATTTAAAACAGCATCCGGAATTACCTGCAGATAAAACGGTGTTAGAAGCCGTGTTTGCTGGTAATCAGGCCATCTTTCGGGTGATTCGCCGATATGAAGATACACTGGCCGCTTACTCCGCTCATCCTGAATCTGCCGATGCGGAACGGGCTTACCTCGCAGCCGAGGCGAAGATGAACGAGATGGATGCTTGGACGGCTGAGAGCCAAGTTAAAACGATTTTAACCCAACTCAAAATCATGGATTTGAACCAAACGATTAAAACGATGTCTGGGGGAATGCAAAAACGAGTTGGCTTAGCCCAGGTTTTACTTCAAGCTCCAGACCTGTTATTGCTAGATGAACCGACCAACCACTTGGACTTTGATTCGATTGCCTGGTTAGAACAATACCTGAGTCGTTATCACGGTTCATTACTGGTAGTTACCCATGATCGCTACTTCTTAGATCAGGTTACCAATCACATTTGGGAGCTTTCGTTTGGAAAGTTGTACGAATACGAGGGGAACTACCAAACCTACGTAGCCAAAAAGGCCGAAAGGGTGGATCAAGAAATCGCAGCGGGACATAAACAGCAACAATTATATAAAAAAGAATTGCAGTGGATGAAAGCCGGTGCGAAGGCGCGTTCCACCAAGCAAAACGCCCGAATTGAACGGTTCCAGGAACTCAAACAAGAGGTTGATCAAGGAACTCCTGTCGAAGAAGACGTGAACATCAGTATGGGGCAACAACGGTTAGGTAAAAAGGTAATTGAAATGAAGGACGTCAACCTTACCGTGGCCGATCATCCAATTTTGCGGGACTTTAATTTAATCGTCCAAAACGGGCAACGTCTGGGGATTAGTGGGGAAAATGGGACCGGGAAATCTAGTTTTTTAAATGCGATTGCCGGTAAATTACCCCTAGATTCGGGGACCATTGAACTTGGTGAAACGGTGAAATTAGGTTACTACACCCAACAAATGGAACCAATCCCAGAGGATAAACGAGTTATTAATTATCTGACGGATGTGGGTCAAAAAGTCGTGGACAAGGATGGCAATCAGATTAGCGTTACGAATTTGCTGGAACAGTTCCTGTTTCCGAAATCGACCCACGGAACTTTGATTCGTAAGCTTTCTGGTGGTGAAAAACGACGCCTCTATTTGCTTAAATTGCTGATGGAACAACCGAATGTCCTGTTACTGGATGAACCAACTAATAACCTGGATATTAGTACGTTGACCGTTTTAGAAAACTACATTGAAAACTTTAACGGAACCACGATTACGGTGTCTCATGATCGGTACTTTTTGGATAAGGTTGCCGATTACCTGTTGATGTTTAAGGGTGACGCGCAAATTGACCGCTATACAGGATCATTGTCAGGCTACCTAGCAGAACAGCAGCAACAAGCGAAAACGGAAGAGAGCGCGGCCAAACGACAAACGATGGCAAAACAAAAACCAGGCGCTTCGGATAAGAAATCCCAGTCTAAAACCAAGTTAACCTACGCGGAAAAATTAGAGTGGGAGCAAATGGACCAAAAACTGGCCGATAACGAAGCAGCAGTGACCAAAGTGCAAACGGAAATGCAGCAAAATGCCGCTGACTATAACAAGTTAGCAGAATTACAACGACAATTAGATGATTTAAATGCCCAGGGTGATCAGTTAGTCGAACGCTGGGACTATTTAAGTCAGTACGTGGATGAGGACTAGGACGGAGGAACGAATGTTAGAAGAACAATATTTAAACCTAGCACGATTTGTGCTTGAAAATGGACAACCAAAAGGTGATCGAACGGGGACCGGGACCATTAGTTACTTTGGTTATCAAATGCGTTTTAACCTGGCAGAAGGATTTCCGTTATTAACGACCAAAAGCGTTCCGTTTCGGTTGATTAAGAGTGAGTTACTCTGGTTTTTACGTGGTGATACTAACATCCGGTATCTTCTCCAAAACAATAACCACATCTGGGACGAGTGGGCCTTTAAAAACTGGGTTGAATCTGATGAATACCAAGGACCTGATATGACTGACTTCGGCTTACGGTCCCAAACTGATCCGGAGTTTAAAGCGGAGTATCTGAAGCAAAAGAAGTGGTTCTGTCAACGAATCCTGGCGGATGCTGATTTCGCGGCTCGTTATGGCGACTTGGGGCTGGTTTACGGAAGCCAATGGCGTAGTTGGCAAACTGCTGATGGCCAAACGGTGGATCAAATTCAAAAGGTGATTGACCAGATTAAAACCAATCCAGATTCCCGACGCTTGATTGTTTCAGCTTGGAATCCTGGGGATGTTGATGACGTGGCTTTGCCGCCGTGCCACACGCTGTTTCAATTTTATGTCAACGATGGCAAATTAAGCTGTCAACTGTACCAACGAAGTGGGGATATTTTCCTGGGCGTGCCGTTTAACATTGCTAGTTATGCATTGTTAACTAGTTTAATTGCCAAGGAGTGCGGCTTGGTACCGGGCGAATTCATCCATACCTTGGGTGACGCTCATATTTACCAAAATCACGTGGGACAAATTAAAGAGCAACTGACGCGAACGCCATATCCAGCTCCCCAGCTATGGTTAAATCCGGAGAAACAAAGTATTTTTGATTATGACATTGATGATATTAAAATCGAAAATTATCACCACCATCCACGCATCAAAGGGGCCGTGGCCGTTTAGGAGGAACTAGCAATGTTAGCATTTATTTGGGCAGAAGCACACCAACACGTGATTGGGAAAGACGGAACGTTACCATGGCACCTTCCTGATGATATGCACTTTTTTAAAGAGCAAACCACGGGGCATCCCATTCTAGCGGGAAGCCGAACGTTTGCGAGTTTTGGGCGTCCGCTTCCCCATCGCAAAAACATGGTATTAACCAGGCAACCAGCGGATCATTTTCCGACGGGAGTGGAGGTCTTTCCAACTACAACTAGTTTCTTGCAATACGCAAATGAACACCAGGACGAGCTCATTTTCGTAGTCGGGGGGAGTCAGGTTTTTAAAGCATTGCTGCCAGATGTCGATCAATTGTATCGCACAGTTATTGATGCCGATGTGGATGGTGATACTTGGATGCCCCACATTGATTATTCTCAGTTTGAACTGGTCCAAGAACGGCCGGGAGCAACCGACTCTCAATATCCGCACCATTTTGAAATTTGGCGTCGAAAGGAAGCATAGTATGCGAAAAAGTTTTTACGAATATTTAATGACCGAACGCAATCCCAATAGCCATGATGAAATTGCGGAGTTTGCCAATAACGCTTTTTTTGACCAAAGCTTCCCAAAGCACACTGATAATTTTGACGAAATCTCTAAGTACTTAGAGGAAAATGCAGGTTATCTGCCAAGCCTCACCATCTTTGATGATGCTTGGCAGAAGTACCTCGCTTATCTAAATTAAGGAGACAGGTTATGCAGAGTAACATTCAATGGTTCCCCGGTCACATGGCGAAGGCCATTCGCCAGTTTGAAGAAAACATCAAACTGGTTGATATTGTGTTTGAATTAGTCGATGCCCGGATTCCATTTACTTCCATCAATCCTGAAGTTAGTCGAATTAGTCAGGGTAAGCCCCGGCTCATGATTTTAACCAAGGCGGACTTGGCCAATCCTAATCTGACGCAGCAATGGTTAACTTACTTTCGCCAGCAGGGATTTGCGGCGCTAGCGGTAGATTCGAAGGTCAATGGAGTAGCCAAAAAAATTGAGAAAGCTGCTCAGGATCAGTTAACCAGTAAACTAACGTCCCAGAGTGAACGAGGATTAGAGCGAAAGAGTTTGAAAGCCATCTGTGTGGGAGTGCCTAACGTGGGAAAATCTACTCTCTTAAATCAGCTGGTCAAACGGCGTTCGGCTCCGGTGGGTAACCGACCGGGAGTAACGAAGGGGCAACAATGGTTAACCGGTAACGGTCACTTAGAACTGTTGGATACCCCGGGAATTTTGTGGCCGAAATTTCAAAATCAGACGATAGCCGAAAAATTAGCTTTGACGGGGGCAATTCGGGAAAATTCATATCATAGTGATGACGTGGCGTTATACGCCCTTTGCTTTTTTAAGGCTCACAACCGCACGGAGTTAATTAATCGCTATCGGCTCCGCGATGCCGATTTAACTCTTCCGGATCCGGATCTATTGCTGACCATTACTGCTAACTTAGGAATGCGTGATGACTACGAACGAGCATCTGATCGGATTATCAACGACATCCGCAAGGGAAAACTCGGTCGCTTTACGCTGGATGATCCTCAGGATTTAGATTCCAATGAAAATTAGTGAAGTTAAGAAAGTACTGGCTCAAGTAACGACGGAAACAGACCCTCAATTAGCGGCTTACGAAGCTGATCCACGTAAGGGAGTCCAGCGCTTAGTGCAGCAAACCAAACGGCGGTTAACCAAACAACGAGAAGCAAAAGCTGCTTTTGAACAGCGGTTACACTTTGAAAAAGAACTGTGGCAGCAAGGGATCCAATACGTTGCGGGCGTAGATGAAGTAGGACGGGGACCATTAGCTGGTCCAGTTGTTATCGGAGCCGTGATTTTACCTCATGATTTTGCGTTAGTGAACGTCAACGATTCCAAGCAACTCACTGACCACGAACGTCGAGTTATGGCACCGTTAATCAAACAAACAGCCGTTGCTTATCAGTTAGTCAGCATTAGTCCTCAAACGATTGATCAAATTAACATTTACGAAGCCAGTCGCCTGGGAATGAAGCGGGTAATTGAACAATTGCAGCCCACTCCCGAACATCTTTTGGTAGATGCCATGGTCATTGACACAGATTTAGCCCAAACCAAGTTAATCAAGGGGGACGCTAAATCCGCTAGTATCGCTGCGGCCAGCATCCTAGCTAAGGTTGCGCGAGACGATATCATGATTAAGTACGCAGACCAATATCCAGGGTACGGCTTTGACCATAATGATGGTTATGGAACTAAGGAACATTTACAGGCGTTACGGCAATTTGGCGCGACACCGATTCATCGAAAAAGTTTTGCACCCGTGCGTGATTTGTTCCGTTAACTACGTATCTCTTCTAAAAGGGGAGAACGACGATGGATAAACGAGAATTTTTACTACGGGTTAAACTTTGTCCCGGTGTGGGGTTAAAGGGTGAGAGCTTAATTTATGAATGGTTGCTACGGGAGCAGCATTTTAGCCGGTATTCACTGGCAGGGTTACTACAACCATTGGCGGCTTTACTGCGAAAACACCGGCTGAAAACTAGTCCTTTCATTCACCATTTTTTGACTCCCGAACTAACCGAACGAGTCCGTACCAATCAACAGGGTGGATGGCTGACGATTTTAGATGCTGAATATCCAGAACAACTTAAAGAAATTTTTTTGCCACCGATTGTCTTATTTTACGCGGGTAAATGGCAGTGCCTAACGAATACTCCGGTATTAGGGATCGTGGGCTCCCGGAACTGTTCAGCATACGCGGTGAAATCCTTAAAGCGCACGGTTACAAGTGAGGTGGTAAGCCGCTACTTAATTGTTTCTGGACTAGCGACGGGAGTTGATACGCTCGGGCATCAGTTAGCTTTGGCGTATCACGGGAAAACCGTGGCCGTTTTAGGAACGGGTTTAGATCACTACTATCCAGCTACTAATCGAAATCTACAACGTGACTTAGCCCAGCATCAACTGGTGATTACGGAATATCCCCAAGGAGCAGGACCACGCCGGTATCAGTTCGTAGAACGGAATCGAATTATTGCTGGCCTCTGCCAAAAACTGTTAGTCGTGGAGGCCCGTAAGAAATCAGGAAGTTTGATCACGGCCAGTTTAGCATTACAAGCTAATCGAGATGTACTAGCCATTCCGGGCAACATCAACAGTCAACTATCTTTAGGTGCCAATGAATTAATTGCGGCCGGCGCGCAACCGTGCATTGATACGCAGGATTTGTTGGGTAGAATTGTGCTTTAAAGCACTAAAAAAGATGCCAACCACGGGCTGGCATCTTTTTTAGACAACCGAAAATAATTTAAAGGGAAGTTAACACCTTGACTTCTAACTGTCCGTTTTTAAAATTTTTAATGTAGGGACGCAAGAAGTGAATTTGAATCTTAAAGTATTTAATCCGCTTGTCGTTAAATTTTTCGCGTGGAAACAGATACATTCGATTGGTGTCTGTGAAATTACTAATGTCAGGATTAGGAATTTGGCTATTTTTAGTGTCCTCCAAGGATCGCTCGTTTAGCTTAATTAAGAAAAAATACTCCTGATCGTTTCCAACAATGCAATACTTTTTATCGTTAATTTCTAGCAGGGGCAGATAGGTATTGGGGAAAAAAGTCTTTTCATGGAGGGGATAATTAGTTTAAACAGCAGGTGAAACGAGGCTAGGAATAAGACGAGCACGATTAGCAGTAAACAAAGACAAATAATACTAATGAGTACAATTCCAATCACCGCGGGTAAACGGAGAAAAATGGGAAGACACGAAATCAGAATCAAGAAAAATAAACGGAGCAAATAATAGGAATAAAAGTAATTTAGTAAGGGAATCAAAACAATCGAAATGGCCAAGACAAACAAAAAGGTCACATCTTGTTTATGGTAAAGAACATTGATGAGTTTAATGGGATTACTTAGTGACACATTATGTGTTTCTGAATTTTTATAGTTGTTGTAAAATTTTAGGACCGAAATCACCGGAGTTAGAATGGCAAAAATCGAAAAAATAGTAAACGAATTATTGAAAACGACTTTAACGAGATTGACCAAGTTAGCTTTAATTACGCTTAACGGATCGACGGGAATATATTTACCACTAGCGAATCCGTAAATAATGATAATGTAGGGAATAATCATGAGTAAAATCATAATTAAATTGTACAGCATGAAATAGGTGGAAAAAGGATTATTTAGTTTGCGTTTACGGATGTTCGAAAACATATCGATCCTCCTTACGGGATTAAAATGATTACTAGTCAGTCATTTGTCATTAATTGAAGTTAATTAATAATTTTACACTTATCTTTTCAGATAAACCACTGGCTAGTTTGTATAAATAAGACTTAGAATCCCAAGTAGTTGTTAATTATGTGTATAATGAGAATAGTAAGTATTTTAATGGCAAAGGAGAAGCAGCATGTTTAATTTTCTTAGTAGTGTCAACTCATTAGAATTTTTAGCGGTTGCCAACATCTTATTGTGGATCATTACTGCTCTATTGTGGGGGATTGACCGCCTTGTGAAGAAACCGGCCTATAAACTAGCCTGGGCTGATTGTGGGCAAATCGTCTGTTTCATTGACACGGTGATTTTGATTTTCAGTATTTGGTTCTATGGAATGGTACTGACGCTAGGATTATACGTTCCTGATGTGATGTTATTGTTAATTTCCATTTTTGTTTTAATTTTTGCCTTTGTGGGTGGAGTAATCTGGAAATTTTTGAATAAATAACCTAATTTAACCAACGGCAATCTGTTCATTTGCCTTCCAATTAAAGTTGGGAGGCTTTTTGTTTGCTGTATTTAATTTGACACTTAGAAAAAATTGCAATATGCTTTGTTAGAATTTCATCGCACGTTGATTGTGAAGAAAGCTTATATAATAGTAGAAAAGTGACGAGGGATAAATTGAATGGCCACTAAAACAACGACAAAAAATAAAACGACTAAACGAAAACGCAGTACCACCAAAAAGAAGTTAGTAATTGTGGAATCTCCGGCCAAAGCAAAAACGATTAGCAAGTATCTTGGCCGGACTTATAGCGTTATTGCTAGTAAAGGGCATATCCGGGATTTACCGAAAAGTCGGATGGGGATTGAAATTGAAAATGATTTTACGCCTGATTACATTTCCATTCGGGGTAAGGGTGATACCATTAAAACTTTGAAAACCGAAGCTAAAAAGGCGAAGGAAGTGTTTCTGGCTTCTGACCCGGATCGGGAAGGAGAGGCGATTGCCTGGCACGTGGCCCACATCCTTAACCTGGATGTTAATGATCATAACCGGGTGACCTTTAACGAAATTACAAAGGAAACCGTCAAGGATGCGTTTAAACATCCCCGCACGATTGATATGAACCTGGTGAATGCCCAACAGGCACGTCGGATTATTGACCGCCTTGTGGGTTACTCAATTTCTCCCATTTTATGGAAAAAGGTAAAGAAGGGTTTGAGTGCCGGACGAGTGCAATCAGTTGCTCTGTGGATTATCATTCAACGAGAACGAGAAATTCAAAAATTTCAACCCGAAGAATACTGGACCATTGATGGGGTTTTTAAAAAGGGACGTTCTCAATTCAAGGCGAGCTTCTACGGCTTAGACGGTAAAAAAACGGCGTTAAAAAACAACGATGCGGTTCAGGCAGCTTTGAGCCGAATTGATCCGAAGGATGATTTCACCATTACTGACGTAAAAAAACGGGAAAAGAAACGACAACCACCCCGTCCCTTCACCACCAGTACGCTACAACAGGATGCCAATAAGAAACTCCGCTTCCGGACCGGTCGAACCATGATGGCGGCACAACAACTTTATGAAGGAATTAACATTGGTAAAGAAGGTAGCCAAGGATTAATCACTTACATGCGGACGGATTCCACCCGAATTTCTGCCGGAGCTAAGCACGAGGCGGCCACTTTCTTACACGAAAATTATGGAGCAGAGTATGCAACTAACCATCCGCGCAAGGGGAAATTACCTGAAGGAGCGCAGGATGCGCACGAAGCCGTGCGACCAACGTCAGTGTTACGGACGCCCAAATCGATTGAAAAGTATCTAACTAAGGATCAGTACAAGCTATATAATTTGATTTGGAGCCGGTTTGTGGCGAGTCAGATGACCCCGGCAATCGTGGATACCGAAACGGTTACCATTGACCAAAATGGCGTGGACTACCGCGCTAATGGATCGAAGCTCAAGTTTGAAGGATATCTGAAGGTTTATGCCGCCGGCAAAGAAAAGGATAACGTTTTACCAGATTTAAAAACGAATGACAGCGTTCGCTTGGTCAACAATCAGCCGGATCAGCATTTTACCCAGCCACCAGCTCGATATACAGAAGCGGCTTTGATTAAAACGTTAGAAGAAAACGGTGTCGGCCGGCCTTCTACTTATGCTCCGACGTTAATGACGATTCAAAAACGTTATTACGTTAAGTTAGAGGCTCGCCGCTTTGTACCAACCGAATTAGGGGAAATTGTCAACAAACTAATTGAAGAGTACTTCCCAGATATCGTGAACGTTGATTTTACAGCTGACATTGAAGGCCAACTAGATGAGATTGAAGAAGCTAAGCGACAATGGGTCGCTGTAGTGAACGAGTTTTATCAACCATTTTCCAAAGAAGTTAGTCATGCTGAAAAGAAAATGGAAGACGTCCAGATCAAGGAACCACTGGCTGGCTTTAACTGTGAAATTTGCGGGGCTCCAATGGTCGAAAAAATGGGAAAATACGGAAAATTCTTTGCTTGTTCCCGTTTCCCAGATTGTCGCAATACCCAAACCATCGTGAAGGAAATTGGGGTTACTTGTCCGAAATGTCATCAGGGTCAAGTAATTGAGCGCAAGACCAAGAAAAAACGGACCTTTTATGGTTGTTCCCGGTATCCTGATTGTGACTTTGTTTCGTGGGATAAACCAGTGGGCCGTGATTGTCCCAAGTGTCACCACTTCCTGGTCAACAAAAAGGTCCGCGGGGGTTGGCAAATCCTGTGTCCGAATGGTGATTATGAAGAAAGTATCATTAAATAAACTAACAAAGGCGGCTCCTTGCGAACCAGCCTTTTTTGTAATTGAGGTGTGCCATGCAGCCAAAAAAAAACGATCAAGAATTAATCATATTATTTGAACGCTATTTAGATAGTGAACGACAGTATTCTCACTTGACCATTCGTGCTTATCGCGATGATTTAGAACAATTTGAACATTTTTTGCAGACAACCGGGAAGAAGATTCCCTTTACCAAGGTTGAGCCGTTTGATGTGGAGGTCTTTTTGAGTGAATTACACGATCAAGGAGACGGAACTAATACCGTGGCTCGCAAGGTTTCAGCGCTAAGTTCGTTCTATAATTTTTTGGTCAATAACCGGTTAAGCACAGAAAATCCATTTCGCTACGTTCAAATTAAACGACAGCAACCCCGCTTACCTCGTTTTTTTTATGATCAAGAACTGAATAAATTGTTTGCGACGGCTAAACAAAATCCGAAGCCAGAATTGGCCGAGCGCGATACCGCGTTATTAGAAGTCCTGTATGGGACTGGAATTCGGGTTAGTGAGTGTGTTAATCTCACATTACGCCAGATTGATTTGGACAATAATATGATGTTAGTCCACGGAAAGGGAAATAAGGATCGTTATTTACCCTTTGGTCGGTATGCTCATGAAGCAATTGAAACCTTTGTGAATCATGGTCGGCAGACCTTAATGCAGAAAACTCATCAGGATCATGATTACCTAATGGTTGATTACCAAGGATTACCGTTAACCGCACGAGGAATTGAATATGCGTTAAATCGGGTTATGAAACGAAGTGGACTACACAGTAGTATTCATCCGCATATGTTGCGGCATTCCTTTGCTACCCAGATGCTGAATAACGGGGCTGATTTACGAACAGTTCAGGAGTTATTAGGACACAGTAATTTAGCGACCACTCAGATTTATACGCATGTTACTAAGGAAAAATTACTCCAAAACTATCAACAGTTCTTTAAGCGGGATTAATTGACAAAGATAATTCTTTTTTATTCGCTCCAATTATTATAGAATTGAACTAAGTAGACCCAAAAACGACTCAAAGGAATAAAATAACTAAATTGGAGCGAGAATCATGACTGTTGAATTACGTAATGACCAATTGACCATCAAGATCGATGAACTTGGGGCGGAGTTAGTTTCCGTTGTTCGTTCTGGTCACGAGTATATTTGGAATGCTGATCCTGCTCACTGGAAGCGCCACGCTCCGATTCTATTTCCCATCGTGGGAAAGCTAAAAAATAATCAGTACCAATATCAGGGACAGACGTACCGGATGTTTCAACATGGTTTTGCCAGAGATCAGCAGTTTCAGTTAATTAGTAAAACGGCTGATCAAGCGGTTTTTTTGCTGGAATCAAATAATGAAACCAAAGAAATGTATCCCTTTGACTTTGAATTAGTAATTAGTTATACGTTGCGCCATGCTCACGTGGAAGTGCAAATGACGGTCCTTAATGTAAGTGAGTCTGACGAACTTTTGTACGCTATCGGAGCTCATCCAGGGTTTCGGGTTCCCCTAGAAAAAGATGTTACTCCAGCAACGTTAACGGTTACGCCGGCAACCTTATACCAGCAAGTGCAACTTGGAACTGATGGATTAACTAAAACGGAACAAATAACCGATTTATTTCAACAACCAGTTTCATTACAACATTTGCTATTTCAAAATGACGCCCAAATTCTTAACGTGAAAATGAATCCGAAGACCGAAGTTACCATTGCTGCTTCTGACCATAAATGGGGGGTAACTTTAACCGGAATTCACAATGACTATCTAGGGATTTGGTCCACGTATCCGCAGGTTTCCAACTTCGTCTGCTTGGAACCGTGGTGGGGAGTTGCTGATTCTGAAACGGTTTCTGGTAATTTAGCGGATAAGCCTGACATTCGTAAGTTACGGCCAGGGGCTAAAAAGACGTTTGAATTTCAGTTGAAATTTTTCTAACTAAAAAAGGACTTAGAAGTGGAAGTCACAGCGGAGTATCAGGTTAGTTCTGATCTGCTGGACTTGCGGACTCGGTCCTTTTTTATTACGTTATTTTTTCTGTTGTCTTGCTTTTTTAGATTGTAAATACCAGTAGTATAATCCAAATGGGAGAATATTTTCGGTTCCGTTTATGATTTTTTTGATGTTATTGCGGTGGCGATAAATGGTAAAGATGGTCAGGACCAATGCTACAATTTGGAGCGCTACGTCAGAAGTAGTTAACGAGACTAGGAAAATTATGATGAACCCGAGGATACTCCCTAAACTCATCATGCTGGTAACAAAAACTGAGGTGAAGGCCGTTATCGCTGCGATTAAAAAGAAGCCAAAGTTGTAGGCCATCAACATTCCAGCGCTAGTAGCCACAGCCTTTCCACCCTTAAAATGGTCAAAAATGGAAAAGGTATGACCCAAGACAGCCATGATGCCAAAAATCAAGGGGTACCAAGAATGAATGCCCAGTTGCATTGGTAACCAAGTTGCTAGCCAACCCTTTCCGATGTCTAAGAGCATCACAATGGTTCCGGCCACGGGTCCTAAAACACGTAGGGTATTGGTAGCGCCAATGTTCTTGGAACCGTGGCGACGAATGTCAACGTGAAAAAAAAGTTTTCCAATCCAAATTCCATTAGGAATGGAGCCTAACAAATAGGCAATAATTAAAAGTAGCACTATTTTAACCATTTTTCCTCCTACTTTGATAAAACCAACAAACGTTATTTTAGCATTTATTCTAACAAGAAAACAGCATGACTGATGAGCGAGCTAACCTGGATTGTTGCAATCCCAGTTAAATCAGGTATGATGAGAATGGCAAAAAAAGGAGTAATGAACGATGACGAAGAAAAAGGAAACCCAAGCTTATGATGCTTCCTCAATTCAAGTTTTACATGGTTTAGAAGCCGTCCGTAAACGGCCCGGAATGTACATCGGTTCGACCGATAGCCGGGGACTCCATCATTTAGTTTACGAAATTGTTGATAATGCTGTTGATGAGGCCATCGCTGGTTACGGTGATGCCATTAATGTCACAATTAATGCTGATAATAGTATTACTGTTGAAGACCACGGCCGGGGGATGCCGGTTGAGATGCACGCATCTGGTAAACCAACTCCAGAAGTGATTTTGACGGTCCTACATGCTGGGGGTAAATTTGGTCAGGGTGGCTATAAAACCTCTGGAGGACTGCATGGGGTTGGTTCGAGTGTTGTGAACGCTTTATCGACTAATCTCACAGTTCAAATCGTTCGGGACCATCAGTTGTATGAAGAACAATTCGTGGATGGCGGGCAACCAGTAGGAACTTTGAAGAAAATGGGTAAGACAACGAAGCCCACGGGAACGACGATTACGTTTAAACCAGATCCGACGATTTTTACCACGGTGGTCTATAACTTCGATACTTTAGCAACCCGATTGCGTGAAGCAGCCTTCTTACTGAAGGGAGTGAAGATTACCCTGACCGATAAACGGGCTGGACAAGAACGTCAAGAAATTTATCAATTTGATGAAGGAATTAAAGAGTTTGTTACGTATTTAAATGAAAGTAAGAGCACGTTAGGTCCAGTGATGGATTTTGATACCACTAAGGATGGAATCGAAGTTGAAGTTGCTGCGCAATACAATGATGGTTACACGGAAACAATGATTTCTTTTGTTAACAACGTGCGGACCAATGATGGGGGAACTCACGAAGCGGGATTTCGGAGTGGTTGGACAAGAGCCATGAATGAATACGCGCGTAAGGTCGGATTATTGAAGGAAAAAGATAAAAACCTGGACGGATCCGATGTGAGAGAAGGCCTTACTGCAGTAATTTCTTTGCGGGTTCCAGAAGAGGAACTGCAGTTTGAAGGACAAACGAAGGGAAAATTAGGCACCCCGGCCGCTCGATCAATTGTAGATAGCGTTGTTTCAGAGCAATTGGTTTACTTTTTGATGGAAAACGGGGATTTTGCGAATACTCTGGTTCAAAAGGCTTTGCGGGCGCGGAAAGCGCGGAAAGCCGCTAAAAAAGCTCGGGATGAAAGCCGGCGCGGAAAAAAGAAGAAAAAAAGCGAACGTTTGTTATCCGGGAAGTTAACTCCGGCGCAGTCTAAGGATGCCAGCAAAAATGAGTTGTTTTTAGTCGAAGGTGATTCAGCGGGCGGATCTGCTAAACAAGGACGAGACCGAAAACATCAGGCGATTTTACCGTTACGAGGTAAGGTTTTAAATACCGAAAAAGCCAGTGTTACCGATATTTTAAAGAACGAAGAAATAAGTACGATTATGTATACGGTGGGAGCTGGTATGGGTAGTGATTTTTCGCTTTCAGATGCCAACTACGATAAGATTATCATCATGACTGACGCGGATGATGACGGAGCCCACATTCAAATCTTGTTATTGACGTTCTTTTACAAGTACATGCGCCCAATGATTGAAGCTGGTCGAGTTTACGTGGCGTTGCCACCGTTGTACAAGTTGCAAGCTGGTAAAGGCAAACAGGCCAAGGTTGAGTATGCCTGGACCAATGAAGAACTTGAACGCTTACGTCCGGATTTTCCCAAGGGAATGACATTGCAACGTTTTAAAGGGCTCGGAGAAATGAACGCGGACCAGTTGTGGGAAACCACGATGGATCCAGATCACCGGACCTTGATTCGGGTTCAAATTGACGATGCGGCGATGGCCGAAAAACAGGTTTCCACTTTAATGGGAACTAAGGTCGAACCGCGGAGAAATTGGATTGAAAGTAACGTTCAATTTACCCTAGAAGATGAAGGTAGTATCTTAGATAAAACTTTGGATTAGAAGGTGAACAAATGGCAAAGCATGCCGAAATTAAAGACTTATCGTTAGCATCTGTCATGGATGAACGCTTTAGTCGTTATTCCAAGGCCATCATCCAGGAACGAGCCTTACCAGACATTCGCGATGGGTTAAAACCGGTCCAACGTCGGATTTTGTATTCCATGAATAAGGATGGTAATACTTACGATAAGGGTTTTCGAAAGTCTGCTAAATCAGTCGGAAACGTCATGGGAAATTTTCACCCCCACGGTGATAGTTCTATCTATGATGCCATGGTCCGGATGAGTCAGGATTGGAAGTTACGGGCCCCCTTAATTGATATGCACGGAAATAATGGTTCGATGGACGGTGATCCGCCGGCAGCCATGCGGTATACAGAAGCGCGTTTGAGTAAGATTGCGGGCGAAATGCTGCGTGACATCGATAAGGATACGGTTAGTTGGGTCTTAAACTTTGACGATACCGAATCAGAACCGACCGTGTTACCAGCCCGGATTCCCAACCTACTGGTAAACGGAGCTACCGGAATTTCGGCCGGATACGCGACGGAAATTCCGCCGCATAATTTGAGTGAAGTCGTGGATGCCTTGATTTACTTACAGGCTCACCCAGATGCAACGTTAGCACAACTGATGCAGTTCATTCAGGGTCCAGATTTCCCCACCGGTGGGATTGTCCAAGGTCTGGATGGCATTAAGCAGGCCTATGAAACGGGACACGGCCGGGTTGTAATTCGTTCCCGCTCTACCATTAGCGAGATGCGTGGCGGTAAGAAACTAGTGCAGGTCACAGAAATTCCGTACGAAGTAAATAAAGCCCAGCTTGTGAAGCAAATTGACGAGATTCGGTTAAACAAAAAAATTGAAGGAATTGCCGAAGTCCGAGATGACTCAGACCGTTCCGGATTAATGATTTCCATTGAATTAAAACGAAACGTGGATGAACGTGGGATTTTAAACTATTTGTATAAAAATACGGACCTGCAAATTTCATATAACTTTAATGTGGTAGCCATTAAGGACATGCGGCCTGAACGGTTATCGTTAAAGGATATTTTAACTACTTACTTAGCTTATCAGCGGTCCGTATTAACCAAACGAACTCAGTTTGATTTGAAAAAGGCGCAAGATCGTCAGCACATTGTTTTAGGGCTAATTAAAGCCTTATCGATTTTAGACCAAGTTATTAAAACAATTAGAGCTAGTCAAAATCGAAAAAATGCACGCGACAACCTAATTGCTACCTATGACTTTACCGAAAAACAGGCCGATGCCATCGTTGCTTTACAATTGTACCGGTTAACGAATACTGATGTAACTAAATTAAATGAAGAAAATGCGGATTTAGCTGCGCAAATTGCGGAGTATGAAACCATTTTGGCAGACCCAAGTGAATTAGATCGGGTGTTGAAACAGGAATTACAGGAAATTGCTGCAGAATACAAGACACCACGACGTTCGACCATCCAACCGGAGATTGAAAGCTTAAATATTAGTAAGCAGGTAACCGTTCCAGATGAACAAGTGATGGTGCTCGTTTCGCGCGATGGTTATTTGAAACGAACCAATTTACGTTCCTTTGGCGCTACTGATTTAACGGATAATGGTTTAAAAGAGGATGATTATCCAGTTTTCATCCAACAACTTAGTACCAGAGATTCGGTTTACCTCTTCACTGATGGTGGGAACTTGATTTATCGACCAGTGCACGAAATTGAAGATACTAAATGGAAAGATACCGGGGAGCATATCTCCCAGTTAAATGGATTGCAACCAACCGAAAAAGTGATTGCGGTCAAATCATTTTCTTCCTTGAAGCAGACTGGAAACTTTGTGATTGCTACGCGAGCTGGACACGTTAAACAGGTTGAATTTTCCAAGTTACTACCGGGACGAACCTACCGCAGTCGAGCAATGATGTTTACCAAGTTAAAAGACGAGTTAGATGCCGTCGTTAACGTTACTTATTTAGAACCAAACGAAACTCGGGACGTTTTAATTATGACGGAACAAGGGCTCGGACTACGATATGCGCTGGATGAGGTGTCCACTAACGGACCGCGGACCGTAGGAGTAAAAGCCATTAATTTAGGTTCAGATGATCACGTAATCAATGCCCAGCTTGTGCAAGAGACTGATGACTTAGCAATGGTCTTTCAAAATGGTAATTTCAAAAAAATGCAAGTGGTTGATATTCCGCAAACAGCTAGGGCACGAAAGGGAATTAAAGTACTCCGTGATCTAAAGACCAAGGCTAATTTACTGGCAGATTTCATGCGTTTGGATTCGGACGAAACTCTGATTCGCGTTCATACAGATACGCGTCATGCGCAAGATGTGTTCGTGGCTGATTACCAAGCGGCGCCAAGAACGTCCAACGGATCGAAGCTATTGGATGTAACTAAGGAGGGAACGCCTGTCTTATTAACGAATGTTCCAGAAGCACGGTTTGCCGAAGAGTAGTGTGATTTTAAGCCCCCTCGGGGAATAAAATATGGTAAAGTAAACGTATCAGGTGAATAAAGGAGATTTTTTCATGACAAAAGAATTAGTTTTTGGCCACCAAAATTCAGATACAGATGCAATTGCAGCAGCGATTGCATTAGCATACTTAGAAAAACAAGATGGCTATGACACGGAAGCTGTTGCCTTGGGACCAGTTAACCCAGAAACACAGTTCGTCTTAGATTACTTTGGTGTTAAGGCACCCCGAGTAGTTGATCATGCTAAACCAGAAACAGATTTAGTAATGTTGGTTGATCACAACGAACCCCAACAAAGTATCGCAGACATTGCTGATTTAACGGTAACTCACGTAGTTGATCACCATCGGATTAACGGGTTTGATACTTCCAAACCACTTTACTACAGAGCTGCACCTTACGGTTGTTGTTCAACTATCATTACCCAAATGTTCTCAGAAGAAGGGGTTACAATTCCCAAAGAAATTGCGGGATTGATGATGTCTGCAATTATTTCTGATACCTTACTCTTAAAGTCACCAACTACGACTGACGTTGACCGCGATGCTTTACAGGCATTGGCTGAAATTGCCGGGGTTGATAACTATGAAAATTACGGCGTTCAAATGCTAAAAGCTGGTACCAATGTGGACGCTAAGTCAGCAGAAGAATTAATTGATAGTGATGCAAAATCTTTCACCCTCGGTGGCAAAAACGTACGGATTGATCAAATTAACGTGGTTGATTTAGAAGACGTTAACAAACGTTTGGCAGAAATTAAGCAGGCGATGGAATCAGAGGCGCAAAATGAAAATTACGATTTATTCTTAGTCTTAGTTACGAATGTCTTAACTAGTAATTCTGAACTAATTACGGTAGGAGAACCAAAAGATGTGGTTGCCCAGGCTTTTAACAACCAATTTGATGAAAACGACGTAATGAATTTACCAGGCGTAGTTTCCAGAAAGAAACAAGTGGTTCCACCGTTAACCACCCAATTAGAAGCAAATAATTAATTTACCCAAATAGCCGGATCTTTATGATCCGGCTATTTTTTAATTGCGAGCAATATATTTGCAATTGAGGGTTATATCATTAGAATAAAGGTTAGTAAATGTCAAGGAGGAATTTGTGATGAACAAAGATGAATTAAAGCAAAAATTAACCCCAGAAGAATATGCGGTTACCCAAGAGGCCGCTACGGAACCAGCTTTTACTGGTAAGTATGACCAATTCTTTAAAAAGGGAATCTACGTGGATGTTGTTAGTGGAGAACCACTTTTCAGTTCCGCTGATAAGTATGACTCTGGTTGTGGTTGGCCCGCATTCACTAAGCCAATTAAGAAAGAAAACTTAAAGAGCAAGACCGATACTTCCTTTGGCATGATTAGAGAAGAAGTTGAAAGTTCTGACGCTGGTTCCCACTTGGGTCATGTTTTCCCAGATGGTCCCGCTGATAAGGGTGGTCTCCGGTACTGCATTAACTCAGCCGCTTTGAAGTTCATTCCGTACGATGAAATGGATGCTGCTGGCTATGGTCAGTACAAAGCCCAGGTTGACGAAAATGGAGGTCCTAACGAATGAAAAAGGAAGAAACAGCGATTTTTGCCGGAGGATGTTTCTGGTGCATGGTTAAACCGTTTGAAGAAACTCCGGGAATTATTTCGGTAGTTTCTGGTTATACCGGTGGACACGTTCCTAACCCAACCTACGAACAGGTTTGCAGCCATACCACCGGGCATACAGAAGCCGTAAAGATTACATTTGATCCTAGTGTTATTTCTTACAAGGATTTAGTGGAAATTTACTGGCGGCAAACGGATCCAACCGATGCTATGGGTCAATTTCAAGACCGTGGCGACAGTTACCGGCCGGTTATCTTTGTGAACAGTCCGGAACAAAGAAAAGTGGCTGAAGCTTCTAAGCAGGCATTGGAAGAATCGGGTCAATTTGATGAGCCCATCGTTACTAAAATTGAACCGGCCCAGCCATTCTATCCAGCCGAAGACTACCACCAAGATTTCTACAAAAAGAACCCATTACGAGCTCAAATTGAAGAAATGGGTGGACGTGAACAATTCATTAAGGAACACTGGTCAAAATAATGTTTAAAAGACGTGCTTTTAAAGAGCACGTCTTTTTTTAACAGACTTTAAATTTGAATTAATCGTAAATCAGAATTAGACTGAAGTAATGAGGATGAAATTAAAGGTGAGGCGATTAATGTGTTAAGTACCGATGGGATAAATCTAACAATGTTATCAATTCCTTGTGTCAAAAGTAAGTTGTTGCATGATGATCAATCAACGAAAATTATTAAAAAATTTGCTGATCCTGATTGTTTTCAAAAAAATTGTGATGCAGTTTACAGTAATTTTTTGAGTCGGAATGTTATAGTTCGACATCATTATTTCACTCATTACTTGGAAAAATATCAGCAGAAATATACACAAGTTCTAATTTTGGGCGTTGGGCTAGATACTAAACCAGATACGCTTGCTTGTTTACGTGATAAGGATGTCTATGGATGTGATTTGGCAGTTACTGATATTAAGCAGATTTATCAAGCCACTGGCGTAAAAACAAAAACAAAGTTGGTATCCTGTGATTTGAAAAATGGAATGAATCAGGAATTTTTACAGAGACTACAAGAACATGGATTTTCCCGTGACCGGCCCACGTTGGTGTTATGGGAAGGCGGAACGTTTTACCTGCCGAAAAAATCAGTTTTGCATGACCTGAAATTTTTAAACCAAAATCTTAATTTAATTGGATTATTGGTTGATTACATGAGTAGTACCGTTTTTAATCCGCCTCGTCATACTAAAGCCAGAAAGCAATTAGAATTAGTGCAACAAATTGGATGCCCTTGGCAATCATTTTTTACAGCGACCGAGATTGAACAATTTTATCAGCAACTAGGATTTAAAGAGATTAATGTTAGTGAACATGGTCAAATTGAGGAAAAAGTCTGGGGCGATGTTCAATTAGATTATGACATTATGTATCTAAGTGCTACTTTTAAATTTTAGTAAGTCTACTGATTAACTAATATTAACTGCGATTTAAACTAGTTAAGGTGATTAAATCCGAATTAAATTTTAAAAAAAGGTTGCATTATCTCTAATCCATGCTATGATAAATAAAAATTACAAAAACAAAGCGTTAGTTAGGAAGTAGTAGTCCAAGCGGAAGCCCGCAGTGAGATGTTGGTTAGTGCGAAACATCATGTGGAAGCTTCGATGAACGTCACCTAATTGTAGTATGCGATTGTAAACCATACTGGGTGCTCCCATTACAGAGCCAACGATTCGAAGCTGGATCGTGAGAGATGTTGATTTTTGGGGTCAGCATAATAAAGGTGGTACCGCGTACAAAGCGTCCTTTAGTCAAGTGAAATTGACTAAAGGACGCTTTTTTTGTTGGCGTAATAAGTTGAGAAAGTGGAGGAGCAAGGAAATGCAGAAGAAATGGTTGAAGTGGTTGTTACTGACCGTCATGCTGATTGTCGGAATCAGCATTAAAGGGAACAGCGTTCATGCAGATGATTCACTGCAAAAGGTGAAAGATAAAGGAGTATTAACGGTGGCGACCTCGCCCGATTATCCTCCATTTGAGTTTCAGGTTAACCAACACGGCCATTCTAAGGACGTTGGAATGGACATTGAGTTGTCCAAACAGATTGCTAGAGATTTAGGGGTCAAGCTCCAGATTAAAAACATGGATTTTAACTCCTTGTTAGTGGCCATTCAGACCGGAAAGGCCGACATGGCCATTGGCGGAATTAATCCTTCTCCAGAACGGAAACAAAACGCGGACTTTTCTCAGATTTATTACTACGGGGGTGAATCATTTTTAATCAATAAAGCAGATACAGAAAAGTTGAAAAATCAATCTGCTTTAAAAGGATTAAAAGTGGGAACCCAAACTGGCTCCATGCAACAAAGTTTAGCCAAAAAGAATTTAAAGGGTACCAAAGTGGTCACTATGGATAAAAATACCGATTTAATTTTGGCTTTAAAAACCCACAAGGTTGATGCCGTGGGAGTGGAAACTCCCGTAGCACAAGCATACGTGCAAAATGATCCAGACCTCAAAATGGTTAAAGCTAACTATCATTTAAACAAACAGGATACCGGTTCTGCGGTGGCCTTACCGAAGGGCGCCACGACCTTACAAACCGCTGTGAATCAGTCAATCGAAAAAGCGAAAGCTCAGCACCTGATTCCCCAGTATCTGAAGACGGCCGGCAAGTATATGAAGGTTAACACCGCCGATACATCGATGATGCACTACTGGAAGTACTTCTTTAATGGGTTAAAGTACACGCTGTTAATTTCTGTTTGCGCCGTTGCGGGTGGAATTATCCTGGGAATCTTATTAGCCCTTATGCGCTTGAGTAATTTCAAGTGGCTCAGTTGGTCCGCCGTTAGTTACGTCGAAGTGGTTCGGGGCACTCCGATGATGGTACAAGTACTGTTAGTTTACTTTGGCCTGGGAGTACTAGTTAACATTCCCGCTCTTCCTGCCGGGATGATTGCGGTGACCCTGAACAGTGCTGCCTATGTCAGTGAAATTATCCGGGGTGGAATTAACTCCGTCGCTAAGGGGCAAAAGGAAGCGGCCAAGAGTCTTGGCTTATCCAAAACGGATGCATTGCGTTTCATCGTTTTACCCCAAGCATTTAAAAACATCTGGCCGGCCCTTGGAAATGAATTTATTTCGGTCATCAAGGAAAGTTCGATTGTATCGATTATCGGAGTTACCGATTTAGTTTACGAACTAAACGTCGTAAGAGCGGATACCTACCGAGGAGTGGCGCCAATTGTAGTGGTAATGGCCATCTATTTCGTCATTACCTTTACGCTAACCAGACTATTAAATTACATGGAAAGAAGAATGAAACACGATTAAACGGAGGAGGAATTAGTAATGCAAAAGAAATGGCTCAAGTGGTTTTTGGTCATGGTAACGGTTTTGCTAGGGGGTACCCTGGCTAAAGCAACCGTTCATGCCGATGACTCACTGCAAAAAGTGAAAGAGCAAGGCGTGTTAAAAGTAGCGGTTGCTCCCGATTATCCGCCGTTTGCCTTTCAGGTTAACGAACACGGCAAGTCAAAAGACGTGGGAATGGATATTGAGGTGGCAAAACAAATTGCCAAGGATCTTCACGTGAAGCTCCAACTAAAGAACATGGATTTTAATTCCGTGTTGGTGGCCGTTCAAACCGGGAAAGTTGATTTAGCGTTAGGAGGAATTAATCCGACCCCCGCCCGGGAACAAAATGCCGATTTTTCTAAAATCTATTACTACGGAGGCCAAAGCTTCCTGATTAACAAAACGGATGCTAACAGGTTAAAGAACCAAAAGAGTTTGAAGGGTGAAAAAGTCGGAACTCAAACTGGTTCGATGCAACAAACCTTAGCCAAAAAACATTTAACTGATAGCAAGCTAGTTAGCATGGATAAGACCACGGACCTAGTTTTAGCAATCAAGACTCACAAGGTTAATGCCGTGGGGGTGGAAAAGCCAGTGGCGCAGGCCTATGTGGAAAATGATCCGGATTTAAAGATGATTCCCGCTGACTACAAGCTAGACAAGAAAGAAACCGGCTTTGCAATTGCCATGCCGAAGGGAGCTACAACCCTCCAAACGGCTGTGAACCAATCGATGGATAAGATTGCCGAACAACACTTAATGCCACAATATTTAAAAACGGCCGCTAAATACATGAAGGTTAATACCGCTAACACCTCGATGTGGCACTACTGGAAGTACTTCTTTGATGGCTTAAAATACACATTGTTAATTTCTGTTTGTGCGGTTGCCGGCGGAATTATACTAGGAGTATTGTTAGTCCTGATGCGATTAAGCAACGTTAAATGGTTAAGTTGGCCCGCCATTAGCTACGTCGAAGTAGTCCGGGGTACTCCGATGATGGTGCAAGTACTATTAGTCTACTTTGGACTGGGAATTTTGGTTAACATTCCTGCTTTACCTGCCGGGATTATTGCTGTGACTCTAAATAGCGCGGCGTACGTTAGCGAAATTATCAGAGGGGGGATCAACTCCGTGGCGAAGGGTCAAAAAGAAGCAGCTAAGAGTCTCGGTTTATCTAAGCATGATGCTCTCCGGTTCATCGTTTTGCCCCAGGCCTTTAAGAACATTTGGCCTGCACTAGGAAACGAGTTTATCTCAGTTATTAAGGAAAGCTCGATTGTTTCCATTATCGGAGTAACGGACCTGGTTTACGAACTAAACGTCGTGAGAGCCGATACCTATCGAGGGGTTGCTCCCATTGTCGTTGTAATGGCTATCTACTTCATCATCACGTTTACACTCACAAGACTATTAAATTACTGGGAAGGAAAGATGAAACATGACTAATCCATTGATTAAAATTGACCACATTCAAAAACAATTTGAAAAAAACGAAGTACTAAAGGACATTAACGGAGAAGTAAATAAAGGTGAGGTAGTGTGTATCATTGGACCATCTGGTTCTGGTAAAAGTACCTTATTACGGTGCATTAACCAGTTAGAAACGCCAACTAGCGGAGCGGTTTGGTTCAACGGCAAAGATTTAACTAAGGAAACGGCCCAACAGCTTTCAACGCTAGGTGAATCAATCGGGATGGTGTTTCAGAACTTTAACCTGTTCCCCAATCTAACGGTGCTTGAAAACCTCACGTTAGCACCGATTCGGGTAAAAAAGATGAGTCAAACTGAGGCCAAAAAAATTGGAATGAAGTACTTAACCAGAGTTGGGTTGGCAGAAAAAGCGGATGCGTATCCGGCTAGTCTGTCGGGGGGACAACAACAACGGGTAGCCATTGCGCGAGCCCTTTCAATGAATCCTGAAGTGATGCTATTTGATGAACCAACCAGTGCTTTGGATCCTGAAATGGTCGGAGAAGTGCTCCAGGTAATGCAAGAACTGGCGGATGAAAAGATGACCATGATTGTGGTGACTCATGAAATGGGATTTGCCAAAAAGGTAGCTGATCAAGTCTGGTTTATGGATGGGGGGTACTTATTAGAAAAGGATACGCCTAAGGAAATTTTTGACCATCCGAAAGAGGAACGAACGAAAGACTTTATCAATAAAATTATTGTTGATTAAAAATTAGAAGGAGGAAATTACAATGGCGCAACCAAAAGTAGTATTAGCATATTCAGGTGGATTAGATACGTCGGTGGCCATCGCTTGGTTAACTGACCAGGGATACGACGTGGTGTCCTGTTGTGTAAACGTTGGTGAAGAAAAAGACGCGACGATGTTAGAAGCCAAGGCACTCAAAACCGGAGCGGTAGCTGCATACGTAATTGATGCTAAGAATGAATTTGCCGATCACTATTTAACGTTAGCACTGCAGGGAAACGTTTTGTATGAAGGGGTTTATCCACTGGTTTCGGCATTATCACGGCCGTTAATCGTGCAGAAGTTAGTGGAAGTTGCTCAGCAAGAAGGGGCGACGGCAATTGCCCATGGTTGTACCGGGAAAGGAAATGATCAGGTGCGGTTTGAAGTTGCCATTCACGCGCTTGCCCCCGACGTTGAAGTCCTTAGTCCCGTGCGGGATTGGCACTGGTCGCGGGAAGAAGAAATTGACTACGCCAAAGAGCATGACATTGAAATCCCAATTGACTTGGATTCTCCGTACTCCATTGATGCCAACATCTGGGGTCGGGCTAACGAAGCGGTCGGGCTAACGAAGCGGGTGTGTTAGAAGATCCCTGGGTCAGCGCCCCGGCGGATGCCTTTGCAATGACCAATTCAATTGCGGATGCACCCGAGCAACCCACAGAGTTGGTCATTAGCTTTGACCACGGAAAGCCAGTGGCACTAGATGGTCAGAAAATGGATTTTGCTCCATTAATTGAAACGCTCAACCAAATTGCGGGAGAAAATGGAGTGGGTCGGATTGACCACATTGAAAACCGGTTAGTGGGAATCAAGTCAAGAGAAATTTATGAAGCTCCAGCAGCGATGGTTTTGATTAAAGCGCATCAAGCATTAGAAAACCTCACCTTGGAACGGGATTTGGCGCACTCTAAGTTAAACATCGAAAAAGAGTTTGCAGAATTAATTTACAACGGACTCTGGTTCTCTCCGTTAATGCAATCTTTGCAGGCCTTTATTACAACGAGCCAACAAGTAGTAAATGGAGATGTTCGGCTTAGTCTATACAAAGGCAATATTACTATCTTGGGACGGCAGTCTAACTGGAGCCTATACGATAAAGATTTGGCTACCTACACCGCTGCTGATTCGTTTGATCAAGAAGCAGCCAAGGGATTCATCAAGTTATGGGGCTTACCAACCCAAGTGGCAGCTCAGGTAGTACAAAAAGAGGCAGATCATCATGAGTAAAAAGTTATGGGGCGGTCGGTTCCAAGCAGAAACTGACCAACTGGTGGATGAGTTTGGTGCTTCGATTGGTTTTGACCAACTAATGGCTGAAGAAGATTTGTTAGGATCCTTAGCGCACGTCAAAATGTTAGGAAAGACTGGAATCCTCTCTACGACTGAAGTAGAACAAATTACGGCAGGGTTACATGATTTACAACGGGATTTAGCCGCCGGCAAACTTCAATTTTCCACGGCTAACGAAGACATCCACATGAATCTGGAAGCGTTACTGACGGAGCGAATTGGACCAGTAGCTGGAAAACTGCATACAGCAAGATCGCGGAATGATCAGGTGGCCACCGATTTTCATCTCTATGTCAAGCGGCGGTTACCGCAGGTTCTGAATGCAATTAAACAGTTACAAACGGTTTTATTGCAATTAGCAAGTGAAAACGTCGAAACCGTAATGCCGGGCTATACTCACTTGCAACATGCGCAACCCATTTCATTAGCTCAATCATTTTTGGCTTATTTCAACATGTTACAACGGGACTACGAACGCTTTGAGTTTAACCAAAAACATACGGATCTATTGCCGCTTGGTTCAGCAGCCTTAGCTGGAACCACGTTTCCGATTGACCGCGAATTTACGGCTCACGAATTAGGTTTTCAAGCCGTTTATTCTAACTCGTTGGATGCCGTTTCTGATCGGGACTTTGCGCTTGAGTTCTTAAGTAATGCCTCGATGCTCATGATGCATCTCTCCCGGTTTTGTGAGGAACTTAGTCTGTGGGTCAGTCAGGAATTTAACTTTGTGGAACTCAGCGACGCCTATACTACCGGTAGCTCGATTATGCCGCAAAAGAAAAATCCGGATATGGTCGAACTAATTCGAGGGAAAATCGGCCGGGTCTACGGTCATCTAATGGGATTGTTAACGACAATGAAGGGACTCCCGTTAGCTTACAATAAGGACTTACAGGAAGATAAAGAAGGAGTTTTTGATACCGTCCACACGATTTTACCAACTCTGAAGATTTTTACTGGAATGCTAAAAACGATGAAAATCAATCAAGAACAAATGTATGCTAGTACGGAAAATGATTATTCCAACGCCACCGAATTAGCTGACTACCTGGCTAACAAGGGTATGCCGTTTCGAGAGGCCCATGGGATTGTCGGGCAACTGGTATTTAAAGGCATCCAAGAGCACCGTAATCTACAGGATATGTCGTTAGACGAATTACAAGCTGCTTCGCCGTTAATTGAAGCTGATGTTTATCACGAGTTACAGCCAAAGGTAGCCGTTGAACGGCGTAATTCATTAGGCGGAACTGGCTTTCAGTCAATTAAACAGCAAATTAAACAAGCACAATTGTTACTGCAAAAGGAAGCATAATTAAAAAACTGCTAACTCGATTGAGTTAGCAGTTTTTGTTTGGTCTAAAATTTAACGACTTCTGGAGCATCCCGGAAAGACTCGATTACGGCAGAGGTAAGGGTGATTTCTAGGACTGCTTGATTGGTAATGTTATCGTCAAACCCTTGTAAAGCGGTAGTTGAATTTACTAATTCCGTAATGGCTTGTTTGCCTTGAATTACTCGAACCGTCGCTTGATTAGAAGAGAAGCGCGTCCCCAGTTTGGGATCATATAAGCTGGCGATGGCTACTTGGGGATGATTAACAGCATTCTGAGCTCGCTTTGTTTTGGGATCGGTAACTACGTATAATACGTTTTCCTGTTTTTCGGACTGGGTATAAGTGACAATTGAATTACTGACGTTTCCGTCTGAGTCACTGGTGGCCAAGTAAAGATTTCCTGGTAGTTCTGCCAGTACATTACTAAAACGAGATTGAGCTGGTTGATTTTCACCACTAGCGGTTTCCCGTTTGGTCATTTTGCGAATGGTCATAATAGTTAGTGGAATGATCAAGATGATGTAACCAATGATTCCACCAATCAAAATTAAAAACCAGTAATTAGTGAAGAAGTTCCAACCATAAATCAAACTTCCTAGGGCAAATGAAATTACGTAGACAATGAATAGTTCAACGAATCGTTTTAAATACATTAGAACACCTCGTTTAAGTTTATGTAAGATTATTTAATACGTTTATTTCCTTTTTCATATTACCATTTTTACCTGTCGATGTTGATAAAAAAGGTAGCTCCAATAAATTTTATTGGAGCTACCTTAGTTATTAGTTAAAAACATTAAAACTTAAAGAACCAAGTGAAAACGTTAAAGATTGATGGCATAGTTAACACCTCCTTAATTGAATATGATTACTATAACTGATTTATTACGACAATTAACTAAATGTAGTAAATCTTCGTCATTTTTTAGATGCATAAATTAACCAGTGTGATACAATACTCACCAAATTCTAGCTATGAAATTAGCACAATTTTAAAATTAAGGAGGAACTATTTTGACAGAATTTGGAAAACTATTAAAATACTTGCGGACTAGTCGACATGTTACCCAAGCTGAACTTGCCCACAATCTCATTTCCCGCGATACGGTCGTCCGGATTGAAAATAAGCATCAAAGTCCTTCTTTTGAAACAAGTACCGAATTACTGGAAAAATTAGGGATTTCTTTAAGTGATTTTGATAAGCAACGGGCCACTTATAATCCCACCAGTTTTTCTAAGTTAAGTCAGTTGTTCTTATATCAGTTAAACAGTTCTGGAGATCATCAAACCTTAGAAGAAATTAAAGAATTGGCGCATATGATTTATCAAAAGGACAGCAATATGACCGCTCGAAATATTATGCTTTCCGTTGAAGCAATGCTCCAAATTGATGATCAAGATTTTGACGTAAAAAAGATTAAAGAATTACGTAATTTATTACGACCAGTGTGGGATGATTTATCACAAATTGACGAATGGTGCATGTTAGATTTACGGATTTTGGATTCGTGTCTTTTCTTTTTTGAATTAGATACGGCTCGTGAAATTATGCACCATGCTTTTCGAATTATTGATAAAAAATATCCCACCTTAGTAGGATTAAAGGCAGCTTTTAGTGCGAACTATTGCTATTTATTAATTTTAAATCGAAAAATTAAGCCCCCGTTTATAGAAGTAATGGAATCACGGAAAATCGCATCCCAAACTGGTAGATATGATCTAGTGATTGTTGCTGACATTCGGCTCATTTTGTTAGAACAAGATCAAAACTATCAAAGTAAAATTAACCATAAACTGGATATCTTGAGTGATTTTGGTGCGAAAAAATTAGTTACATCGTTACGTAGAGAAATTAAGACCATCCTAGCTAGTTAATGTAATAATTTTGCTACAAATTAAAAATATTTTTGGCAACGTTTTAAAATAGCATTAATCAATTGAAAGGGGATTATTAATGTTTAATAAAACTTGTCGGAAAAAGATGTATAAAGCTGGGAAAACCTGGGTAATAGGAGCAATTTTCACTATTACATTTACAGGGATTACCGTAATTAGTAGCAATCAGGTTTCTGCTGATAGTACTCAAGGGAACCTAACTACTACTTTAACGAAGCAGGCGGATTCCAATTCACCAAATGAAAAGTCTGAGGATACAACTAAAGTAACTTCAGAAGAAAAGCGAACTGATTCAGATCAGTCAGTTGGTAAACAGACAACTAAAGTACTTAATTCTGAGTCTGATAGCCAAAGTACCAAGCAAACCGAAGGTGCTGAAACTAAGTTAGAAAAAACTACCGCTTCTTTAGAAGATACGCAACAACAATCAGATATTGCGGAAAAAGCGGGAAATGACTTAAATCAGCAAAATAAAGAGCAACAAGATTCTGAACAAGGGCAACACTTAGATCAAATTGATTCAAATCACAAAACAGTTGATACTGGGACTCAAGCTAATCCAACTACAGATCAATCTAGTTCTGAAACAGAATCGTCAAAAAAACCAGCTGCCAAAAGTGACAACCAACCACAGGCAGAACAACAAGCTCAAGAATCCGAAACGAAACCGGGTGCCGATTCTAAACAACAACCAGAAGATCACCAAGCTGATTCAAAGCAGCAGGATGATGGGACAGAAGCGAATACCAACGAAAATCACAAGTCGGCAGAAAAACCAGGACAGTATTTTGATAAAAACGGTAATTTTTACTATCAATATAATGACGGTAGTTATGCCAAGGGCTTGACTAAGATTAATGGATTTACCCAGTACTTTGATGATTCTGGGAAACAGGTGAAAGGTGACTACGTTACAATTGATGGGAAAAAGTATTACTTTAAACCCGGAAGTGGAAATTTAGTTACTGGAATTGAAACGATTGATTCAAAAAATATTGCATTTAATAAAGATGGAACTCGGGTGCAAAGTTCTTTTTATGAATCTGATAAACAAAAATCATTGCCTAATTTAGATGCATTGAAATTAGAACAAGATGATGAAGATGAAACTGGAACCAGTGATAGTAGTAATCCTTACTATCGCGAACAAAAAAAGAAAAACGATAAAAATAAAATATCAGGGAATATTTATTACGTTAATCAAAACGGAGAAATTGTTACTGGATTGCAAACGATTGACGGGAAAACTTATTACTTTGATGGTAGTGGGGTTATGCGTCGAGGATTCTCTGGAGTTTTTAATGGAGAATTACTTTACTTTGATGCGAAGACCGGAATTGCAACGGAAACTAAGAATTCCAAAATTAAGGAAGGAATTGCTGATCAAACCACTGCTTATACGCCCCACAATGCGGTTAATGGGACGTCAAAAGATAATTTTAAAAATATTGATGGGTATTTGACTGCCGAGTCCTGGTATCGTCCTAAAGAAATCCTGGCTGATGGAAAAGACTGGCGTGCTTCTACAAGCAATGACTATCGGCCAATCCTAATGACTTGGTGGCCGAATAAAAGGACAGAAGTTAACTATCTAAATTACATGGTTAAAGCAGGTCTGATTGATAATCACCAAGGATTTAAACTTGATGATGATCAACAGTTGTTAAATGAATCAGTTACTGCCGTTCAAAAAGCAATTGAAACTAAAATTAGTCAGCGTAATGATACGGAATGGTTACGCGAATTGATGAGAGACTTCATCAAGGAACAGCCCCAGTGGAACATTATTAGTGAAAATCCTAATCACGATCATTTACAACGCGGGGCTCTAAGCTTCATTAACAGTAAATTAACTCCTGATGCTAATTCAAACTTTCGTTTGATGAATCGGACACCGACAAACCAAACTGGAAAAGAAAAGTATGATGTTGATAAGAGTAAAGGAGGATTTGAGCTATTATTAGCAGATGACGTTGATAACTCTAATCCTGTTGTGCAAGCGGAACAATTAAACTGGCTTCATTTCTTAATGCATTTTGGTTCCATTACCAATAATGATCCAGATGCGAACTTTGATGGAATTAGAATTGATGCCGTTGATAACGTTGATGCTGACTTATTGAATATTTCTGCAAAATACTTTGCTGCTTTATATGGTGTGAAAAAATCTGATAAAGACGCAATGAAACATTTATCAATTTTAGAGGACTGGAGTCATAATGATCCACTTTACATGCGTGATCATGGTCAAGGACAACTTAGTATGGATGACTATAGCCATACTCAGTTAATCTGGTCATTAACTAAGCCAGATAAACTGCGAGGTGCCATGAAACGATTCCTGGAGTATAAAATGGTAGATCGAAGCCGGGACGATAAAGATAATCAGGCTTTACCTAATTACTCATTCGTAAGGGCGCACGATAGTGAAGTGCAAACGGTAATTGCGCAAATTATCGAAGATTTATATCCAGGAGTGAAAAACAGTTTGGCTCCCACACAGGACCAACTTGATGCTGCTTTCAAAGTTTATAATGAAGACATGAAGCAGGCAGAGAAGAAGTACACTCATTATAATATGCCAAGTGCGTATGCAATGATGCTGACAAATAAAGATACGATTCCGCGAATTTATTATGGAGATTTATATACGGATGATGGAGCATTTATGGAAACTAAGTCACCATACTTTGAGGCCATCGATAATTTCCTTAAAACTAGAATGAAGTACGTAGCTGGTGGGCAAACAATGGATGTCGATAAGAATGATGTCTTGACGAGCGTTCGCTTTGGAAAAGGAGCTATGAATGCCAGTGATCAAGGGAATGCTGAAACTAGAACTGAAGGAATTGGAGTAATCATTAGTAATAATCACGATTTGAAGTTAAATCAATCGGATCAAATCGTTTTACACATGGGAGCTGCGCACCGTAACCAAGCATTTAGAGCAGTTACCGTAACTACCGCTGATGGATTACAAAACTACACTAGTGATACACAGGCTCCAATTCGTTGGACAGATGAAAATGGAGATTTGATTTTTACTGGCAATGAAATCAAAGGATATCTTAACCCGCAAGTTTCTGGTTATCTTTCTGCTTGGGTCCCGGTTGGGGCTAGTGCAAATCAAGATGCAAGAACGAACGCTAGTGATCAGCAAAATAGTGACGGAAATACTTTCCATTCTAACGCTGCCTTAGATTCTCAGGTTATTTTTGAAGGATTTTCAAACTTCCAAGCAATGCCGAAAACGGTTGATGAATTTGCTAACGTTCGGATTGCTAAAAATGCCCAGATTTTCCGGGACTGGGGAATTACGAGCATGCAATTAGCTCCACAATACCGATCTAGTGAAGACAATACATTCTTGGACTCAATCGTTAAAAATGGATATGCATTTTCTGATCGTTATGATCTTGGTTTCAATAAGCCAACTAAATATGGAACCGATGCCCAATTACGTGATGCAATCAAAGCACTACACGCCCAAGGAATCCAAGTCATGGCCGACTTTGTTCCTGATCAACTTTACAACATGAAGAAACAGGAATTAACGACGGTTAACCGGACGGATTCCTTAGGAAAGCCAGAAACCGATTCGGATATGCAAGGGGACTTATACGTTTCTAATACCCGTGGTGGAGGAGCTTACCAAGAAAAATTTGGGGGAGAATTCTTAGAGCAATTGCAAAAGGATTACCCAGAATTATTTAAGGATAAGCAAATTTCAACGGGACAACCAATTGATCCAAGCACTAAAATTAAGGAATGGTCAGCTAAATACTTTAACGGAAGTAACATTGAGGGTAAGGGAAAAGATTTCGTGTTAAAAGATCCTTCTACCGGTCAATATTTCAAGGTCGTTGATAATGGTAATGGTAAAGAATACTTACCAAAACAACTGCTAAACCTGCCTTCTTCTGCCGGATTTACTCGTGATCAACAAGGGATTATTTACTTTGACACGAGTGGTTATCAAGCTAAAAATTCCATTATTAAGGATGATCTAGATAATTACTATTACTTTGATAACAGTGGTCATTTAGCAACGGGAGAACAGACGATTAATGGTTCAAAATACTACTTCTTACCAAATGGCATTGAATTAAGAAATTCATTCTTCCAAGGTCAAGACGGAAATACGTACTACTATACCGGCTCAGGACGTCAAGCCCGGAATCAATACGTTTTAGACAAGGGTGGTAATGCATACTACTTTGGCGATGACGGTAAGATGTTAATTAATCAACTTTATGACGTTGAAGGTAAATATACCCAATACTTTGACCAAAATGGAGTTGAAGCTAAAGATCGGTTTGTTAAAACTCCGGATGGTAAGGTCCATTACTTTGATGATGGTAGTGGAAACTTAGTTTCTGATCGGTATGCTGGTGATCACGATGGAAACTGGTATTACATTGATAAAAATGGGAATGCTACGACAGGGATGGTTGAGTTAGATGGAATGAAAAAATATTTCCATGATAATGGAATCCAGAGCAAAGGTGAATTCATTGATCTTGGAAATAATCAATTTTTCTACACCGACGCTGCTGATGGGCACTTAGTTTCCGGATATCAAGTAATTAATGGACATCCACATTACTTTGATCCTAATACTTTAATTCAAGTTAAAGGTGATTTTGCCACTAATCCGGCCACTGGAAAAACGTATTATTTTGACGTAAACAATGGTGAACCAGTAAAAAATCAATATGTTACTAAAGATGGAAAAACATATTATCTTAACGCTGCTGGTGAAAAAGTTTACGGAACCCAAGTAATTAATGGTCAAACCGTTAATTTTGATCCCCAGTCGGGAGAACTATTAAAATCAGGTGATAATGTTCAACCTGAACAAAACTCTACTGAAAACAAGACACCAGTAACTAACTAAATAATAAGTTAAATTAGAATTAAGGCTGTAGTTTTAAAACTACAGCCTTTTTTATTTGATGAAATCGTTGCTATGAATGGGTTGCAACCCACCGTTGCGAGCTTGTCAGCGAAGCAGAGCTAGAGATTCACTAGTATTAATTGCTTGATTTGCTATATTGAGGACAGCTAGATTTAATCAACTCAGAAAGGACAATGCAAATGCAAAATAATTCATTAGGAAAGCAGATTATTCGTTTACGGCAACGACAACAATTATCCCAATCTCAATTAGCGGAACGGTTATTTGTGTCTAGACAAGCAATCTCCAAATGGGAAAACGGAGATGCAGAACCGGATTTGGACAAGCTAGTACAACTAAGTCAGATTTTCAATGTTGATTTAGACTATTTAGTTTTAAATCAGCCGATGCGTCAAACACCAATTTTAGCATTAACGAAGATCAGTAAAAATTATAGGCAGCCGATTTTGAAAGATGTTAGCTTTAGTTTACATAATCATGAGCGGGTGGCCTTATTAGGAAGTAATGGAGCAGGGAAAACCACGCTCGTTAATTTAATTGCCGGCCGAATTAAACCAGATGCGGGAATCATTGAACGACATTATCAACCCAAATTAGAGTTTAGTTTAATGCCACAAAAAAACGTATTAATTGGTCCAATGCGCGTGCAAGAAATGATGGAACTAGAAGTTAGCGTTGCTAAATTAAACACGATTGATATTGAAAAGATACTAAAAAGTGCCAACCTATGGGAACAACGACGACAGGTGGTAGATTCATTATCTGGAGGGCAACAACGGAAGCTCATGTTTTTATTAACGATGATTAAGTCCGCCAAATTATTTATTTTTGATGAACCAACTGTGGGGATGGATTTAGAGACCATTGACCACTTTTGGCAGCGCTTGGACCAAATTTCTGGGACCACATTGGTGATTACCCATGATTTTAATCAGATTGATCATTATTTTGACCGGGTGCTGCTGTTAAAAGGTGGAGTGATTGCTGCCGATGAACAGGTCGCTACGATTCACGCGCATAATCAAGATTTGGATACTTGGTATCGTGGCCATAATCAAGTTCAGGAGGTATAACATGAACAATTACTTAACGCTCAAAATGACCTTTCGAAATCGGCGTTTTCTTTTTTTCACGATGGTAACTCCAATTTTATTCTATTTGTTGATGCACTTAATTAATCATAATGATGCGTTTGCTGTTTCTAATTCGTTATTAATGGTTACTTGTTCGGTTGTAATGGGAATTGCTGGTAATTCCTTAGTGACATTTGCCAAATCATTTAATTACACGAAAAAATTTTATTTACTCCAGATGGAGACGTCACCATACACCATTAAACAGTGGATTTTTGATGATCTTTTATGTCAAACCATGCTTAACGCTTTAATTGCAATTGTAGTAATCATTTTTGGAATGTTACTGGGTGACTACGGACTGTCTGGGAAGTTATTAATTTTGTTTTTGCTACTGCTGTATCTTGGGATTTACCTAAGTTTATTTGGTTTTTTAATTGGTCAATGGCTAGATGCCCAAACTCTCGATGCCACTAGTTTCTTTTTAATGTTTGCAGTGATGTTCTTATTGATTCCATTTCATGAATTTGCAAACGGAAAATTTGAACAAATTATTACGAAGATCCAGCAATTATTTCCACCGTATTATCTATATCAAGTTATTACAGCTAAATTTCTCGGTCAAACCTGGATGATTAACGTGGGCTGGTTCATTGGGATTAGCTTATTGACGGGAATTCCAGTAATCATTGGCATTTATTACTTACTGAAAAAACAAACCGTATAGCAGTTCAATGATAGAAAGGATTTATTAATGGGAGATAAGCATAATTGGAATGAGATTCATGATTGGCTGAAACATGAGTACGAAGCAGGACATTTCCAACAACCTTATGATTGGAAACAGCAAGCAGGGTTTACAAATGTAAATTATAATGGGTCAACAACTTCCAAACAAAAAAGTGACTGGGAATTAGGAAGCAAACATGCTCAGCAAGAGTGGCAAATGAAACAACATTATCAGTGGCAATGGATCTTTTTGGGAGCCATTTTCTGTTGGATTAATCCATTATTTCGGGGCCGATTTCAAGAAATTATTGATTATATAACTGGATATAAAGAAACTTGGAAGCGTTTAAAACAACACAATTAGCTTTAAGATTATTAGTTATTAAATAAAAAGCAAAAATCCAACTATCTATTTAATAATAGTTGGATTTTTTTGGTTATAAGGTCAATTTATTTTCTCTTTAATGGATTTCTTTGTGGGTGGCTATTGGAACTTAATTTCTAATTGGATTAATAAGAAAGAACCAGAAGAGCCAGTCGTTGTTGCTGAAATGTTAGCTAAAGCATTAGGAAGATTAGCTTAATAAAGGCAAAGATTCATGTGAGTAATTAACGATTAGGTTAAAAACGATTCAAATTGATTAAATGAACTAATGGTTCATTAATTTGCCATGAATCCATGGAGCTAGAAGAATAAATACGGAAATTCGCTTAAGATGCTGTTTTTATTAAATTTAATTATTACTTCGTATAATATATATTATGTAAACTAAAATATGCAATTAAGGTAATCTAGCTTCAAGGATTCCGCCCCGCTTATATGTACGCAAAATAAAAAGAACGAATCTTAAATTCGTTCCTAATCTTTTAATTTATGAATATTTCGTTCCCAGCCTAACGCTAACGCTCCTGAACCTAAATGCGTTCCGATAACCGGGCCAATCTCTGCTTGCGTAAACTCTACTTCTGGAAATTCGTGCTTAAGGTGCTTCATCCATTGTTTTCCAGTTTGACTAGCGTTAGCATCCAGTACGAATGCTTTGATCGGATAATCTAATTGAGCTGTCTTTTCGCTAAATAACTGCTCAACTCGTTTTAAAGCGCGCTTCATTGTGCGAACCTTATCAAAAGCCACAATTTCATCAGTTTGCTTATCAAAGGTTAAAATTGGCTTGATGTTCAATAATCCACCAATAAATGACGATGCGTTTGATAAACGACCGCCTTTAACTAAGTTCTTTAGATCATCTACCACAAACAATTCATCAATCGTAGCTCGTTGTTCCTTCAATTTGGCAATAATTGTATCCGGATCAGTATCAACAGCAGCTAATTGAGCCGCATAAATGGCTAAATCTCCCATTAATCCTAACGTAATTTCTGAATCAAATGGAATTACACGTAGATTGGACACCATGTTTGCAATGTTACCGATTTGATTATAAAACCCAGAAATGGTTCCAGCCAGCGTAATTGTGATAACGTTTTCATAGCCTTCATCTGCTAATTGATTGTATAGTTCAATTAGTTTTCCCGTGGCTGGTTGAGAGGTTGTCGGTAATTCTGATGCTTCCGCTAACTTAAGATAAAAATCCTTGCTAGTAATATCAACATTTTCTAAGTATTCAGTTGCTCCAAACAAAAGCTCAAGTGGAATAATGTGGATATGATACTTCTTAATTTCCTTTTTAGAAAGATAGCAGGTACTATCAGTTACAATTGCGGTTTTCAATCTATGCACCTCATTTATTCAATCTTTTAATACTAGTTGCTAATCGATTTAATAGGATTTTTAATAGGTTCGATTCGTCTTCAGTCCATTGAGCAAAAATTTGTTGTTGAAGCTGGTCATAAGCGGCGTTAATCTGCTTTAATGCATCGGTGCCCAAGTGTGTTAATTGATAAATTAACTGACGCCGATCTTGACCAACGGCATGTTTAATTATCATCTCTTTCACTAACAAGCGTTTCAACTGACGTGAAAGCGTCGAAGTATCTAGATTCATTGTATGTGACAACTTTTCTTGAGTATCGCTCCCACCGTTAATTGCCATTAACAACTGCCACTCCGAAATAGTTAAATTTTGAGCCTTCGTAATTACCTGCAATTGGTGTTGATGAATTTTACTAACGTCGCGCAATGCCTCTAAACTATTTTTCATCGTTAAATCCTCCGCTAATCATTATAACATTAATTGCCTGTTACAAGTTTACGCTTTTTCTTATTGCTGTTAGTTATAGGATTTATAAGCTATACTAAAAATAACGCTAAATTTAAAAGGAGACGAATTATGTCATTTGATGGTTCCTTTACCCACGCAATGGTTAACGAATTACAATCTGAGTTAATTGGAGGCCGGATTACTAAAATTAGTGAACCATATCCTAATGAAATTATCATAACGGTTAGAGCTCAACGACAAAATTATCAGGTATTATTATCTGCTAATCCTACCTATGCTCGCATTCAAACTACCACGATTCCCTTTCAAAATCCCCCAGTTCCCAATAACTTTACAATGACATTACGCAAACATCTCCAAGGTAGTTTTATTAATCAGATTCACCAGGTTGATAACGATCGGATTGTCCATCTCCACATTAATACCCGCAATGAAATTGGAGACTTGGAGGAACTAGTGCTGGTCATTGAAATCATGGCTCGGCATAGTAATATTATGCTGGTCGAAGCCCAAAATCGAAACATTATTGACGTCATCAAACGGATTGGCCCCGACAAAAATCGATTCCGCACTATTTTACCTGGTTCAAAATACGTAAATCCACCCCAACAAGATTTATTAAATCCGTTTCAGTTATCTGACTTTAGTGTAATTGAACACCTTGATCATGATTTTCCCAACTTAGAAGTCCTAGCCGGTGAATTACGGAAGCATTTACAGGGATTGGGAATTGATACTTCGTTTGCTCTTGCAGAGGCTCTGCATCAATCTGGAGGAAGTCTGCAAACCAAGTATACTGATTTTTGGCAAAAATTTAATCACCCTTCACCCGTAACGACCCTCACTAGACAGGGGAAACTAGGGTTTGCCCCTTTTCCCTTCCCTCCTTTACAAATTGAGCAACATTTTACCTCATTGAGCACAATGTTAGATCAATTCTACCAAACTAAGGTTCAAAGAGAACGGGTTCGAGAACAAGGCGCCCAATTAATTCAAATCACTAGAAATGAATTAAAGAAAAATCGCAAGAAAATTAAACGATTAGAAAAAGATGAAACGGATGCTGCTAACGCTGATCAATATCGGGTTAAAGGTGAAGTTTTAATGACCTACCTGCATCAAGTGAAACCCGGAATGAACCAAATTTCATTGCCTAACTTTTATGACAATAATCAACCGATTGAGATTAACTTAAAGGTTGAACTCTCCCCCTCCGCAAATGCCCAGTGGTACTTCAAACAGTTCCAAAAGAAAAAGAATGCTGGTCAATACATTCAGCAGCAAATTCAAAACGCTCAGGCCGAGATTGACTACTTTGAAAACATTGAGAGTCAAATTGAACTGGCTAATCCCGAAAATTTGGATGACATTAAAACCGAGCTCCAACAATCTGGCTATCTAAAACGCCAGACGGGACGCCAAAATAAAAAAGTTCAAGTTAGTCAACCAGAAAAGTTTATGGCAACCGATGGGACGGTCATTTTAGTCGGAAAAAATAACTTACAAAATGACAAGTTAACCCTCAAGACTGCTGACAAACGGGAAACCTGGCTGCACACGCAAAATATCCATGGTTCCCACGTAATTATTCGTTCATTTGATCCAAGCGAACAGACCATTCTAGAGGCCGCTAATTTAGCCGCTTATTTTTCTAAGGCCCGGGCTTCAGCGAATGTGCCCGTCGACTATGACTTAGTCAAACGAGTTAAAAAGCCCAATGGTGCCAAACCCGGATTGGTTCACTATACCGGTCAAAAAACCGTCTATGTCACTCCTAACCAAGAGCTAGTTGAACAACTTCGGCGTAATGCGAAAAAATAAAACTAAAATAAACCTATGGATCCTTGTTAGTCATAGGTTTATTTTTTAGGTTGCGCTAATTTAAAGATGATAATCATCGTTATAATCGCTAAACTTGTGAAGCCAGCCATAATTCCCAGCATTGCAATTACCCCTAATTTAGTCATTAGTACACTAACTAAAGGATTTACGAAAACGGTTAAAATCGTCGTTAAAAACGTCAAACCAGAAAGAAAAGTGGCCCGTTCACAATCCCTAACCCAATTATTCAAAATGGTCATTACAAGTGGATCTAAAAAATCAACTGTAACATACAAAATTCCTAAACCACAAAGAAACAAGTACGGTAATGATTGTAATTGCAGTCCGAAGCCAATCCCAATCATCACAATGATTAATTCCATAATTCGAGTAATTTTCCAATTCAATAATCGATAAGATTGCGTCGCAACTAACCCACCTACAAAACTAAACAGCATAAAAATCAGTCCATTTGCCGTTGCCGAATATCCAATTTTAGCGACCGTTTGCGGCATAAAACTAAAAATGGCATTCACGACCGCTGTAATCATTCCGGTCAATAAAAAGGTAGCCAGAATGGTTTTATTAGTAAACATTGAACGAAAAACAAGTAATGGTTGCCAAAAATCGGTTTTATTCTGCTTCCCCCTTACTTTTGGTTCAACGGGAAGACTACTAATTAATAAGATAGTCAATAACAAGCACCCAGTCTGAGCTATGTAAGGCAAGATAAAATTAACATTAAACAAAAATCCACCCACAAATGTTGCTATTCCCGTGACGAGTGCCGTTACTAACTGTACTTGCCCCCGAATGCGATCATAAAATTCTAAATCATGATCTGTCCGTAACGCTTCAAAAAAGTAAGCAGTGTCAGAGCCACTCAGAAGTGCATTACCTAGTCCCTCAAGAGTGGCTGACAATAAAATAATTAACAGCGGATGAGCCAAAAGAACCGCGCTAACCATGATTAAGGGAGAAATACTCAGAATCATCAGCCCGCTTACAATAATTTTACGACGAGCGACTAAATCACTGATAATCCCAGCTGGCAATTCCATGATTAGTTGAGCAACCAAAAAAGTCGATTGAAACAATGCAAACTGAAACAAGGTTAAGTGGAGAATTTGCAGACAGAACAAAATATTAATGATACGTGTGAAACGAGCTTTAACTCCCACTGTATAAAAATAATAATTAAACCGTGCTGATAAATTAATTGGACTCCCCCCGCTTTTTAACGAAAATTGCTCTTAGTATATGGATAATGAAATCTGTTGTCAATTACAATAAAAAAATAAGAGAAACTTGCGAAATGCAAGTTTCTCTTATTTTAGTAAATTAGTAGTGGAGTCATCTAACGTGGGACCAAAAGAAAGTTTTGCCCCAATTTCATACCGTCGTCGTTTGGGAACATTGTTGATTCCCAAGTGTTTAAACGGAAATGTGATTTGCATAATCGCAAAGCGACTCGCAGAATTAATTTGAGGAATTAACTTCCGAATAAACATTGGATCAAAATGACCTGTATACATTTGCATTAAAATCCGAATCCAGTTAATCCCGGTTACCTGGTTTAAAAAGATGGTTTCCGTGATTCGAAGCGGGGTAATCCCCGTCGTAACATAATTTCCATTTTCATCAATGGTAAATAGAATCTGGATTAAGCCGGTTAAAGGATGTTGCTTAATCTCGGCTCGGGCCAACTCTTCCACTCGTTCCGAATCCAATTGTCGGTTAGCATAAGGAATATAATAACTAGTTTGATTTTCTAACTGATTATCATCATTTTCCATTTGGGAACGAAAGCCCACCGTTGCAATGGGGATGATTCCCTGGGGGCTAACCAACACGTTTAAAGCAAAATCAACGTGATCTTGATAGACAGTTCCAGTTTCTTGATCTGGAGGAAGGACCACTAATTTAAAGTTTCCAGCAATCTTTTGCAGTTCCCGAATCAAGAAATGACGATTACCTGGTAAAAACACGTACTGGGGTTGTTCTAATTCAATTACATTTAAAATTTCGCCCAGTTGCACTGGTTCAATGTATTGTTTATCACTAATGGCCGGAATTAAAGAAACCGAATTAGGGTTATTATTTAAAATAATGGTTTTATAACCTAGTTTATGTAGTTGAATTAACATTTCCGCCGTATAAGTATCCGCAGCAGTATTCGGCCCTAAATGATTCCGCCCTTTTCCAATAACTAAGGCACTATGATCACTCAACTTTTGGGTATCATTTTCAAATTCATAACTACCATAAAATGAATTAATTTTCTCTGGAAATTCTCCCGCCGTGGGCTCAATCATTTTATAAGTCTTAACATGATCTAGTTGTTTTTGCATAGCCACAATGGTTGCGTTATTAGTCTTCCAAAAATGACAAAACATCCCGTTTCCAAAACCATAACGATTACCGGCTAAAAGTGCTTCTGTTTGCAAAGGATGTTGTCGCACTTGTTCAATAACTGTCAGCAAATTCTTCATAATGACAAAGTAAAATTCGTCAATTTTAGTTAACTCACTTAAGTCACTAGCAGAATACCCCCGCCGCACGGCTTCAAATAAAATTAGAATTTGCTGGTCGGTCGGATGAATCAATTGATTAATTAAATCATCTTCGCTCAAATCAGCATACTCAGGTAGAACATCTTGTGGACTAGGTTGCGAACTACGTAGCCCAATCATTAGTGCTGCTTCAGCACTACGTCCGACTCCGATTGCAGCTCCGGTGGCCTTGGCATGCGTACCCAAATGATTATCCGCCATATCTAAATAATCAAATGACCAAATTGGCATTTTAACCGTAACGTGATCACTTAAGGGCTGTAAGATAGTGGTCAACGGATTAAAACGAGGCGGTAATTTCACCTTGGTTAGCGGGATATCTAGTAATAATGAGGCTGCCACCTTGGCCAGCGGATAACCAGTGGATTTTGCCGCTAACGACGTTTCTGAATTAAAAACTGGATTTACTTTAATTACATAAACCTCATCAGTCTCCCCATTTATCGCAAATTGCAGGTGACAAATTCCCTTAATTCCTAAACAGTCTAAAACGTCAAACGTAATGGAACGTAATCGTTTCAATTGATAATCGTTCAAGGTCTGAGCCGGGGCAAAAATAACCGAATCAGTCGCATTAATCTTTACCGGATTCATATCTTCCAGAGAAGAAATCAGCATTTTATTGCCTTCAACGTCTCTGATGGCCACCATTCCAATTTCTTGGTAATTACCAACTTCCCGTTCTAATGACAGCTTTTGTTCGGGAGACTCTTGAAATAAATCATCGATTTCATTATTCAGACTCTCCATATTTTGAAAAATCCGGCGTTGCCGCTTTTTATTGGTACTTAACGGTTTAATCGAAACAGGAAATTGAATTCGTTCGATATTATCTCGTAAATCCGTAAAATTACGAATGATTTGTGACGCTACAATGGGAATGTGATTATCGGCTAATCGATTAGCTAACGCGGTATTTTGGTCGGATGCTTCCGTTTCAGTTCCAAATAAATATAAATTATTAGCATTCAAACCAATTAACTGGACTTGTAATTCCTGCAGAACCTGATTTTTTTCTAACCTTTGCACGACGGTCAACGCTGCTTTGGTTCCAAAAATTGGGGTAATCCCGTCAATGTGATGTTTCCGTAATAAATCAGCTACGGTTTGCGTTGTAATGCTACGCACAAAGGTATGCTGGGAATCAACTTCTTGTAATAATAACGAATACGGATTATTGTCAATTACATAAGGTTCAATCCCTAACCGGCGCCAAACTGAAATTACTTGAAAAGCAGCCGCATCTTGTTCACTTTCATGGTCAATGTTGGAAGCTCCCCCACCCAGAATTAAAATTTTTTTAATTTGCTTCATGAGTTGATCTCCTGTGTGCAATAATGCTCTCAACAAATTCTTCAAATAAATCGAAACCATCGACCATTCCACCAGAGCCATCGGGAGAAAATTGAACTGAAAAAGTAGGAAAATCTCGACTCCGAAGTCCCTGAATGGTTCCATTAATAATATCTTTGTAAGTCACAATTAAACGATTGTTGTCCACAGAATCGTTTGCAATCGCATAAGCCTGAGCCTGGTTCGGATAAATCAACTCGTTGGTAATAATTTTACGCACCGGATGATTACTTCCATAGTTTCCAATCGACATTCGAGTTACCTGAGCCCCGTTGGCAATTGCAATTAATTCATGCCCTAATCCAATTCCAAATAACGGTAAATGTGCTTGAATTGTTTGAATGGTTTCAATGACACTTGTATCAATTTCATCTGGAGACCCTGGTCCCGATGAGAGCACGACTCCCTCCGGGTCTAAGTTTTTAATTTCAGCAAAACTAGTATTCCAAGGTACAACAATCATGTTGCAGTTTAACTTTGCTAACTGTCGAATAATGGATTCTCGTAACCCAAAATCAATCACCACAATCGTAACACCGGTCCCCGGTACCAAATATGGTTTCGGCGTAGCAACGGCTTGAATTTGTTGATTACTTAATACCGCTGCCTGTAACTGATCAAAAGCGTGGTCATCATTAGTACTGACAATGCTAGCCTTTTTTACATTGTGTTGGCGCACGTGTTTCTGCAACTGACGAGTATCAATTTGACTAATCCCCGGAATATGCCGTTCCTTTAAAAAGGAATCCAATGATAAATCCTTTAATTGCGAAAAAGAAATATTTTCACTCTGATGAACCACAATTCCCTTTGCAGACGTTAAAATAGATTCATAATTTTTGGGATTAATTCCACCGTTTCCAATGGAGGGCTGCAAAAAAGTAACAATTTGATTATGGTAAGTTGGATCAGTTAAAGCTTCTTGATAATAATTTAAATTAGTATTAATTGCTAGTTCCCCAGTGGTACTGGTTAAATCACCAAATGCTTCTCCTGCAAATGAGGTTCCGTCATCTAGAACTAAATATCGTTTAACCACATAAACTCCTTCCTACCTAAGGTCATTGCTATTTTTGCTTAATTTCAACCCCATCTCGATCATCAATTTCAGATACGAGCACTTTGATCGTTTCATCTTTTGAACTCGGAATGTTTTTACCCACAAAATCTGCTCGAATCGGTAATTCCCGATGACCGCGATCTACCAAAACAGCTAAATTAATCCGTTTAGGTCGGCCAATTTCATTAATGGCTCCTAGGGCTGCTCTAACCGTACGGCCTGTAAATAATACATCATCGACGAGAACCACGTTTTTATCATCAATGGGAACTACGTTTTCTGCTACCGATTGATTACTGGGATCAGCTGATTGGTCATCTCGATACTTGGTGATATCCAGTGAAATTACCGGTACATCAGTATCTTCCAATTTTTTCAGTCGATTAGCAATTCGCTCTGCGAGGTAAACCCCACGGGTCTTAATTCCAATTAAAACGAGGTTTTGGACCCCTTTATTCTTTTCGATGATTTCATAGGTAATGCGGGTCAATGCCCGTTGCATTGACATGCTATCTAAAACAACTTTTTCACCATTCATGCTTGGCTTCCTCCTCTAAATTTGTAACACCGTATTGTTTGGCTAACTTATCTAATGTTTGCTGAAAAATGGATGTCAAAGGACTGTGAAAATCTAACGCTTTCCCCGTCGTAGGATGCGTAAATCCTAATTCGGCGGCATGCAAAAATTGACCATTCCCCTTAATCGTTTTGCGGGGACCATAGAGAGGATCTCCGACCAGCGGATGATTGATGTATTGCATGTGCACCCGAATTTGATGCGTCCGTCCGGTCTCTAACTCACATTCTACCAACGTATAATCAGTTCCGAAACGTTGTAACACCCGAAAATGAGTAACCGCATGGCGCCCATCTGGAACCACCGCTTGTTTCTTACGATCCTTAAACGAACGACCTAACGGGGCATCGATGGTTCCCTGGTCTTCACGAATGTTGCCATGTACAAGTGCTAAATACTTCCGCCGACTAGTCTTTTCCTGGAGTTGCTTGGTTAACGATTGATGCGCCACGTCGGTTTTTGCCACCATCAACAAACCGGAAGTATCCTTATCAATTCGATGCACAATTCCCGGTCGAAAAGTACCATTAATGCTAGATAATTTGGTATGTGCAAGTAAAGCGTTAACCAGCGTGTGATTGGGATGACCTGGAGCAGGATGAACCACCATTCCCTGCGGTTTGTTAACAACAATCACCTGATCATCTTCATAAACCACATCCAACGGAATTGCCTCAGGAGTAACGTCTAATTGCTCTGGAGTTGGAATCTTAATTATAACTTGATCATGCAATTGAGCTTGATACTTGGGTTTTTGGACTTGATGATTGACTAAAACAGCCCCATCTTTAATTAATTTACTAACTCGCGAACGAGTTAAATCTGGAAATTGATTAGCAATCAATTTATCCAATCTCGTATTTGGTTGGTCAACCGTAAATTGGCGTTCTTCCATTAGTCCTCCTGTAAAACGAGTCGAATTAGGATTAATCCCACACCGAGCGTAAGGTAACAATCTGCTAGGTTAAAAATCGGAAATTGGATAAAATCTAACTGAATCATATCAGTAACCGCACCAAAGAAAATTCGATCCAATAAATTACCAATGGTTCCCGCTAACATTAATCCTAAAGCAATTACAATCCAGTGCTGCCGTTGATTTTTAGCCATTAACCAGATAAAAAGGAGGCTAGCAATTCCTGCAATTACGCTAAAAATCCACGAATTACCCGCTAAAAAACTCCAGGCCGCGCCTGAGTTGGTAATATTTGTAATTGATAATACGTGGGGTATCAAATTGATGCTCTCGCCCGGCTTAATCTGAGTCCGTACTACTTGTTTAACCCATTGATCAAGGATAATTAAAAGTAACGTTCCAACAAACGTAAGAATGAGGAATAGCTGAGGAAACCGTGACTTGTTTATTTTACTCATGCTGGCGATCCTTGGTTAATAGTTCTTCTAGTTCAATTACAGAGTTCGCTGGTAATAAAAACTTATACCGACGACCCCCAGCGTTAAATGCAATGCTATTTCGCTGAGCTCGTACTCGTGAAATGGACTGCAGACTAATTTTTTTCCCAAATGGGTTTAAGACCTGTCTAATCTCAATCGTATCGGACCAGACTAACATCTTGCGGAAATAAATCTGGATCCAGGTCAAAGCCACAAACACTAGAAAGAACATAAAAGTTATATTTTGAAATTGGGTGATTTCAAGCCAAATAATGACTCCGACCAATAAAACGATGAGTGTCCAACTCCAACAAATAATGCTAGTGGTGGGTTGCGGTTGATATAAAAATTTTCTTTTCTGCGTTATCATAAAAAATACCCCTTACAAGATGGAGATTACCATGTACATTAAAGTTTATTCTGATGCGGCGGAGCAGCCGCAGACCCAGCAATGTAGCGCTGGAGTTTTAATTATTGTTAATCACAAACAGTATCCAGTAAAACGGTTGCTCAATGCAACCGATAACCATGAAGCTGAGTTTCAAGCCTGTGAATTGGCATTGAAGACCTTACAACAACAATTAACGACGGCAGAGCAACACACTGCCATCGTTAATTATTATACTGATAGTAAAATCGTTGCTGATAGTATTCAAAAAAACTATGCCAAGCACTACCAAGAATACATTGATTGCATTCAGCAATTGCAACAATCATTTTCCATGTTTTTTGTGAATTGGATTCCGGATCGAGATAACCAAGGAGCCCATCAACTAGCACTACAAGCCCTTCATCGCTCCGAGCGTAAATAGTTCGTAACTGGTTTAGAGTAAGTGGTTAAATCTACTGTTTGATCTAATGCTAATTGCGCTAAGAGTTTCCCGACTAATGGTCCGGTTGTTAATCCAGATGATCCTAGCCCGGTTCCCACTAAAAGATCAGCATGTTCTGGCACTGAGCCCACAAAAGGACCGTAATCAGAGGTATACGCCCTAGTTCCAACCCTCTTTAGAATAACATTTTCTGAGCTAATTCCTGCAATTAAATGTTTAGCGGTGTGTAACAGGTCTGTCGTTGCTGCCACGGTATCTTTAAGATCAAAGCCCTGATCATCTTCATGGGTTGCTCCGATAATCAATCGATCTGAAGCAACCGGAATAAAATCATACTCTGATTCCGGCATGAGCACTGGTCGATTTGGTAAAGTAGCGTGTGGCAATTGGAGCTCAATTAATTGTCCCTTTTGGGGACGAATATCAGTATGCACGTTAATCGAGCGCAGCAGTTCCCTCGTCCAAGCTCCCGTAGCCACAATAATCTTATCAAACCGTTGAACTCCTCCTGTAGTGATTAATTGATGCTCATCAGCCAACGTTACTTGTTCTGAGACAACGTGAACCATTGCTTGTGAACATTGGGCTAACAGATGCTGACAGAAACGATTCCCATCAATCCAACTTCCCCCACTTACGAGTAAGCCCGGTTGTTGCATGTTGGTTAACATGGGTAATAGTTGCTTAATTTCACTAGGACTTAAGGACTGAATCTCCCCCATCGAGGGGGCTGATTGCTTTCGTTCCAGCGCCAATTGTTCTAACTCAAAAACTTGCGCGGCATCTTTCCGCGTAATGATAGTTCCATTGTTAGCATACGTCTGCGAATCCATCTTGGTTGCTGTGGCCAGTTGCCTCACAAGGTCAGCTCCGTCTCTAGCTAAACGATACCAATGCTGATTGCGGCGTTTTGATAACCAGGGAGAAATAATTCCAGCAGCTGCTTTGGTTGCTTGTCCGGTTCCATTGTCAAACAGCGTTACTTGTAACTGTTCAGTAGTCGCAAACTGATTTAAAAAGTAGGCTGCACTAGTCCCTACGATTCCACCACCAATAATTGCTACTCGTTTCGTAAGTCATCCCTCCTAGGCTTTAATTCCCCAATACTGGAAATAATCAGTTCGAATCTGACCGTTATAAAGCTTCCGGCGCTTCGTTGCCTTTTGTCCATATGCTTTTTCAAAATTTAAATCACTGGTTAAATAGTATTTCGACCAAGTCGTTAACGGCCGAAATACCTGTCCTAGATCATGATATAACTTCGTAGCGGCTTCCTGATCGCCCAATCGTTGCCCATAAGGCGGGTTAGTGACTACTACCCCATCGGTAGAAGTTGTCTTAAAATCTTGAACGGCTAATTGTTTGAATTGAATATCATGCAAAAGTCCCATCGCTTGCGCATTGACTTTTGCATGATTAATCATTTCCCCATTCACATCGGAAGCCTGAATGTGCAGCTCTCCTTCGTCTTTAATAACATTCACAGCCTCATCCCGAATTTCTTGAACTAGGTCGGAACTGATCCAATCCCATTCTTCAAACGCAAAGGACCGTTTAATTCCCGGAGCAACGTTTCTAGCAATCATCGCCGCTTCAATCGGAATGGTTCCAGATCCGCACATTGGATCTAAGAATGGCATCGTTTCTGGATGCCAATTGGTTAATAGGATCAAGGCTGCGGCCATGTTTTCTTTTAAAGGAGCTTCTCCTTTGGCAATTCGATAACCGCGCTTAAACAAACTAGGACCTGTCGTATCTAACAGCTCTAGCACGTGATTCTTATTAATGCGAACTTCTAGCGGATACAATCCTTCGGTTTCTGGTAACCGGGTTCTCCGGTGATAAAAGCTAGCTAATTTAGTGGCAATTGCTTTTTTGGTGATTGCTTGCACGTCAGGAACGCTATGTAACGACGATTTTTTCGAGCGACCAGCAACTGGAAATTCTCCGTCCATCGGAATTAAACTTTCCCATGGCAAAACCTTGGTGCCCTCAAACAATTCATCAAAGGTTTGAGCTTCAAATTCCCCCACAATTATTTTAATCCGATCGGCCGTTCGCAACCATAGATTGGTTTTGATAATATCAGCCACCGTTCCAGAAAACAAAACCATTCCATTTAAAACGTTAACCTGGTATCCCATTTGTTTTAATTCATTGGCGGTCACTGCTTCAATTCCAGCAGCACACGTAGCCATTAAGTTAAATTTTTTCATGTTATGCCCTTTCTCACGATATAAAAAAAGAGCGGGAAAACCCCACTCTTCCTGATTGGTGCAGGCTCCTGTAAGCCATGTTTTGTGCTTGATTGAAAGATCAGGACTAACAATCAAGTAGTAATCATCTATCTCAAGAATCATTATGATTCTTGCCCTACACTTAGTTCAATTTCCGTGTGTAAAGCTCCCCTACCAAAGTTTGGGTTTCCCGCTCGCGGGGTTTACTGCGTTCCAGTAATCCAATTTCTTGAATTAATCGTCTCTATAGCACCTTAGGAAGTACTGAGGCATAGAAAACCGTAGCCATTTCCTTCGCCGTAATTGCTTAACACAATCCCTCGGCTTATTTTTTCACCGGGCACGAACACTACAAGCATCGCAGCTTGTGCGAGAGTGGACTTTCCTCAGCCAGCGCTTGCTGACCGCGATTACTCAGAACCTGCACCAATAATAACTAATTTTGTGTTCCGTCACCAAAAACATGTTGTTCTAGATTGGATAGTCGTTTCAAAATATCCATCGTGGTTACATCAGAAGAAGTCGACTCATTAGCAGGTTGTTGCGGATGTACAACCGATTGTGGTTGTGGCTGTTGCGCTGTTTCATTCAGCTTATTTTTCAACTGGTTATTTTCAGCCATTAATTGAGCAATTTGCTGATCCTTATCGTTGAGTTCCGCTTGGAAGGTTTCGTAATCCTTAATAATTTCATCCAGAAAAGAATCAACATCTGTTTGGTCATAACCGCGCATCTTTTGACGGAATTCTTTTTGGAGAATATCTTTCGGCGTAAAGTTAACTTTATCCATAATCTGCACCTCTTATCGTTTGGTAACTATCACAGTATAACATAGTCATTCGAAAAATTCAGAATTAATTTCTGCTTCATATTGATTAGCTTCCTCCTGTAAATCATCAAAATCAATGAATTGACAGGTATACGGATGCTGTTGTTGAAATGCTTCAATCGCACGCACATCATACTGCGTCTTTCCCTCATTTTCTGAATCATATAATAACAGAGCTCCATCGGTATGTGTTAGCATAAACTGCTGATAATTTTTTAGTTGTTGTGGTGAATGGTAAGGAACTTGACTAACGGTGGCGGAAAAATCAGCTAACGCAAGCGTTTGCTGTAATCGCAATTGATTTGTTTCATTCCATTGTGCACCAAATTCTGAAAATGGTAACATCACCGCAATTTGAAACTGATTAGGAAACTGTTTTTTTAAATCAGCCGCAATTTCCACAGTCCACTGTTCCGTTCCTAACTGTGCTCCGGTGATAATCCAATCGCAACCATTATCAATTAAATCAATAAGCTGATTGCGCAAAGAACGTTTGATGATTTGAACTTTCGGACTTTTTTCATCGAACGCCCCTAATTCATAACTCCGATATCCAGTTATCCATTGTCTACTCATAAAGTCACCTGACTTGAATTAGTATAATTTTATTCCCCGGGTGGAATTGCTATAATAGAAACATCATTTGCTGTAATATACCACGCTTCAAATTAATTACTCAATTAGTAAGGAGGTTAATTTGACAATCAATTATCCCAACGGCCAATCATTCCATGATACACGTAGTAATGGAAAAAAATCAGCTCGGCTGACCACTGCTAACTATGCTGATCGGGGCATGTCTTTAGAGGCAGAGATCAATCAAAGCAATCAATTTTACCGCGAACATCAGATTGCAGTCGTCCACAAAAAACCCACCCCCATCCAAATTGTAAACGTCGATTATCCCAAACGAAGTGCAGCCGTAATTAAAGAAGCTTATTTCAAACAAGCTTCGACAACTGATTACAATGGTATTTTTGCTGGTTATTATTTAGACTTTGACGCGAAAGAAACCACCAATCTTCATTCGTTCCCTCTGGCTAACTTTCACGAACACCAAATCGACCACATGGAAAGTTGTTATCAAATGGGGGGAATTTGTTTTGCTTTAATTCGCTTTGTAAAGCGAAATGAAATATACTTGCTAAACGGACCGGATTTGTTTCATTTCTGGGAACGTCAATTTCACGGGGGTCGCAAATCAATTACCCAAGCTGAGATAGCCAACCACGGTTATCTAATTCGACCACAGCTAAATCCTTTGATTCCCTATCTGGATGCCGTCCAAATCATTATTGATAAAAGTAAAGGAGATCTAGAATGAGTTCCGATGAAGTTTATAGCCGTTTAAAGAAAAATCGCAAAAAGAAGCACGGTCCCATTTTTCAAATTACGATGTGGGTGCTTTTTTTCCTCGTAGTGCTTTTTTTCATTGGATGTGGAGTATTTGCCTACTACGCTTCCACGGCCCCAAACATATCCTACAAAACCCTTTCCAGTGATAATTCCACTACCATCTATGATCGTAATGGAAAAGTCATTTCGCGATTAGGGATGCAAAATCGGGATTACGTAAAACAAGAGGATATTCCTGATAATCTAAAAAATGCCATTATCTCAGTCGAAGATCGGCACTTCTACACCGACAAAGGAGTGGATCCAGTTCGAATTGCCGGTGCGGCTGTTAATAACGTTTTTGGTGGCGGTGGGCTTCAAGGTGGAAGTACCTTGACTCAACAGCTAGTGAAACTTTCGGTTTTCTCTACCAAAGCTTCAGACCAAACGTTAAAACGAAAGGCACAAGAAGCATGGTTGGCCACAAAAGTTAATCGTGAATACAGCAAGCAACAAATCTTAGAGTTCTACATTAATAAGGTTTATATGGGGAATAATGCTTACGGAATGCAAACCGCTTCAGAAGTCATGTACCACAAGCCTCTTAGTGAACTAGATTTATCCCAGATTGCATTGTTAGCTGGACTACCTCAAGCTCCCGTTGCTTATAATCCCGTTCACAACCCCAAATACGCTACGGCCAGAAGAAACCAAGTGTTAGAGGCCATGGTGAAAAATAAATCAATTTCCCGCGCTCAAGCTGATCAAGCTGAAAAAGAAGACGTGCAAGCGGGAATCGACAAGAAAAACGTAGATAAAACGCCAACCCAAAAGGACGAAAAATACGCTGACGCTTATATCGGCCAGGTACTGCAAGAAATGAACCAAAAGGGTTATAAATTAAACGCCGGTAACAAGGTCTACACGAACATTGATATGGACGTGCAAAAGAAAATGTACAACCTGGCTAACGACGAAAATTCTGATTTAAACTTCCCAAATAATGACTTCCAAATCGGAGCAACCATGACTAACCCTAACAACGGAAAAGTAGTGGCCATGCTCGGGAGTCGGAAGCAAAACGTCCAATTTGGTTTAAACCGGGCCGTGCAAACCGATCACTCCAGTGGTTCCACAATGAAACCCCTCATGGATTATGGACCAGCCATTGAATATCTCAACTACCCTACTTACCAACCATTAAAAGATACGCCATATACCTACCCAGGCACTGACCGCAAATTACATGATTTCGATAATCGGTACGAAGGAACGATTACCATGAAAAAGGCGCTCGTGGAATCACGAAACATTCCAGCAATTCGAACATTAGAGGCCGTTGGAATTCCCCGAGCGACTGAATTCTTAAAGGGCTTGGGAATGACATTCAAAGAACCACTGAACCTCCAAAACGGGATTGGGGCTTACATCTCAACTGAACAAGAAGCAGCTGCCTATGGAGCATTTGCTAACGGCGGAACTTACTACAAACCTTATACGATTTCTAAGGTAGAAACCCCGACAGGTGAAACTAATCATTACGAGGCTAAAGGAAAAGAAGCAATGTCTGATTCTACGGCCTTCATGATGACAGAAATGCTCAAAGGCGTTATGACTGATCCAAACGGTTCTGGAACAGCGGCTAACATTCCAGGTTTAAACCAAGCCGGAAAAACAGGAACAACGCAATTCCCAGATGACTGGCTTAGTTCTGTGCCTGAGGGTTCCAGCATGGATTCTTGGTTTACTGGTTATACCAAGAACCTCTCCCTCTCCGTTTGGACTGGGTATGATCACCCACTAGAACCAGGACACTATATTTCTCAATCACAAGCAAAAATTTCCCAACTTTTCTATAAAGAAGTAATGGAAGATGCTTCGCAAGATCTTCCAAACGACAACTGGACCAAACCAGCTGATGTAATTAAAACGAGAATGGATAACCAGACGCAATACTACATCGCTGGTCACGGTGGAGAAGCCAGGGAAAACGTGATTAAAAACAGTACCCAGTCTGGTCAAACTGCTGATAATAAGGCGGTTGCAAATCTGAATAACAGCCAAACAAACAAGCAGGATGAGCAGACAACCGATAAAAGCACCAATAATGGAACGACTGCTAACAACGAGCAGAAGCCAACGTCTGATACTAAACAAACCAACGGCACGCAGGATGCTACTTCCAATCAGACTGGAAATACTGATAATAAGCAAGCTAACACCACGGCAACTACTAACGAGCAGAAGCCAAACACTAATTCACAGCCGGCGACGGGACAAACTAATCCAACTTCTTCTACGGCCACTAATAGTCCTCAGCCAACTACCAATAATTAATTAAGTTGGTGGAATTTAAAAAAGGAGACCCACATTCAAATGTGAGTCTCCTTTTTCGCTTCCCAGATTATGCCTATCCTTGATCTTTTTTAATTTTAAAAAGTGGTACTTTTGGTAACGGTTGTCGTTCTCCCTTACCGGCAGATTGCTGTTGCCGTTGTTCCCGTTGAGCTTCCACTTGAGCAGCGGATTGAACGTTGTGCTTTTTCCAGTTTAAAAGAATTCGATCCATGTATTTTAGATTATAAACCTGATTTAAGACGGCCTCCCGTAACGATAACTGCACTAATTCAGCTGAATAATGATCCTTTTCAAACCAGCCGTTAATCATCTCTAATTCAATTGGAGACAACATTCGTCCAAACTCGTGACTAATCATTTTAAAGGTCTGTTCTCGGTCATTAATACTCTCTGATTTAGATGCAGTTGTTGAGTTCTGTACAGCCGTAGCCGATGGTTGCTCTTGGTGCTTCTCTAACAATTCACTGAGTTTCGCTACTAACGGAGCAAAGCTGTATTCATCCTTGCCATCTGCACTAGTGGTAATCACAATCAATTTTTTACTAACTAGTTGATGTAATAACTCATAAACGGTATCCTCAGAAAAGTCAGTGACCTGCGCAAGTTTGGTTGCCGCTGGAAATCGTTCTCCCTGACTGCGAAAATACTGTAGTTCCAATAAGATGGTTAATTCAGCAGCATTAATTTTCAATGTTGCTAAATTAGTTAATAAAAAACCGGATACATTAATCGATCCGGAATTTAAATATTCGGCTAATGGATTACTCATTCTAAACTCCTTTTTATAAATTAATTTTCTTAATGAGTTTTCCCGATTTAAAGTTAATCAACACGTAATGAATTTGATTACCTTTTTGAATGGTAACCGCCCACGTCGGCTTCTTTTTATTAATTAGTAGTCCGGCGTTAGTTACCTCACTATCACCTTTAACATGTTGCTGGGCAATGGCACTTGCTTCTTCCGCGGTAATCCCATCCTTTTGTTTCATTACTTGGATGTGCTTCCAATCACCGCTCACCACGGCATAGGCTGGTTTATTGGAACTGTTCTGCCCCACCACGGTGTAGTATGGTTGTTTGCCCACATCCGCTTTATAGGTTCGTTGAACATCATGAATCTGGGCGTGCTGTTCTGCTAACTGTGTCGCTGTCTTTAAGGTGTGCTTTTGCGGCAACTTGGCAATGTAAACAACCACCACGAAAGCGACAACCAAAGCCAATAATATCCCTACAATCCAGCTTAACCAGCGTCGAATCAGGATTCTTCGTTTTCTTTCTTCTCGCATTTTAGATTCCTTCCGTAAGCGTACTGTCTCCATTATAGCAAATCATTTTCGTTGATTGTATTTTAGCAAAAACTCTTTTTGCTGCTGCTGAATCTCTGTAATGGATCCCGTTTTAGCGGTTAGGTTTTCTTCCAAAGCCGTTAAAATTTGTTTACCGTATCGCTTGGTTAAAATTCGATTATCAAGAATGGTTATGATGCCATGGTCATCACTACGGCGTAATAACCGCCCAATTCCCTGCTTCATTTCAATGATAGCATGTGGTAAGGAGTAACTGGTAAACGGATTTTTATTTTGTTGCTTTAGATAATGCGCTCGGGCGCGCATCAACGGACTATCTGGAGCGGCAAATGGAATTCGGGGAATGATGATTGATTTTAGGTAGTTCGGTGGGAAATCCACCCCCTCCCAAAAACCATTGGCCCCTAAAATGATAGGGGCCTTCTTACCTTCCGAACGCCGAATAATCTTACTTTGACTTCCAGAAATTCCGGCCGCTAGAACCATCCCGATTCCTGCTTGATCATGCAGTTTCGCATAAACCGCTTGAATCAACTCCAGGGAGTTAAACAGGACTAGCGTTGGAACCGGTTGCGCATGGTAAATTTTTTGAATCGAATTGGCCACAAACGCCACGTATTCCTCATTCTCAACCACAGCTGGCATCGGTGTGTTTTCTGCAATCATTAACTGAACCTGTTTTTGATAGTCAAAGTCAGCTGCCAACCGCTTCATCCGGGTGTTATTCCGTCTTAAGTCTAATTGATCGTAAATATATTGTGATTTTTTCGAAGTAAAAAGTACGGCTCCCGTAAAGATAATTGGTTTAAAATATTGATAAATTTGCTTATGCAAGCGCGTACTGGTGTCAAACCGCGCTAACTCTAGACGCATGTTATTCGGATCATGGTCAGCCCCGTATCGCAACCAAAAACCGTCAACACTTTGCTGCTCAGCCACGGAACGTAAAAACAATTGCATCTGTGCTAATCCTTGCAGCACTTGATGCACGTGTTCGTTAAATCGTAAAAACGTTTCGTATTCAGAAGCCAACCACTGACCATCCGTCTGCCCGAGACTTTGGTTGATAGTAGTTAAAAGTTGCTCCAACCGCCGGGCTTGTTGTTCTTGATGCTTTAATTCTACCTGCTGTTGTCGCATAAACTGGTTTAGTTTTGCTGCTGAAACTCCAATTACATTCGCTTGCTGGGTAAACCGAACTTGCAGCGACTGTATCAAATTTTGTAACAATTGCTGTTGCTGCTCTTCGATTTGCGTTAAAGAAGCAACCAATCGTTGTAAATTGGCACTTAAATTTCGATTTCGTTGCACAATCTCCGTTAAATTTTGTTCGTGAGTTTGAAAGATATCATTCCGCACTCGCCCTACGTTTGCTTTGACGGCTCCTAACCACCATTCTTGGCGTTGGGCGGCAAAAGCGACCTCTGGTAAATGATGGGCTTCGTCCACCACTAAATACGGAATCCCCGTCAGTTGACTGGTTAACCGTGTGGCATTTTGATACAAATAGTGGTGATTAACAATAATTATATCTGTCGTTTGCAGGCGTTGCATTTGCCAGTGCCAAAAATCATAGTCCCCAAACTCGCTGTCAGTAAATTGAGGTTCTGACTGGTAATTAACCTGTTGTAAAATGGCTGCATTGTGGGGAATGTGCAGTTCATCTAAATCACCCGTTTCCGTCTCTGTCAGCCAGACCAAAATCTGGGCCTTACTAAACTGTGATAGATGATTACTATCATCCGCCACGACTGCCGTCGCAAAGCGGGACAAATCCAGGTAGTGACGTTTGCTTTTCAAGACTAGCGATTGCAAGTGAAAGCCCAAGTCTTGATTAAGTTGTTCTTGCACGACCGTCTGGAGCTGTTCTTGCAAGCTAATCGTTGCTGTACTAATTACAACAGGGGTGCCACTTTGACTTAAAAAAGCCAATGGGACTAAATAGCCTAGCGTTTTCCCACTTCCAGTAGGCGCCTCAATTAATAAGTTTCGGGCGGGTTGTTTACCATCCGCAAAGTTTCGATAGATTAAATTCATCATTTTACTTTGCGACGCCCGCCATTCCAAGTGACCCGCAAAGTCTCGTTCCTTTTGCTTTTTGGACAAGGGAAATTTAGCTAACCGATTGTGTTGCGCTGCCGCAGGCAAGTGATGTTTTTTTAATACCAACCCTTCTAGTTCAATTAAACCAGCGGGCAGATGATCGTGTTTAGGATGCACCTTTGCCCCCATTTTAATGAATTCATGGGTTTGCTGGGGGAGCTTCAAATCTAACGCTAACAAGGATTGCAAAGTTGCATTCGGTAAGTCCTGCATCCGTTGGGCAATTCGCAGCAATAGCTGGGCGGTGGCATCCGCGTCGCTAGCAGAAGAATGTGGATGTTGATGTTGAATCTGAAAATGAGCACTTAGATCACTTAATCGATAACTAGTTAACGTCGGAAAAAAGATTTGACTGAGGGTCACCGTATCAATCGCTTCAATCTCTAGGGAAGGAAAGCCCACGCGTTCTAAATGGTGATTCAAAAAGGGAAAGTCAAAGTTAACGTTATGCGCCACAAAGACCGTTCCTCGTAACATTTGATAAATTTGGGGCGCCAACTGATCAAAACTGGGCGCCGTCTTAATCGTGGTTTGATCAATCCCGGTTAATTCGGTAATTTCGCGAGGAATTGCCACCCCATCGTTTACGTACGTTGAAAAAGTAGAACTAATCTTGCCGTTCTGCACGAAACTCACACTAAATTGAATAATGCGGTCGTCACGCCGTAAATCAGTTCCCGTGGTTTCCATATCCACCACAGCGTATTTCGAGTTTGAGTCCATCACGTATCTGCCTACTTTCGTTTCTAACTACGCTCATTTTACTACAAATCCTACGGAAACGGGTTCCTCGGCTTCAAGTTCAAAATCAAAGTTTATTTCTGACTATGGTAGAATAAGACTGATAAGAAAGTGAGCGATTGAAATGAAAAAGAAAGCGACGGGTCACAGTCACGCCAAGGTGATTTTTTTAGGCGAACATAGTGCCGTTTATCATCAGCCTGCCATTGTTTTTCCCGTTCCCCAGGCAAACGTTACCGCAACGCTACAAGCGTCGAATCAAGGTGTAACCACCATTCACAGTCAGTACTATTCCGGTCCCATTGCGGACTTGCCCGCATCAATGGCTGGGATTACGGCGTTAATTCAAAAACTACACCAAGAATTAAATCGCCAGCACCAACCAATGAACTTGGAAATTAACAGTACAATTCCCTTGGGACGCGGAATGGGGTCTTCAGCAGCCATTGCGAGTGCCATCATCCGCGGGTACTTTGCTTTTTTTGAAACGCCTCTGTCTCGAGCAACTCTAACCGAGTACACCGACATTGAAGAAAAAATTACCCACGGAAATCCGAGTGGGATTGACGCCCAAACGGTGAACGTTAGTCATCCGATTCTGTACGAGCAACAACAATTTATTGATTTTACCCCGCAGCTATCGGGCTTTTTGGTGATTGCAGATACTGGCTTAGCAGGCAATACTAAGACAGCGGTGAACCAGGTTCGGGAATTTCTCGAGGCCGACCCAGTTCGTCAAGAACTCATTACTCGCTTAGGACACCTAACCGAAGTGGTTAAAACTTCCTTAACGAATCAGGATTTAGTAAAAACGGGACAGGTGCTAACCGAGGCACAGGCAATTCTAACCGCCCTCGGCGTTAGCACGACCCAAATTGAACAACTAGTGGCCGTGGCCAACCAAGCAGGAGCTCTAGGAGCCAAATTAACTGGGAGTGGTTTAGGCGGTTGTATCATTGCGTTAGCGCCCGATTATCCTAGTGCAAAACGAATTGCCGCAGCCTTAACGGACTACGGAGCCACTCAAACGTGGATTCAATCATTAACCGAATTAAATCCAGAGGAGAATAATAACGATGAATAACTACGCTAAAGCCCGCGCGCATACCAATATCGCCCTGGTTAAGTACTGGGGAAAGATAAACTCAGCGCTAAAGTTACCGACTACTAGCAGTCTTTCACTAACACTTGACCAATTTTATACCGATACGAGCGTGCAGTTTAACGAAACCCTAACTAACGATCAGGTAACATTCAATGAACGTCGTTTAAATGAACGGTCCGCCCGCCGCATTACTGATTTCTTGGATCTAGTTCGTAACCAAGCCGGGATTACCACTAAGGCAGTTGTTCAAACTACCAACAACGTTCCCACTGCTGCCGGGTTGGCTTCTTCTGCCTCCGGCTTTGCCGCCTTGGCCGCTGCCGCTAGTAAAGCCAGTGGCTTGCGGTTAAATCATCGTGAACTTTCCCGGATGGCGCGGCGTGGATCCGGATCCGCTACTAGGTCGATTGACGGGGGATTTGTCGAGTGGCACAAGGGAATTGGGGATCGAACTTCCTTTGCGACCCAGGTTGCTCCAGCCGACTACTGGGATTTAAACGTCATTGCCATTTTAGTGAACCAACAACCTAAAAAAATGAGTAGTTCTGAGGGCATGCAGCTGTCGCAAACGACCTCCCCCTACTACCACGAATGGGAAAAACTTTGCCAACGTGACTTAAAAAAGCTTAAAATAGCAATTAAAAACCATAACTTTAATGATTTAGGAAACATTGCGGAAGAAAATGCGATGCGGATGCACGCGCTGACCCTAAGTGCCGCTCCGGATTTTTGCTACTTTGACGCGGATTCTTTAAAGGCGATGCGCATCGTTCATCAGCTTCGCGAATCCGGGATTCCGTGCTACTTCACCATGGATGCTGGTCCCAACGTTAAAGTTTTAGTAGAACCAGAACATCGGGAGTCCGTCGTTTCAACCTTACAAACTGCGTTTGGACCAGATAACATTGTCGTGGCTGCTCCCGGTCCCGGTGTTCAATATCTCACGTAGAAAGAAGACTAACATTGATTAAAACAAGCACCCCAGGAAAATTATATCTTGCCGGTGAGTATGCCGTTGTTGAAAACGGTAATCCTGCAATTATTGCGGCGGTTAATCGGTTTGTCACCGTCACCATTGATGAAAACACAGACCGCTGTTCCATCACTTCAAAACAGTACGAAAATCATCTCGTCCACTGGGAACGAATTAACTCGCGGATGGTAGTTGATGATCGGGATAATCCCTTTCAATACATCATTGCAGCCATTCAGGTCACCGAAGACTACGTGCAGGCGCTGGGAAAGCCGACCCAGAAATATCACCTTAGTGTGAATAGTGACCTTGACAGTGGTACGGGAAAAAAATATGGTTTGGGTTCCTCGGCAGCCGTAACGGTAGCCACGATCAAAGCCCTTTGCCAGTTGTATCACCTCAACGTTAGTAAGGTGCAATTATTTAAACTCGCAGCGATTGCCCACTTTAGCGTGCAGGGCAATGGGTCATTAGGTGACGTAGCTTCTAGCGTGTTTGGCGGACTAATCACCTATTGCTCCTTTGATCGGCAATGGCTTTCTGAATTTTTACATAAAATTACCCTGCCGGAGCTCTTAAAACTCGAATGGCCCCGCTTAGAAATCACTCCCCTGCAAATTCCACCAGTCTTACGCTTTCTAGTGGGCTGGACCGGTTCCCCTGCTTCTACGTCCCAGTTAATCGACAAGGTGGAACTGAAAAAAGGAAAACATGGAATTCACTACGAACGCTTCTTACATGACAGCAATAAGTGTGTTCGCGAAATTACCAACGGTTTTCGCCAAAATAACATCCGCTTGATTATGCAAAACATCAAGAAAAATCGGGAACTGTTGCAATCCTTGAGTCAGATGGCTGGAGTTCCCATCGAAACCCCCCAGTTAACCCGTTTAATTGAAATCGCAGAACAATTTGGCGGAGTAGCAAAAACCTCTGGCGCTGGAGGAGGCGACTGCGGCATTGTTCTGATTAAATCTGATTGTGACATTGCCGGGTTAAAGGCCGCCTGGCGGGAAGCTGACATTGAGCCACTCGACCTCTCAATTTATAACTACTAAGGAGGAATTCGTGATTAATCGTCAATCTCATCGCAAGGATGAACACGTTTCTCTAGCTAAAAAGTTTCATCAGCCATCTCACGCCGGTTTTGCTGATCTAAAATTCATTCCCAACGGTTTACCTGAACAAGCAGTTGCTAATATCGATCTGAAGACGTCATTAGCGGGGCATCCCCTCTCAGTCCCCTTTTACATCGAAGCAATGACCGGTGGTAGTACTTACACACAAAAGTTAAACCAGCAACTAGCTCAGGTCGCCAAAGAAACTGGACTGGCACTGGCGCTGGGAAGCGCCAGCGTAGCCTTAAAGGATCCAGATAGTGCCGCCAGCTTTACAGTGGCCCGCAAAACTAACCCCACCGGAATGATCATGGGAAACGTCGGTGCTGGGGTCACTCCCGCAGCAGCACAGGCGGTCGTGGATCTCGTTCAGGCTGATGCCTTAGAGGTTCATCTAAACGTCGTCCAAGAACTAGTAATGCCTGAGGGCGACCGCGATTTTCATTGGGCAACTAACCTACAAAACATCATCAACCACGTTTCGGTTCCGGTCATTGTCAAGGAAGTCGGATTTGGTCTTGATCAGGAAACCATCCGCCGGTTGCACCAACTCGGTGCCACCACTGTAAACGTGGGTGGCTTGGGCGGAACTAACTTTGCTCAAATCGAAAACTTTCGCAGAAAACGGAAAGAGATGGCTTATCTGGAGGACTGGGGTTTAACCACCGTGCAGTCTCTGTACGAAGCCCAACAAGTTCCTGACGTCCAAGTGGTAGCAGCAGGTGGAGTTACAAATCCGCTAGAAATTGCTAAAGCCCTCGCTCTTGGTGCGGATGCCGTGGGGATTGCCAGTGAAATTTTAACCAATCTAATTGACAATGGCGTCGCAGATACCATCCAAATGATTCAGGATTGGATTTATGGATTAAAGAGCATCATGACGGCGCTGGGAGTTCGAAATATTGCTGAACTTCGGACCCGTCCGGTGGTTCTAAGTCCCACGCTAGAAAGTTATTTACGGCAACGTAACATTCATACTAACTAAAAAATGATGAGCAAATGCTCATCATTTTTTAGTTAGGCTTACTTTTTTCATTTAAAACAAAGCACTCATAATTAATGCAAAATCTGAAATCCAATGGATATAAATCCCACTCCACAGCGTATTAGAATCTTTCCAGGAAGCAGTGATTGGATAACGAGTGATTCCTACGATCAAAGGCATCAATAACTCAAAATGATAGTGAGGTAAATGTAAAAGCGCAAATAAGATACAACCTGATATATTTACAATGGGCCAAGCGAATCTTTTTAGTTTTGTTCTTAATAGTAAATGAATTAATGGAAGCAAAATTGAAGCCATTCCGACCTCTTCACCCACTAGAGATACTAAAAGTTTAAATGTGACCCAGATTTTAAGAATTAAGGGGGCATGTAAGTGATACGATTCATTAAACATTGTTGTGTTATGAAATGCCTTAAAGTCATGGGGGAAAAATAAAATGATAACCAATTAAAGCGAGAATCGAGTAAAATTGCCCCAGCAAAGCCAAGTAAGAAGAGCAAAACAGCGATGAAGTATCTTGGGGTTTTAAAGCTTAGCTTTACCATCTATGTGCTCCAAGTTTACTATTTACGTCATTTCTACCATTGGACCTTTCAAAATTACTGCGAATGTCTCTTTTATTATTAATAATGAATTCCATCTTTTATGACATATTAATTAAGCATAACATGTTTACTAATTAGATGAAATTCTTATTTGTTTTTAATAATTAATGAAAATTAAGCTTGAAATCGTAGTCCCTTCGGGAAGAAATTCTTCACGGTACCGTTTACCACTTTCCCAAATCCGACTGGCATTTGGTGATACACCAAAAGAGCCCAGCCTTTCGCTTGGATTTGATCGGTAGCAAAAATATCTCCGTGAACGTATTTTTGCCACTGATCATCGCTAAGCGCAATCGTACGTTGAACTTGTTCCGGGTTAAGGACCATTGCTAAACCGTAGCTCGGTTCAATCCGATTCTTCTTTAACGTTCCGAGGGGCGTTCCGGGGCGCATCACTTTCAATCCGTTTAAAGCCGGGATCTCTGGATTAAACGAATAAAGTTGTTCTTTAAACCGCAACAACGAACCAGCCTGAAAATTGGTCAGGTTCTGCTCCGCAAATTGTTGCCACTCTTTTCGCTCTGCTCCCGATGCACTGGCCTCTTGTTTTCTAATCTTAGTTGGCTTAGCAGTTTCCGTACTTTGAAGTTTGGCAATAAAATGACCGTCCCCTGCAAACAGCTGTGGAAAGAGCCGGACGGCATCCTGTAACTCAGGATTCCCGTTCGCCCACGCTGGTTGTCCACTGCTCATACCGGCTTGTTTTTCAAGTGGAATCATTTCTAATGCGTATTCATCCAACAACCAGGCAATGATTTGTTCATCCTCTTCCGGTGCAAACGTACAGGTCGAATAAATTAGCTGCCCACCCGGTTTTAACATTTTAACGGCCTCGGTTAAGATGTCACGCTGCCGCAGCGCACACTCAGCCGGATATTCTTCGTTCCAATAGGTCGTCGCCTCTGGATTCTTCCGGAACATCCCTTCTCCAGAACAGGGTGCATCCACCAGAATCTTATCAAAGTAAGCGGGAAAAGCTTTACTCAGGTGTTCCGGTGTCTCATTTAAAATTAACGGGTTCCACACACCAAATCGTTCAAGATTTTCGACTAACACCTTGGCCCGGCTGCGGTTAATTTCGTTAGCAACCAGTAAACCTTGATTTTGCATTATCCCCGCCAACTGGGTTGATTTTCCCCCGGGAGCGGCACACAAATCAAGCACTCGTTCACCGGGTTGAGGATTGACCGCCTCTGCTACTAACATTGCCGACGGTTCTTGATTATAAACATACCCGCTTTGATGTTCTGGAGACTTGCCGGATACCTTGCCGTAATAACCATGCTGAATACCTGGGATGGGATGACTGGTATCGACGTCCAATTGCGCCGGACTCTTTAAGGGATTAATTCGAAATCCATGCTGTGGAGTGTCGGTAAAACTCTGTAAAAAGGCCGGAAACTGATCCCCTAGTAACCGTTCATATTTTGTTTTAAATGCTGCTGGTAATTCAATCATGATTTTCCTCCGCAAAAAGCTGCGTTGCTTGAACCGCCCGTTGCCAACCAGCATACCGTGATTTCCGCTCGGATGCAGCCATTTTCGGTTGATAACTATTAGTTGACCGGATGATGGACTTAATGGTAGCTAAATCGGTCCAATAGTTAACCTGCAATCCCGCTAAGTAAGCAACTCCGAGTGCCGTGGTTTCTGTCAACGGGGCCCGTGTGATGGTCGTATCTAAAATATCGGCTTGAAACTGCATCAGGTATTCATTCTTCGAAACTCCACCATCCACCATTAACGATTTGACCGGTAATCCGGTTTCCTTGCTCATGGTTTCTAAGACATCGCGAGTTTGAAAGGCCAAAGATTCTAACGTGGCTTTGACCAATTGCTTATCATCCGTCTGCTGGGTAATCCCGAAGATAGCTCCCCGCGCGGCCTGATTCCAATAAGGGGCCCCTAGGCCGTTAAAAGCCGGCACTACATAGAGCTGATTGTTAGAAGCCGCTGCTTGCGCTTGGTGGGCAGTTTCTGTTACATCTTGAACCAGCTTCACCTGATCTTTCAGCCAGTCTACGGCTGCTCCAGCGGTGAAAACACTCCCTTCAAACGCATAATTAACTTCCCCGTTCACACTATAGGCAATCGTGGTTAGTAAACCATGGGTAGACGTCTGGGGTTGGGTGCCTAAATTCATCATAATAAAGGCCCCCGTCCCGTAGGTGTTTTTGGTCATACCGGGCTCTAAGGCTAGTTCCCCAAACAACGAGGCCTGTTGGTCCCCGGCAATTCCAGTAATCGGAATCTGGACTCCCATAAAGGTAAATTCTTGGGTGTAGCCGTAGAAATGGCTAGATTCTTCAACATCTGGCAACATTTGCTTAGGAATGTGCAGCAGGTTTAACAACTCTTCATCCCATTCCAACGTATGGATGTTATACAACATCGTCCGACTGGCGTTCGTCATGTCAGTGGCGTGCACGTGCCCGTTAGTTAACTTCCACAGCAACCAGGTATCGATGGTTCCAAACAATAAATCACCAGCCTCGGCTTGTTCTCGTGCCTGAGGAACCTGGTCTAACAACCACTGAATCTTGGTGGCCGAAAAATACGAGTCAATCAGTAAACCCGTTTTTTGCTGAATTAATTCCTGGTAACCGGATTCCTTTAGTTGGTTCGCAAGGTCGCTCGTCTGCTTTGATTGCCAGACAATGGCATTATGAATTGGTTTGCCCGTTTTTCGATTCCAAACCACGGTGGTTTCTCGTTGGTTACTAATCCCAATCGCGCGCACCTTATACGGTGGAGTTTCCGTCTGAAACAGCACCTCTGAGATGACCGTTTCTGTATTATTCCAAATTTCGATTGGGTCTTGTTCTACCCAACCAGGGTGTGGGAAAGATTGGTGAATCAAGCGCTGGGCCTGTCCCACGATTTGTCCCTGGCGATTAAATAAAATGGCTCGGACTGAAGTCGTGCCTTCGTCAATTGCGAGAATGTATTGTTCGTTTTTCATTACGTACCTCATCATTAAAAATTCAGTCCTTATTATAACCTTTTCCCCTGCTTCTGCCTAACCGGAGCAGGCGCTCTCTTTTTCAGTTTCACCCAAGAAGTGTAAAATAGATGCGGAACTAATTTTACGAAGGAGCATCATAATATGACAGAACCAAATTATTCCGCTTGCACTAGTATGTTAGTGGGTAAAAACGCGACCGTCGATGGTAGTACCCTCATCGGTCGCAACGAGGATGCCAAAGCCGCCTGGCCGAAGCGTTTCGTCGTTCACGAACACCAGGTTGCAACTGATCCGGTTGTCTTTCAATCTACTGCGAATGGCTTTCAGTTAGAACTGCCGGCTGAGGCCGCTAAGTATACGGCTACCCCGGAATGGACTGACAGTGAAGGCTTATTTGAAGAAGAAGGAATTAACGAACACGGCGTCGCCATGAGTGCGACCGAGAGTACCTATGCTAATGATAGTGTCTTAGGCTGCGATCCGTTAGTGAAGGATGGGCTCGGAGAAGAAGCAATGGTCACCGTCGTGCTTCCCTATGTCAAATCCGCTCGAGAAGGAGTCCAACGTTTGGGTGAAATTGTTAGTACGAAAGGTGCCAGTGAAACCAACGGAATCCTGTTTTCTGATGCACAAGAAGTCTGGTACTTTGAAATCGGCTCTGGTCATCAGTGGGTCGCCCAACGGATTCCCGATGACTGTTATGCGGTGGTTGCGAACCAAATGGCGATTGAAAAGGTTGATTTTAATGACCAGGTTAACTTTCAATGGTCACAAGGTTTAGAAAAATTTGTCACCGACAATCATCTGAATCCAGATCGACACGGCTTTAACTTTCGCCACATCTTTGGAACTCGCACTCAAATGGATACCTATTACAATACGCCGCGTGTGTGGTACGGACAAAGAATGTTTAATCCCGAAATTGAACAGGAGCCAACCTCACAGGATTTGCCTTTCCTCCGCAAGAGTAGCCGTCGATTATCAGCCACGGATGTCCAAATGTTGCTAAGTTCTCACTATCAAGGCACCGAGTTTGATCCAGTCGGAACGGGTAGTGAATTTGACAAGCATCGCTTCCGTCCGATTAGCTTCGCTAAAACCCAAGAGTCACACGTTTTACAATTGCAAGCAGATTTACCCGTGGAAATCGGTGGTATTCACTGGCTCTCCATGGGAGTTGGAGCAGAAAGTACCTTTGTCCCCTTTTTCGCCGGAATTAGTGAGACTCCCGCTGCCTATCAATATCCAGTTGGTCACGATTACGATCCTCAATCCGCCTACTGGAACTTTAAACTAGTTGGGATTTTAACCGACGCTCATTACCATCGTTTTATCGACCAGGTTAACGACGTCCAAGCAGAACTACGGCAAAGTTATCGCCAAATTATTAATCAAGCTCAGTCCCAAGTTGCTAATAGCAATGATTTAGTTGCATTAGCCAATCAAGCTAGCAATCAAGCAGCTAAGCTCGCCTTAAGTCGGTTCCAAGCATTATCATCCCAACTTATCACCGACTCTGCTGACCTATCACCGTTAAACTATCACCAGGATTTGAATTTATAGGGAGGATCATAACTGCATGGCAAAACAAAAAATGAAGACTGGTTCACTGGTCTTAATGATTTTCTCTGCAATCTTTGGGTTCGCTAACGTAACCGTGGCCTATGATCAGATGGGTTATGCCAGCATCATTTGGTACGCCTTTGCGGCCATCGTCTTCTTTCTCCCCTCCAGCCTCATGTTCGCAGAATATGGTTCCGCTTTTAGTGACGCTAAGGGAGGAATCTACTCGTGGCTTAAGAATTCGATTGGTGAACGGCTCGCTTTTATCGGGACGTTTATCTGGCTCTCAGCTTGGATTATCTGGATGATATCGGTTTCTAGTAAGGTCTGGATTCCGGTTTCAAACATCTTCTTTGGCTCGGATAAAACCAACACCTGGCGCTTATTTAATCTATTTACACCGATGCAAACCGTGGGAATTTTAGGAATCATGTGGGTGTTAGTAATTACGTTTTGTGCTACCCGTGGTTTTGAACAAATTGCTAAAATCGCCAATCTGGGTGGATTCTTCACCCTGTTGCTTCCCATCGTCTTTGTGGTTCTGTCGGTAATTGTCCTCATTCTGCATCATGGTCAATTAGCAGAACCGATTCACGGCATGAGTTCCTTTATTAAATCTCCGAACCCGTTGTTCGCCAGCCCAATTGCCTTACTATCATTCGTGGTCTATGCCATCTTTGCTTACGGTGGGATGGAATCAATGGGAGGAGTGGTTGACGAAGTGGATAATCCTAAAAAGACCTTCCCCAAAGGTGTTATGATTGCCGGCGTCTTAATGGCCATCATCTATTCGGGAACCATCTTCTTTGCTGGAGTAACCGCTAACTGGCACGTGGTCCTGGGTAACGGCAAAGTTAACCTTGGAAACATCACCTACGTTTTACTGAATAACCTTGGATTCGTCTTCGCTCAATCACTAGGATTGTCGCATTCCGTGGCCATTACGGTTGGAAACTGGCTGGCGCGGTTCGCAGGTCTCAGTATGTTTCTGGCCTACCTGGGCTCCTTCTTTGTGCTAATCTACTCCCCAATTAAGTCGTTTATTGAAGGCTCTGACCCACAGATTTGGCCCAAGCGCGTTACGAATCTTAACCAACACGGAATGCCATCCTTTGCCATGTGGTTGCAAGCTGCCGCTGTTTCATTGGTGATTTTTGCCATTTCGTTTAGTGGATCGGGAGCGCAACAGTTCTATCTGATTTTGACCGATATGGCCAATATTTCGAGCACCTTCCCATACCTCTTCTTAGTTGGAGCCTTTCCGTTCTTTAAAAAAATCCCTGACATTGAACGACCGTTTGTATTTTACAAAAATCGCATCATGACGAACGTTGTCGTAGTCATTATTCTCGTTATCTTAGTCTTAGGGATTGGTTTTACGGCCGTCGAACCTCTATTAGAACACGATTATCAAACCGCATTCTGGACCATCTTTGGCCCGGTTGCCTTTGGACTAATCGGCTGGTTGATGTATGAAGTGGGCTTGCGCAAGAAGAGTCGCAATCAATTACAAGCATAAATCAAAAAGAGATTGGAAAAAATCCAATCTCTTTTTCTTAAATTACTTAATCATCATGATGCTTATGCGCTAACCTTTCTGCTTCTGTTCGCTTTAGTTTGCGTCGGTGACGGTCATCCCCCGCACCCCAGAAAAGTAATAGCATAAAAATGCCTATAAGGGCATGGAAGAAATCACCCGATGAATAACTATGGGTTGCAATTAAGACAAATAAAATCCCAATGGTTCCTATGAGTGGAATAATCCCACCCACCAAGAAATATTTAGTATCCGTTAAAACAAACACTTCTAACAGCATCAAAATGATAATTATGCCTAAAAAGATCCAAAAACCCATTTAATTCTCCTCTAAGTTAGTTTAATTACTAAAATATCATAATTTTAGTAACTCGTAAACCAACAAAAAACGGTTGGAAAAATTTCCAACCGTTTTTCTTTTAGCGTTTTTTGAATGATTGCTTGATCCGAGCAGCTTTTCCTTGACGATCGCGCAGGTAGTAAAGTTTTGAACGACGAACCTTACCATGACGAACGACTTCAAGTTTAGCAACTCGAGGTGAGTTAAGTGGGAAAATTCTTTCCACACCGATTCCGTTACTGATTTTACGAACAGTGTAGGTAGCTTGAATCCCGACACCGCGGCGCTTGATAACTACACCAGTAAAATCTTGTAACCGTTCCGTGTCACCTTCAACAACTCGAACAGATACCGTTACAGTATCACCCGGCCGAAAGTCGGGAATGTCAGAACGTAATTGTTCCTGATTGATCTTTTCGATCAGCTTGTTTTGACGCATGTCAATTCTCCTAACTAGCACTCATATCTTTTCGACAGCGGAATACTGTTGTATTTTTTTAGTCTCACGACTAACTAATAATATAGCACATAATCACAACCAAATAAAGACTAATTTTATTCTTCTTCAATTTTTACTTCAGCTAATAACTCTTTCGCTCGCGGCGAAAGTTGCTGATAATCAATTAAATCCGGCCGATGCAAATAGGTTTTGCGTAATGACTCCTTCAAACGCCAATCAGCAATCTTTTGGTGGTCTCCGTTCATTAAAACAGCAGGAACATCTGCACCACGAAAATTAGCGGGACGTGTGTATTGAGGCGCTTCTAGTAATCCTGTAGAAAAGGAATCATCTACCGCGGATTCATCGTTACCAAGGACGCCGGGAATCAACCGTGACAAGGCATCAATCATGACCAGCGTTGGCAACTCGCCTCCAGTCAGCACATAATCACCAATTGAATACTCATCGGTGACGACCGCCTTCACCCGCTCGTCAAAGCCCTCATAGTGTCCGCAAATAAAGGTTAAATGATCTGCTTGAGCTAAATCGGCGGCCGCTTGCTCGTCAAATCTCTTCCCAGCTGGATCAGTTAAAATAACTCGTCCGGCTGAAAGTCCCTCTGCTTGGGCTTGTTGTTGCGTATACGCCACGGCATCAACAATTGGTTGCGCCTGCAGGAGCATTCCCGCTCCGCCTCCATACGGAGTATCATCAACGTTATGGTGCTTATTCTCAGAAAAATCACGAAAATTAGTGACGCTCACCTCTAAAAGGTGTTTTTCTAAGGCTTTCCCTAAAATTGAATCGTGCAACGGTCCGCTGATGGTTTGGGGAAATAAACTTAACACGTCAATCTTCATTTATTCCAAACCCTCCAGCAATTCCACCGTTACAACCTGGTGCTCTAAATCAACCTTTTTGATGACCTCATCGATTTTAGGTAGCAATAAATCAGGTTGGTTATTGCGCTTAACCACCCAGACGTCGTTTGGACCTAAATCCATGATGTCTTTAATTGTACCTAATTCGCGACCAGTTTCATCAATCACGCGTAAGCCAATGATTTGGCTGTAGTAGTATTCACCAGGCTGTAACGGAGCCTCAGCTTGTTTAGCGGCATCAATTTTTAGAGTAGACGGCTTTAAGTATTCCACGTCATTGATGGACGGATGATCCTTAAAGTGCAACAAGATAAAATTTTTGTGTTTCCGGGATTGATCAATTTCTAGTTCAACCATCTGACCGTTTTTAGGAAAGGCGTAGACGGTCGCGCCTGGTTGAAAGCGAACTTCCGGAAAATCAGTTTGGGGTAAAACTCGAACCTCACCTTTTACTCCCTGCGTGTTGACGAGCGTTCCAATCTCTAAGTAATCCATATTTAAGTAATCCCTTTAATTCTAATTTATGCTAAAAAAACTCCTAAATAAAACTGGGTTTTATCTAAGAGTTCTTTTCTATTTACCGTCATCAATAATTAACTTAACTCGCTTGTGATCAGGAACGTGAATGCTATATACAATCGCGCGAATGGTTTGTGCCACACGGCCTCGTTTACCAATCACCCGCCCCACGTCTTGGGGATTCGGAGTCAAAATATATTCATGAAATTCAGCGGTTTCCCGATGATCAATTTTGATGTCATCGGGAAACTTTACTAACGGTTTAATGATGGTTGTGATGAGATTGTCAAAGTTTACCATGATCAGCCTTATTTTTGCTTGTTAGCTAATTTGGCTTCATGCAACTTCTTCATGATGCCGGCTCTTGACAAAATGTTGCGAACTGTATCAGAAGGCTTGGCACCCTTTTGCAACCAATCCAAAATTGTTTCTTCTTCTAAAGTTACTTGGTTTTCTTGAATTAATGGGTTGTAAGTTCCCACGTTTTCAATGTAACGACCATCACGAGGGCTTCGTGAATCAGCAACTACGATTCGATAAAATGGATTTTTCTTGGAACCCATTCGTTTCAAACGAATTTTAACAGACATAATGACACCTCCTCAAGTTTTCTTAACGGTTTCTATCTTACCAAGAATAAAAAGTAATGTAAAGGGTTTTTTCTTTACACTCTTACTTTTTCCGTTTTTTCAAACGTTTTCGCTTATTCTTTTTCATCTTACGACTCATCCGTTTCATGGCAAGGTTGGAAAGCTTACCGCCCATGCCACCGCCACCCATGCCAGCAGCCTGCATCATGTTTTCCATTCCAGCCATGTTCCCGTTTGAGACTTGGTTCATCATTTTCTTCATTTGATCAAACTGCTTGATCATCCGGTTCACGCTTTGAATCGGTTGCGCTGAACCACGGGCAATCCGACGCCGTCTGGATGGATTTAGAACATCTGGATTTTCCCGTTCCTCGTTCGTCATGGAATAAATCATCGCCTTGATTCGTTCCAAATCCTTGGGATCCATTTCCACGTTTTTAAGCGCCGGGTTGTTGGCCATTCCTGGAATCATCGCCATGATGTCCTTTAACGGACCCATGTTTTGAATTTGTTGTAATTGATCCAGGAAATCATCAAAGTTGAAGGAATTTTCGCGCATCTTTTCAGCGAGTTCCTGCGCTTTTTGTTCATCCACATTTTTCTGGGTCTTTTCAACTAAGGAGAGCACGTCTCCCATTCCCAGGATTCGGGAGGCCATTCGATCGGGATGAAAGACATCCAAATCGTCCATCTTTTCACCCTGACCGGTAAAGAGGATTGGTTTACCAGTCACAGCCTTAATGGATAAGGCCGCACCACCACGAGTATCCCCGTCTAATTTGGTTAAGACCACTCCGGTGATATCCAGATCATCGTTAAAACCTTCAGCCGTTTCAACCGCACTTTGTCCGGTCATGGCATCTACAACCAGCAGAATGTCAGTTGGTTTAGCAACTTCCTTAATTTGTTCCAACTCGTGCATTAACTTTTCGTCAATCTGTAGCCGTCCGGCCGTATCGATAAAGACGTAATCGTTATGATTTTCGCGAGCTTGATCCAGTCCATCCTTAACGATTTGCACTGGATCAACGTCGGTCCCTTCTGAAAAGACCGGGACGTCAATTTGCTTTCCCACTTGTTCTAACTGGTCGATGGCTGCCGGACGATAAACGTCAGCCGCAATTAGCAACGGCCGTGCGTTATCATCCTTTTTCAAACGGTTAGCGAGTTTCCCCACCGTCGTCGTTTTTCCAGCCCCTTGAAGCCCAACCATCATGACGATTGTGGGAATCTTAGGGGCCTTTTTCAGATCGGTGGCTGAACCACCCATCATTTCAGTTAATTCATCGTCAACAATCTTAACGATTTGTTGCCCCGGGTTCAGGCCTTCGAGCACCTTTTCCCCCTTGGCTTTTTCTTGCACTTGCTTAACAAAATTACGTACCACCGTAAAATTAACGTCGGCATCTAACAGAGCCAGCCGAATCTCGCGCATAGTACTGCGTAAATCGGCTTCACTAATCTGGCCCTTTCCCCGTAAATTACGAAACGCATTTTGTAATTTTTCTGATAAACCTTCGAATGCCATGTGTCCTCCTTTAGTTTTCTTCTAGTTTTTCTAACCGGTTCATTAACTCGTTTAATTGTCCGTCATCTGCGTGTTTAGTGTGCACGACCTGCGCTAATTGATCAATCAGTTGATTGCGCGCCACAAATTTTTGATACAAGCCCATCCGCTCTTCGTACCGCTCTAGGGTCAGTTCGGTCCGACGAATGTTATCGTACACCGCTTGCCGACTCACGTTAAAATTCTCAGAAATCTCACCCAGTGATAGGTCATCGGCGTAGTACTGGCGAATGTAATCAGCCTGTTTGGGCGTCAATAAGCTGCCGTAAAAATCAAATAACGCGTTAATCCGGTTATCCTTAGCTAGTTTAGCATTAAAATCAGTTTCCATGGTTATTCCTTAATGAGGCCTTTAAAGAGCCCATACACAAATTCTTCCGGATTAAAAGTCTGGAGGTCGTTAACTCCTTCTCCTAATCCGACGTACTTCACGGGAATCCCCAGATCCTGCTTGATGGCCAGAACAATTCCACCCTTGGCCGTTCCATCTAACTTCGTCAAAACAATTCCGGTAATATCTGCTACATCACGAAAGAGCTTGGCTTGAGTTAAGGCGTTTTGTCCGACCGTTGCATCAATTACCAAGAGGACTTCTTGCGGTGCCCCTGGAATTTCTCGTTGGATGATTTTATTCATCTTTTCCAGCTCTTTCATCAGGTTAACCTTGTTTTGTAACCGTCCCGCTGTATCAACTAACAAGATGTCGTAATCTTCGTCTTTAGCTCGTTTCACCGCGTCAAAGACTACCGAAGCGGGATCGCTACCTTCTGGTTTTTGCACGATGTCTACCTGATCGCGGCGCGCCCATTCAGCTAGCTGTTCAATGGCTCCCGCCCGGAACGTATCAGCCGCAGCCACTAACACTTTTTTCCCTTCCGAACGATACTGGTTCGCCAGTTTTCCAATCGTGGTCGTCTTTCCAGCTCCATTAACCCCAATCATCAGAATTACGGTCGGGCCGTCCGGATTTTGTTGCAGTTCCATCGATTGTTGGTCCGGAACGTCGTAAATTTCGACTAGTTTTTGCACGATGAAGTTTTGGACTTCATTGCGATTTTTAATGTTGTTTAACCGCACAGCATCACGAAGTTGGTCACTGATGTCAGTTGCAGTATTAACCCCCACATCAGCCTGAATTAAGGTATCCTCTAAATCATCAAAAAAGGCTTCATCCACCGACCGGAAGTTCGCAAACAATCGGTTTAAACTTTGACCAAATGAAGACCGTGATTTCGATAACCCGTGCTCATATTTTTGCTCGGCTGCTTGCATCGTTTCTTGTTCTGATTCCTCAGACTGCTTGGCTGAAGCTGATTCTTCTGTGGCGACAGTTACTGACTCTGACTTAATTTTCTCCGCGGAAGCTGCCGTTTCAGACGTTGCTTCCGTTGTACTTTCTGAAGTAGTGGCTTCCGATTCCATTGCAGTTGAGCCTTCGTTTACTTGCGGGCTAGCACTTTCACTTGCAGAAGCGATTGCTGTTTCCGTACTAGCCGTTGATTGCTCAGTGCTAACAGCTGACGTCATTTCTGATTGCGCGGCATCAGATTCAGCTGCCTGGGATTGTTCTGCGGAAATTAATTCAGAACCATCAACTTGCTCCGGATGTTCGTGCTCGTTCTGATTTTTTCGTTTAAAAATGTCAAATAATCCCATCGTTATGTCTCCTTTGTTGGGTATCTTCTAAGTTAACGGATACTAACTTTGAAACTCCAGAATCCTGCATGGTAATCCCTACCAATTGGTCTGCATAAACCATCGTTTCCTTTCGGTGGGTAATCACAATAAATTGGGTTTGTTGTTTCAATTTTTGCATATAACGAGCGAAACGATCCACATTAGCGGGATCAAGCGCGGATTCTGCTTCGTCCAAAATCACGAATGGTACTGGCTTCACCTGCAAGACCGCAAACAATAAAGCTAAGGCAGTTAATGCCTTTTCTCCACCAGATAACAAACTCAAATCCCGATACCGTTTTCCTGGTGGTTTCACAAGAATGTCAATTCCCGTTGTCAATAAGTGATGGGGATCTGCTAGTTTTAGTTTAGCTTCTCCACCACCAAAAATATGCCGAAAGACTTCAGTAAAGGCGGAAGCCACCTCGTTAAAAGTGGTTTGAAACCGTTCTTTCACCGTTTGATCCATCTGATTCATAATCGTTAATAACTGAGTCTTCGCCGTTAAAAGATCGTCTAGCTGTTCATTTACAAAATCCGAGCGTGTTTTCAATTCATCATAAGCCGAAATTGCTTCTACGTTAACGGGCCCAAGGGCGGTAATTTGGTCTTGAACCTGGTCCAATTCTTGTTGCAAAGTAGCTTCGTCTAAATCAAGAACCTGCAGTTCCTGGTTAGAACTATCCTGTAAGGATTGCAATTCCGATTGGACTTCGGTTAGATGTTGCTGTTGAATTTTAGCATCCACCTGAAGCTCATGAGCCTGTTGCTGAACCTTTGTCAACGATTGGTGCTGGTCTGTAATTTCACTTTCCAACGTCTCAGCCTTAGTTCTTCCCGTCTTGATTTGTTGTTTAATTTCCTGTAACTCTTGTTGTTGTTTCTCAATCTGACTTTGGAGTTCAGCAGGATTAATGGTTGCATCTGATTCTAGTTCAGCCAAACCTTGTCGCAGTTGAGTCAATTGCTGTTGTAATTGAGTTTCATCCTCCTGTGCAGTTTGCAATTGCTTCGTTACCTGATGCACCTGATTGCGTTCCTGTTTCAGTCTTTCTCGAATCTGACTCTCCCGCTGTTGCTGTTTCATCAAAACAGACTGACTTTGTTGCTGTTGTTGCTTATGGGTTTGGATTGCCTGTTTCAGGCGCTTGACCGTTGCTTGATTCTGATCTAATTTAGCTTGAGTTTGGGCAATAGCTTGCGAATCTACTGGCGTTTGCTTGTCATCTGCAAAATTCAGTTTTAACTGCAGTCGAGTCGCCGCCTGTTCACGTTTTTGTCGTTCTAATTGTTCCGTTAATTGCGCAACTTGTTGCTGCTGCATCTTTAACTCCGCAGTCTGAGTTGATTCTTGTTGATACCACTCGTCCCGTTTAGTTTGAGCAGTTTGCCCTGCTTGCTTAATTTCTGTCAAACGTTGTTCCTGTTGTTTTAACTGTTGTTGTAACTGGGTTTTTCGTTGCGTTAGCTGGTCTAATCGTTGGCGTTGCCGCAAGATTCCACTTTCATCACGTTGATTTTTTCCTCCGGTAATGGATCCTCCTGCATTAACCACCTCTCCGGCTAACGTTACAATTTTAACCCGGCGTTGAACCAGTTGACTAATTGCCGTGGCATGCTTCAAATCGTCTGCAATGATCACGTTTCCCAACAAATGGACTTTAACCCGTTTCATTTTGGCCGGCATGGTGACTAAGTCAGCAGCGACACCTAAAAAGCCGGGTTGTTGTTCAGCCATCCGTAACAAACTGGGATTCACAAATCGTTCATTAATGGCATCTAGGGGCAATAACGTTACCCGACCGAGTTGCCGTTGACTTAAAAAGCGAATGGCCTGCCGGGCATTTTTGACGTTGTCAACTACAATTTGCTGGATGGCGCCGCCTAGCGTGGTTTCAATCGCTTGTAAATAACGCTCCTCAACCTGCAAGAAATCACCGACTGGTCCTAAAATCCCAGTTAATTCGTCACGATGTTGCAGTAAATTCCGACTGCCCCGGTACAAATTATTATGCCCCGTTACCATATTTTGTAAGCTATCACATTCGGTCTTAACCGTCTGCAAATCACGCAGTTGTTGATACCAACTTTGTTGCTGCTGTTCCTGTTGATTGGCCAGCTCATCAACTTGGGCTTGAAACCGTTGTTGCTGTGCTTGTGCTTGCGTAACTTGTTGTTGCAAGTTCTCTACGTTCTGCGTGGCCGTGGCTAATGTTGCTTCCTGACGTAGTTGTTCCGTTTCTAGCTCTCGTAATTGCCGTTGTTTTTCTTGATAGGCCTGTTGTTGTCGTTCAGACAGTTGATCCGCCATCCGCAACTCGTTTTTTTGATTCGTTAACTTTTGCATTAGCGCAACGTATTGACTTTGAGCTTGCTCTAATTCAGCCTCTTCTGCATCTACCTGTTTCAATTTTTTCGTGGCATCACTCGCTTCAATTTGCTTGGTTAGCGCCTGTAAGCGTTCGATAGTTGTTTGTTCCGTCGTTTGAACTGCTTGCAGTTGTTCTTTCAGCTGATTAATTTTTTCCTGCTCTTGTTGATGCCGTTCCTGAAGTTCAGTGAGCCGGGTTTGATTAAATTCAAGCTGCTGTTTGCGGAGTTTAGCTTTCCCCGTAACTGATTCTAGTTGCTTCGTCGCCGCTAATAGTTGCTGTTGCAATTCATCTTGCCGTTGTTCAGCCGTTGTTAGCCGTTGATGCACCGTTTGCTTCTGTTCATTTAACTGTTCTAGTTGCTTCGTTAGACGTTGTTGGTCAACTGCTTGATCTTGCAATTGAACAGTAGTATGTTGCTGTTGCTGCTGAAACTGATGCCGTTGAGTTACCAACTGAGTATAGCGTAACTGCTCCAAACGAGCCGTATGTTCTAAGTACTCATTAGCCGTTGCACATTGCGCTTTTAACGGCTCTAACTGCTTATTTAGTTCGCGGGCAATGTCTGAGACCCGTTCGACGTTCGCCTGCGTATCAGCTAGTTTCTTTTCCGAATCAGCCTTTTGTTTTTTATACCGATACACTCCCGCAGCCGTTTCAATCACTGCCCGCCGTTGTTCTCCGCTTCCGGCTAAAATATCATCCACGTTTCCTTGAGAAATAATCGACAGTGACCCTTCTCCTAAACCAGTATCTAAAAACAGACGCTGGATATCACGTAAGAGGCATTCTTGATCATTAATTAAATAGTTACTCTCACCATTGCGATAGTAACGTCTGGTAATTTTAACCTCGCTATAATCGGTGGCTAGGTAGTGATCGTGATTTTCAAATTGCAAACTTACTTCGGCCCGATTCAAAGGACGCCGATCATTAGAACCAGAAAAAATGACGTCCTTCATTTTTTGGCCCCGTAGTTGCTTAGCCGACTGTTCCCCCAAGGCCCACCGAATTGCTTCAATAATGTTACTTTTCCCACTTCCGTTGGGACCCACGATTCCCGTTAAACCATCTTGACAGTCAATGACCGTTCGCTCGGCAAATGATTTAAATCCAGAGATTTGAATTGACTGTAACTTCACGAACGTTCACCCACTTTATTGTAGTTTTTGGTCTTTGATACCAAGTTTATTTAACGCAGCTTTAGCAGCTGCTTGTTCAGCACTTTTTTTCGAATGACCCTCACCCACGCCTAGTTCTTGGTTATCGACCAAAACAGCCACTTTAAACTGCCGGTCGTTGTCAGGTCCGTCTTCATCTAAAAGTTCGTAGTTAATGTCGACGGGTCCATTAACTTGAATTGCTTCTTGTAATTCGGTCTTATGGTCAAAGAATTCGTCAAACCAACCTTCATCAAGCTTAGGAAAAATTACTAAGCGACAAAAGTTTTTCACGGTTTCAATTCCCTGGTCCAAATAAACGGCCCCAATGAACGATTCAAAGATGTCACACAGTAACGAATCGCGATTGCGAGCGCCCGCCTTTTCTTCTCCTTTTCCCAACCGAATGTATTTATCAAAGTGACATTCACGGGCAAAGCGACTAAAACTATGCCGATTAACCATCGCGGCTCGGAGCCGGGTTAACCGTCCTTGGGGCATTTCTGGGTAGCGTTTAAAAATGTAATCAGAAACCACTAACTGATAAACCGCATCGCCTAAAAACTCCAATCGTTCGTAAAACTTAAGGTCTTCATCTGGATGCTCGTTAACGTAGGAAGCCTGCGTAAAGGCTTCGTCTAATAATGCTTCGTTGTTAAATTTAATGTTATAATCACTGGCTAATTTGTGATCAAATTCTTTCTGCAAGTGAAGTTCCTCCCGATTTTTTAATAATTCTATTATAGCATTAAACGAAAAACCCCATCAGTCAATGATGGGGTTTCACTTATTTTTGCTTTGGTGTATTTTTAACGATTACGGTTACTAAGTCTTGAACTGTATCAATCTGTTCCGCGGCATCGTCTGGAATGACATCCCCAAACTCATCCTCAAGCTCAACGATAAAATGAGCCAAGTCCACAAAATCGGCGCCTAAATCACGTTGAAAATTAGTTTCTAGGTTAATCTCATCCTTTTCAACTTGAAATTGATCTTCCAACGTTTGTGCTACCGTTGCAAATACCGTTTGTTCATCCATGGTAAAATCCCTCCACCGTTATTTTTGCTGTTGATCAGCATGGAATTGCATTGCAATTCCGTGCACTAAATTTGAATTAGCCACTTCAGCTGCGCTCTGCAGGGCGTAGAAAATTGTTTTGGCATTACTATTTCCGTGCGTTTTAATTACTGGTGCTTTCAATCCCAGCAAGACAGAACCACCATACCGCGTGTAATCCATCTTTTTGGCAATTTGTTTTAACGCTGGTTTTAACAATAGACCCCCGAGTTTCTCTCGGATCCCACCATCATTAATACTATCTTTAATCATATTGACCACGGCCAGAGCACTACCTTCAATCCCCTTTAAAGCTGCATTGCCAGTAAATCCATCGGTGACAGCCACGTCGGTTACATTATGTAAGAGATCGCGTGCTTCCACGTTTCCAATGAAGTTCAGCTCCCCGGCTTGACCCATTTTTTCGAGTTCTTCATACATTTTTCGGTGGTTGACGTCCCCTTTATCTGGTTCTGTTCCGTTGTTAATTAAGCCAATTCGAGGGTTATCCATCTTACGCACCAATTGACTGTACAATTTACCTAGTTGGGCGTACTGAAGCACGTTTTCCACCTTAGCATCTGCATTCGCGCCGGCATCAATCATGGTAAATCCCTGATCATTATCAACGACTGGCAACGTCACAATTAACCCAGGTCGACTTATTCCGCGCATCCGACCGATAATTAATAAACCCGCGACCATCAGGGCCCCGGTATTTCCAGCTGAAAGCAATAAGTCCGCTTCCCCATCTCGAACCGCCTGAGCTGCGAGGACTAAACTCGCCCGTTTCTTCTTTTTGACCGCTCGCACCGGTTCATCATCCATTTCAATTACTTCATCAGCGTGAACAATCTGAATGTGCTCCTGATTTTTGACTAACGGCTCAATTTGCTGTTGGTCTCCAAACAAGATGTATTCTACATCGTTCTGACTAGCATCACGAGCTAATTCTGCGCCCGCCACGATTGCTTGGGGAGCATAGTCGCCACCCATGGCATCAATTGCAATTTTAATCATGCAGTAACTCCTTAATCAAATGAGGTATTGTTATTTAATGTTTGTAATTGTCGGACTAAGTTTTGATTATCTGGATCTTGCATCCACTCGGGATTATCAGTCACCATTTTAGCGACTTCTTGGGCGGCACTCAAGACATTCACATCACTAATCGGATCTCCCACGTTAAAACTCGGAATTCCCGACTGCTGTTTGCCTAGAATGTCACCCGGACCCCTTAATTCTAAATCTTTTTGTGAAATAAAGAAACCATCGGTTGACGTGCTCATGACGTTCATTCGTTGCACGCCGACTTTGTTCTTGGGATCGGCAATTAAGATACAGTAAGATTGCTGTGCGCCTCGACCCACGCGCCCCCGCAGTTGATGAAGTTGGGCTAAGCCAAAGTGATCGGCATCATAAATAACCATCACACTGGCGTTGGAAACGTCCACGCCCACTTCAATCACGGTGGTAGAAACTAGGACTTGAGTTCGATTATGTTTAAAATCGTCCATGACCTGGTTTTTATCAGCTTCATTCATCTGTCCGTGCAGTAAACCGACGTGAAAATCATGACCTAGCTGCTCCTGAAAGTGCGAATAGGTCATCATCACGTTCCGCATTTCGACTGCATCGGATTCATCAATCAGAGGAACCACGACGTAAGCCTGCTCTCCGTTGTGAAGGTGCTTGCGGACAAATTTCATCATTGTCTCTTCTTGACTACTCTTAATCCAAGTCGTTTTGATTGGTTTCCGGCCGCCGGGAAGTTCATCAATCACAGAAACATCCATCTCACCATAGGCGGTAATTGATAAAGTCCGGGGAATCGGGGTCGCCGTCATCGATAAGACGTTCGTTGCTGGCCCCTTTTCTCGCATCTGCTTGCGTTGGTTCACCCCAAACCGGTGCTGTTCATCAATAACTGCTAAACCCAAGTGATGATACTTCACACTGGGTTGAAACAGAGCGTGCGTGCCCACTACCAAGTTAATTTGACCTGCCTTAATTCGCGGTAATAACGTACGTCGAGCTTTAGCAGAAGTGGCTCCAGTTAGCAAAGCAATGTTAATGTTGGTTCCCGCAAATAACTGTGCCAAACTGTTAGCGTGTTGCTCCGCTAAAATTTCGGTCGGTGCCAGTAGCACGGCCTGTTGGTCTGACAAGACGGTGGCTAGGATTGCTAACGCGGCCACAATGGTTTTCCCACTCCCCACGTCTCCCTGCAAGAGCCGGTTCATCGGAACGGGACGCTGTAAATCCGTTAAAATTTCATTTACCACCCGATCCTGAGCATCCGTCAATTGGTACGGTAATTGCTCAATAAACGGTTTCAAAGTTAACTTATCTGCCTTAATCTGGGCCTTTGGTTCTGGTTGCTGCTGGCGCTGTTTCAAAGTTTGCAACTGCATCTGAAACAAGAAGAATTCATTGAACTTCGCCGTTCGGCGCGCTAATTTAACCGATTGGGGATTACTCGGAAAGTGCATTTCCTTAATCACCGTTTTTAGTGGTTCCAAGCGAAATTTGGTTCGAATCCAGCTGGGCACAAAATCTTCGATGACCGCTTGGTATTCAGAATAAGCTTGCTTAATCAAAGCCTGAAGTGTTTTCTGGGTAATCTGATGGTTAACCGAGTAAATCGAATTAAACTGATGGTGTTCATCGGTTAATAGTTTAATTCCGGTTAAACTCTTTTTGCTAGCGTCAAATTTACCATGAACCAGCAATGTTTGCCCTACTTCCACCTGTTTTTTCAGCCAAGGTTGATTAAAAAAGGTCACTGGAACGACATCGTTGTCTACCATGAGTCGGAGAACCAAGCGGTTTTTCCGCCGTCCAAAGTAATTAACCACCGGTTCCGTAGCCACGGTCCCTTTTAACGTCACTAACTGTTGATCCTGTAAGTCGGTGAGCGCCTGGCTCCGAAAATCTTCATAGCGGAATGGAAAATAGGTCAAAAGGTCAAATACGGTATGAATGCTAAGGTCAGCCAACGCCACTTGCTTTTTGGGTCCGACCCCCTTAAGCGTTCCCACTGGATCCAAAATATTCTTCACAACTTTCACCACCTAACTGTAGGAAAAGGCTGTCAATTCTAGTAGAATTGACAGCCTTACTTAATTCCCTTCGTTTTATTCCACCGAAATAATGAACGGATAAACTGGTTGATTTCCAGCGTGAATTTCGATTTCTAATTCATCATCGACAGCTGCGGCGGCTGCTTCAACTTGTTTCGCATCAGCTTCCGTCGCCCCCTCACCGTAAATAATCGTCACGTTTTCACTGTCATCATCTAACATTTGCTTGGTCATTTGCACAGCTGCTTCGTCTAACGTTTTCGCTGTAACCTGGATCTGACCATCAATGATGCCCATGAATTGTCCTTTTTTAATTTCTAAGCCATCAAGCTTGGTATCCCGAATGGCCGTCGTCACCTGGCCACTCTTAACTGTATCTAACGAATCATCCATTGCCGTTTGGTTATCGCTCAAACTAGCCTCAGGATTGTAAGCAAACATGGCTGTCAATCCTTGCGGAATGGTTTTGGTGTGCACCACCTTCATCGGAACGTCCGTTAAATCTTCTGCTTGTTCGGCAGCTAAAAAGATATTTTTATTGTTAGGTAAAACCAAAACGTGCTTGGCGTTCGTCGTATTGACAGCCTTCACAATGTCCTCGGTACTAGGATTCATGGTCTGCCCACCACTAATAATTTTGGTAACGCCTAAACTCTTAAACAGTTTTTCTAATCCAGCTCCGGCGACAACGGCGATCACTGCCATTTCAGCAGCTGGTTCTTCTGGAACAGCTTCCTTTGCCGGCATGGTGGATTCAGCTTCTTCATCATTTTCCATGATGGCTTCTTGTTGTTCCCGCATGTTGTCAATCTTGATGTTAATCAAATCACCAAAATTTTGACCCCAAGCCAAAACCTTGCCAGGATGTTCCGTATGAATGTGTACTTTGGCCACTTCATCGTCATTAATCACTAACAATGAATCACCGAGGGGAGCGAGATGATCATAAAAATGATCATAATCAAATTTATCTTTGTACTCCTTGCCCTTTCCAAAGCGTACCGTCATTTGAGTACAGTATCCATAGACAATGTCATCGGGGTTCAGTTGACCTTGCGCACTCGCATGGTCTGATTTTTTCACCATCTCGTCCATCTTGTTAGCTTCGACATTAAACTTAGCATGAACGTCATCGGAAGGCTCACGGTTATTCAAAATGTCAGCAAAGGCTTCCAGCACAAAGGTCAATCCTTGTCCCCCAGAATCAACGACCCCGACTTGTTTCAAAACCGGAAGTAAATCCGGCGTTTGCTTCAAAGCCGTTTGAGCACCTTGCTTGATGGCATCGCTCACCACTCCTAAATCATCAGTTTGGGCTGCTTCTTTGCGACCAGCATTGGCCGCAAACCGAATGACCGTTAAAATGGTTCCTTCCGTCGGCTTCATCACTGAACTGTAAGCAGTTTTAGCTCCGGCAGTGATGGCATCGGCAAATTCTTGCGCCGTTAAATCGGTTTTTCCTTCTACGTTTTTAGAAAAGCCTCGGAAAATTTGGGACAAAATGACCCCGGAATTTCCTCGAGCTCCCATCAGTAAACCCTTGGCCAGTGCCGCTGCTTTAGCTCCCACCGTTTGTTGAGATTCCTTAGCGACGTACTTTGCTCCACTCGCAAACGACAAACTCATATTCATCCCGGTATCCCCATCTGGAACCGGAAAAACGTTTAAAGAATTAATAAATTCTGCATTATTTTGGAGGACGACCGCTGCAGCTTGAACCATTTGGTCGAACTCTTTAGTAGTAATCTTCGTTACTGACACAATTATCCAATCTCCCTCTTAATTCAAACTTTTTAGTCGTTAATGACCTTAACGCCCTGCACAAACACGTTCACGGAGTCAGCGGTTACCCCTAACATCGTTTCCAGATTGTATTTAACTTTGGCTTGCACGGTTCGTGAAACCTCAGAAATCTTAGTTCCATAGCTCACAATAATGTTAACGTCGACCTGAATTTCATCATCAATCTGCCGAACCACAATTCCGCGGGAATAAGCATCCCGCCGTAGAATTTCGTTCATTCCATCTTTAATTTGATTACGGCTAGCCATTCCGACTACTCCATAATTATCGGTAGCGGCACCACCGACTACCGTAGCAATCACATCATTGTCAATATCGATTGATCCATATTTAGTGTTCATTTTTACAGCCATCGGATGCATCTCCCTATTTTTAACGAGTTTCTCACGATACTATATATTAACATACTGATTTTAAAAACCAAAACATTCCGTTTTTGCTGTCAAGTAAGATTACTTGAAAGAAAGATTGCAATTGCGCTAAACTTGTGCTAGATTAGTCACATAGCTAATTACGCTTTATTTTATGACAAAGGAGGGATTTTCATGGCTAAGGATGCTTTAACTGGAAAGAGAACCCACTTTGGTAACCGTCGTTCTCACGCTTTGAACGCTTCGAGACGTAGTTGGAAGCCGAATTTGCAAAAAGTACGGATTTTAGTTGATGGGAAACCAAAGAAAGTTTGGTTAAGTGCCAGAACTTTAAAATCTGGTAAATTCAAACGGGTTTAAGCTTTATTCCACATTTTAATTAATTAAAACAAAAGAGCAACCGCAATTGCGGTTGCTCTTTTGTTTTAAACTAATCATGACTTTGGACTACCATCATGATACCGTGATCAAAATTAAATGTACCTTGTTCACCCAGAAACTCATTACTGGAAAACGAGGTGGGTCGTTTGACTGCAAAGCGATTTAGTTGGTACTTCTCGTCAGGCAAGGTCAACGTGGTCGGCTCCAAAGCTACAAAATCCAGATATTTCATCCCAGATTGCTTCTCCACCAGATTCGTTCCCGGTTGATAGAACTGAATCCAATTGTGACGATCTTGCAGCGTTAAGCGCGTAATCACATCCGTTAAAAACGGTCGATAAACCATTAACAAATTAGTCAGAAGTTGATCCAGTCGACCGCCCGAAAATCCATACAAAGTTAGGTGAGCCGCAGGAAATTGCTGACCCGCAAACTGTAACGCTAACTCTGTATCGGTTTCATCCTTAATTGGATTAGACTGGTGCACAATCTCCACACATTGCCTAATCAACGCAAGTTCATTTGCGGAAACAGAATCAAAATCACCAATGGCTGCATAGGGGGTAATGCCCATGTCCAGCAAATGCAACGTCCCCCGGTCAATTCCAATGCAGGGATTTTGTTCCAACCGATGATTTAAATCAACTGGCCACTCGGATTTAGGTCCCCCGGCCAACAAATTAATTGTCTCCATTAACTTGATCTCCGTTTTTAAAAATCAGTTGCCTTTTTGATTGCTTGGACCCGTTCGGCAGGATTTTCGGCACCAAAGACGTACGAACCGGCTACGGCAACATCCGCACCGGCTTCGTATGGTTTAACCACCGTCTGGTTGTTAACACCCCCATCAATTTCAATGGTAAAGTCGTAGTCTTCATTTTCATTCCGCAGTTGGTTTAGTTGCTTAATCTTACTAATCGTTTCGGGAATAAACTTCTGGCCCCCAAAACCGGGGTTAACCGTCATAACCAATACTTGATCAATGAGGTACAACACCGGTTCAATCAAACTCACCGGCGTTCCCGGGTTAATGACAACTTCAGCTTTCACACCCTTGTTCTTAATCATCTGTAAAGCCCGGTGAATGTGAGGAGTTGCTTCCACGTGAACCCCAATTAAATCAGCTCCGTTGTCAGCAAACGTATCCACGTACCGTTCTGGATTTTCAATCATCAAATGACAATCTAATTCCATTTGTGTAATCGGCCGAATTGCCTTAACCCAGGCTGGACCATAGGAAATGGCTGGAACAAACAAACCGTCCATAACGTCAATGTGAAGCACTTCTGCTCCCGCTTGATCAACCGCTTCAATGCTCTTTTGCAAGTTAATGTAATCCGCACTTAAAATTGATGGTGCCACTTTAATCATATTAATTTCCTCTTTTCCGTCGGTAGACCGGTTTTTGGGCCTTAATGGTTTGATACTGGTCGACATAATCTTCATATCGGCTCGTTAAAATTGTACCATTTTTTACCCCCTGCTTCACGGCGCAATCCGGTTCGTTAATGTGCACGCACTCCCGGAATTTACAGTTCACGGCAACACGAACAAAGTCTGGATAATAATTTTTTAATTCGGTCGGTTGAATGTCCATGGTTTCAAAGGAAGAAAAGCCCGGGGTATCAGCAACTACCCCCCCATTAATGGTAACCAACGAAACTTTTCTAGTGGTGTGCTTACCCCGACTCAACGCCTGCGAAATCTCTCCGGTTGTGAGGTTTAATTCCGGATCCAAGTGATTTAAGAGGGTCGATTTTCCGGCTCCGGTTTGACCCATCACGACCGTCTGTTTATCAATTAGACGGGAAAGCAGCTGGGTATCTGCCTCCGGATCGGTTGCAATGATGGTCGGATATCCCACCAATTGCTGATAGTTTTTGACGATTTGTAAAAAGTGCGGCTTGACGGTTTCTGACAGTAGATCTACCTTGGTGAACACCAGGATTGGTTGAATGTGTTCTCGTTCTAGAGCAACCAGTTCTTTATCTAGTAAACTAGCCGAAAAATCTGGTTCTACCGCTGATGTAACCACAAACGCCTGATCTGTATTCGCAATTGGAGGCCGAACCAGCTCGTTAAAACGCGGTAAGACCTTTAACACATATCCCTCATGTTGATTGGGAGCCGTAAACTCCACCCAGTCACCAACTAGTGGTTTAATTTGGTGCTTACGAAAATTACCCCGAGCTCGGGTCCGAAAGGTTTTCCCGTTCAAAACAATGTCGTAAAAACCGCTCAGTGATTGATAAATTTTGCCCTTTTGAACGTCTGTCATTCTGACACCTTTCTCAAGCCTGCGACGAAGAAACCGTCTGAACCATAATCATCCGGATAAATTTTCAACTCCGGTTCGGTTCGCCCAGCCTTTAAATCATGCTTAGTCGTTACGTAAACTGCTTCAAAATTAGGATGCGTTGCTAAAAACCCCTGCACGTTCGCCATGTTTTCTTGATCTAAGATCGTACAGGTGCTGTACATTAGCATGCCTCCCACTTTCAACGTCGGTGCTACTGCATCTAAAATCGCTTGTTGGATATTGGCTAATTTTTCCACATCCGCCAGCGTCTTTTCGTACCGAATTTCGGGTTTGCGCCGGATCAGACCAATCCCAGAACATGGGGCATCCACCAAAATGTGATCAAAGGTTTGGGGAGCAAATTCAGTTGTGACCCGACGGGCGTCTAATGCCTGCGTGGTAATCCGGTCGCTAACTCCAAGCCGCTGCGCGTTTTCCTGAATCTTCTTGAGCTTTTTTTCGTGAAGATCTAACGCAACAACCTTCCCCGTGGTCAACCGCTCAGCAATTTGGGTGGTCTTCCCTCCCGGTGCTGCACAAGCATCCAGCACAACATCACTTTCAGCTAACGGTAACGCTTGGACCGGTAACATTGCACTTTCATCCTGAATCGTGTACAACCCAGCTTTAAATAAAGCAGAATGAGCGGCCACGCCATGACTTAATACGAGTGCGTCGGCGGCAATGACACTCGGTCGTACCGTAAACCCTTCTGCTTCTAACTGACTCTGCAGTTCAGCGGGCGTGGTCTTCACCCGGTTGACCCGAATTGATTGGTTCGCCGGTTGGTTAATGGTGGCTAGCAGGTGCTCTGCTTTAGTTTGACCTAGTTGATTCGTAAGGGTTTTAACCAACCAAACCGGTACACTAACCGAAATTGAAAGCCGTTCGACGGGATCTTTAATTTGTTGCAGATCGGGTAATCCCCGCCGCGCAATCGTATGCAAAACCCCCGTAACTAACCTTCGAATCCCATCATGACCACGTTGTTTAGCAATTTTAATGGATTCATCAAAAATTGCCCGGTTGGGAACCTTATCCAAATAAACCATCTGGTAAATCGCACTATCAAGGAGTTCGATGACCCACGGTTGTAACTTATCGGCGTGACTGACCAGTTGCTGCACGTAGTAATTAAGGGTGAGCCGATGCTGAATCACTCCATAAACGATGTTCGTAAATAAACGGATGTCTTTTTCTGACATCTCAGACGCGCTAATCACGTTATTAATCTGTAAATTAGAATAAGCGCCGTTATGCACGCGTTCTAACGTTTCCACCGCCAGAGAGCGTGGATTACTTTTGTTCGTACTCATCAATAAATTGGTCTCCTGTTTGTAGTGTCTGATTCCCGTTTAAAAAGGCTTGAATCGTCGTTCTTGGTTTTCCCGCTGGCTGTAATTCGTTAATTTTTAAGACGGTCTGGTCTCCCGCTGCAACCTCTAGGCTGTGCTTGGTCCGGATGACAACTTGTCCGGGAGCCAAATTCGTGGTTTTTCCCACTGGTTGGACGTCCCAAAATTTATACCGTTTTCCATCCACTAGCGCATAAGCTCCAGGATTAGGCCGCAAAGCGCGTACCTTCCAATCCAAATTTTGCGCGGGCTGCCGGAAATCCAGTTGCTCTTCCCCTCGTTTAATCGTGGGCGAAAATACCACTTGGTCCTCAGCTTGGGGTTGCGGCGTAATTTCGTGCTTGGCTAACTTGGGCAACGTGTCTAACAACAAGTCTCGGCCCACGATGCTGAGCTTTTGAAACATGGATTCCGTATCATCTTGATCAGTGATGGGAACGGCTGCTTGTTCCAAAATGTCTCCCGCATCCATTTCCTTGACCATGTACATAATCGTTACGCCGGTTTTGGCATCCCCATTCATAATTGCATACTGAACGGGAGCACCTCCCCGATACTTCGGGAGTAATGAGCCGTGTACATTAACCGCTGCGATTTGGGCAGCCTGCAGTAACTTCGTTGGTAAAAACTGACCGTAGGCAGCAGTAACGATAAAGTCTGGAGCTAAATCAATTACTTGTTGTAACTCGGGACTGCCACCCAGCTTTTCGGGTTGTAAAACGGGCAACCCGAGTTCCTCTGCCGTTTGCTTGACAGGTGACGCGGTCAACTTTCGTTTTCGGCCGACCGGGCGATCCGGTTGGGTCACCACTGCTTCTACTTGGTAGTGTTCGTTTAACGCCCATAAAATGGGAACGCTAAACTGCGGGGTCCCCATAAAAACTACTTTTTGCATTTGATCCTCCTACATAAAACTCTGTGGTTCCACGTCGATGGCAATCCGAAAGCCCTTGCGGATCTCTGTTTGGGAAATGGCTTGAATCCGATTCAAAGCATCTGGAAGTTGCTCATCGTGTTTATATTTAATGATAATTTGATAATAGTACCGATTTTTAATCCGAGCAATGGGTCGTGGTGTCGGTCCCAACAACTCGGTCTGGGGAGCAACGTTTGCTTGTAGCAAGTTCGATACCCGTAAAGCTTCCTCCGCCGCTGCATCTTCCTGCAGGGCGCTCACCGTTACTAAGACGGTGTAGAAATAGGGACTATAGCCGGCCAGATGGCGGAGTTGCATCTCTTTGTGGAAAAACGCTTCATAATCCTGACGTTGGGCAAGTTGAATCGCATAGTGCTCGGGGTTGAAAGTTTGAATGATAACTTGTCCTGATTTTTCCGCTCGTCCCGCTCGTCCCGCGACCTGCGTTAACAAATCAAAGGTTCGTTCACTAGCCCGAAAATCAGGCAAATCCAACCCGGTATCGGCATTTAGAACTCCCACTAGCGTTACGTTTGGAAAATCGAGTCCCTTCGCAATCATTTGGGTTCCTAACAAGATGTCGGCCTGCTGTTCCCCAAACTGATGCAAAATGCGGCGGTGGGCGCCCTTTTTGCGAGTCGTATCCACGTCCATTCGCAGAATACGTGCTTCTGGGACTAATTGTTGCAGTTGCTGAGTTGCTTTTTCCGTCCCCGTTCCAAAGTAACGAATGTTACGACTATGACACTGGGGACATTCGTTAGGAATCGCCGTTTCATAACCACAATAATGGCATTTCATGGTGTGCGTATCCAGATGCATGGTCAAAGAAATATCACAATGCGGACACTTTAATACGTACCCGCAATCCCGACAAAGCATGAACGAAGAAAAGCCCCGCCGGTTTAACATTAATACGACCTGTTCATGGCGCTGTAACGTTGCTTTGATGGCGCTAATCAACTCGTTCGAAAACAAGTCTCCCGTTCGTTGCACCGAATCAGTCATATCCACGATTTGAATCGCTGGCAGTTGCTGTTGATTAATCCGCTGGGGTAAGCGTAATAACTGATACACACCTTTTTCCGCACGGGCCCGAGATTCTAACGACGGAGTAGCACTTCCTAGCACCACCGGACAATGGTGGTACCGGGAGCGCCACAGAGCCACGTTGCGGGTATGATAGCGTGGATTATCGCTTTGTTTATAGCTCGGATCATGTTCCTCGTCTAAAATAATTAACCCTAACTTAGCGAGGGGCGCAAAAATAGCGGAGCGGGCTCCCACGACTACCTGAGCCTTACCTTCATTGATGCGGCGCCATTCATCGTATTTTTCCCCGTTCGAAAGACCACTATGTAAGATGGCCACTTGGCTACCGAACCGATTTTTTACCCGGCTCACCATCTGGGGGGTCAGAGCAATTTCTGGGACGAGCATCAATGCCTGTTCTGATTGATCTAAAGCACACTGAATTGTCTGTAAGTAGACCTCGGTTTTACCAGAACCCGTGACTCCTTCTAATAGGAAAGTAGTTGCTTGGTGGTTCGTAACGGCGGAGTTAATCTGCGTAACCGCCTGCCGTTGGTCCGCGGTAAGTGGCTTCGGTTGATCCGGCTTAATCGCTTCCTTGTTGGGATCACGATACTTTTCGACTTCCGTTTTCGTAACCCAACCGCGTTTTTGAAACGTGTTAATGACCGCTGGAGTAATCCCCGGTTCTTGAACTAAATCCCGTTGTTTTAACGGGGTTTGGGGTTGTTGTTCTAACTGATTCAGGAGCGCTAACTGACCCGTAGCGTTTTTCCGAATTAACTGCCGGACCTCCGCAAAGTCTTCAATCTGATTAACGACTGCCAACTCAGTTTTACGCTTCGCCTGATTCTGCACTTGATACTGCAATTGCACTTTTCCCTGCTGCCGTAACTTAGTAAGCCGCGCTAATTCAGCCGTGGTGAAGTGCTCTTGGTCCAATGGTAGGGCTGGCTGCACAGCAAAGCGTTCCTGCAACCAGGAATCCTTCACCGGCGGAACTGGTGTCACCAACGTTTGGTACTTGGCCTTCATCACGTTGGGCAGCATTGTCAGCAAACAACTAATCCGAAACGAATAGGTCGTTTCGGAAAGCCACTGGGACAGTTCTAATAACTCAGGATTAACCACGGGATTAAGGTCCATTAACCCTGCAATCGGTTTGAGTTTGGTCAAATCAGCCTTCGTTACGTCCGCGGCATCTTTCAGGCCCACCACAAATCCCTCAACCTTCCGATCACCCTTACCAAAGGGAACAACCACTCGCATCCCTGGTTGAATCTCATCCGTTAGTGCTTCCGGCACAACGTAGGAGTACGGAAAGTTTGTTTGGCGGGTAGGAACATCTACGATTACTTCTGCAATGGTCACACTGACCCCCCTTTCTTTGAAGTGTCTAATTTAGTTAAAAGTTTTCTTTAGCACGGCTAAAATGCGCTCTGCAATTGCTGATTTGGATTCGACTGGAGTTTGGGTTTCAAACCCATTCGCACCAATAATCGTCACTTGATTATCATCTGCGTTAAAACCAATCTGAGGGTTCCCCACGTCATTGAGAATAATAAAATCAGCCTTCTTGTTAGTTAACTTTCGAGCCGCATTTTGCTTTAAATCCTCGGTTTCTGCGGCAAACCCTACCACTAATTGGCCCGGCTTTTTTTGCGTTGCTACTAACTTTAGTAAATCTGGATTAGCTTCTAATTCTAACGTTAAATGGGCGTCCTCCGTTGTTTTCTTGATCTTTTGTGGGAAAACCTGAGCTGGACGGAAATCGCTTACAGCAGCCGCCATGAGCAAGACATCTGTTTGGGGAAACAACGTTTGTAGTTGAATTGCTAAATCTTGAGCCGTTCGCACCCGAACGAGTTTAACTCCCGGTGGGGTTGGCAGCGTCACGTTGGCACTAATCAGCGTCACTTCAGCCCCGTGGGCTTGGGCAGCTCGCGCTAGTTCATAGCCCATCTTTCCCGAAGAACGATTGGAAAGATAACGAACTGGGTCCAAATCTTCACGGGTTCCACCGGCCGTAATCAAAACTCGTTTCCCCTGCCAGTCTTGCTCGTTAGTAAATAATTTTTCGATTTCAGTCGCGATAACTTCTGGTTCAGGCATTCGTCCCTTAGCCGCGTATCCTTCGGCTAAAAATCCAGAATCAGGGCTCAACGTATGAATCCCATCTTGGCGAAGTTGCGTTAAATTTCTTTGGGTGGCGGGATTATTCCACATCCCATCGTTCATGGCCGGCACTACCAGTTTTGGCGCCGGAGCTGCTAAGAAAGTGGTCGTTGCCATGGAATCAGCGATTCCAGTGGCAGCCTTCGCAATGAAGTCGGCAGAAGCCGGTACCACAACGTTTAGATCTCCCCATTGAGCCGTTTCAACGTGAACCACCCCAGTTTGGTCCCAATCCGCATCGGTCAGGACATGATGTTGCGCAAGCGTTTGAAACGTCAGGGGCGTAACAAAGCGGGTGGCAGCCGTTGTCATTACCACGCGCACTTCTGCCCCGGCTTTGATTAAGAGTCGCAACAAATAAACCGCTTTATAGGCCGCAATGCTTCCCGTTACGTATAACGTGATTTTTTTCCCGTCCATAGTTCACCCCATGTCATTCGTTAATCTTATTATACCGAATTAACTGTCCCATTAATAAAAAAGACCACTACGCCAGGCGCCCTAGGCATCCCACTACGTATGGTCTTTTTTGTTCTAATTAGGCTTAGTTTTCAATCTTTAAAACTCCGGCCGCAATTTCTTCTAAGGCTTTTCCCACGGACTTGGAATTTTGATAGTGACTAAGTAAGGGAGCAGCTCCTTGGTCTAATTCTTCTGCCCGTTTACTGGCCAACATGACCAGTGAGTAACGGGAATCCACGATTTTTAACAAATCATCAATTGATGGATATAACATTAGATTTCATCTCCTAAACTATCCAAATAATCTGGCATTACTCGTTTGACTTTTAAGCGTTCACTTCGAACGATATCTTTAATCTGATTAACAGCGTTTTCAATTTTATCATTTACCACGGCATAATCATAGTTTTGCATCATATGAATTTCTTTGCTGGCCGTCTGAATCCGCTTGTTAATTACCTCTAGGGCGTCGGTCCCTCGACCAACCAGCCGACTCCGCAATTCTTTGATGTCTGGAGGAGTCAGGAAAATAAAGATGCCGTCGGGGCAGTTCGCCCGAACCTGTAAGGCCCCGTTAACTTCAATTTCTAGAAACACATCGTGACCCGCCTCTAATTGCTGGTTCACATAGTTTAATGGTGTTCCGTAGTAATTATCAACGTACTTGGCATACTCTAACATCTCACCATTTTTAATGTGATCTTCAAATTCCGTTTTAGAGACAAAGTAATAGTCAACCCCATTTTGTTCGCCGTCACGTGGTTGTCTCGTCGTCATGGAAATCGAATAGTTAAAATCCACGCTTGAATCCTCAAACAGTGCCTTACGTACCGTTCCCTTTCCAACCCCTGATGGACCAGAAAGGACAATTAACATCCCTCTTTTTGTCAATTAAACCGCTCCTTCATCAAAATACTTATTATTGGTATTATGGCGGTTTTTTTCAAAATAATCAACAGCATTATGCCCCGGCTTGCTTGGCCTTTTCAGCTAATTTCAACAGTTCTTGTGCATGTTCAATCGTTAACTTTGTCACAGTTGTCCCAGCTAGCATCCGCGCTAATTCATCAACCCGCTGTTTACCTGTAATCGGTTCGATACTCGTTTCCGTACGACCCTGCTTGTCGACGTGTTTTTCAATGTAATCCTGATGATCCGCCATCGCTGCCACTTGCGGCAAGTGGGTAATACACAATGCCTGCGACTTCAGACTAATCCCGTGAATCTTATCTGCAATTGCTTGGGCGACCCGACCCGATACTCCAGTATCCACTTCGTCAAAGATAATGGACGTTACCCCTTGCACCTTGGAAAAAATCGTTTTTAACGCTAACATAATCCGGGATAATTCTCCCCCAGACGCAATTTTATTAAGGGGAAGCATGGCTTCACCCGGATTAGTCCGCAGGTAAAACTCAGCGGTTTCAATTCCATTGGCATTAAAATGACCGGCTGGCAGGCTATTAAACCGAACCTCAAATTCGGTTTTGCCCATATAAAGATCGGCCAGTTGTTGCTGAATTGCATGGGTCAATTCTTTGGCACCTTGGTGTCTAATTTGTAGTAGTTTAGCTCCCAGTTGATTCAATCCGGTTTCCACGGTTTTAAGCTGCGTCTCTAGGTCATTGCCACTGTTGTTTTCAGCTTGCATGTCGGCCAGCTCCGCAGAAATTTTGTCATAGTAAGCTAAAATTTGTTCGACAGAATCACCGTATTTCCGCTTTAATTCAAAAATAGTGTTTAACCGGGCTTCCACTTCATCCAGACGGGACTGATCAAATTCCAAGGAATCAAGTTGGTTCGCAATTTCTCCCGTGGCATCCTGCAACATGTAGTAGGCGCCCTTCACGTTTTCGGCAATCTGTTTAAACTCGTCTCCTAGCCGTTCCACGGCTTCAATCGCGCTCATGGAATCACCAATCATATCAAGCGGACTAATTGTCTCGTCCCCTTCAATGTCAGCCAGGCTTTGATTTAAACTATTGCTAATCGTTTGGAAGTTATTGAGCCGGTCCCGTTCTTTTAGTAATTCTTCTTCTTCCCCTGCTGTGAGGTCGGCCTTTTCAATCTCGTTAACCTGATACTGTAACATATCAAATCGCTGGGCGCGCGCTTTTTCGTTTTGACTCTGATTACGAAGTTCTTTAGTTAACTTTTGGTACTTACGAAAATCTGTTTGATATTCAGAAAGGGTCGGCCGTAATTGATTGCCAATAAATTCATCCAGTAAGTCCATGTGCTGGTCCGCTTGCATCAACGCCTGATGTTCGTTTTGTCCATAAATATCAACCAACGTTTCCCCAATTTTTTTCAGGGTGGTAGTATTCACCAACATCCCATTTACCCGGCAAATATTCCGCCCGTTTCGATAAAGTTCCCGTTGCAAAATAATGTTGTCATCACTGTGATCAATTCCAAATTCATCTAACTTTTGCTCGGCAATTCCACCTTGCGGCACTAGAAACAAGCCCTGCAAAACAGCCTTATTAGCACCCGTCCGGATGAAATGCTGTGAGCCTCGGCCTCCAGCTAGTAAGCCCACGGCATCGATGATGATGGACTTTCCGGCCCCGGTTTCTCCAGTTAACACCGTCATACCAGTGTCAAAGTTGACGGCCAATTGGTCAATAATTGCAAAGTCTTTAATTGAAATCTCCTTTAGCACTTAATCACCTTCTTTAAGAACCCTTAAAAGTTCGTTTTTACTTTCGTAACGTTTTATAGGCCTGATCTTGAACAGCTGGGATAGAGATTGCTTCGTTGATGGTAGGCGTGTCACTTACCTTTAAATGCACTAAAAATTCCACGTTCCCTTCACCACCAGTAATCGGAGAAAAATCAAGGTTTAACACAGAAAAACCGGCTGCTACGGCATATGAAAAGACGTTTTCAATCACTTCGCGATGCACTGCTGGGTCGCGAACGATTCCGTGTTTGCCGACATGTTCTCGCCCTGCTTCAAATTGAGGTTTAATCAGCGCCACCACTTCTCCTCCTGGCTGTAAAATGGGGTGCAGTGGTCCCAAGATGAGCCGTAACGAAATAAACGAAACGTCAATTGACGCAAAGGCTGGTTGTCCCGCGGTAAAATCTTCCGGTTTACTGTAACGAAAATTAGTGTTTTCCATCACAATTACCCGCGGATCCGTGCGTAATTTCCACACCAATTGATTGGTCCCTACGTCTAATGCGTAGCTTAACCGCGCCCCATTTTGCAACATCACGTCCGTAAAGCCCCCGGTAGAAGAACCGATGTCTAAAACAATCTGATTCACCACGGAAATTTTAAAACGATCGAGTGCTTTGGCCAGCTTCAAACCGCCTCGACTCACATACGGCATCACGTTTCCCTTTAAATGAAGCTGGGTTTCACTAGGAATTTTAACTCCGGGCTTATCTAAGCGTTGTTCCTTTTCATCTAAAACTTCGCCCGCCATTACAGCTCGTTTGGCTTGTTCCCGACTCGTAAATAATCCTTGTTTTACTAAGAGAACGTCAATTCGTTCTTTTTCCTTTGCCATGCATCCATTCCTATCCTTTGAAATACGTTAAAAAGCTCCGCAATAAATCAGCATGAGGCACTGCATCTAAAGCTGATTCTCCTTCGGCAATCGTTTCCTGTAAGACCTGTTGAGCCTGCTTACGTCCGAGAAGATGCGCATAACTATTCTTGCCCTCGTCTTCATCAGTTCCTGCCTGTTCGTCCATTAAATCATCATAAATTTGAAAGGCTAATCCAAACTTTCCTGCAAAGTCAGCTAAATGCTGACGCTGATTTTCAGTGACGTTGGCCATAATGGCTCCAGCCAACACACTGTAGTGAAATAATGCTCCAGTTTTTTTACGGTCCAAATCCTGCAGTTCTACCAAAGACAATTGCAGTCCTGTTGCTTCCATGTCAATGACTTGTCCGGCAACCATGCCACGAGATCCTGCTGCTAGCGCTAACCGGTCGACCAATTCAATAATTTGATTTGCGGGCAGCCCGCTAGTGGCTAACACGTTAAAGGCATCCGTCAATAAACCACCCCCGGTTAAAATCGCCTGAGCCTCCCCAAATTGCTTGTGATTGGCTAATTTTCCTCGTCGGTAATCACTATCATCCATCGCTGGTAAGTCATCGTGAATCAACGAATAAGTGTGAATCATTTCGACCGCCACACTGGCTTGAAGACGTTCCTCCGTAATGGTTTCATCGCAGGTAAGCAAGGTCGCTAACGTTAGCAGAGGACGAAGGCGTTTTCCTCCGGCCAGTAACGAATAACGCAACGATTGCTGCAACGTTTGCTCCGTGCTTTCGTGGTCTAAAATCCTAGTTAATTCCGCTTCAATCTGTGGTCGATAATGCTGCGTCAACGCGGCTAACGTGGTTATTTTTTGGTCCATTAGAATGGTACATCCTCATCATCTTGCTTTTCATTTTTAGCTTGTTTTTCATAACCCTTATCCCGGGTAAACGAAACTTCCTCACCATCCGGGGTCATCATCTTGGTGAGCGTATCTTCCGCATTTTGTAACGTTTGTTGCATTGCTTGGCTCAATTTGACTCCCGTTTGGAATTCACTGAGCGCTTTTTCCAAGGGAACGTTTCCATTTTGGAGTTCCTGGACAATTTGTTCGAGGCGTTGCATGTTGTCTTCAAAGGTTGGTTTATTAGTTGTCATGATGATCTCCTTTTGCTTTCATAACCCGTTGCACGTTAGTAACGGCGGTTCCATCGCTAAAGGCAACCGTCAACTGATCGCCTAGTTTAACCTGAGTCACCGACTTCACTAGTTGGTGCTGGTCATCGTGAACCAGGCTATATCCCCGACTCATAATTTTAAGCGGACTAAGATGGTCCAAGGCAGCAACGTTGCCACGGAGTTGTTCTTGTTGTCGTTGTAAATTGGCCGTCATGGCTTGGCGCAAATTTTCGCGTTGGTAAGTTAGTTCCCGTTGATTTTGCTGAATCAGATTTTGAGGTGAGTTAGATTTCAAATTACTACTTGCTAATGCCAGTTGGTTCTGTCGCTCCGTTAAAATCCGCCGCATTTCTTGTTGTAAGCGTTCGGTCAATTGGTCCCGTTGCTGAGTGTAAGTTTCGTACAACCGCTGGGGCTGCTGGAACACGTAAGTTTGACGCAGTTGATCTAAACGTTGTTGTTGCAACTGTAAAATGTGATTCATACTGCTTTCCAACGTGGTTTGTGCGGTCCGTAACTGGGCTAAAACGTCGCTCAAAACAGGAGTTGCTAATACACCAGCCTGAGTAGGGGTCGATGCTCTGACATCTGCAACAAAATCTGCAATCGTGTTGTCCGTTTGGTGCCCCACGGAAGAAATAATCGGAATTTGACTCGCGTAAATTGCTCGTGCCACAACCTCCTCATTAAAGGGCCAAAGATCTTCAATCGAACCCCCACCACGGCCGATGATTAACGTGTCAAAGTCGCCTAACTGATTAACCCGTTCAATTTGGGATACAATTTCTGCTGCAGCATTTTCACCCTGCACAGCGGCGGGGAACAGAACTACCTGGACCTTGGGATCGCGTTTCCGGACGGCATCAATAATATCCCTAATCACCGCTCCACTCTGGGAAGTCACAACCGCAATTCGTCGCGGATAATTTGGTAACGGCTGTTTGTGTTCTGGCGCAAATAATCCCTCTTGATAAAGCTTTTGTTTCAATTGTTCATAGGCTACGTACAGATTTCCGACCCCATCTGGTTCCATGCCTTCCACGTAAATTTGGTACTGTCCACTACGCGGAAAGGTCGAAATCCGACCGGTAATTAAAACCTTCATTCCTTCTTCCGGTTCAAACTTGACCTTGGCAAACTGACCTTTCCACATCACGGCACTAATCACCGACTGGTCATCCTTGACACTAAAGTATTGGTGACCGGGACGCTTACGCCAGTTTGAGATTTCCCCCGTCAAGTAGACTCGTTTTAAGTACGGGTCGCGATCAAATTTTTGTTTAATGTATTGATTTAGGGCCGTAACCGTTAAATATTCCTGTTGCATCTAAAGTCCCCATTCACTCATTTCTACCGTTTGTTGCATTAAAGTGGCAATTGTCATCGGTCCTACTCCTCCAGGAACTGGAGTAATGCTTCTAATATTAGTGGGTTCCGTCGGATAATCAACGTCTCCCACAAGTTGTCCGTTTTCGTCCAGATTTTGGCCTACGTCAATTACCGTGGTTTGCGGCTGAAAATCAGCATCATTTAAGAAATGCGCTTTTCCCACCGCTGAAATCACAATATCTGCAGTTTTGAGAAAATCCTGGCGGTCACGAGTTTGGCTGTGTAGCACTGATACCGTAGCCCCTGCATTCAACAGTAAGGCTGCGAGGGGCTTACCCACGATTGAGCTCTTGCCAATCATGACTACGTTGGCCCCTTTAACTGGAATCTGGTTAAACTCTAACAAGGTCATCACGCCCCGCGGAGTACAGGCCACCGGGTACGGGCCCGGTAAATTCAAGTACAATTTCCCCACGTTGACCGGATGAAAGCCATCAACGTCCTTGTTCGGATCAATGGTTGCAATGACCTTAGTTTCATCTAAGTGCGCTGGTAATGGTGACTGTACTAAAATGGCATTAATACGATCATCGTGATTCAAGACGGAAATAATTTCCAATAATGCTACTTCACTGATGTCTTCTGGGAGCTGTTTTAACACGGAGTAAATTCCCAATTTTTGCGCTTGTTTTTCCTTCATACGCACATAACGTTCACTGGCCTGATTATGCCCCACCAATACCACCGCCAATCCAGGAATAATTCCCCGTTGTTTCAGCAGTTTAACTCGTTGTTTCGTTGCTTCGTTGACCGTTTGTGCAGCTTTACGACCATCAATTAATTGGACCATGATTACCCCCTCCCCTTTCAAACTTAGTTTTAGTTTAGCATAGATTACCCTAAAATTAAGGTAAAAAAAAGTAGAACCCACTGGCAGGATTCTACTTTTTAATTTGATCTAAAACAGCATTAACAAAGTTCGTCGATTGTTGATCACTAAACTGTTTCGTTAATTCTAGCGCTTCGTTAATCGCTACTTTGCGTGGAACTTCAGTGCTGAATTTAATTTCATACACAGCAATTTGAAGAATAATTAAATCCGCTTTGTTCAAACGTTCTAACTTCCACTTGGATGCTAGATGTGCTTGAATTGTTTCATTAATCTCCGGTTGCTGTTGTTGCACCCCATTTACCAACTCTAAAAAGTAAGCTGGCATCGGATCGACCTTACCATCGGTTAATTCACGAAATAATGCTTGTGGTTGCGTTTCGACATTATTTTCCCTAGCAAATAACGTTTGAAAGGCCAGCACTCGAATCTGGTGTCGATTAATTTTCACGGTCTTCTCCATCACTATTGAACAAACTATCAGTATCAACTTTGGGAGTTCGTTCTGGCACAATTCCTTCCACGTGAACGTTAACTGATTGAGCATGTAAATCAGTCATCACGAGGATTTGTTGCCGGACTTGTTCTTGAATCTGCAATGCTACCTTCGGAACAGAAACGCCGTAATTAAAATAGACATACACATCAATATCTAAATCACCTTGTTCGCTGAGAACCAGTTTAACCCCTTGGGTTCGTTCTTTTCTACCAAACAAACCTTTGACGCTAGTGGAAAGGTTCCCCTGCATTCGGTTAACTCCTTCAACTTGAATTGCTGCAATCCCAGCAATCACTTCAATTACTTGGGGCGCAATTTTAATTTGACCTAAATCATCCTTTTTTGTTGCTAACGTAATAAACTGTTCTTCAGTTGCCATTGCTGTTCCCCCCAAATTATTTCTAGTTATTTACCCCGTGAAATGTAAGTCCCATCGGTCGTGTTAATGACCAACTTGTCTCCTTGATTTACAAAGAAAGGAACTTGTAACGTCAAACCAGTGGTCATCGTAGCTGGTTTGGAACCACCAGAAGCGGTGTCACCCTTAATGCCCGGTTCTGTTTCAGCTACTTCTAAAGTAACTGTCTTAGGAACTTCAATTCCAATCGTCTCACCTTGGTATTGGACTATTTGCACTTCCATGTTAGGTTGCAAGTATGGCATTGCTGATTCAGCAGCTTCTCGTGGAATCGTAATTTGGTCATACGTATCAACGTCCATGAACACTAAACCATTCCCATCATCGTACAAGTATTGCATCTTTTTGGTATCGATTTCAGCCTTTTCCACTTTGGCTCCAGACCGGAAAGTTTTTTCTTGGACGGCACCAGTCCGTAAGTTCTTCAACTTAGTCCGAACGAATGCTCCCCCTTTACCAGGTTTAACGTGTTGAAAGTCAATAATCTTCCAAATTGCGTTGTCTACTTCAATTGTTAAACCAGTTTTAAATTTTGCTGTTGAAATTGCCATAGTAATCCTCCGTTTAATCCATCATTATCATATCAATACTAGTGACCAGGGCGCAAGTAAAACAGCCGGTCGGTAATAAAAAAGGCCCGCCGTAAGCGGGCCTCGAATCTTTATTTACTTATTAACCGTTTCAGTTGCTGGGTAAACAGAAACTTGACGCTTACTTCTGCCCAAACGTTCAAAACGAACGACTCCATCAACTAATGCGAATAAAGTATCATCTGAACCACGTTTAACGTTCTTACCTGGGTAAATCCGAGTTCCACGTTGTCTGTAAATAATTGATCCAGTTGTAACTGATGAACCATCAGCAGCCTTAGTTCCTAATCGACGACCGGCAGAATCCCGACCGTTTGATGAAGAACCACCGGTTTTATGGTGAGAGAAAAATTGCAAATCCATTTTAAGCATATGTCATCCACCTCCAAATAAAGAGATTATTCAATTGTTACGAAATCAGAATATTGATCCGTAATCGCACTAATTCCATTTTCAAAGCTTTGTAATAACGTTTGACCGGCCACGTTAGCTTGCTGTGGTTCCGTTAACGAAACGCTCAGATAACCACCATCGGTTTCGTTATGAGTAATTGCTGGCTGTAATCCAGCAACCTGCTCTAGTCCGTTAACCGTCGTGATTGCTAACGCTGAAACAGCGGCACAAACAATGTCATGACCGTATTCTCCAGAATCGGCATGTCCGGATAGTTCAAATCCGGCAATTACATCGTGATTAGTATCAAAATGAGCCCTAATCATGATTAAGCATTTACTTTTTCAATCTTAACTTTCGTGTAAGGTTGACGGTGACCCTTCTTTGATTGGGCCCCCTTCTTTGGTTTGTAACGGAAAATGGTAATCTTCTTGTTCTTGCCTTGTTTTTCAACTGAGCCTTCTACAGAAGCACCATCAACTAATGGAGTTCCAACCTTAGGATTGTCTCCACCAACGAAAATAACTTGGTCAAACGTAACCTTGTCACCTGCTTCGGCGTCTAGTTTTTCAACAAAAATACTTTCACCTTCGGCGACTTTGTATTGTTTACCACCAGTAACGATAATTGCGTACATTCAAATGCACCTCCTCTATTAATTGCTTAGACTCGCCAGAGATAAGCGCCGTTTCAGGACTTAATTTACTTACACTGTGCGGTTGTAGCTGTGGAAGTCCACAAGTACAACAATGAAAGTATAGCGAAATTTACCATAACTGTCAACTAAATAAAAAAATCACTTCTAAAATGTTAGAAGTGATTAAGAATGTCGCAGGAGCGACTCGAACGCTCGACCTACGGTTTAGAAGACCGTTGCTCTATCCAACTGGGCTACTGCGACAATATTAACAGTAGTAATTATATTGATTATGACCCAGGAAGTCAACGCCCAATTTAGCCTTAAATTTGCTCCTGTAACGCTTGTAATTGTTGTTTAAACTCAGCTTCCAGCTGGTCCACCGTAAAGCCGCAATCAACTAGTGCCCACTTCAAAAATAGCATCCAGGCGTGTTGAAAGGCCGCTTGCCGCTTTTTATAATAACTGGTTAACAGCATCCGTTTTAACATCAAATAGAGAGTTGCTTTTTTAGACTGGTCATCGATATCTAACTGCTGCAACTTTTCAAGCTCGTCCGCTTCTGTCTGACAAACTTGGTTCCAGTTCATTAAATTAGCAAAGAGAAAGAAACTGCGTAAGCATCGCACTACTTGGCCTAATTGTTGCGACTTGGGTTGCAAACTTGGATTTGCTACGACTCCTGTCTCTAATCCCGTGGCCTGGGCCAGGCTAGCCAACTGAACATCCAAACTAACTAATGCGGCCATTTGGTGCCGTGGCTGCGTCCAAATTAACTGTTTTTGCACGTCTAATTGTTGGTAATAGCTCAAAGTCTCTGTTTGCATGGTTTTAAAGCTCATCTGTGTTCCTCCACCTCTGTACTGCTTGTTCAATTTCAGTGATTTGTTCTTTGCGTTCCACTAAATTGTACCAGTGAACGTCCATCTGATTCCGAAACCAGGTTAACTGCCGTTTAGCATAATGGCGCGAGTCTTTTTGAATCTCACTCACAGTTGTCGCTAAATCTTGTTCTCCGGCAAAGTACGGCGTAAATTCACGATAGCCAATGCCCTTTAAAGCCGGTAGATTTGGTCCCTGCTTTCGTAACCATTCGTTTTCAGATAACAGTCCCACTTGCATCATCAGTTCCACCCGCTGATTAATTCGTTGATACAGTAGCGATCGCTCACAATTTAAACCAATTAGATAGGCATCATATGGATGTGGATGGTTTTGCTGGTCACTCGGCAACTTGCCAGTCACGCGATAAATCTCTAACGCTCTCATCACTCGCCGGCTATTATGCGCATCAATCTTAGCAGCCGCAATGGCATCAATTAATTGCAGTTGGTGCCAGAGTTCTTCTGGACCGACTTCCGCTAACTCTGCTTCTAACTGGGAACGAACCTCAGCACTGGAACTGTTGTGACCCCCAAGTTGTAATCCTTGTAAGAGGGCCTTTAGATAGTATCCAGTTCCACCAGCGATAATTGGAAGTTTCCCCCGCTGGTGAATCCCTACAATTAACGCCTGACAATCACTAACAAATTGTTGCACTCCGTATCGTTCCTGAACGGTTAGGATGTCAATTAGGTGATGCGGAACCAAAGCTTGTTCTGTGGGAGAAACCTTGGCAGTTCCAATGTCTAAATGGCGATACACCTGCATGGAGTCTCCCGAAATAATCTCTCCGTTAAATTTCTGGGCGAGGGAAAGCGCTAAATCACTTTTTCCCACGGCAGTGGGTCCAACGACCGCTAATACTTTTGGCTTCATTTTCTTCTCACTTTATTTGGTTTTAACACTGGATATCTTACCGCAATTCGAGCATAATAGACAAGGAAAGAACAGTTATCACGAGGAGGCCCTTAGAATGAACAAATTTGGAAAAGGATTTGCTACTGGTGTAATCACGATGTTAGGGATTGCTGCCGGAGCATTATTCTCATTTAAAAAGACGGTCGTTGAACCAATCGAAAAACAAGAAGAAAAAGCTGACGAAAACCGGAAAAAGGTTATGCGCAAAGCCGGATCTTCTCACTTAGGTTAATTAGCCGGAGCACTTCTCATATGGAGAAGTGCTTTTTTGTTATTCAATTAGAGCAAACAAAAACACTAGGTAAAATTTTACCTAGTGTTTTTAAATTAACCTTTTTTAACTTTACCGTCCCACTTCTGATAACCTTCATTTAAGATGGCTAACTTTTGAAATCCCTGCTTATGTAGGAACTTCGCGGCCTGGACACTTAAAACCTTGGTTTGATCATACAGATAAACCGGTAAATCAGGACGAAGTTGTTGATATGAAATCTTTAAGGAAGCATATGGAATGTTACGTGCTCCCAGGATATGACCAGTTTCAAAGCTTTGCGCTTCGCGAAGATCAATTACTTGGGCTTGACGAATTCCAGCTTGAAACTGATCCTCAGATAAGAACTTAGTATATTTCTTAACCTGAAAAATCCGCCAATAACGTACTCCCGCAATAACCACGATTACCAACAAAATCGCAATTAAAATCATTAATAACGATGAGGCAAATCCACTTGCAACAATCATAAATCGTCACTCCAGCCTATCTAAATTGTAAGGCCATGGAAGCAGCTCCAATTACCCCAGCGTCGTTACCTAGTTCAGCTAACTTCAACTTGGTTGAGTCGCGAATGGATGGGAAGGCGTTTTCTTGGAAGTACTTCGTCGTTGGTTGTAAGAGGGTATTACCGGCATTAGAAACTCCCCCACCAATGACGATGCTAGCGGGATTCAAAGTATTACCAATGTCTGATAATGCTAATCCAAGGTAGAAACAAATCCGGTCAACCACTTGGTTAGCTAGGATATCACCATTATCAGCCAAATAGAAAATCAACTTTGAAGTAATCTTTTCATCAGTTTGTTCTAATTCGGCTAACCGAGAAGTTCCATGAAATTCCTTAGCCATGTCAGCAGCAACCCGCACGATTCCAGTAGCGGAAGCATAAGTTTCTAGACAACCTTTTTTACCACAAGTACATTGGTACCCATTTGGCTGAACCGCGATGTGACCAATTTCACCCGCACCACCGTTAACCCCGTGGAGTAACTTTCCATTGGCAATCACACCACCACCAACTCCAGTTCCCAAGGTTACAAAGACCACGTCTTCTTCCAGACTTCCGGCACCCTTCCAATATTCACCTAGCGAAGCAACGTTCGCATCGTTATCTAAATCAAATGGTAAACCTAAGCCTTCTTGAATCTTTTGGCGCACTGGTTGCATTTTAGCCCAATTCAAGTTGTAAGCTTCAGAAACCGTGCCGTTTTCACGATCAACCGTTCCGGGAGTTCCCATTCCAATTCCAATAAAATCGGCGTTTGTCTTTCCTGAGTCTTCAATATGTTGTTGAATTGACTTGATGATGTTATCAACGATGTGGCTTCCGTTATCACTAATGTCGGTTAAAATCCGCCATTTTTCAAGAATTTCACCTTGTTGATTTAAAAAGGCCATTTTCGTGGTCGTTCCACCTAAATCAATTCCAATTAAGTTCTTTGCCATCTTCTAATCCTCCAGTTGTCTGTTGTTCTTTGGTTGCCTCAATTCGATGCTCGTGTTTCAAAACCAACTTAGCAGCCATAAAATCTGACCGAGAAATCACTTGTGCTTCGTACAAGTGATCCAACTCTAAGGCCATTACTTCAATATCCCAAATTCGCTTACCAACGTAGACGTAGATTCCAAATCGCTTTAAGAGCTGTTGAACATCATATAGATTTTTCATCATTGGTCACCTCATTGGTTATAACTATGCCTTAATGATTAAATCCAATGATCCACAAGGCTATTATAACAATAATTAAAACGTTTGCATAAATAAATCGTACTTTTTTTGACAATAATTTTGGTTGGGACAGACCAACTGTAAAGCTACCACAAAAACCACCCACGAGGCCACCTACATGGCCCCAAATATCGATAGTAGGTAAAAATAAATCAGAAACCAAGTTAATGATAATTAACAATAAAAACGACTGGGCTGTTTGTTTAAACCACTGATTTTGCGGTAAAGTCAGTCCTAACATTAAAAAGGCCCCAAACAAGCCAAATAAGGAAGTACTACATCCGGCGGAAACGCTCCCGTCGCTACCAAAGCCAAAACTAAATAGATTCCCTACGATTCCAGAACCTAAAAAAAGGGCTAAGAACCGCCAGTGACCAAAAATTCCTTCTAAAATTCGGCCCAAGAAATACAAAGTCAATAAATTAAGGGTCAAATGTTGCCAACCAATGTGGATAAAGATCGGAGTAACCAACCGCCACCATTGACCGGCACGGACTAGCTGATTAACTTCACCTCCAAATTGAACCAGGGTGGTTAAGTTGGTCGTTCCACCGGCCAAAGTCATGGCAATAAATACCAATGTCATCACCACGATTAAAGTCCACGTTACGATTGGCTGATTACGTAGTTTACTCATCGGCATCCTCCACTAGTAATTGCTGCACTGGAACATCAAAGGGATCCGTTTCCCAGGGAGTCTCCAGTAACTGCTCCTTTTGTACCAAGGCAAGCGTTGCTCCTGAAAAATCAGCTAGGAAACGATCATAGAAACCACCGCCATATCCAATCCGCTGGTGGTTGGTAGTACAAAAGGCAACGCCTGGTACAATCATTAAATCAATTTCATCTGCCTGCACTGGTTCCCCGTTCGTTGGTTCAATCACGCCAAAGTGGGTTTTTACCAACTGAGTATGGACTGTTAGCGGATAAAAGCGCATGCGTCGTCCGGGAAAAGTTCGCGGGATTACAACCGTTTTCCCTAATTGTTGCGCCACGTTAATGATTGGTTGCGTAGGAATTTCGTGATCCATACTCATTGTTACTGCTACAGTCTGAGCATTCAGCCATTCTGGAGTTGCGAAGAGACGTTGGTATAAATTTTGAAACCGGTGAGGACCAGCTGATTGGTTTGCTAGTCTTTGCATCACTTCAGTTCTAATTTCTGTTTTCATTTTTCTTCCCAGTTAATAAAAAAGATTTTGGGCCTCAGCCCAAAATCTTATTTTGTTTCCCGATGTAATGTAACTTTTCTTTCACGTGGGCAATACTTTTCTAATTCTAAACGGTCGGGGTTATTACGACGATTTTTAGATGTTAAGTAATTGCGTTCGTGGCATTCAGTACATTCTAAAGTGATGTGTACACGCATGTTAAATACCTCCAAACAATGCTTTTTAGATTTATCAAATATAACAAATACTAGTCTACCATCTTTTCAGATTAATTTCTACCAATTAATCAAATAAACGTTAAGTATTTCTACTTGACGCTAATTATCGTTGTGTTGTACGTCTTTCCAGTAAGCTTGATAAATGTTTTTCGCTAAATCAATGTTATTGCTTTGAGCATCATTCGGTAAGTTGGTCATCGCTAAGGCCACAACCACTTGTGGGTGATCTGATGGAGCATACGAAGCCAAACTCAGGGTCGTTGTTTCCTGACCGTTATAGAAGGTTTGCGCCGTCCCCGTCTTAGCCGAAATCTCCGGTTTAATGTCAGCTAGGGCGCCACCGGTCTTGTACTTATTGTGACCATGAACCACTTGGTAGAGTCCTTGCTTAATTACACGGCTTTCATCGGTACTCATTGGAACCGTATTTAAAACCTGCGGCATAATGGTTTCACGAACTGCTCCTAGTTTTCCTGTTTTACCGTTCGTACTTCGCACATTTTCAACCACGTGTGGACGTACCCGGTACCCACCGTTTGCAATGGTCGACATATATTGAGCAACTTGTAAAGTCGTGTAGCCGTCATAGTTACCGAAAGATTCATCAAGCGCCTTCCCGATGTTTGCAAATCCGCCTGGTCCTTCAATCCCGGTCGTTTCATTTGGTAAGTCAATTCCGGTTTTAACTCCGAGTCCAAACTGGTTAAAGTAACCCCGCTCGATGTTAAAAATGTTAGGATTCATGTTCAAAGGAGCCCCTTCAACATAGTGATATCCAGCTTCTTTCATGGCTAATTGCATCATGTACGAGTTAGAAGAAACTTCTAACGCATCCGAAGCATTTAATGCAATGTTAGCGGCTCCCGTCTTGTTAAACCAGGAACTCTTCGTAGTTCCTCCATTTTTAATTGGCATGTCAGTCAAAGTGCTGCTTTCAGGCGTAATTACTTTACTCCGTAATGCTCCATAAACCGTAGCACCTTTAACTACCGAACCCATGGTAATCGAACTATTCATTACCCCTAGATCATTCTGCGTAACCTTCCCGGTTTTAGGATTGCGGCTGACCCCGGCCATACCGATAATTGCTCCTGTATTAGGATTCATTACGACGGCATAAGTTCCAGTCGCATTTCCACCTGGTTGAGCTTTTTTCACCATATCCTGCAATTCCTTTTGGAATTTACCATTAATGGAAAGCTGGAGGTTGTCGCCACGCCGACCGGGATACTTTTTAACCGCCTTAACAATTTGATCATCACTATTTAACTTAATGTCAGTTTGTGACTTTGATCCCCGTAAAACTGGTTCATATTGTTCTTCCAAGCTGTTGTTTCCAGCTGCCTCATTCTGGGAATAGCCTTGTGATAGTAACTGATTCATTCGACTATCAGGTAGACCAACTTGGTTAGAGGTAACTGTTCCTGTAATGGACTGAATTTCTTTCCCGTTTGGATACTCACGCGTCCAATTAGTTCCAACTTGAACGCCCGGAAGCTCCTGCGCATGTTCTCCCACCTGAGCAATCTCTTGATTGCTAACGTTGTCATACTTCACGTAGGTCGTCGTTAACCGGTAAGCCCCACTCATAGAAATATAAATGGCAGCCGCGTTTTTAAACTGAGTAGTTTCTTGGTATGGCGGATTCTTTTGAGCAATTTTTAGTTCTGCTTCCACCTTTTGGTCCGGATTAAGATTTTGAGCATTCGGAACCTGCTTGGCCATCTGGGTTTGATGTTCAGTACTAGCTAAATAGTACTGTGCCATCTGCTTCTTTGTTAGTTTATTAGTAGGAACTTTGACAATTTTACTCAATTTAGTGGCCACTTGATACATGTCATTGACCGTCACTTTTGGTCCTCGAGTATAAGTAATCGCCCGTTCTGTTTTATTACCAACCAATAATTTTCCGGTGGAATCATAAATCATGCCCCGTTGTACGTTTCCGTACACGGTGGAGCTATTATTTTTATTGACTGCTGACTTAAAGTAATTACCTTGAATCAACTGTAAATCTGCTAATTTCCAAATTAAAACCGCAAACAAGGCCCCAACCAACAGAAAAATCAAATTCAATCGGAAAGGAATTCGCTTATTGCCAGTTTCTTGTCGTTTAGTTCGTGTTTTTTTCTTGAAAAATCTACCAAAGAAATTACCCACGATGTTGCTCCTCTTCATTTTGTATTTTCATAAATCAGTAATTGCCTCCGAAGACAACTATTCACATTATCACATTATCACGAATTAACCGCAATCTGATTATTCTTAAAGTTAGCTTAAATCTTACTCACAAGAAAAAAACTCGCGAAAGGCAAACCTTTGCGAGTCTTCTTACTTGGTCATTATTGAACGGAAATAATTTGAACGTGCATTACTCCGTCAGGAATTTCGATGTCAACCTCTTCACCCACCTTGTGTCCTAACAAGCCCTTGGCAATTGGTGAATCGTTGGAAACTTTACCAGACAACGGATCTGCTTCAGCTGCCCCAACAATTTGGTAAGTTTCTGGTTCTTCATCTGGAAGTTCCTTAAATTCAACCGTTTTTCCCACACTCACTTCATCACTAGCAGTTTGTTCTTCATCAACCACTTCTGCAAATTGGAGCATGTGTTCAACCGTGTTAATCCGACTTTCCAATAATGCTTGTTCATTTTTAGCTGATTTGTACTCAGAATTTTCGGACAAATCACCATAGCTTCGCGCAATTTTAATTTGTTCAATTACGTGGGGACGCTGGTTAGTCTTTAAATCTTCTAACTCAGCTTCAAGTTTCACTTTCCCCTCTTTGGTCATTGGATATACTTTATCTTCAGCCATTGTTCCACCTCAATTATTTTAGTCAACTTAGAATTTATCACGAACCTCGTTCATTAGCAAATAAAAAGTTACTCAGCCAGTAAGGGACCTTCGTCATCCGTCCCTAAAATTGCTTTAATTTTAGTGGCCAGCAAATCAATGGCAACGTTATTTTTACCTCCACGCGGAATAATGATATCTGCGTACCGCTTCGAAGGTTCCACAAATTGTTGGTACATCGGACGCACTGTTCCCAGGTATTGTTGAATAATTGAATCCAAGGAACGTCCCCGTTCTTCCGTATCCCGCTGAATCCGTCTGATTAACCGAATATCGTCATCCGTATCCACAAACACCTTAATGTCCATTAAATCACGTAACCGGGAATCATTGAGCGTTAAAATTCCCTCCAGAATAATCACGTCAGTGGGTTCTTGGCGTTCTGTTTTATTGCTCCGCGTAAATTGGGAATAATCATAAACTGGTTTTTCGATTGTTTCGTAGTTCAATAACCGCTGGAGTTGATCGACCAGTAAATCGTTATCAAAGGCATCCGGATGGTCATAATTGACCTTTTTTCGGTCGGCCATGCTCATCTCAGCCTGATCTTTGTAATACGAATCTTGTTGAATAATGGAAATGGAATGACCTAGGAGACGTTGTAAAATTGCCCGACTTACCGTCGTTTTCCCGCTACTAGAACCACCTGTAACTCCAATAATCACGGGCCGTTTTTGCTTAATTACCATCAGTCTGTTCAGCCTTTCTGCTTATCTGATTTCTGCATTGAGTTCTGCTTGTAAATGTTGCTCAACTTTAGCCATAGCTTGGTTCACCACGTCGTCCTGCAACGTTTCTTGTGGATTTTCAAAACTTAATGTATATGCCAAAGACTTCTTACCTGCCGGAACGTGTTCGCCAACGTAAACATCAAATAGCGTTACAGTATGCAAGTAGGCTCCCCCACGTTTCCAAATAATGGTTTCAATTTGTTTGTTTGTGACATCATCAGCAACTAACATGGCGATATCACGCTTAATTCCTGGTAAGGAGCTCACCACTTGATATTGCGCTTCGTGCTTAGGTGCAGTCATTAGCCGATCAAAATCTAACTCAAAAACATAAGTCGGTTTCACCTTAAACTGCTTAGTAGTGTTGGGATGAACCTGACCGAGAAAACCAATAACTTCATCATCTAGTTTGATCAAGGCTGTCCGACCAGGGTGCATTTGCGCTAACTGCTCCGTTGATTCGTACGTAATTGTTCCTTGGAGTGACAAGGTTTGCAAGTATTGAGCAACAATTCCCTTTAATAGGAAGAAATCAACCGGACGAACCTGTTGGTTCCAACTAGCGATGGGCATGGTACCAGAAATGGCTCCGGCAACGTGTTCCACTTCGGTCGGTCGAATCTGATCTTCCTGATCCTTGTAGAATACCCGACCTTGTTCATACAGGGAAACGTTTTCCACTCCGCGAGCTTGGTTGTAAGTAACATCGTCCAGTAAGCCACTGACCAGGTTCATCCGGAGCACCGAGTGATCCTTAGTCATTGGCCATTGCAAGTCAGTAGAAAAACTCTGCTGTAACATGAACATGGCAGCCTTTTCGGGCGTCGTCAGTGAGTAAGAAATGGCATGATTAAGTCCCATGCCCTGTAACGTTTGCCGTGATTTCCGCATGGCATGTTGTTTCGAGGTTAATCCCCCTTCAGTTGTTTGGGTCACTGGCAAGGTTTCTGGAATATTGTCGTAGCCATAAATCCGGGCCACTTCTTCAATTAAATCAGCATCAATTTGTAAGTCCCAGCAGCGCGTCGGAATGGTAACAGTAAATTCACCGTGGTTATCGACCACGCCAAATCCCAACCGGGTAAAGATTTCGTTAATCGTGGCTGCACTCAAATCGGTGCCCAGCACGTGATTAATCCGGTCCGCCGTAATTTTAATCACCCGTTCGTTCACCGGTGCCTGACTTCCGGTAACTACCCCCTGGCTAGCCTGCCCGTCAGCTAGAGATTGAATCATTCCCGCTGCATAATTAAGAGCCGTAATGACATCGCCGTGATCAACGCCCCGTTCAAAGCGTTGGGATGCATCCGTGTGCAGATTCTCTTTTTGGGCCATTTTCCGAGTCAATACGGAATCAAATACTCCGGCTTCTAAGACAATCGTAGTGGTCTCGTTGGTAACCCGAGTCGAATCACCTCCCATTAACCCGGCTAATGCGACTGGTTGGTCACCGCTAGTGATTACCACGTCTTGGTCGTTTAGTTCACGTTCAGCTTCATCCAGCGTGGTGATTTTTTCCCCCGGACGAGCCCGTCTAACTTCTAAGTTAGCCGCTGGTAATTGACTTAAATCATAAGCGTGTAATGGTTGTCCCAGGAATAGCATCACGTAGTTCGTAACGTCCACCACGTTATTAATTGGCTTAATTCCAGCGTTCCAGAGCCGAATTTGTAACCAGAGGGGACTCGGATGGACTTGCACGTTTTTGACCACTTGTAAGTGATACTGACTAGCTAGTTGATCGTCAGCAGTAGCAGCAATCACGTCAGCACTGCTCTCCTGACCTGTTGCTGCTTCTGGTTGCACCGTAAAGTCCGGTTTTTGATCCAACACGGCCGCCAAATCGTAGACAACCCCGCGCATACTTAACATGTCACCACGATTGGGCGTTACATCTAGGTCTAACATGGGATCGTTCATTCCCAAGTAGTCGTAAACTTCATCCCCTAACTTAGCATCATCGGGTAAGAAGTAAATTCCGTCCTTCCATTCGTCGGGAACCACGTCCTTGGGAAATCCAATTTCATCTAAGGCACAAATCATGCCGTCAGACTTAACCCCACGCATTTTTGCCTTTTTAATCTTCACGTTTCCGGCTACCCGAGCCCCAGGCATGGCCACAATGACCTTCTTGCCGACTTCAACGTTTGGAGCTCCACACACGATTTGTTGTGGTTCCGCTGCACCTACATCCACCTGACAAATGTTCAAGTGACCAGCATCTGGGTGTTTTTCTATGGATAAAATCTGGCCGACGATTAACTTTTTCAAACCCGTACTTCGTTTCGTAACCGAATCTACCTCAACCGAGGTCCGTTCAATCTTTTCTCCTAGTGATTCTGGATCAAGTTTGAGCTTCAGGTACTGGCTTAACCAATCATACGAAAGTAACATTCTTCATCCTCCTGTTAGTCAAATTGCGTCAAAAATTTCAGGTTGTTTAAGTAGAAATCCCGAATATCGTTGACACCATATTTCAGCATTGCAAACCGATCGGGACCCACTCCAAAGGCAAAGCCGCCATATTCGTGTGGATTAACGCCAGCCATTTTTAAAACGTTCGGATGAACCATTCCGGCCCCCAGTACTTCAATCCAACCAGATCCCTTGCAAACGGCACAACCCTTGCCGCCACAATTCATACACGTGATGTCAGCTTCCACAGATGGTTCGGTAAATGGAAAATAACTGGGGCGTAACCGTACTTGAAATTTATCCCCAAAGAGCGCATGGGTCATGGCAGCCAACGTTCCCTTTAAATCAGCCATCGTAATGTGCTTATCAATCACAATTCCTTCTACTTGGTGAAATTGATGCGAATGAGTCGGATCATCAGTGTCCCGCCGGAATACGACTCCAGGAGAAATCATCTTTAGGGGTCCTTGGCTAAAGTCATGTGTTTCTAATGCCCGCGCCTGCATGGGTGAGGTGTGGGTTCGCATTAAAATTTCCTTAGTGATGTAGAACGTATCCTGCATGTCACGAGCAGGATGATCCTTCGGTAAGTTCATCATCTCAAAGTTATAGTGTTCTTCTTCGACTTCTGGACCACTTAAAACTTGATACCCCATGCCGATGAAAATATCTTCAATTTCATCAATGATCTTTTGAATCACGTGGGGATGACCAAAGGGAATTTGGTCTCCGGGCAAGGTGACATCAATCTTTTCTGCAGCTAATTTTTGATTCAAGGCCGCCGTTTCTAAGGCCGATAGCTTCGTTTCTAGCGCCGTAGTTAATTCATCCCGAATCTGGTTAGCTAAGCTTCCCGCCGTCGGCCGTTCTTCGACGGGTAACTTGGCAATCCCCCGGAGCGTTTGGGTAATTGAGCCTTTTTTCCCCAGAAGTTGCACCTTAATTTGGTTTAATTCCTTTTGATCCGTCGCAGCCTCGATCTGCTGCAAACCATTGTCCTTAATCGTTTCTAATTCCGTTTGCAAACTCATGGAAATCCTCCTTTAATTTTGTCCAGAAAAAAAGCTCCGCCCCAGACCGGGACGAAGCTTCGCGTTACCACCCAAATTCGTAGGTTTACCTACGCACTCATTTGATGGATAACGATCATCAGTCGGACATTTTTCAGCATGATGCCTACAGCCACAAGCGAATTCGGTTTCTTTGATCACTTTCAGCCTCCGTGATCTCTCTGTCACAGTAGAAACTTACTACCTCTTTGACTATCGTAGTTACTAAAAATATAAATCATTCTGAGCATCGGGTCAAGCCTCATCGTTACCATTACACCATTTATCCGCCCACGCATGCGTAGCTTCCATGACCGGACGTAAATCTTGTCCCTTGGGTGTTAAATCATACAAAATCAATGCTGAATCATCACTAGTCTTTCTAGTGACAATGTCATAGCCCTGTAATTCCTTTAACCGGGCCGTTAAAACCCGATCACTACAATCAGGAACTTTTAAGGCCAATTCCCCAAACCGGAGTGGTCCACTCACCAATAAAGATTGAATAATCATTCCGTTCCACTTGCGCCCTAAAATTTGGAATGCTTCCTGAAAGCTAGCACATAAACAGGTTTCGTCCCTCATTCGTCTTTTTCCCATCGAAAGGGCCTCCTTACTCAATTATTTTTTCAAAGCTTTTTTTACTTTACTTTCCAGTGGTGTCATAAATTCATTAACCGCCGCATAATCGTCCACCAAAGATACAATGACACTTTCCTTGTACTTAGGCCGGGCCAAAGTTAGCCCCCACATGTGCTTCAAAATGATGTCTTCTTCCTTAGGAGTCAACTGCGTAATTTTTTTAGCATTTCTTAACGCCACCCGGGGATGAATAAAGGCATGACTTCCTACCGAAAACTTAGTTGTCCGCCAATCGTAATAAAACAAGTCGTGCAACAAGCCCCCTCGAGCGGCCGCTCGGTAGTCCAGATTCATTCGTTTGGCAATTCGATAACTTTCATAAGAAACGTATATACAATGTTTTAAGCGTGTTGAGTGGTGATGCTGGGTATAATTTGCCAGTTTTTGCACCGCGGGCGCTTCCAACAAATCTTGCACACAGCTTAAGTATTCCGGATCATTTTGCCAATCAGTCTTGGTCATTTTCTCACCTCGTTTAGTTCGCTTTAATGCGGAACATGATTACGGCTGCAGCAATGGCAACGTTTAAAGACTCTGCGTGACCCGTAATGGGAATATACAAGTTCTTCGTAGTTTGGTGCAGTAATACTGGATTCATTCCGTTGCCCTCGTTACCCATAATCAAAGCAAAATCTCTCTGGGGCTGAACCTCGCGATAATTAACCGCCTCTGGGTTCAGTTCGGTTCCATAAATTGGCTGGTGCTTAGTGTGAAACCAGTCTAACACGGCTTTTAGATCAGCTTCTACAACTTGAAGGTGAAACTGACTTCCTTGCATGGCTCGCAAAACTTTCCCATTATACGGGCTTGCCGTTCCATTGCCAAAAACCACTCCGGCAAAACCCGCCGCATCAGCAGTTCTAACCATGGTTCCAATGTTACCTGGATCCTGCACTTGGTCTAGCAATAACCATGCGCCATGATAGTCTGGTTCAACTACGGGAGCTTGCAATTTACAAACCAGAAAAATTCCTTGGGGAGTTGTGGTTTCTCCCAGCTCTTGAGCGACCGCGTCAGAAATCAACGTCACCGGAAGGTCAGATAATTTTGAACCGTGCTCTAAATACTGGTCGTCCGTTGCATAAATCATTTCAATTTCAGCTGCCGGTAAAGCGGATAGCGCTTCTTGAACCAGATGCCAACTCTCGAGTAAATAACGCTGTTGGTGCTTGCGTCCCTTGGGAGTGGCTAATTTTTTGAGCTGCTTAATTTGTTGATTATGTTTTGAATCAATTCGTTCCATTTTTTAATCACCACTCGCTCACTTATTAACGTCATTTTATCACATTCCTCAAAAAAGGTTGTAGTTAACTTCCACCGCACTTAGTGAGTTTAATTGAAGTTAATGGGGGTTTAGGTTAGTATAATAGCTATGATTGAAACCAAAGGAGTAAGTTAAATGAAAAAAAGAAAAAAACTAGCGTTACTAGGCTTAGCCGGTCTCGCTGCTTTCACTTTGTCTGGGTGTGTCCAGACTGATGCACACGGAAAGCCATACGGATTTGTTTACGATTACCTAGCCGTTCCCGGGCAGCACGTCATGGATTGGCTGGCTCAGTATGTAGGAGGCTACGGTTGGTCCTTAATTGTGATCACCGTCGTGGTCAGACTCTTACTGTTACCCATGATGGTCAGCCAGGTGAAAAAATCGACCGTCCAGCAAGAAAAAATGGCCTTGGTTAAACCACAACTCACTAAGTTACAAAAGCTGATGAAAAATGCCAAAACCCAGCAAGAGCAAGTGGAGTTAAACCAACAAATGATGCGCTTGTACAAGGACAATAACATCAGTATGACCGGTGGAATTGGCTGTCTGCCGCTTTTAATTCAGTTACCAGTGTTTGCTGCTCTATACGCAGCCATTCGGTACTCACCACAACTGTCCCACACCGTTTTCATGGGGATTCAACTAGGACAAAAGAGTTTATTACTCGCCATTTTATCCTTGATTGTCTACGGAATTCAAGGTTACCTGTCTATGATTGGGATGCCCAAGGATCAACGAAAACAAATGGGCTTCATGATGTTAATCAGTCCCATCATGATTTTCTTTGTAACCATGTCCTCTCCAGCCGGATTAGGAATCTACTTCTTCATCGGTGGACTCTTCGCCATCTTACAACAATTAATCGTTAATGCTTATCGGCCTAAAATCGTGGCGCAGGTTAATGCCGAAGCCAAACGTAACCCACCAAAAGTGGTCGTTCCAGATGAGATTGTTAAGGCAGAGGATCAGATTGAAACGGAAGAAAAAGCAGAAACCAAGGAATCTGAAGCAACCAATCACCATCCACGCAATCAGAATAAACAACGTCATCATCATGATGACTAAAAAAAGTCGTTCCCGCTGGGAACGACTTTTTTTGATTTAATCACTAATTATTATTGTTTTGACCCATTCCGATTAATTCAACCAGAATTTCAAACAAGTTCAAAACATCCAGGTAGATGTTTAAAGCACCTAAAGTACTGAATTTTTCTAACTGAGCTTCTGAACTAACTTGGTTGGCAAACCGTTTCACACTCTGCGTATCCACGATGATGTAGAAGGCAAAGATAACTAACATGATTACATCAATCAGTAAGTAGAAACCTGGAACTCGAATGAAAACTGCCACAACTGAAAGAACAATGGCAGCTAACAAACCCCAGAACAAGTAGATAGACATCGGAATGTAATCCTTCTTGGTGTGGTTAGCGTAGTATGTCAAGCCCCCAAACATAACGGCAGTTGCCAACATGGCTAATCCAATCGTGTTGATATTGTAAATCACCAACAACGGACTCACGGAAACCCCAAACAATACCGTCATTGTGTAATAAATCGCATTGGCGGTCGAAGGACTTGAGTTTTCATTACTAATTGAACGCGATAACATAAACATTAGTGCCAACATGATTACTAGGAAAATCAAAGATGTTCCTAATCCCATCGACATAATAAAGTTACGCATGAACGTGGCCATAAAGGCCATTACTAATCCAGTAATAATCAGTCCAATCGTCACTTTTTGGTAAGTTTTCGCGATCAAACGTTGTGCTAGATCTTGAGTGTTACCCAAAATTTCACCATTCATAGTGAAACCCCCTTTTTAATTGTAATGCTTGAATTGTACCACATTTGTTGGGAAACAGTTACCTTTAACCCTTGTCGTGGTTGTCATAGCGGGACTGTAACGTCGTCAGTGATGTTTTATCAGTGACTGTCATTATCTGCTCAGAATCTGGTTGCACAGTAAACTTCGTTGGGGAGTCAACCACAAACGGAATTCCCGTCTCCGCTAAGTAACGATACTGGGGAATCAACTCTGGCGCAATCTCTCGAAATTGTTCCTGCGGTGGTACTTGCGTCCGCATTTGCTTGAACCGTTCACCCTGCCGGAACCCGAATTCCATTAAGGAATTGTCCTTAATCTCATCCACTAATCGGGCCCCAATGGTCTGCTTCGGATCATTAATTTGTTCCTGTACTAAAGCTAGTGCTGCTTGCCATTCTGAAGCATTTGGCAGTTGATCCAGTACCGATTGTAACTGATCAATTAACTGCTGGGCTTGCAGGTGTAACTTAGCTGGCAACGGTTCAGTAGGAGCGGACACGGCCACCTGCTGATTAGCATTGGCAGCCTGTTGCAGCTTCTCTTTATCCCAATCACGTGGAAAGAGAATTCCCGATATTATCAGTAGTTTAACAAACTGTAACGTGCTTAGTTGCATCCCATCTAATGCAAACGGATCATCATCTAGCACGCGTAACTCCAAATATTGAATTCCGGTGTCCAAAAGCGTATCTAAATCATCACTGCCCTTTAACCGGACTGGTCCGTAGAATTCGCTAGGAGCAAATAATTGTCCCGTTTTAATTGCATCCGCTTGGGCTTGAATGAAACCGGTCAGAGTATTGTATTCAATGTGAACATCCGGTAAGTTAGCAAATCCTTTCCGACTAGCCCGAATTGAACGAACTGGCTTTTGGGGACCGGCTTGATTCTCATCCAAAGGACTTGCTCCGTATAAATAGGTCAAGAGCCAGCGAAAGCCTACTAGATGCTGAGTAATTTGAAATAGCAACTGATTCTTCGCGGTCGTAAAATTATCCAGGTGATGCTGTTCCTGGTACCACGTCACAATTGCTGGATCCGGTGAATAACTCACGTGAATCCCACACATAATGTGTCGTAACGGCCCATATTTGGCCAATAACAAATCACGATAGCCCTGATACCATTCCCGTTTAAAGGTTTGTTCTAAAAAGGTGACGTCATCCGCTTGTAACCGAGGTGGCATGGACAACGGCCATATAATCTCATTGGGTTGCAGCTGTTCGTTTAACAATTGTTGTAAATTGTGAAGTTGATTCGTAACCCCCACGAGCCGGTGATGTGGCGCTGTGATTAGTTCCTCCATACTTTCAGAAAAATCGGTTTGAAAATAAGGTTGATGGCGCCGATTACCTAGTTGCTGGGGATGATCAAATTGAGAAAGACTCTGACGTTCTTGATCAACACGATGTTCTTCAATCTCAATCCCCATTTTCCCTTTAAATAAAAACTGCAACACTGATTGGTTTATTTGATTTACTTGCGGCATAACTTCCTACTTTCACCTTTGCATTTTACTAACCAGCTTAACTGGCTTGCAAAATTTAAGGAGGGTAAATTTGAATAATAAAAATTAGCACCAAAAATAACTTGAACAACTACTTATTTTTAGTTACCCGTATTCTAGCAAAGGCCCCTCGAAAGTCAAGATGAATAAAAAAGAACCAAGAAAACCCATGGTGTTTTCTTGGTTCTAATCAATTAATTAGTTGTTCTTTTGCGCAACGACTTCTTTGCCGTTGTAGTAGCCACAGCTAGGGCAAACGTAGTGAGACTTACGTAATTCACCACAGTTAGGACATGGGCTCATGCCTGGCACTGTCAGCTTAATGTGTCCCCGACGCATATCTCTTCTTGCTTTAGAAGTTTTTCTCTTTGGTACAGCCATTAGTAATAACCTCCCTTTAATTAATTTCCACTAGTGAATTTTTAAGCCTTGTCGTCATCATCCGCATAAAACTGTTTCAGATTAGCAAGACGTGGATCAACTTGATTAGATTCCTCGTGCTGATGCTTGTAATCAGCGTCAGAAATCACTTCCCAGTCGTCACCGGTTGGCATTGCTGCCCCAGCTTGTTCATCTGGAGAAAGTAAATGCATCGGAATCTGAATAATTACATTATCTGCCACTGCCTTACTAAAATCAACCTCGCCGTCGTCATCAACTTTAATCACGACAACATCGTTTTCATAACGATTCAAGGCTGCTTTTGTATTAACGTAAACTTCTGTAAAGTGAAACTGGAGTGGCAACTTAAATGGAGTTAGGGAACGTGATGAAGGAACCGTAACCGTTCCCTGCACGTCCGCATCCACAATTACATCACCATGATCGGCCATCGCTGAAACATTCACCGTAAACGGCGTCGCATCCAAAATTTCATCTGGATATCGGGTCGTTAAATCGGACTTTAAATCCAACTCCCCCTGTTCCTCAAACGGTGCCTTTTGATAGCTTTGTAATTTTTCAAAGGACCATTTCATGTAAATACCTCCAATGCAACAACCCCAATTATACTGACAATAAAAATCGATGTCAAGGTCTACTCCTTGATAGCTTCCGTTCTAATCACAGAACGCCGGCGGTCCTGAACTACCCCGGTGACCATTTCGGTAATTAATCCCGCTCGGTTTTCCAGTTGCAGTTCGTTTTCTAAAAACGACTTCGTAACCGTGGTAATCAACGGCATGGGCAACTGTTTTTTGAGTTCGTGCAGATAACCTTGCCCGGCCGTAGACATCCCTAGAATCCGCAGGACCGGTTGATAAGCAGCCACGGCGGTTGTTTGGTAGTTTAACAAGATATACGTACACAAGCGTTGCAACCGCGGATAAGTGTATCGTTTGGTTTTAATTAACTCCAGAAATTCGGTAAAGGAATGAGCGGCCACGGCAGCTCGTTTGATTCGATGCTCGAGACCCTCTGTCATTTGATAAGCATTCCGTAATTCTGCTAACGAGTGGGAGCTGATGGCGTACTTCAAGTATGGCCAATACTGTTCCCACGTAACGGGTTGAGCCGTGGCCATTAACTGAGCCGTGGCCGCTGGTACACTGGTTAAATAGTTCCGATTCTGTGCCAACAAGGCTTTTCGAATCGCCGTTCCACTAGAAATCGTGGCATGTAGATCCTGTTCCTGATGCCCGCTCACCCGTCGTTTGATGGGAACTAATTGCAACGAAGCATTGTGTGCCGCCACCGCCTGCGCATACCAAAACCCAAGGGTGTCGTTGGGTTCCGTCAGTTCAATTTCCAGTTCGCGTTGCAGAGCTTGTTGAAAAGCTTCAGGAAAGGAACGGTGATGATCTGCAAATTCCGTTCCACTAGGTTGCACTTGCTGCTGCGTAAATTGATTAAAATCCCACTCAGCATGTTCACAGCCAAAGGCCAAATAGTCACAATCCAGCGCTTGGACCAGTTCGATTGCATTCTGAGCAAACAAGTGGGCCGGTTGAACGGCAGCCACGGCTGGCAATTCCACCACTAAATCAATGCCACTGGCCAACGCCATTTTCGTCCGCGTCCACTTATCAAAAATGGCTGGCTCCCCTCGTTGGGTCCAATTACCACTCATAATCGCTACGGTAACATCCGCCTGGGTTCGTTGCTGGGCTTGCTGCAACTGAAACACATGACCATTATGAAAGGGTACGTATTCAGCAATGATTGCTACGGCCGTTGGTTTCATGCCTTAACTCCGTGGAAAAACCACCGGGTGGTTTGCTCCGTAACCGGTTGTTCCCCGAAGTCGGCCCGAACCGTAACGTTGGTAAACCCGGCCGCTTGCAAGGCTTGTTGATATGCTTCTAGTTCATAGGTCCGTTCGTAATGGGTTTCAGAATAAGACTGGTAAGCATCTAAATCTGCTTGATACAGGAAAAAGGTTAAATCATGTTCCACCGAATGCGGCCATTCCCCGGCGTAAGTGGTCCACATAAAGGCCTGCTCCTCGTCTTGATAGTTATACATATATCCTGGGTACTTAACGTCGGTTTGATAAGGGGTAATCACATCAAAACAAAATTGACCACCGGTAACCAGATGCTGGGCAACTTGCTGGAAAGACTGGGTAACTTCATCTAAATCAGATAGGTAACACAGAGAATCATCAAAACAGGTCACCGCATCAAATTCACCCAAGCCATCCAAAGCTAACATATTGAGTTGAAACAACGGAATTTCTAAATCAGCTGCCTCAGCATGTTGATTAGCCAAAGCGAGCATCTCACTCGACAAATCGACCCCCGTTACCGTATAACCAGCTTGGCCTAACAACACCAGTAAGCGACCTGTACCACAAGCAAGGTCCAAAACGTTCGCACCAGGTTGCACGTATTTTTGCAGATAATTCACCCACCGCGGATACAGGTCGTTGTCAAACAACTGATCATAAAAAGTAGCAAACTGACTGTAAATCATTGCTTAATCCTCGGTGATCCAGGCAGAAACATCTTCCACCTGTGCATCCGCCCACAATTTTTCTAGGTTGTAAAATTCACGGGTTTCTTTTTTAAACACATGAACAATGACTTCCCCAGATTCGATTAAAATCCAGTTCGCCTGATCTTTTCCTTCGACGTGACTAATGGAAATTTGTTGTTCTTCTAACTTATCAATAATGTTATTGGCAATTGCTTTGACCTGCCGATCAGAATCAGCATCCATAATGACAAAGTAGCGGCCCATTACACTTAATTTTTCAATGTTTAAAACGACAATGTCGTGTGCCCGCCGCTCATCGGCAGCCTTCACAACTGTTTCTAAAATGGCTTGATTATTCATTAATCCTCCTATTTTTGACCAGCCGCAATTACGTTGTAAGCAACGATTGCAGCTGGATAAATGGCTTGTTGGTTATTCACTAATCGTTTCATCGTTTGGGCGTTTTGGTAAACGACCCCGTCCCACAGGTTATGATGGGTAATTGCGCGAGCTTCATCAACCCCGGAAAAATCACGTTCCGGTTCAATGTAGTCTGCCATATAGACAATTTGCGCGTACACGTCCATCACGGGAGCCCCAATGGTGTGGTATTTGACGGCCCGGAGAATCCGGTTATCATTAATGCCAAGTTCCCGTTGGATCATTAAGTAACCCACGTACCCGTGCCAGATCGCTCGACCATACTTTAAGAGTTCTGGATCAAGGTGGTCCTGCTTAATTAAGGCCGTAAACTCATCTACATCACGCTGCTTGGCATAATCATGCACCAAACCAGCTAATCCGGCCACGGTCACATCCGCGTCATTTTCCTGGGCCAGCTCAAGGGCGGTCTGTTCAACGCGCAAACAATGGTCGAGTCGAGATTGCTTGAGATGCTTGCTCATCTTAGCAATGATTTCATCCCGATTAAAAGCTGCATAGGCTTGATAATTTAAATTAACGTGTGCCATAAAGTTGATGCTCCTTAATGTAATCTAAAACTAAATCTGGTAATAAGTAACGAACGGCTCTTCCTTGACTGAGATTGGTACGAATCAATGACGAAGACACCGCAAAAGCCGGCACTTTAATCCATTGGACTGGGTAGGGAGAATCTGCCGTTGTTTCCGGTCGGTTCACCCCCACAAAGGTGACCAGCTGGATTAAATCAGCAATCCGATACCATTTATCAAGGTAGGCAACCATATCGCCGCCAATGATGAAATAGTATTCCACGTTAGGATGCTGGGATTGCAGCTCTTTCATCGTATCATAACTATAACTTTTTCCTTGGCGTGCAATTTCTGCTAGTTCTAGACCAAAGTGTTCGTTCTTTTGGATTGCCAATTGCAACATGGCCACCCGATGATGAGCCGCAATGGCTTCTTTATGATCCACATGGGGTGGCAAAAAGTCCGGAAGAAAGTCCACTCGATCTAACTGCAGTTGAGCTAAAGCCTGCTCTGCAATGATTAAATGTCCCTGGTGGACCGGATTAAAGGTCCCCCCGAGTAATCCTACTTTTAATTTTCGCATCACACAGTCCTATAGTTGGTAAACTCCGTGAGAGATGTCCCGGTGGTTCGGCTGACTAGATTCATGAAAAAGTAAGACCGTTTTCCCAATCGTTTGAACCACCTGGATGTCACTGTTAGCCTCAATAAAGGCTTTCACATCTGCCGGAGCAACGTCCGCACTTTGTTGGATGCTGACCTTCACCAATTCTCGCTTATCAACTGCCTGAGCGACTTCTTTCAACCAGACGTCATTGAGCCCGTTTTTCCCCACCGAAAAAATCGGCCGGAGTTGGTTTGCATTGGACCGTAAAAATCGCTTTTGTTTCCCTGTTAGTTGCATAGTTTCCCCTTTGTTAAAACATTGATTTTCTAATTAAAACGGCCACACCCTTCGGCGCCCACCCGGCTACGACACTGCCCTTGGGCACAGTAATCCAACCTAATCCTTCAATCACTAAATCAGAAGTATCGGTCACCTTAAACTCATGGCGTTGCAGTGGAATGACATTTTCTGCTCCTTCTGGTGGAGTTAGTAATTCTCCCGCGTGCTTTTCAAAAAACGCATCAGCATTCTCCAATTTGGTCCGGTGAATCATGAGGTTATTATCAACGTAGACCGTGAACCCTGCTTTGGTTCCGCTCACGTAATCAAACCGACCTAACGCCCCTAAAAAAAGAGTTTGCTCCGCATTTAACTGGTAAGAACGGGGTTTAATCCGTTTTTGGGGTGAAACGTATTTTAAGTCATGACTATTTAAGTAATGCGCCATTTGACTAGCGTGAATAATTCCTGGCGTATCAACTAAATCATGCCCGTTATCCAATGGAATCTTGATCAAATCAAGCGTAGTGCCCGGGAACTTGGACGTGGTGATAACCTGTTCCTCGCCCGAACTTTGATGAATGATTTGGTTAATTAACGTCGATTTACCCACGTTAGTGACTCCAACGACGTAAACATCTCGATTACGGGCATTTTGATTAATGACTTTTAATAAATCATCGACCGACTGATTGGTCCTGGCTGAAACCAGTTCCACGCCCACCGGACGAATTCCGGCCCGATTGACCATTTGCCGTAGCCAATCTTTGACCTTCTTGGGTTTAAATGATGCCGGGAGTAAGTCGACCTTATTGCCCACTACAAGCACCGGATTATCACCGACAAAGCGTTGCAAACCGGGAATCAAACTCCCGTTGACGTCAAAAATATCAACCACATAGACTACCAGTGAGTTGGTTGTCCCAATTTGACTCAGTAAATTTAAAAATTCATCATCAGAAACGCTCACTGGTTGGATTTCATTGTAATGACGCAACCGAAAACAGCGTTGGCAATACAATTCTCCGGTTTCCAGTCCTTTCGCTAAGGCTCCTTTCGGAGTATATCCCGGTGCTTCTGGAGCCGTGGTTTGAATCTGAGCCCCACAACCGATGCAAAGCAATGGTTCTGTTTCAGTTGGCTCTTTTCCTTGGTTTTGATTCATTAATCAATATCTTCCTTCCACTGTAAGTGATATTTCTTGCGAATTAAACGGTAGACCAGTTTTTCTAACTGACGGTTAATCTTGGTGGGTAATAAATCAGTTTTCACGAGGGGTTTAACCCAAATACTCTTAATCTTACAGTTATTGGCCGCTAATACGTCGGTTAATAGTTGGTCACCCACCATCACCACTTCACCTCGATTGAGATGATCCCGTTTCAGCACCCGTTTAATCCCGACCGGTAGTGGTTTTAGAGCATGGGCCACGAACGGCAACTGCAGATCAGCCACTGCGTGTTTGACGCGACGCGGATTATTGTTGGAGACCACCACTAACTTGATTCCGGCGGCATGTAAGGATTCCATCCAGTGCCGTAATCTTTGCGTACTGGTTTTATTGTTCCAAGGAATGAGGGTATTATCTAAATCAGCCAAAACAGTCGTAATCCCGTGCCGCTTTAGTTTTTGGGGGGAAATATGAAAAACACTTTCCACCATCCAGGTTGGTTTAAAAACTCTTAACATAAAAACCCTCTCTTCTTTGTCATTTATCCTTTATTTTAAAGCATCTGCTGGAGAAATAGTAGCCCCGTGAAAGCAAAAAAACTTCCACCAGTCATCACTAGCAGAAGTCTTTTACGCTTATTTTATAAAGCTTTTTTTGCTTCGGCAACTAAGGCTGCAAAAGCATCAGCATCATTCACAGCTAAGTCAGCCAACATTTTCCGGTTTACGTCAATGTTAGCGGCCTTTAAACCGTGCATTAATTTGCTGTAGCTAATGTCGTTCATCCGAGCTGCTGCGTTGATCCGAGTAATCCAAAGTTTCCGGAAGTTACCCTTGTTGTTACGACGATCACGGAAAGCATATTCCCGTGATTTCATTACTTGATCTTTAGCAGTTTTAAAGAGCCGGTGTTTTCCACCGCGGTATCCTTTAGCTAATTTAAGGACGCGTTTGCGCCGGTTCCGTGTAGTAGTTCCGCCTTTTACTCGTGGCATATTAAAATCCCCCTAGATTAAAATTTAACTTAGTTTATTTCTTTAATAATTCAGTGTAGGTCTTAACCCAAATGTTGTTTAACATGTGAGTCCCACGTAAGTGACGACGTTGTTTCTTCGTCTTTCCGTGGAAACGGTGACTAGTAAAGGCGTGGGCACTCTTTAAACCACCCTTGGAAGTTTTCTTGAACCGCTTAGCAACTGCACGGTTTGATTTCATTTTTGGCATAACAATTTCCTCCTCTTTGGTTTACAAACGTAAACTAATTTTTAATTTTATTACTTGGTGCAAGCATCAAGAACATACTCCGGCCATCCATTTTAGCTCGTTGCGTAACGGTCGCAATGTCAGACAGCGCATCAGCCATCCGATTCAAGACGTTTCGACCAATTTCTTTATGCGTGATAGCCCGACCTTTAAATCGAATTGAAACCCGGACCTTTTCGCCCTTCGTTAAGAACTTTTGCGCATTCTTCAACTTCGTGTTGAAGTCATTGGTATCAATCGTTGGACTCAACCGAATTTCCTTCACACTCACCGTTTTTTGCTTCTTACGGGCTTCTCGTTCTTTCTTTTGCCGATTGAATCGGTACTTCCCGTAATCAAGAATTTTAGCAACCGCTGGCTTAGCGTTTGGTGCGACTAAGACTAAGTCCAAGTTGGCATCCTCAGCAATTTGCATTGCTTCCGCCTTTGATTTCAAACCAAGCTTGTTTCCTTGATCATCAATAACCATCATTTCACGAGCTTTAATTCCATCGTTGACCATTTGATCTCTTTTTGCTATGGTGATTCACCTCCAAGTAAATTTCAAAGCAGAAAAAAAGCGGAAACTCAACCGAGCTCCCGCCTTTTTCTATGGGATTACCCATAGAATTGCATCCGATTAGCCCAGCAACCATTTGTCACTAAGGCGAGAAGCGGGAAGCCTCTGCTTTTAACCATTTAATCATATCAAGGCTACAATTACTTGTCAACCTTTTCTTTTGTTTTATCATCTTTAGTCTCATCGCGTGAGTAACTAGCGATGTCTTTCATGATTTCAACCGTGAAGTCATCCATTGATAACTCCCGACTGTCGTCTTCTCCGTACTTACGAACCGAAATCGTGTCGTTGTTAACTTCATCGTCACCAACCACAATTGTGTATGGAATTTTGTGCGTCTGCGCATCCCGAATTAAGTAACCCATCTTTTCGGAACGTTCGTCAACTGCCGACCGGATGTGCATGGCTTGCAGTTTTTCATTGATTTGGCGCGCGTATTGACCGTGTTTTTCATCACTAACTGGAATGATTTGCACTTGTTTTGGTGCTAACCAAGTTGGGAAAGCTCCCTTGTACATTTCAATTAGGTAAGCCGTGAACCGTTCCATCGTTGAAACTAAACCACGGTGAATCATAACGGGACGGTGTTCTTGACCGTCTTCCCCCACGTAGTGTAAATCAAACCGTTCAGGTAGCATGAAGTCCAGTTGAATCGTTGACAACGTTTCTTCGTTGCCAAGGGCCGTCTTCGTTTGTACGTCTAGTTTAGGACCGTAAAAGGCTGCTTCCCCTTCGGCTTCGACGTAGTCTAACCCTAATTCATCCATGGCACCCTTCAACATCGTTTGCGCTTTGTTCCACATTTCGTCATCATCAAAGTATTTTTCCGTGTTTTCTGGATCACGGTAACTAAGCCGGAACGTGTAGTTGTCAATGTCAAAGTCATGGTAAACTTCCATCATCAAGTTCAGGATCTTCTTAAATTCATCCTGGATTTGATCCGGAGCCACAAACGTGTGACCATCGTTAAGCGTCATTTCCCGAACCCGTTGCAATCCACTGAGGGCTCCCGATTTTTCGTAACGGTGCATCATTCCTAGTTCTGCAATCCGGAGTGGTAATTCCCGGTAAGAACGGATGTGGTGGTTGTAAATTTGAATGTGGGAAGGACAGTTCATCGGCCGTAATTCCAACATTTCATCGTCGTCCATTTTCATTGGTGGAAACATGTCATCACGGTAGTGTTCCCAGTGACCAGACTGTTTGTACAGATCCAAGTTAGCAAGGACTGGAGTATAAACGTGTTGGTAACCGTTAGCAACTTCCTTGTCAACAATGTAACGTTCAATCGTCCGCCGAATCGTAGCCCCGTTTGGCATCCAGTATGGTAATCCAGCTCCGACCTTTGGATCAACGAAGAACAGGTCTAAGTTATTTCCAATCACCCGGTGATCACGTTCGCGGGCTTCTTGCCGTTTCTTTAAGTCTGCTTCTAAGTCAGCAGCTTTGAAAAAGGCCGTTCCGTATAACCGTTGTAACATGGGGTTAGACGACTTGCCTTCCCAGTATGCTCCGGCTACAGATAACAGTTTAAAGTGCTTTAAATCCTTAAGACTAGGAGCAGCAACAACTTGAGCGTAGACTAATTGACCACCAATTTCGTAGAAAGGAATTTCATCACTATCAAGTGTCTTGATTAATTCCGTCTGGTATCGATCACCACTAACTTCATTTAAAGCATCATCTTTGCTTAAAGTTACTCGTTTAACGGATGCGTTATCCTTGATGACCCGCTGCATCTTGTCAGCTAGGCCATTTAATTCATCGGCACTAATTTGCCGTTCATCTTTTTCCGTATCAACGTAAAATCCGTCTTCATCAGCAGCTAAGCGACCAAGTCGAACTCCGGGAAATTCTCGTTTTACTACCGCTGCCAGTAGTTCAGCTGCACTTTGGCGTAACACAGTTAAACCATCTTCTGAATCAGCCGTAATAATTTCTAACTTACCACCAGCCGTTAACGGAGCTTGGACGTCCACTAACTGACCATCAACTTTTCCGGCAATGGCTTTTTTAGCTAAGCTAACTGAGATTGATTTAGCAATTTCAGCAATCGTAATTCCATTCTCAAACGCTTGGTTGCGTCCGTCTGGAAATTCAAACGTAATTTGTGCCATTTTCATTCCTCCTAAATAAAAAGCCCCCTGGTAAAAATACCAAGGGACGTCGTTTTGACGCGGTTCCACCCAAATTATCCGAAAATCGGATATCTCTGTTAACCACATTTATTCACGTTATTTTAAGTAAGGCGGTAAGTTAAATCCGCCGACAAGTAGCTTCCAGAATTAAACTACTCTCTCTGTGAATTTAGATTTAACTCATATCCTTATTTAGTAGTCTAATCACCCGACGAAAAAGTGTCAAGCGTCAGGACTTAATTCCTTAAATTATTGCCATTCAAATAAACGGGACGAGCTAAGAATTTAATTCGTTCCATTAGTCGTTGGGCTTTGAGTGGTTCCGCTTCGTTACGGGCGGTAACTGCTAAATGTTCTTTGGCTAATTCATCCATGGAGAAGTTAGAAGTGAAAAACGTGGATAGCTGATTCTGCATTCGATATTCCAAAATAACGCCTAGCACGTCATCCCGAATCCAAGCAGACATCGAATCTGCACCGATATCGTCAATAATCAAAACCGGCATCTTTTTCACCTGATCAACCTTGGACTTAAACGTATTGTCGCCAATCGCGTTTTTTAGTTCTACTGCAAACGACGGGAAGTGAACTAACATGGTTTTTACCCCATGATCAGAGAGACGGTGGGCCATGGCGGCCATCACAAATGTTTTACCGACCCCAAATGGCCCGTATAAATACACTGATTTTTGGTGTTCCTGGGGATCATTCTCGTAATTTTCAATGAAGTTAATTAAATCAATAATCACCTCTTCTTGATCAGGAGTCGGATCATAATCTTCAAAGTTAACCCGTTTGATTTCGGGTGTCATTCCCACGGTCACAAAGTTATTCTTCATGCGTTGATCACGTTGCCGCCGTAAAAAGTCTTTAGTTGGTTGGTAGGCAACCTCAATTAAATGGTCGTTTACCACTAGTTGCGGTGCATATCCGGGGGCAAAAGTAGTCTGTCCCGCTGCCATTTTCTTTTTCTCATTCACAAATTCATAGAGCTTCGATGCTGATTTTTGCACCGCTTGGGGAGCTAAATCCTCCTGATGCTCTTGAACAAATTCCTGCACGTCCGGATCAGCATAAACGGATTGCAACAGTTTTTGGTACTGTTCGGTCAAATGATGGTTTTGCATGGAAGTCTTCAACCCCTTCCCCACGTTTCTCATTTCTATTCACTCCCCTCTGATTGATTATTCCGTAACTTTGCTAGTTTTTCTTTAATTAATTTCCGATTAGCAGCCGAGGCCTGCTTCGTAGACCGTTGATGATCAGCTTTATAAGCCCATTCTGGCAAGGTTTCTTTTACTGTTTGTTGTTTTTGCTTCGTTCGCTTGGTGCGCTGCTTCGTTATCCGTCGCTCACGTTGCTTAATTTCTGTCAGCGCCTGATCTGCCGTTTGAATGTGGCGCTGGGCCCAGTCATTGGCAATCGTATCTAACAGATTTTTATTCAGCGTGGGATTTTCCCGATCAACCAGCAATAAGTAGATGAGCATGTTAACTACCGCACTGGGTAAAACGTTTTGTTCCAACAATTGGCGTAACGAACGTTCTTCGGCAGCCGTTGCATACCCACCTTTTTCTTGTTTGATGGCCCCTAAAAAAGGAACAGGAGCGGTGGTTTCAGCCACTTGTAGCAACTCGCGTTCTTGAACAGTAAAACTAGTATGTTTGTCACTAGCAGGTGTAGTTGTTATTTGCGGTTCAGACGGAGTGGCTGGCGTAGACTGATATTTTCTCGCAATTAATAACTGAAACTTTTGCTTATCAAAGTGATTGGTCGTGAGATTGGTCGCCTGCTCTACTACCCGGGCCATTTCCGCTTCCTCAACTCCATAAAGTTGTTTAGTTACTGCAAACAAAGGTTGATTCTTCTTTACATCCGCTAAATTAACAAACGAACTCTGTAAGATACTAAGCATTAACTGAAGATCAATGGTGGGTAAATCTGACTTAGGTCCCGTTGATTGAGTGGCTTGAGCTCGCTTTTGCGTTGTTTGGACTAAAGCGGAATCAGCGGTCGGTTGTGCTGCAAAAACCTGCCAAAAGCTGTGGGTCTGATCATCAAAATTGCTTATATCAACCGGAGTCGGCAACAATTGCTGCGTTAGTTCTACAAACTGATTCTCGCCCACCATTTCCAGCAAGAATTGACTTAACGTGTCATTTTGGAAAAAGGTAACTGGCGTCAGTGGATCCACCAGCCGGTAATGAAACTGGGTTTGCTCCGTATACACCTGCAATAACCCGGCTCCTTCTAACTTTAATCGAGCTTGATACAAGGCTTCTGCATCAATTTGTAACGTACTCATCAAGGCAAAATGACCTTGAAATTGTTGCGATTGGTGCCACAGTAAATTAATCAACGCGTACGCATCATTGCCAATCATTGGTAAATACAAACGATCCAGGCTCATTCGCTGTTCTGTGGTCAAATCGTGCGCTCGTAATACTTGAAACTTACTTTGCGGATCAATTGAATGCTGATTATTTGTCATCATGATCACTTTCTGGTGATGAAGTTGTTTCATTTCCCATTAATTCTTGCATTTTGGCATAAAACTCGTTCATGTCTTTAAACTGCCGGTACACACTCGCAAATCGGATGTATGCAATTTCATCCACGTCCTTGAGACCGTTCATGACGGACTCGCCAATTACCTTACTAGAAACCTCATGACCACCGTTATCCTGATTCTCAATGTTTTGTTTGGTCTGATTAACAATCTCGTTCATCTGCGCCATTGACACCGGCCGTTTTTCACACGAACGAATAATGCCCCGCAGCAGTTTATCAGTACTAAATTCTTCCCGATCGCCGTTTTTCTTAACGACCAATAACGGGGTGGCTTCAATTGTTTCAAACGTGGTAAATCGATAACCACAGTGCTCACATTCTCTTCGTCGTCTAATTTCTGTTCCGCCAACTAGAGGACGGCTATCAATCACTTTAGAAGAAGCCTGGTGACACCTTGGACACTTCATTATCTCACCTCAGATTTTCAATAAAACGCTGGAGTTCCCGGTAAAGTTTTTGTTTACCTTGGGTACTATCAACGACTTGATCGGCTAAAGCGGCCTTAGTTCGTTGGGGCCACTGAGCCCCGATTAATCGACTGGCCCAACTGATCGAAACCTGATCCCTAGTAATCAACCGCTGCATCTGGATCATAGGTTCACAGGTCACCATTAAAATTAAATCTACATAACTGGTAAACCCGTTTTCAAACAAGGTCGGAGCATCCAGAATCAACCAGTCAGGAGCAGTCTTTTCCGCGATAACTTTTAATAAGGCCGGATTGATAATCCGAACTAGTTGTTTTAGCAGATGCGGGTCAGCAAAAACAATGCGACCCAATTTTTTACGATCAATCTGTCCATCCGTTTGCACCGCTGGACCAAAAACGGCCGTAATCTGTTGAATCACGTCTTGATCGTGGGCTTCTAACTCATGCGTCAGCTGATCTAAATCCAGAACCGGAAATCCTTGTTCCCGCAAATAAGCAGCCGCCGTTGATTTACCGGTGGCAATGCCGCCCGTTAACCCAATTATTCTAGTCACTTAAATCACCGTGAACCACTTGGCATTTCGGACAGAAGGTCGTTCCCCGTTGAGCCACTTTAATTTTTTCCATGGGTGTTCCACACCGACGGCACGGTTCACCTTTTCGACCGTAAGCTTGCAGTTGATTTTGAAATTCGCCAGCTTCCCCAAAGGCATTGGAATACGAGTGCACCGTGGTTCCATGTCCCTGAATGGCAGCGGCAATTTCTTTAATAATGTTTTGCCGGAGCGTTTCAATCTCCGCATCACTAACGTAGTTGGTCATCTGTTCGGGATGAATTTTAGACATCCATAGTACCTCGTCACAGTAAATGTTTCCAAGACCCGCTACTTGAGATTGATCTAATAAAAACGCCTTGATTTTACGATGTGATTTATGCAGTCGTTCTTTAAGATACGTAAAACTTAAGTCCGCATCGGTCGGTTCCGGCCCAATTTTATTTAATCCTGATAAATTCATGACCTCGTCATCCTTTACGAGCGCCATTTTGCCAAACATCCGGGTATCCTTGTACCACAACTCGCGACCATCGTTGAGATGGAAAACGATATTGGTATGTTTAGGTCGTGGTGACCCTTCTGGTTCAACTTCGTACTTTCCTTCCATCCGCAAATGCGAAACTAGGGTTAAATCATCGCTAAGTCGAAATAATAAATACTTTCCCCGGCGATCAATCCGAATAATTTGTTTGCCTGCAAGATCCTTTTCAAAGTCAGCAGCAGGGAGGTTAATCATTTTTGGGTACAATACTTCAACGGATTCAATTGTTGCACCTTGCACTAATTTAGTTAGTCCGGAACGGACGGTTTCTACTTCTGGTAATTCAGGCATTTTTCCACCTACATTCGTTTTATTTTTTTATATTATACCAATTGTCACCGGAATGACTCTCAACTTTTAACGGAACGTCGAAATTAACGGCCGCTTTTTGGAGTAACGGATCCGTTTGCATAATCGAATCCATGACCTCCGGCACAATTTTAGTTAACGTTGCCACTTCTGTTTGGGGCGCTTCCAAAATTAGCTCATCATGAATTTGCAACAACATCCGCGCCTGTAATCCTTCCGTTGCCAACACGTGATTCATGCGAATCATGGCAGCTTTAATGATATCAGCCGCACTCCCCTGAATCGGGGAATTCATGGCGATTCGTTCCGCAAACTGACGTTGGTGAAAACTTCGGGATTTAATTTCCGGGATGTAACGCCGGCGTTTCGAAATCGTTTCAACATATCCATGTTGTTTAGCAAATGCCACGCTCCCATCCATGTATTCCTTTACTCCCGGATATTCATGAAAGTACTTATCGATAAAGCGTTTGGCATCTGGATTAGAAATTCCGGTGTTGTGCGCCAATCCGTACGAACTAATTCCATACACAATCCCAAAGTTAACCGCTTTGGCCTGCCGTCTTAGGTTTGCATCTACGGTCGCCGTTTCTCCTAGTTCAAAAATGCGGCGGGCAGTGACCGCATGGATATCTTCATCACTAGCAAAGGCTGCTTTCATGTTCTGGTCGCCGGAAATGGCAGCCAACACCCGCAATTCGATTTGGGAGTAATCTGAAGAGAATAGAACCCAGTCTGGATGGGATGGAACAAAGGCTTCGCGAATTTTACGTCCTTCTTCCGTCCGTACCGGAATGTTTTGTAAGTTCGGATCAACGGAAGACAACCGTCCCGTCTGGGTTAATGTTTGCAGGTAACGAGTGTGCACCTTTTGATCACTAAGGATATCGCTCTTAATCCCATCAATATAGGTTGAAATTAACTTGGTTAACTGTCGGTAGGCTAAAATCTTTTCGATGATGGGATGTTCAGGAGCTAATTTTTCTAACACGTCGACCGAGGTTGAATAACCGGTCTTGGTCTTTTTAATTACCGGGAGCTTGAGTTTTTCAAAGAGAATTTCTCCCAGTTGTTTCGGAGATCCAATGTTAAATTCCTGACCGGCGTCCTGGTAAATGCCCTGCTGTAACTCAGAAACTCGTTCTTGAAACTTACTCTTTAACTCATCTAGACGTTCTGGATCAACCTTAATTCCGGTAATTTCCATCTGCGCTAGTACTTCCGATAACGGTAGCTCCATTTCTCGGTATAAATTGGACTGTTGGTGTTCCGTTAGCCCCGTTAACATTTGGTCCTTTAACGAACTAATCGCTAACGCTTTGCGCACCAAATGGACATAAAATGCGGGTAATTCCGGTAACTTGAGACTTTTCCCTTTCCCATAGACATCTTGATCTGGCAAAACTCCATGATAATCGTGTTGCCGGGCCACCTCGCCCACATCATCAGCGTTATTCAAGGTATTTAACAGATACGAGACCAGCAACATATCAAAACCAACGTTTTGTAACCGAACTCCATCCCGCTGCAAAGCGACACGTTGCGCTTTATTATCAAAAACGTTCTTTTTGACAGTGGTACTCTCTAACAATCGTTTAACGTGCTCATTTTCCACTAAGTCAATGTCATTTGTTACGTACCAGTGATCTGGAGTCCCTAGTACCAAGCCGACTTGATCCGCCACGTGATAATTAGCCGTCAACATTTCCACGTTAATTGTAATTTCGGTAGTAAACTGATCTAATTCCACTGCATTTTCAGCAGTCAAAATCGTGTATTCTACCTCCGGCAGTTCTGTAGTTAATGTTTTTTCTGTTCCAGCTTCCGTTAAGAAACTGCGAAAGTTCATTTTTTGGTAAAAATCTTGCAATGCTGGTTCTTGATCACCCAAATATTTCATGTCGGCTAATTCCACCGTGAGAGGCGCATCACGCTTGATGGTTGCCAATTCTTTGGATAAAAAGGCCTGTTTTTGATCTTGCACCAGATGTTCCTTCAACTTTTTCCCGGAAACTTCATCCAGATGCTGATACAGATTATCAATCGTCCCAAACTGCTTAACTAATTTGAGCGCGGTTTTGGGACCGACCTTTTCTACCCCCGGATAATTATCTGAGGTATCGCCTTGTAAACCCTTCACATCCACGATTTGAGCGGGCTTAATTCCCATCGTTGCTTCCACGTATTCAGGGGTGTAAGCTTCAATATCACTAACCCCCTTTTTCGAAACTTTCACTGTGGTTTGTTCCGAACAAAGTTGGGTTAAATCCCGATCACCCGTCACGACCGTCACTTCATATCCGACTGCTTCGGCCTGCTTGGCGGTCGTTCCAATGATATCATCAGCTTCAAAGTTATCGAGTTCGTAGGTCTTAATCCCCCGATCCTTCAGTAGATCCATCACATACGGAAATTGTTCCCGTAGTTCTTCCGGCATTTTATCACGGCCACCCTTGTACTCGTCATACATTTTTGTCCGAAAGGTAGTTTGACCGGCATCAAACGCCGCTAAGACTGCATCAGGTTGCACCCGAGCTAACATATCATTTAACATCCGGTTAAACCCATACAAGGCATTGGTATGCAACCCTTCTTGATTAGTAAACCGGTCTAACGATTGATAGAGAGCAAAAAATGCCTTATAAAATAAGGAATTGCCATCAATCAATAGTATCTTTTTGGCACCCATCTAAACTTCCTCCGTTATTTTAACTTCATTTTACCTGATTAATTATGCGAAAAAAAGCATGACTCCCCGCCATGCTTTTCTGCTAATTAACTTTTTTACTCAAATGACTCAGTAAATCTTCATAAGTACGTTCGTACTTTTGGATGTCACCGGCACCCATGAAGATAACAACGTCGTCATGGAAATCTAAAAGCGGTGACATATTATCTTCAGTAATCAGCGCACTACCCGGAATCTTATCAACTAAATCTTGGCTAGAGACATCACCCGATTTTTCTCGCGGAGAACCGTAGATTTTTGTGACATAAACCTGATCCGCCTTCCCAAGCGTTTCAGCAAAATCATCTAAGTATGCAATGGTCCGACTGAAGGTATGCGGTTGGAAAACTACCACAATTTTCTTATTCGGATATTCCTGTCTAGCAGCATCTAAAGTGGCTCGAATTTCTGAAGGATGATGGGCATAGTCATCAATTATGGTCATGTCGTTAACCTTCACTTGAGCAAACCGGCGTTTAACCCCCTTAAACGTCATCAGTTCCCGACGAATTTCTGCTAAATCAACCTCTTCAAAGTATGAAACGGCGATTACGGCCAGCGCGTTTAACACGTTATGTTCCCCAAACAGCGGAATTTCAAAGCGACCTAGGTCACGACCACGAAAGGCTACGTTAAAGGTGGAGCCAGTCGTCGTCCGTTTCACGTCAAAAGCGCGAAAGTCATCCTTTTCACCCGTTCCGTAGTAGTAAATCGGCACGTCCACTTGTAGTTTCCGCAGATAAGGATCATCCCCCCACGCAAAAATTCCCTTTTTAACGTGACCAGCAAAGGTTTGAAAAGCATTAAACACGTCATCAATTCCGGTATAATAATCCGGATGATCAAAATCAATGTTGGTCATGATAGCGTAGTCAGGGTAAGTCGGCATAAAGTGGCGCTGGTATTCATCTGCTTCATAAACAAAAAAACGAGCATCGGGAACTGCATTTCCCGATCCATCTCCGATTAAATAATCGGTCGGAGCAATTCCACTCAACACGTGGGCTAACAATCCCGTCGTGCTGGTTTTTCCGTGCGCACCACAAACTGCGATGCTGGTATACCCCTTAATTAATTGACCTAAAAATTCTGGGTAGCGGTAAATCGGTAGACCTAATTCCTTGGCCCGTAAAACCTCTGGTTGATCATCCTTAAACGCATTCCCAACGACCAATGCCATGCCCGGTTTAATGTTATCTGGATCAAAGGAGTGAATCGGAATCCCGGCATCTTCTAGACCCTTTTGGGTAAAGGTATATTTGTCAATATCTGATCCTTCAACCTGAAAGCCCATATCCTTCACTACGAGGGCCATGGCACTCATCCCGGTCCCTTTAATCCCCACAAAATAATAAGTTAATTCCTTGGTTAACTTTGGTTCTGTTTCTGTCATAATTTTTAAACTGGTTCCCTTCTATGTTGTTAGTTAGAGGTTAAGTTGTGCGTACTGCTCTTTGGTTAGATAAATTTCCCGTGGCTTGGATCCTTGTTGCCCAGAAATGAAATTATGCTGTTCTAGGTCATCAATGATGCTGGCCGCACGGTTATATCCAATCGAAAAGACCCGTTGCAATTTCGAGGTCGACACCGTATCTTCTCCGGCAATGTACTCTAAAACCGAATCCCATAGTTCATCATGGGTAGCGGCTTGATCAGCACTCTTTAAAAGGCCGGCTGGCTGAAACTCATAGTGAGCTGGTCCCTGCGTTCGAACGAAATCGGTCACCTTTTCAACTTCTTCGCTGGTTACAAACGCCCCTTGTAGTCGTTCTGGTTTATTTGCACCATTACCAAGATACAACATATCACCCTTACCTAACAAGCGTTCAGCGCCAGCTTGGTCAATAATCGTCCGGGAATCCACCTGGCTAGAAACCATAAAGGCCACCCGGGTCGGAATGTTATTTTTGATGGTTCCCGTCACAATGTCCACACTAGGACGCTGCGTGGCCACTACGAGGTGGATTCCGGCAGCCCGAGCCTTTTGGGTAATCCGAACGATATAATCCTGAACTTCATTGGCAGACGTCATCATTAAATCGGCCAATTCGTCGATTACAACCAAGATATATGGTAACCGATCGGCAGCATGGTCCGTCTTTTGTGCTTGACGATTATATTGCTCAATGTTTCTAACCCCAGCAGCCGTTAGCCGTTCGTAGCGCCGATCCATTTCTTCTGTAACCCACTTTAAGGCGGCCGCCGCTTCTTGTGGTTGCGAGATGACCGGAGCCAGTAAATGAGGAATTTCGTTGTAAGGCGCCAGTTCAACCGCTTTCGGATCAATTAAAATCATCCGCAAATCGCGGGGGGTGGCATGATACAGTAACGATAATAGTAAACTATTAATAAAGACACTTTTCCCTGAACCGGTGGCCCCGGCAATCAAAGCATGCGGCATCTTCTTTAAATCAGCCGTGACTGGTTGGCCCTCAATGTTCATTCCCATGGCAATTTCAGTTTTAGCTGTGTCTGTTTGAAAATGTGGATCAGCTAAAATTTCTCTTAACATAACGGGATGCGGCTTAGGGTTCGGAATTTCGATTCCAACCGTGGACCGTCCAGGAATGGGCGCCTCAATCCGAATGTCTTTTGCCGCCAAAGCTAATTTCAGATCATCGTTCAGATTAGTAACCTTGCTGACTTTGACTCCCAATGCCAGTTTAACTTGAAATTGAGTAACCGTCGGTCCATTCGTCCAATCAACCACATGACCATCAACGTTGAAGGCCTGTAAAGTATCATCGAGTTTTTCGGCTTGATCAGCAATCCAGTTATCTAAGTCGGCTTCATCGACTTGAACTGGTGGCTTTAATAGGTCTAATTGCGGAAAGTGGTACCCCAGTTGTTCAGTAGCAACCGGCTGATCTTTAGCAGTTACAATGGTGCTAGTGGATAGCGAAGTTGCCGGTTGTGCTGATTCCGAATCACTAACACTAATTGCTGATTGCTCTGATTCAGAATGAGCAGTCACTGTTTTCGACGTCGCTTCGGTTGCAGAAGCTACTTTGGTAGCTGTTGTTTGTGACTCTGGTTGTGTCGGAGTAGCATTGTCATTTTCAAACAAACTTAAGTGGTCTGCTTGCCCCCGTTCCGCCTGTAAAATATCTGCCAGCGAATGACCCAATCCCTTGCTATGATTGGGTTTTGTGGGGCTTATCTGCGAGTTATCCACAGTGCTTTCATTTTCGTTTTCATTTCGTGATTCATCCGCTTGAGGAGCTGCAACTGAAGCTGATGTAGTTGGTTGCTCCTTTACAATCGGAATAGTGGAAGTCGATTGAGCTGGATCAATAACCGTCGAAATAACAATCTCTGGTTCCTCAGCTGCCTCTTCTACCTGCGTAGCTGCCAGTAAAATCAGTTCATCTGCAGCTGGTTCTAACGCGGTAATCGCACGTTGATAATCATGATTAAATTCAGTTCGTTGGGTACCATAAAAAGTTGATTTATCGGGCACAAATTGGGGTTGAAAAGCGCGCGTTTTCTCAACGAGGTTCGTCGGGTGCGACTGCTTATTCAATCCCGTTTGCAACTTAGGAATCCCCTGATTTCTTTTTTTCGACTGATTGGTTTCAGCTGTGGCCGTACTTTTAGTAGTATCCAACCGTTCCTGCTGCCTGGTTACTGGTGCAGACCAATCAGACCGCTCTAGATTATTGGGGTCAAAATCAGACGCTTTAATCCCCAGGCTCTTTCGTTCCGCATAGAACTTCCGAAAGAAAGCCGGACCATCGTAATGATTCATTGTCATTCCCTTTCCTTTTTCCGTTTCAGTACAAAAAAGCGAATAGAAACTATTCGCTAAAAAGGGTTTGTGCTTGTTTAAAATCAAATGGTTGACCCACTTCGTATTCATCCGGCAGGATTAAAGCTCCAGGCTTATCTGGCGCGTTGGGAATCCGTAATTCCCGTCCAGAACAAATCATGCCATCACTTTCAACGTCTTTTAAGGTGCTTGGCCAAATAATTAGCCCATCTGGCATCATGGCACCAACTTCAGCCACCACGACCTTGATTCCTTCCTGCATGTTCGGAGAACCACTCACGATTTGTAGCGTACGGCCGTCTTCAACTTCGGTCGTAGTAATGTGTAAATGAGAAGACTTGGGGTGTTCTTTCATTTCCTTAACATAACCCACCACGAACTTTGAAGTTTCAGTCTCTGGTAATCCTGTTTCAAAACCAGCAGCTTGCAGTTGTTGATTAAGAATTTGAATTTGTTCTGGGGTCAACTTGACCTGTCCATTTTGATCAACTAATTCCGGTAAAAGTGCTTGGGCTGCAAAAAAATTGTAACCAATCACTTTCCCATTTTGATCTTTAATTTCAACGATTTGATCACGCTGGGTAACCTGTTGGGGACCATCATCAGGGCCCAAAACAACCACCAAAACGTCACCAATTTGTGCGGGGTTATAACTTGCAATCATGTTCTTTTACTCCTGTTTATTTTGCTGGTAGACTTTCAATGAACGTTTCGACTTCAGCTTGTGTTTTTCTCGCTTTGTTAACGAGCCGGCCAATTTCAGTGCCGTGATCATAAGCGATGAAGCTAGGAATCCCAAACACGTCTAATTCTTTACATAAGTCGATGTTATCATCCCGATCCACTTTAATAAAAGTGTATTCGGGAAAGTCCTTTTCAATGAGTGGCATGAACGGTTTAATGAAATTACAATCGGGGCACCAACCTGCAGTAAAGAAGAGGATGTACTTGCCATCCTGGAGGTGCGTTTCTAGTTGATCTTGATTCATAATTGGTAATTCTTCCATAATAAACACTCCTATTTAATTTTTTACGATTATAACCCGTGAACAATTAAAATGTTATATAATTAAAAGGATAAAAGCAAAAGAAAGGATTTTAAAAATGGCTAAGCATAAATATCTAGTTCCCACCACCCTGCTCTCGCTAGTTGGTACCGCCGCCTACGTTTTCACTAAGAAACGCAGACGAGCCCAACAAATCGCCATTCAAGACGGATTAACCGAAGCAATCGCTGCTGAATTTGGCGACCAAGATTTTAGTGGTTACTGGATTGATTTTGATAATCACGCCGGCTTGGAATATGAGTGCGGGGTCAGTTTTATCAATCAAGAAACTGGCTTAAAGGAATCATACTCATTTCTCTACAATCCAGATGAACAGGAACTATACCGCATTAAACCACTCTCAGATCAAATTAATTAATCCGGAATCGGGCCCTAATCTTATAGATGGGGCCTTTTTCTTTGAACTTTTCCTCATATTCTGTCTCCACGTTTGCGGCTAATTCTTCCGCGTTTCCATGGTGTAAATCCAAGTTAACCCGTTCAAACTGTAATCCAAAGTTATTCAAACTAACCAAGGAGTACTCAAACAGACCACGATTATCGGTTTTAAATTCCAACGGCGCATCGGCAGGTAAAATTCGTTGATAACTAGTTAAAAAGTTAGGCGAGGTTAACCGTCGTTTGGTGTGTCGCTTCTTCGGCCAGGGGTCCGAAAAGTTCAAATACAGTTGTTGCACTTCTCCCTTTTCAAATAAATCCGCTACGTCGCCACCATTGGTTAAAACCAATTGGACGTTCTTTAATCCAGCGTTAACCGCCTTTTTAACTGCCATTGCTAAAACTGAATCTTCTAAATCGATGCCAATGTAGTTAACATCTGGATGTTTTTGGGCCATACCAATGATAAATTGCCCCTTTCCCGAACCAATTTCCAAGTGAATGGGTGCTTTGGGATTAGCAAACCGACTAGCCCACTGACCTCTGTATCGACCTGGTTCTAGCACAGCAAAATCCGGGTGGTCCTGCATGTAGGGCAAAGCCCACTTCTTTTTGCGAACTCTCATTTAGTTATTTCCTTCCTGTTTTTGATTTCTACTAACAAACCGCGTCATTAACCACCAGATAATGGCTAAGCCACCCACCAAACTGATAAAGGTGGCGCTAATTGGTGCTTCTCCAAGTAGCAAGACTACTACTTCTAGTGCCAATTCGATTATCAAGAGCCACTGCCAAAACCGCCGAAAATTATGCACTTGATCAGTGGTTGGGACTGGGTAAAGATGGGTAAACACGTTATTGGCAAAAAAGGTAAAGAAAGGGCGCAATTGGATTCCCGTTAAATATAACAACGTAAGGGCCACAATCACCGCCACAACCGAGTTATTTAAGAAAAAGAGAATGACCGCAGCAACCACCAATAACCGAACATACATCGAACTGGTTTCTCCGTCCCGGAAAAAGGTGCGAACGTACAAATTCGTGTATAAATGTTGCTGATCTTGGGGAATCCTCCGGAAAAGCCGGTCCAAATATCCCCGACGCTTAGGTTGTGGATCCACCGTAGGAACATCCGTAAAGAGGGCAAAAAAGCGGTAGATTCGAATCATCCGGAGTCGTTCGGCAGCCACTATTCTTTGCCAGTTTAACGGTGGAACCTGCTTTCGAATTAACCAACCACTAATCACCAGTAATCCAACGGCTAATCCCAATGCCAACCATAAGTTAACAATGATGCCAATGCTAAAAATTAAGAGCGGAAGGAGCCACTGAAATAGTGGTTTACGCCACCATTCTAAGCGCTGATGATTTCGCAATATCCAGAATTGATAGCTCAACCAGTCCCACTTTAAAAGCAAACTAAGGCAAAAGCCCGTAGCTAGTTGCATTAGATTCCAACTCAAACTAACACTTACAAACGGAAGTAAAACAAACCACACGCCTGCTTGCATGAGACCGCCCATCAAAAAACTATATATAAATGATTGGCGAAAGTAACTTTGTAATTGACCTTCCTGAGGAGCCAAAAAAACTCGATCAGGCGCCATGATTAAGGTTGCCAAGCGGCCCAGTTGTAGTCCGAGTTCAAGAACCGCAACAATAATGATGAATTGCCACCATTGATGGGGAGCCAATCCCTTCAAAAAATTAGAATAAGCTAATCCCAAAGCCCCCACAAAAAACATCAAGGCAATGACAAAGAAATCATTAAAAACGTAGCGCAGATACTTCGTTAATTGCATCCAGTGGTCCACTAACCGGTGCTGAAACAAATTATGCATCTTAATCACCCTTTACATTCGATTTTGACCGGTCTTGCTGGCGCGCTAGTGCCAAATAAATATCGGTTAATGAATCGCCTAGTTCATGATAGCGTTCCTTAATTTGGGGCATCGTCCCCTCATAGCTTACCTGACCATCATTAATGAGGACAAAGCGATCACAGTGTTTCTCGGCCGTATCCAAAACATGGGTCGACATCAAGACGCTAACTCCTTCTTCCTTCTTTTGATCAATTAGGTTCAGTAAGTCGTCAACAGCCAGTGGATCTAACCCTAAAAAGGGTTCATCAATAACTAATAGTTGGGCATTGGTGATGAAAGCACAGACAATCATCACCTTTTGGCGCATTCCCTTCGAAAAATTAGCTGGAAACCAATCTAGCTTATTTTCAAGACGAAAGAGTTTCAACAACCGCTCAGCCCGTTCCCAAGCTACTGATTGATCTAAATTATAGGCCATAATTGTCGTCTCAACGTGCTCTCGTAAGGTTAATTCCGGATACAATACCGGCATTTCAGGCACATAGGCAATTTGTTGTTTGTAACGCTGAACGTCATCTTGAATTTGGAGTCCATTCAAAGTAATCGTTCCAGAAAATGGAGTCATTAATCCAATGATATGGTTAATCGTGGTTGATTTCCCCGCTCCATTTAGTCCGATTAACGAAACCAATTCTCCATCTTGAACGTCAAAAGTTTCCGCCTTTAAAACCGGAATACTGGAATATCCTCCCGTTAATTGATTAACTTTTAAAGTCATTAAATTCACTCTCTCATTCGTTGTTTTATGAATGATTATACCATAAGGTAATAAAAACTTTCGGTCGATCTAGTGTATAATGTGGAATCAAAGGAGTGATTAAAATGCCAAAATTTGACGACCAATGCGTTTTTTGCAAAATCATTCAAGGGGAGATTCCCAGTTATCCGGTTTACGAAGATGACCAAGTCCTCGCCTTTTTAGATATTTCGCAGGCAACCCCGGGTCATACATTGGTAATTCCGAAACATCACATTCAAGATATTTTTGCCTTTGATGCAGACCAAGCTGGTCAAGTGTTTGCGCGAATTCCACAAATTGCCCGGGCAATTAAGGCGTCTAACCCTAAAATTACCGGAATGAACATTGTCAATGATAACGGAAAAATCGCCTATCAATCGGTCTTTCACGCTCATTTTCATTTAATTCCGCGTTATACCATAGATGACGATTTCTTCATTCACTTTGGTGATCATACTAAAGAATACACCCAGGCCAAATACGAAACCTTGCAAACGGCAATTCGAGAGCAATTAAAGGCTTAGTTTAAATTATTTTTAAGTTTACTGGAACAAATGGCAGATAATAACAAGTATGTTATATTGTTAAAAGAGTTGCTTTGCCAATTCTATAATTTTTAAAGAAATGGATGTGGATATATTATTATGAATAAGAAAAAATGGGCTATTGGTGCCGCGGGATTATTGCTTAGTCTATCCCTAGCTGCCTGTGGTCAAGGTAAAACCGTTGCTACTACCGACGGGGGTAAGATTACCCAAGAACAATTTTACGACAAAATGAAGTCGACCCAACAAGGGAAAGCCCAATTACAACAAATGATTCTAAACAAATGTTTGGAACACGAATACGGTAGTAAAGTTAAACAATCCGATGTTGACAAACAATTTGATCAATACAAAAAACAATACGGACCTCAATTTAACACTATCTTACAACAACAAGGAATGACCGAAAGTCAACTGAAGGAATCTATTCGTAACAACCTCTTATTAAAGGAAGCTGTCATGGATAAAACAGATTTCTCAAACAAGCAATTAGAAAAACAATTTAAGAAGTACCAACCTAAGGTTACGGTTAAGGAATTAGCCGTAAGCGATAAAGACACTGCTCAAAAAGCCATTTCTGACTTAAACAACGGAACTAGTTGGAAAGATGTCGCTAAACAGTACGGTGCTGACGACACTACCAAGAAAAACGGTGGTCAAGAAGTTAGCTTCGACAATTCCACTTCTGGTGTTGATAACTCCGTCAAAAAAGCAGCTTACAAACTTAACAACGGTGATTACTCCAAGGAACCAATTAAGACCCAGAGCGGTTACGTTGTGATTCAGATGGTTAAACACCCTAAGAAGGGAACCTTAAAGGAACACAAGAGCGAAGTTAAGGAACAATTAGCTAACGAACGCTTGAGTGACCAAAAGACGGTTCACAAGGTTGTTTCTGAAGTACTGAAGGACGGTCACGTTCAAATCGAAGACTCCAGCATGAAGAATATCTTATCTGGTTACATTGACACTTCCAAAAAATAACTAGATTAAAAAAACTCAGACATTTGTCTGAGTTTTTTTAGTTGCTCAAAGTTCAATTCGATGCTTGACCGCCGCTTCCTTAATTGGGCTTTGGTTGGCAGTGAAATAAATAATTTGGGTAGTTTGCGAGAGCGTTTCTAGTAGTTCTAACGCTCGCTGCGTTCGTATCTCATCGAAATCAGCAAACCCATCATCAATTATGATTGGAAATGGAAATTCATCGCTAAACGAAACCGTTAAGGCAAAAACTAGAGCTAGGTAAAGCTGTTGCATCGTCCCGCGTGATAATTCGGCCACCTTGAACCGCTGACCATCTTTGGTAACGACTTCTAACTTTTGCTGATAGCGAATTTGTTGATAATGTTGATCGGTTAAGATGGCAAAGTAGCGTTGTGCTAATTCCTGCACCTTTGGGAAACGACCATGACTAGCTTCATTTAGTACCCTTTCAATCCAATCAAAGGAAAGTTGTAACACGAGCCATTGTTTCGATAAATCAATAATTTCAGCTTCCAAATTTGCCTGCTGTTGTCTTAACTTGGCAAGCGTGCCATCCCGACTAATTTGCTGTAATTGTGTCTTTTGGACGGTAGTTGTTTGCACCACTTTACTAAGCTGCGTCTGAATCTGTTGCAACTGATTTTCTAAACGTTGAACTTGTCCTTCTAGTTCTGCCTTGGTGCTAAATTGCTGCAACCGACTAACTAACGCGGGTGTAAACTTCTGCTGCAACCGTTGTTTCTGCTGGTTCAGCTGCCGATGCTGTTGTTCCTGTTCCAGTTGGGCGTTAAATTCTTTTAAGTTAGCAACCTTTCTTTGGGTTAGTTCAGCGTGCAGTTGTTGCTCTCGTTGTTGCAGTTTCTGCTCTAGTTGGGTTAGTTGCTGTTCATCTTCACGCAATCGTTGATCTAACTGATCTTGTCGTTGCCGCTCATCCTTAAGTCCTGCCAGCCACTTTTGAATGGTGCTTAATTGTTGAGCAACTGGTTGTTCTTGCAGGTGCAAAAATGTTTCGCAAAACTGCCACTGCTGGAGGTAGTCCGTCAACTGTCGAGCTAATTGATTAGCTTGTTGCTGCAACTTCAACACGCGTGCTTTTTGTTGCTCTCTTTTTTTGATACTTGTTTGTAGAGTAGTCAACCACAACGATTGGTTCACGCCAGAGATATGATACTGTTCCCCAAGCTGCTGTAATTGGTCTGCAATCCGTTGAAGTTGCCCTGCATTTTTCTCATCTTGATGAGTAGCACTGGATTGCGATCCTGCTTGCCATTGCAGATATCCTCCATAACCCAACAATAAGAGCCCGACCAATCCGAGAACAATTAACAGACTTTTACCCAAGACAACTCCTAAACAGAGCAACCCGGCTCCTAAAATCATTAGAATGATTGGTAAATGTGACGGAGTTGCGTTTGCTTGTCTGGTAGGCACCTGTTCAGCGTTTTGGAGCATAGTTTGCTGCTGGAGGAGTTGTTCCACCCGTTGATAATCGGCGTCAGTAAATGGCTGGGCTGTCGCTCCTCCCGTTTCTAGCTCATCATCATGTAAACGACTGGTTTCTGAATCCAGTTGCCCCTGCAGATTTCGCTGCTGTTGCCACTGATCCTGAGCTTGCGCTAGTTGATCGCTTAAATTATCAATTTGATGTTGATGCTGTAAGTAAAATTGATAGTGATTCGGAACCGTACGTTGTTGTGCTTTTTGCACCTGCTCGCGCCCTTTTGCTACGTTTTGCTTCAAAAAATCAATTTCCGTTTGCAAGCGTTGCAATTGATCTAAATCCGCCTGCGTATAACCGGGCTTGGGAGTTAAATCCTGCTGATCTAGTTGTTGCAGTTCTTGATATTCGGACCAATCCTGCTGGTCCTTGTAAGTTTTTTGTAATTCCTTTTGCGTAGTTGCTTCTTGTTGCTGTAATTTTTTTACTTCGGTTTGTCCCTGAACAATTTGCTGCGTTAATTCTAGGTACTCTGTATACTGCATTTGCGCCCGTTGAATCTCCTGGCTTAATTCATCATATTCCTTCAATTTTTGATTGAGTTCCGGCTTTTTCCCACGCAGTTTGTATAGATCATCTGTTTCTGACTTAATCTCCTTTTCTAATCCCAACCATTGATTAATGCCGACAACCCCAATCCGACGAATTCGTTCTTCTAATTCCGTCGTAGTTAATTTTTGGATAGTTTCGACAGCACTAGCATCAAAATAAAACAATTTGTTATATACATCACGGTTAATTGGTCCTAGCAACTGTTGTAGGCGTTCGTTTGCAACCGAATTACCCTGAGCATCAAATAAGGACAAATCGCCCCCTTTTTTTCCTTCCACTCGTTCAATCACTAATCGTTCTGAACTGGTGGAGACCGTCAACTTGCCCCCCATTTGACTTTTATCCTTAGGAGCATATGGGTGGTTGGCCTGCCGGTTTTTGAAGCCAAACAAAATATCTAAAATGAAATTAATCAGAGTCGTTTTCCCTGCTTCATTATTACCGTAAATAACCTGCAAATCAGTAAACTGGAGGTGCAGATGGTGCAATTTTCCATAGTTGTAAACATCAATTGTGTCAATCTTCATCTGTAAAATCCTCCTGATTCGTTTTTCCTTGCAGGAACGTTTCACTGTGGCGGCGTAATTCAGTCAGTTCGCTTGGATTCCCGAGAGCTTGATAAATAAAATCATGTTGAAATAGTTTTTTCGCCAACTCATTAACATGGCTTTCGTTAAAAACCTCCGCTTGCGTATGCTGCCAAAAAGCCTCATCTAAATCAGCAAACTGTAGGGACTCGGTTTCATTGACCGTTAATTCGTAAACCCACGCGTTTAATTGGTCGTACTGCGAACGTAGTACTTGTTGTAGTTGCCCCAGCAAAATTCCATTTTGGGCATTAATCGCCACGACAGCATTAACTCCAGCTGTAGTGGCATTCAAAATGACATTTAACAGATGTAATTTTGAAAAATCTGACTGTTGAATGGTCGAAACCAGTTGTTCAACTACTTCGGTTACATTCATAGCTTGTGTAACTGTGATTTCTAAAGGTGCATAAACTACGGGTGCGGTCGCAATAAATTCGGTAGTAAGCGCATGTTCGTCTGCATTGGTGGTAACCAGCAGGTATCCCTTTTCACCCGGCTCATTCTTGTGCCGTCCCTGAATATCACCCGGATAGTTAATCGGCGGATTTGCATCTAATTGCTGTCGCTTATGAATGTGACCTAGAGCCCAGTAGTCATAACCTTTTTCCTCTAATTCTGGTACGGTAAAGGGTGCGTACCGTGAGTCGGTTCCAGACTTAACCGCTCCGTGCAACATTCCGATTGTAAAATCGGCTTGACTTCCGGTCGGATAGTCACGAACCATGTCGGCAGCAATAGCTTGCTGGTCATAACTAAAACCATTAATGGCAACGGTAGTTCCGTCTTTCAAAGTTAAGTGTTTTGTTTCCACTTGGGGCCCAAAAACCTGCACGTTTTCCGGAAAGTGTAACTGTGCTTTCCCATTCGGTTGGAAGTCATGATTCCCAAACGACAGAAAAACCGGAATCTGTTGCTCATTTAACCGCTGTAGTTGTTCCAACAGAAAATTATGCGCCGCCGCACTCGGATTTTTACTATCAAACACATCTCCTACGATTAATACAAAGTCAACGGATGCTTGAATTGCATCCGTTACAATTCGTTCAAAAGAAACATAGGGCGCATCGTGCAACATCTTCCACAGAGCAGTAGGTGCTGCTTCGTCATCCCTAATTCCGGTAAACGGCGTATCTAAATGTAAATCAGCAGTATGAATAAACTTCATTACTTTCTCCTTTTGCCACAAAAAAAGAAGCACCGTTTCCAGCACTTCTCTTTGAATTAGCCTTCGTAAAGTTGACGCAATGGTTCAGTGATTACCATATTAGCATCATCAATTAATTTACCCATGGCCTTTTCCCGTTCCATTAACACTTTAATGGCTGGAAGATCATTCATTTTGTCGGCAAGTTCACGAGCATACTTCATGTCATCTGGAGTAATTTCTTGACCAGCCATTTGTTTTTGCCGTAAGTCACTTTGGTTCTTTTGAAAGTCAGTGAAAACTTTGTATGATTCTTTTTCGTTCTTTAAAGCTTCAAAAGCATTCTTTAAGTTGGTAAATTCTTCTGATTTAACCACTGCTTCCTGCATTTTTTGCGCTTGTTCCATAATCTTATTATCTGACATTATCATTCTCCTCTTCATTTAAGTCACTTCAATTCTAACATACTGGCTGTTAAAAACCTAACAAACTCCGTGCCTTTTCAATCGCTTTATCGGTCAAGTTACTTCCCCTATTCAATAATTTTTGGTTCAATTCCTCTGCCTTTTGCATCCATTCGCTACTATTAGTAGCGGTAATTTTGTTCGTTCGGCTCCGCTTGGCAGCTACCATTGTAGCAGAATCTTGTACCTTAAATTGTGTCTGGGCGGTGTCAGGTAAGATTTGTTCCATCTGGTGTTTAAATAACGAGTTAACTCCCGTTCCACTCAAATTTTCCAAGTGGTGTTCAGCGTTTGTGCTATCAAAACCTTCCCAAGTAGCAACCACCACGTCAGGCGTATACCCCACGATCCACTTATCTCGCGTCGCATCCGCATCGGTACTACTATCAGCCTCGGTACTCCCAGTTTTCCCGGCTACTTGATAACCAACTGGTTTAGCCGTGGTTCCCGTCCCGTAGTCAAAGACCCCCAGCATCATGCTGGTCATCTGGCGAGCAGTGTCTTTAGACATTACTTGACTCGGAGTGGCTCCCTCGTTTTGCACAATCGTTTTTCCGGTTGAATCAACAATTTTCGTAATGTAAAACGGCTTCGTTAGTTTTCCTTGATTAGCAAATGCCGTATAGGCACCTGCTAACTGCTGTGGTGAAACTCCCGTGGAAAGACCCCCTAAGGCTAAGGCCAGGTTATCATCCTTTTTGGTAACCGGCAAATTAAACTTCTGCACGGCTTCATAACCCTTGTTTACCCCAATTTGATCCAATGTCCACACAGCGGGCGCATTTAGACTTTGTGCGAGGGCTTGATACATGGGAACCTTGCCGGTGTAAACGTCATTGATATTTTTCGGCGTATAGTGATTTTTCCCGTATGATAACTTTTTATTAACTAATTCCGAATCATACTTAAATCCGTTTTCTAGTGCGGGAGCGTAAACAGCAAGGGGTTTCATCGTGGATCCAGGTTGCCGTTTAATGTCAGTCGCCCGGTTAAAGCCTCGAAAAACATCCTTATTTCGGCCACCGACAACGGCCTGTACTCCCCCGCTCTTTGGATCCAAGGCAACTGAGGCGGCTTGCACCTTCGTTCCATCCGCAGCATTTTGGGGAAAAAGATTTGGATTTTTAAAGTCTGTTTGGAAACTTTGCTGTTGTTGTTGGTTCAAATTAGTGTAAATTTTGTAGCCATTATTCATAATAGCCTTTTCGGATAAGCCGTATTTATTAATGGCTTCATTAATTACTGCATCAAAATAGTACGGGTATTTGTAGTTATTACCCACCGTAAAGGTATCCTTCGTTCCTAACGGGAGCGATTGATAGTATTTAACCTTACTTTGCGGAATCTTTTTGTTATCGGCCATCAACTGTAAAACGACGTTACGACGTTCTTTAGCGGCTTCCGGGTGATCAATTGGATTATTACTAGGATTTTGTAACATTCCCGCGAGCACCGCGGCATCCTGCACCGGTAACTCATCAGCATCCATCCCAAAGTATTTTCGGGAAGCATCCTGCACCCCGTAGACTCCGTTACCAAAGTAAGCATTATTCATATACATCGTTAGAATTTGCTGCTTCGAATAGATGTTTTCAATTTCAATGGAAATAAACAGTTCTTTGAATTTTCGTGATAGAGTTTGCTGTTGGGAAAGGAAAGTATTTTTCGCTAGTTGCTGGGAGATCGTACTTCCACCCCCACTAATCTGGTTCTTGCCGGTTAATTTATTGGTAATTACTAATAACAATGCGCGTCCGTATCCTTTTACCGAAAAACCATGCTCATGATAAAAATTACGGTCTTCCGTGGAAATAATGGCATTCGCAATGTCTGGGGAAATTTTATCTGCTTTTACGTAGGTCCCCTTTTGGGCATACAGCTTGCCAGCCTGCGTTCCATTTTGATCATAAATCACCGTGGACCGGGAGAGGTTTGATTCAAGATCACGGACGTGAGCGGTTTTGGCCACCACCGTTAGATACGTTACTGAGACTAACGTAATTAGCAAAACGATGATAATTAACCAGTGTGTCAATAAAAAACGGTGATTTAATCGTTTTAATTGATTCCAACTGGCGCGTAAGAATCGTTTCCACCAAGTGGTTTGCTTCGTTTGCATCATTAATCATTCTCCTCTTTGAGCTTACCAATAATTGTAACCTATCTCAGCCCCAAAAACATATTTCTCAGATGAACTTTGCCTCCAATTTACGGATTCTTAACCAAAAAAGCAAGGACCACTTCCGTGATCCTTGCTTTAAAAGTGATCAACTTACATCTCATCAGGAGCTTGAACCCCTAATAACCGTAGCGATTCTTTTAGAATGATGGAAACACTCTTAACCAGTGCTAAACGGGCATCAAGTTGTTCATCATCCGTCAAAATTTTCGTATGAGCGTAGTACTTATTGAATGCCTTCGCTAACCGTAAGGAATATTTAGCAATCACAGATGGTTCAAATTCAGCGTTGGCTTTTTTAACCACGGCTGGAAATGATTGTAATAATTTCACGATTTCCCAAGCTTCGTCACCGGTTAATTGATGATTACCGGCTTGATAATCCCGTTTGCCAGCCTTAGCCAGAACACTTTCTGCCCGAGCATGAGCGTATTGAACGTAAGGACCAGTTTCTCCCTCAAACTTAAGTTGATCCTGGAGGTTAAAGTCGATACTATCAATCCGAGAATTCTTCAGGTCACCAAAAATTACAGCGCCCACCCCCACTTCTTCAGCAACCTGTTGCTGATTAGGTAAAGTGGGATTCTTTTCCTTAATTTGTTGGGCGGCCATTTTAACGGATTCATCCAAAACTTCGTTTAACAACACGATGTTTCCGTGTCGCGTGGACAACTTCTTTCCGTTCACGGTAATCAATCCAAACGGAACGTGATGCAATCCAGCTGCAGATTGTAGACCCATCTTCTGTAAAACGGCTTTTAATTGTTTAAAGTAGTAGGTTTGTTCTGAACCCACAACGTACAGGTTCATCACCGGGTGGTAAGTTTCATCCCGATAAATGGCCGTTGCAATGTCCCGGGTAACGTACAAAGAGGCCCCATCCGTTTTCAAAATCAAGGCTGGATTTAAGTCCTGATCACTAAGATCAACCACTGAAGCTCCTTGTGATTTTTCGAGTAAGCCATCCTTTTTCAGAGTATCAACCACGTCTTGCAGCTTATCGTTGTAGAACGATTCTCCGTTGTAGGTGTCAAAATCAACGCCCAGCTTTTTGTAAGTTTGGTTAAAGGCCTTTAAGGAAACGTCGCGGAACCACTTCCACAACTTAACGGCTTCTGGATCCCCATCTTCTAACTTTTTGAACCATTCTCGCGCTTCTTCATCTAAAGCAGGGTCTTGCTCATCACGCTGGTGAAATTCAACGTAGTATTTCACCAAGTAGTGGATGGGATCACGTTTAACGTCTTCTTCATTTCCCCACTTCAGGTACGCCGTAATTAACTTTCCAAATTGGGTTCCCCAATCACCTAAGTGGTTGTCTTTAATGGGACGGTAACCATTTTTAGTTAAAATTTTGGCAATTGAATTCCCAATCACCGTGGATCGCAAGTGACCCATGGACATGGGTTTAGCAATATTTGGAGATGACATGTCAATCGTAACCACGCCGTTATCACCATCGTGGTTGTCTCCGTAATGATCCTTCTCCGTTAAAACGGTTTCTAGCACCTGTGAACTAACTTGTCCCTGATTTAAGAAAAAGTTCACGTAAGGGCCGACTGCTTTAACTTGCGCAAAGGCATCCGTATTAATCTCACTGGCAATTTGTTCTGCAATTATCTTTGGATTTTGGTGCATGGCCTTTGCCAACATAAAAGCAGGAAAGGCTAAATCCCCATTTTGCGCCGTTTTCGGCGTTTCAATTTTTGCATAAATATCACTGGAACTAACTTGGTTGTCAACTGCATCAGCCACAACATCAGCTACTAGTTGTTTGTAATCCATTTTCTTTTCACTCCTTAAAATAAAAAAACTCCTACATTAAATCGATAATGTAAGAGACGAGAAGCCCGCGGTACCACTCTATTTGGTTATAACCCACTCAATTATTCATTTAATCCCTAAAAAGCACGCCTTCATCATCTCAACCTAACCTAGCTTACACCATCCTAGGATCGCTCAATAAGTTTTAAAGTTACTACTCTTTTATCAGTGGAATTATAAAGCGGGTGACGGGAATCGAACCCGCGACGCAAGCTTGGGAAGCTTGAATTTTACCACTAAACTACACCCGCGATACAAATAAGATTATAACACGTCTTTAGTTCCATGTCATTCCCAATCTTTGAGTGTGATAGAATTAAGATAATTTGGAGGTTAATGCAATGTTAGTTCCCGTAATTCTGTGCGCCTGGCTGCTCTTGCTAGCTTCAACCTGCTGGGGAATTTTCCTCCATCAGGATAAACAAGTGGTCAAGGCGCTTATCATTAGTCGTGGTTTATACATCATTATTTTAATTCTTGAGGTGGTCTTAGTGTTACACCACTTTAACCAACAACCGTGGTTAGCTGGCGCCAATTTTGTCGCCAGTGTGGTCGCCGCCTCGCTGATCGACATCACCTTTCAACGTAAATTCCTAGGTTTGCTTACCAGAGCCATTGCCATTACGACTATCATCAGTATCATTGTCGCAATGGGATTAGCCCTGGGTTTACTCTAAAAAAACTGCAATCGATTCGATTGCAGTTTTTTTAATTAATTATTTTGTTGGCGAGCGTCTAGGGCTAACCTAATCGATTCGTCGACTAGTTCCCCTTGGGCATCAATTACCGGAAAATCAGCATGACCCGCTCGTTCTTCGGCCACTGAAATTTCGGTACAACCTAAAATGACGACATCACAATTCAAGTCCTCTACCATTTGTTGCAAAATGTGATGGTACAAGTCAGCATCCACCCAATTTTGTGCCTTAACGTCATCATAAATCAGCGTCATAGTTTCCTGGGCAATTTCAGGTGTAGGCATCACAAACTGATAACCGGCAGCTTGAATTGGAACTTCATAAACCCGATCTTTGAGCGTTCCATCGGTAGCAATCAGTCCCACACGTTTTGCGTTGGGAAATTTTCGCGCTACAGCTGCAATCGCCAAATTAGGCATGTGTAAGATTGGAATCTCCGTTAAATCTTGCAATTGATTATAAAAATAATGTGCTGTGTTACACGGTAATGCAAAAAATTGGGGGCCTAACTGACTTTGTTGCTGCACGTCTTCTGCTAGGGGAATCAATGGATTAGGCTGATGTTTGGGATCAACAATGTAATCAGTTCGGTCGGGAACCGTCGCATGGTTCACCAAGATGTAATTCAAATAATCTTGATCGCGATGCGCTGGCGTCCGTTCATTCAATAAATGAATGTAGGCTTCCGTTGCTTCCGTACCCATCCCACCTAAAATCGTAAAAAAGTCTTTCATCTTTCCTCATCCTTTTTCTAAATGGAAGTACTTCGCAAAATTTTGCGCGTACTTATGATCCATCCATTTCCAGAGCAACCAACGCATCGGGTTCTCGTCCTTATTGTACCAGAACGTATTTCCGTATTGGCCCTGCTGGATTAATTCGACCGCTAAATCTTTTTCGTGGTTATTAAGAGCGTACTCTTCAAACGTTCGTTTGGAAACTCCTAACCAGAGCTTCCAGTTCTTGGGGTCTTGATTTCCTAACACGATGGGTCGATCTTTCAAACTGTCCGCAACATAATCTGCTACTAGATATTGCGCTAAGTTACAGCCGTTCAGAGTCACGTAAAAACTACTCCGACCCTGGCGCAGATTAATTTCAAACACCTTATATGTTTGGTCCCGTTCGTCCCATTTTAAGTCAAAATCAGCATAGCCCACGTAGTTAAGCTGCTCCAAAAATTGCTTGAGTTGTTGATAAATGGCCTCGTTATATTCCGGCAAAATGGCAACGTAATTACCAATTGCGCCAGGGGCTGGATCTTCCAGTAACGGATGGCCGAGGTTCATCATTTTGACGTGATGATATTGGTCAACATAGGCATTGACCACTCGCATGCGACTGTCGTCTCCTGGAATAAAATCCTGCACAATCACATCGGATTTGTAACCATTGTCAAAAATTTTCCCAATTACCGACCGGTATTCGGCCTCATCATGAATGATAAAGGCCTTTTTCCGTCCTTCAAACTGAATGTCAACCCATTCGACACTGTTAGCAGGTTTGACCGCCACTGGGTACCCAAATGGTTGATCAATCCGATTTTGTTGGTAGTCCGCGCGCGAAATAATTTTAGTGCCAGGATACGGTAAGTCGTACTTTTCACAGAGCTGATAGAAATTTTCCTTATCGTTTAACTGCTTCAACAATTGATAATCGACATATGGACACACAAATACATCCTCTAATTCGTCCTTATGCTTAGCAATTAACTCCGCATACCCATCGCTACAACCGATTAAGAGGACAGGTTCTGGATGATTAGCATACTCCTGCTTTAACTTCCGCATGGCATTAATCCAAGCCGGGTCCTCACTAAAACCGGGAATAAAGGTTAAATCCACAATTTTAGAATAGCGCGTCGGTGCTAATCTTTTTTGGGCAATGGCGCGAACCGGTTTTCCATTTAGTTCATAAAAAGAACGCGCCATTCCATAAACGTTAAAATCACTCCCTAATAGGATCGGAGTAAAGTTTGGAACTGCATTTTTCATTTTCTGCCTTCTTTACTTAGATTTAGCCGGGATCAAATCCGTTCAGTTTAATTACTGCAGCTGGTCTAAAAAGTTGCTGACGACCACTGAATCAGTGGGATAAGGAGTATCGACTCCTTGAATCTTTTGATAAGGATCTTGTCCTTTCCCTAGAACCACGATTATATCACTAGGCGTACCCATTTGGATTGCTTTTTGAATCGCTTTTTCCCGATCCATTTCGTAATGGACCTGCACCCGCTTGTGATCAATATGACGATCAATGGCTTTCGCAATCGCTACCGGATCTTCAAAGGCCGGGTCATCGGTAGTTAAAATTGCCACATCGGCTTCTTCACTCAGGGCTTTACCAAATCCTTCCCGCCGGTCAATCCCTTTATTACCAGGACTGCCAACCACGGCAATCGTTTTTCCTTTTGGCGACTGCGTCTTTAAAAATTGGAGCAAGGCCTTTGTACTAGCGTAATTATGCGCATAATCAACGTAAACCGTCCCGTGACCGCGACTCACGTAGCGTTCCATCCGACCCGGAATCTGGGTTTCCGCTAATCCGGTTAAAAGTTGTTCCCGCTGAAAGCCAGCCAAACCGGCGTTAATGATTGCATCCACCGCATTGGTTTCATTGTAATCACCAGGAATCCCAATTCGATATTTACCGTCCAATTTTAGCGCCTGTGCCTTAGGCGTTAAGGCCCGAAGGTAAATCTCATTATCCGTTAGCGTATCGGCTTCGCTATCAAAGGTAAAGTCCAATTGAACGGGTAGTGACGTTTCGGTCCCATTGCGGGCATATAGGTAAATGTTTTCTGGATCAGTAGTGGTTTTAGCCGCAAAATAAACGTCTTGTAGCTGGTCAGTGGCAGCGTTAATCACCACTTGTTTGGAATTTACCAGTAACTGTTCCTTGCAGTGCAAGTAGTTCGCAAAGGTAGGATGTTCATTTTCCCCCACGTGATCCGGTGAAATATTTAAAAAGCTACCTACATCAAAGTGCAAATTAAATACCCGATTTTTCAAGTAAGCCTGCGAGGACACTTCCATTACCAAAAATTTCATTCCCTGGTCAACGGCCGTCCGCATGTTTTTAAACAAATCTAACGATTCTGGGGTAGTTAACGCCGACTTAAACGTATCATTCGGCTCCGATCCTAGAATGGTGTTAACGGTTGAAAATAAAGCCGTCCGATTTTCAGTAGCTGCATTAATAGCTTCGCGTAAGAAATAAGCCGTGGTTGTTTTCCCTTTGGTTCCAGTAATTGCGAATATCATTAATTCATTTTGAGGAAAATCAAAGAAAGCGGCCGATAACAAAGCCATCGCTTTTTGTACGTTGCTAACTACAAATTCAACTAAATTTTTCTCCGTTGGTTGATGTTCTTCTGCTACAAAACCTGTGGCGCCCTGTTGTTGAGCTTCAGTTAGATAAGCCGGCTGAAAATTACCCTTACAAAAAAAGAGTGTCCCCTTTGTAACCGCACGAGAATCATAGCTAACGTCCTGAAATATAATTTGCTGATCAGTAGCATTCGTTGATTTTAATAAATGATGTTCTTGTAATAACTTTATAATTTCTGCAACGCTCAACATCTCTTCGTTACCTCATTTTAGTTGGATTTGTAGTTTCATTAAAAATAATTTAAAATTCATCATCGGTATTTTGCTACCAAACCTTTTTAATTCTAGCAAAAAAAGCACCAAGATACAAAAAAGGAAAGTAGCCAAATCGACTACTTTCCCAGGGTTTTAATTTTATTGGGGTCACTTCTAGTTAAACTGCTTCAGATCTAAATTATCTAATTTTTTCGAGATACTATAAAGACCTTCCATTGATTCTTGAACGTCATCCTTGTCTAATCCAAGGACTTCAAATGCTTGGGCCACGTGATCACGAATTCTATCTTTCATTTCTTCTGCATAAGGCGTCAACGAAACATTTACCACCCGTTCGTCTTCAGTGGAGCGTGTCTTGGTAATCCACCCCTTTTTCCCAAGCCGTTTCAGTAAGGGGGTCAAAGTTCCGCTATCAAGGTCAATGCTTTGACCTAATTGATGAACCGTAATCGGAGAATATTCCCAGAGCACAATCATCACTAAGTACTGTGGATATGTAAGATCAAAGCTCTTCAAAACTTCCTGATAAAAATGATTGAATTTTTTATTGGTACTATAAATCGCAAAACACAACTGGCTCTTTATATCTTCCAAATCTTCATTCGATAGATAAACGTTTTTGGTCGCTTTTTTCGCACTGTTTGCTGACATTGTAATCCCTTTTCTTTCTAAATTTGTCATTACTCCTTAAGTTAACCCAGATTAAAACCCAATTTGTGAAGTCGAACTTCATCACTCCCATTGCTGTTAACAACTTGTGATAATTTCCTTTTATGTTACTACACATTCCGAAAAAAAAGAAGTCAATTTACTGTTTATTTTCAATTTTTTCTGTGGTACAATCAATTTATGCCCTGGTGGCGGAACTGGCAGACGCGCAGCGTTCAGGTCGCTGTTTGATTTAATCAAGTGTGAGTTCGAATCTCACCCAGGGCACTATATATGGAATCGATGGATTTTACATCGATTCCTTTTTAGTTAGAATAAATAATAGCATTATTAAGCAAAGGAGTATGCCATGAAATCAATCAAATACAAGAATACCCCCCTCCTCGTTGAATCTTTAATAGTCGGTGGGCTGGGAATTTGTTTACAAGTAGTAGCATTAGCCAGTTTAACACACTGGTCTTTAACTACTAAGTCTAAATCAGAAAGGAAGAATTAACCAATGGAAACCATCTTAGTTTTCATCGGCGGAATTGTCGGTGGTGGCTTTCGGATTGGCTTAACTGACGCACTCCCGGATCTTGCTTTCCCTTACGTTACTTTATTGATTAACCTAAGTGGGGCTTTTCTGCTGCCGCTATGGAATAATTACTGGGGATTTAAATTCCATTTTCGTCCTGCGGTTCGTAAAGCTGTTGGTGTCGGTGGCATTGGATCCTTTACCACTTTTTCTGGAATCACACTTGATGCCGGTCATCTCCTGCTTAGTCAACATTATGCTAGCTTAGCAATCTATCTTTTGATTACCATCATCGGTGGCGTAATCTGTGCCATTTTAGGGGATCAATATTCTAACTCCTTACGAGAAAGCGAGGCCATCTAACATGTTTTTAACGCTGGTCTTAGGTAGCGGCATTGGTGCCGTCGGTCGTTCGACCATCACTAATATTATGAAGACCAAACGACGGGGACTATGGGCCACTTTATTGGTCAATTTGCTCGGCTGTTTGATTGCAGGTTTACTCCTTGGTGTCAATTCTTCCAGTCTTATTGCTTCCTTATTAATTGGATTTATTGGTGGATTTACCACCTACTCCACCTTTAACGGCGAACTAGCTTCCTTCTTCTTTCAGCAGCAGTATCTTCGTTTGTGTACCTACCTACTGGTTAGTTACGGCGGTGGTTTACTAGCCTGCTATCTCGGTTATCAATTCATCCAAATCATTTAGTCTTACTTAATTAAGTGAGACTTTTTGTTTACCTTCAAATAACTGTAAATTAAAAATAATCAATTAATGAAGCAGCATTTAGGCTTATAATTAATTTGAATAAGAGTGAATAACTAACGTTAGAATTGCAAGCTAGCATTCTTTGCCATAATTCATTCTTAAAAATTAATGTTTAAATAAAAAGGAGCAGTTTATGAACAAATCACGTTTAGAGGCCTTTACCGATGCCATCATTGCCATCATCGTTACCATTATGATTTTAGAGTTAAAAGCGCCAGAAAATCCCCATTTTGTGGCGCTGTTTGAAGAGGCGCCGTACTTCTTTGCTTACATTGTAAGCGCCCTCTTCATTGCCGTAGCTTGGTATAACCAGCACTACATGTTTATGTTGGCCACCCATATTTCGAAAAAAATTTATTGGCTCAATAACCTCTGGTTGTTTTCCATGTCATTGATTCCCGTTTCAACAGCCTGGGTTGGTCGTTACATTAATGATCCGGATCCGGAAATTTTTTATCTATTAGTCTTTGCGTTTTGGAGCTATGCCTATCTTTTCCTAAGTAAGTCAATTGCCGACGAATTGGAAAAGACGGGTGGCTCAGCTGCTAAAGTTAGAAGCATGTTTATTTATCGTTTCATCGGAAGCGTGTGGTTCCCAGTAATCTTAGTTGTTCTAATCGTCGTGGTTTTTTTCTTCCCTCCTGCTGGCTTGTTCATCGGCTTCATCGAGGTAATATTGAACGGAATTCGGACTAATGATGACAGTGATAAGTTAGATCAAGCAAGTAATTAATCTTTCAATCAAAAACTTTTAAATTTAATTAGGTGATATTTATGAATAAGCCAAAATACCATGGAGATACTCCCCTTTTAATTGGATCAATCGTTTTAGGAGTGGTTGCATTACTGGGGATTACTAGATGGTCCTATACGTATGGCAATCCCAAATTCAACAGAAAATAAACTAATCCATTTAGATGAGTACTTCCAATCGTAAATTTATAAAACGTCTATTTGTGATTGTTTGTTTCAATAATTAAGCAACCATTTCTCCACTTAGAATGGGAAATTAGTCGCTCAATTTTTATCTCTTCTTTACAAAGATCATTAGACCATGATTAACAAAAAAATCGGCAACTTCATTAAAATTAAAGAAGTTGCCGATTTAACTTAATGCCGAGAGCGGGGGTCGAACCCGCACGATCGCAATGATCACTGGATTTTGAGTCCAGCGCGTCTGCCAATTCCGCCATCTCGGCAAAAGATTGATTGAGCCAAAGGCGGTAGTCGGATTTGAACCGACGATGAAGGTTTTGCAGACCTCTGCCTTACCACTTGGCTATACCGCCAGAAAAACATTTAAGTTTAAATGCCCTCTTCTTGCAGATGCAAGACAATCAAAAGGGCGGTAGGTGGGAATCGAACCCACGCGTGTCGGTACCACAAACCGATGTGTTAACCACTTCACCACTACCGCCATAACATCATAAACAGGGATAGCAGGAATCGAACCCGCATCAGCGGTTTTGGAGACCGACATACTACCGTTGTACTATATCCCTATATGGTGGAGGGGAGTGGATTCGAACCACCGAACCCGAAGGAGCGGATTTACAGTCCGCCGCGTTTAGCCAGACTTCGCTACCCCTCCATAAATGGCGCGGGACAGAATCGAACTGCCGACACACGGAGCTTCAATCCGTTGCTCTACCAACTGAGCTACCGAGCCAAACCATTTATGACATGTTAATAACGCTATTCAATTAATGTTGCATTGCTGCAACAACGGTTCGTACGAGACTCGAACTCGTGATCTCCTGCGTGACAGGCAGGCGTCTTAAACCGGACTGGACCAACGAACCAGAAGTGGAAGATACAGGGCTCGAACCTGTGACCCTCTGCTTGTAAGGCAGACGCTCTCCCAACTGAGCTAATCTTCCAAAATGAGTGACCCGCACGGGATTCGAACCCATGTTACTGCCGTGAAAGGGCAGTGTCTTAACCACTTGACCAGCGGGTCATTAATGAATACGGAGAGTGAGGGATTCGAACCCTCGAAACAGGCTTTTACCCGTTTACATCATTTCCAATGATGCTCCTTCGGCCTCTCGGACAACTCTCCATAATACTCCGACAGGCGGGCTCGAACCGTCGACAACCTGATTAACAGTCAGGTGCTCTACCAACTGAGCTATGTCGGAATAATTATCTTAGGATTACAAGACAACTATAATATAATATCATAAATTTGTCTTAGTTGTCAATCAATTCTTTGTTCAAAGCAATCAAAAAACTAGCTCTCAACAACATAAATTATCTTATCAAGAATGCACGTAGCAGTCAACACTTTTTTTATATTAAAATATCCTTAATTCGATTTTTTCATCTAATTTATTTGCTAGAATAAAGTAAGACAACTTTTTAGAAATGGAGTTTAAGCATGCATTTTTTAATCGACTTTTTTTTACATATCGATAAACATCTGATTTATTTAGTGAACGTCTTTGGTAATTGGACCTATCTAATTTTATTCCTCATCATCTTTGTGGAAACCGGAGCGGTGATTCTTCCCTTCTTGCCAGGTGATTCACTCTTGTTTGCGGCGGCAGCCCTTGCTGCTAACCCCCAATATGGTTTAAACATTTGGATTTTTGTATTCTCCTTCCTAATAGCTTCTATTTTAGGTGATTCACTAAACTTTATGATTGGTCGTAAGGTGGGCATGGGAATCACAAAAAACCGCTTTTTCGGTCGATTCATTAAGGAAAAAGATTTACAACGCGCTCGTTCCTTCTTTGATAAATACGGGGCGGTTGCAATCTTCATTGCCCGTTTTATTCCCATCGTTAGAACCTTTGCCCCCTTCGTTGCTGCTAGCAGTGACTACAGTTACCAAAAATTTATTAAGTACAACTTGGCGGCTTGTTTAGCCTGGGTCATCCTCTGTTGCGGGGGCGGCTACTTCTTTGGAAACATCCCCTTCGTCCAAGAACACTTCTCTTTAGTAGTTATTTCCATCATCGGAATATCATTAATCCCAGCTGTGGTTGGGATTTTAAAGGAACGTTATTCAGCTAAATAAGTAAGTAAAGGCAGGTTCTTTTTCTAAGAACCTGCCTTTTTTAGTTGGTGATAGGCAACAATCCGTAATATTAACAATGCAACTAAAAATGTGACTGCGATTAATCCAAATACGGCTGCAAAGTATTGGTCTGGTAACACATTAATAATCGGGTCTACCCGTGGATTAAAAATCCAATTCTGATTCCGAAAAACCAGGCGATGAAAATAAATAAAGCAATCTTGAAAATCAACTAGGAGAAGCCCAGCTACCACAATTAAACCAACGATGGTTATGTTCAAAAGCCCTTCTAGCCGCCAAATTTGCTGATTAAGTTGTTGCTTAAAAATCGCCCAGCCTAGCCATCCAGTGAGCAAAATAAAGCCTAATTCAATTTTTTCAACTAACCCCTTCACGTCTCGAAAATGGGATTGAGCCGCTGGAGATAACTGATAGACCTGTAAGTGCATCGATTGCTTCCAGGGTAATTGGATGTATGCAATCATCTGGTTCAGATTCCGTTGTAACGTGACAACGGAAACGTGGAAGTGCTGGTCTAAATTCAGTTGTAAGACACAAAGATGGTATACCCACCCGGAATTAATTCCCACGATGATCGCAAAACCAAGGAGCCACGCTAGTAATAAACAATACGAAAGCAGCAACCGCCCATCAAATTTGCCAATCATCAAAACTCTCAATTTCGTGGGTTGGTTTGTGCTCTTCTTGTTGAACTTGCTCTCGCTTCGAAACCCCAGTGTAAACCAATATAGTATCGATTCCCGCTTTCATCCCAGCTTTAATGTCTGTTTGATAATTGTCTCCTACCATCACTACTTGATCTGCAGGCAATTGCAATAATTTAATTGCATTTTTAATAATCAAATCGTTGGGCTTGCCAATTAAAACCGGATCCACTTGAGTGGCATATCGCAATAATTCAATAATCGAACCAGCGCCCGGTAACTTACCCCGTTCCGTTGGAATCAATGTATCAGCATTCGTCCCAATGAAGCGCGCCCCCTTTTGAATGGCAAGCGCTGCTTGAGCGACCTTTTCATAGGTTAAATCATAATCTAGCGCGGCCACCACGTAGGCCGGATCATTAGCAAAAACATCAAAACCGGCCTGACTAATTAAACTCTTTAAATCTGGTTCGCCAATTACATTGGCCGTCAGTGGTAAGCCTCGCTGCTCGGCATCGTTCTGTAAATATTCAGCCGTTGCCATCCCCGCGGTATAAACATTAGCTTCTTGCACATAAATGTCATGATTATGTGCCAAGTTAGCGACTACCTCCGCCGGCTTTTTCGTAGTGTTGTTCGTTACAAACAGAAAAGGAATCTTATTTTCCTGCAGGCGAGCAATAAACCGCTGAGCTGCGGGAATTTGTGTTTTTCCTTGGTAAACCGTTCCGTCTAAATCAATTAGGTAACCTCGATACTGGGCCATCGTTAATCCTCACTTCTTTGTCGAATGGTAAATTGCCGCTTCCGCCGGTGCTTTCCCGTCTGAAACGATTTAGGTGGTCGCGACTGATTCCGCGTTCGATTCGGTCGCTTTCTTTTATTGTGTTTATCTTTGGGACGCTGGTTCGCTTGAAAACTAGTTTTTCCACCCCCAGGTCGTACGACTGGATCCAGATTTTTAATGATGAAATAATTTGTCCCCAGATTAGCGACTTCCAACAAATAGTCCTGAATCGTGCGGTATCGTAAGTCTTCACTGACGTTTCGATCATCCCGGTAAAAACCAGTTAATCGCAGCTGTCCGTACCCCCAATCCCCCACAATATAATCGTAATGAGTAAAAATGGGGTTAAAGCGGTTGCTAAATTCACCGAGGTCAAAAGCATCCCGCACGTTCATTTCAATCGAATAGATATGTCCATTAATGTTTAAGGTTGTCTCGTCGACCCGCTGAATTTCGGCATATGGAGTTCTCTCTGCCTTACGTTGCTCAATTAAATCTTCAATCTGACTATGATCCATGTTGCTCTCCTTGAATCGGATAATGGCGACTCAAATAATCAGCCAAAACCGTTTTTAAAGTTTTATCAAAATAAATGGTATTCTCACCCACTAAATCAATGGTCGGGAAAAAGGGAATAAATTGATAGTGATCTAACAAGCCAATCTCATACCGTTTTTGGGGTTCCACCAGTTCATCGTGCCACAACAACTGTCCCTGATCATTAAAATGCAATCCAGCAGCGACTAAGCGGCCAAACTGGCTTCCTCGAAAGCCCATTCCCTTTTGGGGAAAGGCAATCAAGAAGTTGCGATTCTTTTGCATTTCTTTCATCAACCGCCAGAGATCATATCCCCATAATTTGGTTTTCATGACGTGAATATTATGCGGTAAAATCCGTTGAATTTGTTCCATGTTAACAATGCCAGCTGGTAAGTCATGTAAAAACAGCCCAGTATTCAAGACGGCTGCCTTAACTCCTAAACTTTCTTCTACCGCTCGTAAACCTAACTGCACCAGCGAATTATCGTCTACAAACGATGTTTGAAAAGCGTGGGGTAATTCCGCCACCAGTTGGTTAGCTAAGAGGTCACGACCTCGTTTCCGCCATTGTTCAACTTGCATTTGCTCGTCTGAATCAGTGGATAACGGTGAAATTGGGATCACCCGAGCTGTTTGATCTTGAATCCGGTGGTTTTCCACCGTAAACGTAATTTCACCCACATAGTGTCCCCATTTTTCCGCCGCGGTCAACAAAGTGTGATGACGCAGTTCTCCGTGTGGTAAAAGGTGATGCGTGTGCCCGCCAACTAAAATGGAAATTTCAGGAAACTGGTCCGCAATCTGCCGATCCTGATTGATGCCCAAATGGGATAACAAAATTAGAATATCATATTGCCCCTGCCACCGTTTTAAACAATTGGTGATTGTGGGTAAAACCGGTTGGGCAATCCAATCCATAAAACGGAAAGTAGGATATGGAAAGGTTAGCCCCATGAACCGCACCCGGGTCTGATCCGGCAGCTTGTAATCTACAAATGGTTGGGTCCACGTCGGAACCTGGCCGGTCGTTGCATCTAACACATTGTCTAATACAATTGGGAAGTTTGCCTGGTCATATAAATGACTAAGTTCTTCGTGCGAAGTGGTCAATGCTTCGTTATTGCCAATTGTGGCCGCATGGTAATGAATTTGATTTAAAAATTCAATGTTTGCTTGACCCCCAGTTGCATCCGTGAGCGGTTCAAACCGGTCGATGGCATCCCCATCGTCAACACGAAAAACGGTGTAACCCGCTCGCTCTAATTCTTGGGTTCGCATTTTAATTAACTGAATAATCTGAGGGAAATTTTCAAAATGCGAGTGTAAATCGTTCGTGTGTAAAATGGCAACTTTTGTTTTCACGTTTTTACCTCTAATCGTTGAAGTTCAGTCTGAATCCATTCTACCATTGATAGCTAACTCTTTTGTAACAAAAAACCGCCTGCCTCATCCGAGACAAAGCGGTTCTTTGGAAAATAATTAAGCGACTCTCGTCCGATAAGCTTCGAACAGGTACAAACCAATTAACCAAACGACGGAACCAATTAAGGCAATCAGAGTTTGAGTTTGGAAAAGTAAGATAACTGCCACAAAAATCATAAAGAAAATGGTAAAGAAGTCCGCAAACGGAAAGAACGGCATTTTAAAAGTTAACTTGCTGGTTGCTTCTGGGCTTAGTTGCTTCCGGTAACGATAATGAGCTACTACAATCAAAGACCAAATAAATAAGAAACAAGTCGTAGCCACACTAGAAATGAATTCAAATACTCCGCTGGGCACAATAATATCGAGAATAACCGATAATCCAATCATTACCGTAGAGAAAAAAATAGCATTGGTTGGTAAACCACGATGTGACAACTTTCCTAATTGCTTTCCGAGTTTATTGTCTGATTTTTGCGTAAGCGAATATAACATCCGTCCTGTAGTAAAAATAGCACTGTTACAAGATGAAGCAGCGGCCGTTAACACTACGAAGTTAATGATGGCAGCGGCTGGACGAATCCCTAATCCTTGAAAGACCTGCACAAACGGACTTGATGATGGAGAAATGTATTGCCATGGGAAAATACACATTAATGCCAACAATGATCCAACGTAAAAGAGGATGATCCGAATCGGCACATCATTAATACATTTAGGAATAATCTTTTGTGGGTCCTTGGTTTCTGAAGCGGTCATTCCAATCATTTCAATTCCCACGAAACTGAAAACCACCATTTGGAACGATAAAAAGAAACCACTTAATCCGTGCGGGAAGAAACTGCCGTTCGTTAGGTTAGAAACCGAAGCATAACCAACCGGAGTCTTGTAGTGAATGGCTACTAATACGACTCCCGTTAAAATTAGCAGTAAAATGGCGACTACCTTAATAATGGCAAACCAGAATTCGGTTTCTCCAAAGGCAGATACGGTAATAGAATTCATCAAGAATAGAATTACTAGTAGGAACAATCCGGTTACCCAGATTGGAAGTTTCGGGTACCAAAACTGCATGTACAAACCGGCAGCCGTTACTTCGGCCATCGCAATCGTAATCCAACAGACTAAATAGGTCCAGCCGGCTACAAATCCTGTTTTGGGGCCTAAATATTTTTCAATAAAATCAATAAAGGAAACACTCCGTGTGTTAGATAACAGCAGCTCCCCTAGGGCCCGCATCAAAAAGAAACATGCGATTCCCGCAATTAGATAGGCCAAAATTAAAGATGGCCCCGCGAGATGAATGGACTTGCCGGCCCCCAAAAATAGCCCGGTTCCGATGGTTCCCCCTAAGGCAATTAATTGCACATGGCGACTTTTTAATCCCCGGTTCATCTCTGGGGTAGCTTCATTATCTTTACTCACGACTGACATCCTTTCGTCTAGTGAAAATCTTAATCAACTCGATTATACCCAATTCTTGAACATCTGTCTAAGCAAAAAAGGAAGTTTCCCGAGGAAACTTCCTTTAAAATGCAATTATTTGCTTTCTTTAGCTAGTTCAACTACGTCTCGAACAATCATTAATTCTTCGTTAGTCGGAACTAACATTGTCTTAATTTTCGAACCAGCAGCACTGATATCACGTTCAACCCCACGAACGTTGTTCTTTTCTTCATCAACGCCGATGCCAAAGTAATGAAGTTGATCAGTTACTTCTTTTCGAATCGTAATACTGTTTTCTCCTACTCCAGCCGTAAAGACAATTGCATCTGCCCCACCTAATTCAGCTAGGTAAGTTCCAATGTAGCGAACAATCCGGTTCACATAGATTTCCCGTGCAATTTTAGCCCGGTGGTTAGTGTCTTGTACCTTTTCCACATCTCGCATGTCAGCAGAAACTCCAGAAATCCCTAATAAACCTGACTTATGATTCAAAACATCAATCATGTCTTCGATATCAGTCATTCCCTCTTTTTCCATGACGTATGCTAATAATGAAGGATCAACGTCTCCAGACCGAGTAGCCATGGTTACCCCAGTAACAGGAGTGAAGCCCATGGAAGTATCATAAGACTTACCACCCTTCACGGCACAGATAGAAGCTCCGGCCCCTAAGTGCATGACGATTAAGTTCAGATCTTCAACAGGTTTGCCTAATAATTCGGCAGTCCGTTGAGAAACATACCGGTAACTAATTCCGTGAGCCCCGTACTTCCGGGCTTTGTACTTGTCGTAGTATTCATATGGCAAGCTGTACAAGTAATTCTTTTCTGGCATCGTAGCGTGAAAGGCCGTATCAAAGACCGCCACACTAATGATATCAGGTAAAATCTTCTTAAATGCTTTGATTCCCAGCACGTTAGCTGGTTCGTGTAATGGAGCAAATTCACTTATACTTTCAATTTTTTCCAACACTTCTGGGGTAATCACAACTGATTTATCAAAGTATTCTCCCCCAGCAACGACCCGATGACCGACCCCATTAATTTCGTTGTAATCATTAATAATCTTTAAATCAAGTAATTGATCTAACAGAATTTGAATGGCAGCTTCGTGATCCTTAACTTCAGTAACCTGTTCAAATTTTTGTCCGTCCCCATATTTAATTTCAACGTGAGCATCAGGAAGAGCAATTCGTTCAATCACTCCTTCTGCGACAACTTCCTCAGCGGGCATTTCAAATAATTTAAACTTTAACGTTGAACTCCCGGCATTAACTGCAATTACTTTACTCATAATAATCTCCTTATTGACGTTTATTCAGTAAATCTTGTTCTTCCCATTCCACAATTTCTGCCAAGAACTTTTGGAATGCTTCTGGATCTTTAAATGATGGAAATTCACCGAGCATCACTTGTCCGGCTTGTTGGGATCCGTTGCCGTGTTTTTGGACAATCATAATCGCCTTTTGGGCTGCTTCGTTTTGAAATAATTCTCCCGGTAAGTTGAGAATTCCCTGCAAATAAACATGATCCTGCATCCACCTTAACAATCCCTTTGTTTCTGGACTTTGGAATAACCCACTAGGAACTAGGAAAACGCCAAATCCCCCGGGAACTAAGTAGTTCACCGCTTGTTCAATCAACAAGTTATGCACGTACGAATGCCCTTCATCAGAACGTGTCGCAAAGTTCTGTGCCCGTTCGTCAACTGGATAATAACCCACTGGTAGGTCTGAAACTACTAGGTCAACCGGAGTGGTTGGCAATTCATCTAGTGCATCCTGATGGACTAGTTCTAAATCAAGTTTCTGCATCTGGGCACTGATGCTGGCAACGGAAATCAAAGAATCGTCATTATCAATTCCAATTCCAGAGACTTTTTCGTGCGCTTCTTGTTGTAATTGATTCATCACTGCAGTCAACAAATTAGCGGATCCAACTGCTGGATCAAGAATTTTTACGGTTGATTGCTCCTTTACTAACCGAATCACTAGGTAACCCATCGTGTATGCAATGGTATCGGGAGTAATTTGATGAATGGCCTGAATTTGATCTACTTTGATCGCTTTAATCATCACCATTTGAATCGCTTTTCGAATCGTAGTTGCATCTAGTTCCTGATAGTTAACCTGTTGATACAATTTGGTAATGGCTTGCACCTGTTGTTCATTGGGCACTCCATTTTCAACTCGAACCTGATTATCATCAATCATATTATCAGCAGTTTCTATAAATGCATCTAGATAAGAAGCTCCCAGCGCCTGCTGTAAAATTTGTGCCGATTGGTCAAAAACCTGAAATAACTGTGTTGTTTGTTCTTCTGTCACTTAATCAGCTCCTTTAATGGGCGATCCATCTATGACCATAGTACCGAATCACCACCTGTATTTCAAGATTAACCGTAGCTAATCTACAGCTGACGTTGGTAGTATTTAATTCTAGTTTGATTGCTTTCAATGTACATATTAGCCATTTGAAACTGATACAGCATTACCGTACAAATTAAAATTAAAAAATAAATTGAAAGCAAGGTTAAATTACCCTGACGCCAACCGTGCATGCACTTCATACCATTTTCCCTCCATTAATACTCTGATGACTAACCACTGACGTTGCAATTTAAAATCCGTTTTTTCTACATCCATTAACAACGGCATATAGCCTCCCTGACTAGTCCGTAATTTCAGGGTCTGTTTGGCCAGCACTAAATAGTAATGTTGTTGCTCCATCTGACTGGTTAAATTAATTGAACTGGTATTACAACTATCAACTTTAAAATTAAAATGATGCGACTCCAAGACATCCACAAATCGGTAAAATTGTAGTGAGTGACTTTGGGTTTTAACATCCGAGCGCATTAAACTAACTGTAATCAGCATCAAGCTAATCCCGACAGAAATTAGTCCCAGCGAAATAATGGTTTCAATCAACGTAAACCCAGAACGACTAGACTTCCACTTTGGTGTCCAAGTGTTGCTCATATGCCCTCCTAACCACCCGTAATTGTTGGTCACAATCCTGCATTCGTTGCTGAATTATTTGCGTTCCTTCAAAGTAAAAAAGACTCCCAGCACAAATGACCAGGAGTCCCACTAACGAATCGGCAAATGTCATTCCCTTACGAATTCGTTTTATGTTTTTCATTGACATAACTCCCCCATCCTAATTGAAATTTCTGCCAAATCTCAGTATGACTAGCATTGGACAACCACCGAAGTGTCTGTGGTTTTACATATCCTTGATCAGTAATCTTAACCTCATACCAACGCACTGGGCTTAATCCGGACGGTAAGCTAACTCGCTTTTGAAACTGATTACCATGGTTGTAACTCCGAAAAATAACCTGATCGTTTGGTAAAAAGGTCACCGTTGCTGGAGTCTGATTCTGCCGGGCCAAGACCAACGTTCGATTCCAGGTATTGGCAAAATCATGCCAAAAAGCCGTTTCGGTCACATTTGCCTCGTTAAACCAGCGTACCCCAACACTCAAAGTGACCAACGTCAGCGTGGTTAAGCCCAACACAATTAAACTTTCTAACAACGTAAATCCCTGACGGTTACTTTTGGTAGGCATGATTCCCCTCGATTGCAATGTTTTCTGCCTGGGCCTGTTGAACTTGTTTCTCGGTTAAATAATGATGTTCAACCAGTTTCGGAAAGTTTACGTTTCCGTCTCCCAGTTCATCACTATAGGAATCAATTTGAGTTTGTACCATGGAAGTCATCGCTGACCCATGCACCGAACGAGCGTGTTTTTTCTGGCTACCCAAATTAGGAATAATAATCAAAATTAACAAAGAGATGATAAAAAGAACGATAGTCATTTCAATCAAGGTGAACCCTTTTCGTAATTTAATTAGCATTAGTAAATTCCTTTCATGGCTTGATACATCGGCATCAACATTTGTAAATAGGTTAAAAAAATTAACGCGCCAATTGCTAAAAACGATAGTGGTTGAATCAGCTTAATGAGAGTATCGGAACTCTGCATTAAGCGGCGAAAATACAGTTCACTGAGGGCTAGTAGATTTTGGCTCACCCGTTCTTGTTCACTTCCATTTTCCAAAAAGACCATCATTTCTGGAGCAATAAAATGATAATGCCGCAGACCGGCCAATAATCCAGATCCCTTTTGAATTGATTGTTCTGCTTGCACCCCCATCTCCCAGAGCAGACTATGAGGAGAAAATTGTTGGAACACTCTAATAATCTGTTGCAGATCAAGTCCATTTTTAAACATCAGGGCTAAGTTATTAGCTACGTAATAAGCATAATAATTCTGAAACAAACGTCCGACTATCGGCAAACCGACTAGTAGTTCGGCTCGTTTAATGCCCCGCCTGCGTTTTAACACAACCACCAGCATCAAAATCACTCCCATCATTAGACCTCCTCCTAACCACCAAAGTGACTGTGAGCCCTGGGGCGTTGAATCTGCGGGCAGTAAACTAGCAGTTTGAGGCATAATCACTAGCTTAATCAGTAAGACCATCGCAACTAACAAACCCACTAATACCAAAGGATACACTACGATGGCTTTAATTTTTTGTCGTTGGTGCATGTTTAATTTAATAAACCGACTAATATCCAGCATTCCGTTAATTACATCCCCATGTTCATCAGCGATACGTAATTGCTGATACAAATCAGGGGCTAAGAAAAACTGCATCGCCCCAGACAGACTCTGACCCTGATTAAGTCGTTGACGAATGGTTTGAATCAGTCCGTCATTTTGAGGAGTAATGGTTTCCATAAATTCTAGGCTCTCCACTAAGGAAAAACCGTTCCTGATTAATTCTGATAAAGAAGCAAATAATTCGGCTTGCTTTTTCAACGAAATTTTTGCCTTTTTACCCGTTGGTAAACTTTTGAAAACACTCATCCGTAATCAACCCTTTCTCCTTCGTCCATTGGAGTTCTACCTGCCAACTCCTCCCTTTGGTTTGTGTCTGCTGGCCACCCTGCCAAGCTACCAATGCCTTAGTTCCCGTTTGCGTACTCGGAAGCAGCCGCTGATAAATCGTCGCGGTCAAAGCCGCTTGGTATTGAGCTTTTGTCACTTTCAAATCCAACAGGCGGGCCTCAATCCCAGCTAAATTTTTAGCGTGGATGGTACTTAAAACCAGATGACCAGAAAGTGCGGCTCGAATTGCAATCTGGGCCGTTTCCTGGTCCCTGATTTCTCCAATAATAAAAACATCTGGTCGTTGCCGTAAACCCACCTTCAAGAGGTTAGAGTAAGTCATACCCGCTTGCTCGTTGACCTCTAATTGTAAAAAACGATCTTCGAAGATCTCCACCGGATCCTCAATTGCCATGATCATTTCAGTAGCTGGTAGAGACCGGGCCAACTCGTAGATGGTCGTTGTCTTGCCAGATCCAGTGGGACCTGCAAACAACAGTAATCCACGGTGGTGGGTTAACTGGCGCAGTTGGGGCAAAATCTGGGGATTGAAAAATTGACAATGTTGGTCATCACCGTCGTAAATAATCCGAAGCACTAGTGATTCATGCTGATTAAAACTACCCACGGTGGCTAACCGAATTCGAAAAAAGCGGTCGCGCCATTGAAAGTGCAGTGAGCCTAGTTGGGGCCGTCGCTTTTCCGCGATTGACATCCCACCTCGATATTTACAATAGGTTAAGACTCGTTGTGCTGTTCCTTTGTCTAATTCTGAAAGTTGAATCACTCCTGCGACCGTGTGCATTTTAACCTCATAATTGGTACTTTTCGGTAAAAAGTACACGTCCGAAGCTCGCTTTTCGATAGCCAAGGTTAAAATTTCCTGAAACAGTTGCTTAATTTCCATGCTTATTCACATCCTTTGTCTGTAAATACGCAAAAAAAGTCGCAATCTTTTGTAAAGATTACGACTTTCCAGAAATTATTTAAATGTTATTCGACGTCTTCAGGCAAAACAGCAGCTTCATAAACGTCTTGAACGTCATCGTTATCGGAAAGTTCGTCAATTAAACCAGTGTATTGACCAACCTTATCTTCTGGAACTTCCGTTATGGTTTGTGGGAACAAACGAACTTCAGAGTTATCCAATTGGTATCCAGCGTCTTGCAAAGCATCCCGAACGGCTGCCATGCTACTTGGTTCCGTAAAGATTTGATATTCATCCGCGGTAGCCTTCATATCGTCGGCACCAGCATCTAGTGCTGCCATTAACATGGAATCTTCGTCATCATCAGTTTGGTCACGTAAAACAACAATGTAGCCCTTCCGATCAAACATATAAGAGACCGAACCATTAGTACCTAAAGAACCACCATGGTGAGAGAAGGCAGACCGAATTGCAGCTGCAGTCCGGTTTTTGTTATCAGTCAAAGTGGAAACCATTACCGCGGTTCCACCAGGCCCATAACCTTCGTAAGTTACTTCTTCGAACTTAGCTCCGCCGACTCCAGAAGCCTTATCTAAAGCACGTTGAACGTTATCTTTAGGCATGTTAGCTGCCCGAGCTTTTTCCAGTTCTAAACGTAATTGGGGGTTTCCATCTGGATCAACTCCACCTGCTTTAGCGGCTTGATATAAGTTTCTAGAAATTTTTTGGAAAATTTTTCCTCGCTTAGCATCTTGAGCGTTTTTACGGCCCTGAATGTTATGCCATTTTGAATGTCCTGACATTTCTAAAGCACTCCTTCCGTAATTCGAAATTAACATTACCAATTATAGCAACAACCATTGCTATAATCAACTTACGCACCCTTCGTTGACCCGCGCTGTTTCATTCCGAATGGTAATAAAACTTGTTTTTGCTCAATTTCATCATTATCCATTAATTTGGTCAATAACCGCATTGCCACCGCTCCCACGTCATACAAAGGTTGCGTAATCGTGGATAGGGTTGGTCTCGTCATTTCCGTAAGCTTAGTATTATCACTAGTGGCCACTTCAAACTGTTCGGGAACCTGGACACCGCGGTAATTCATCCCATTCATAATTCCAGCGGCTGCTTCGTCATTACTAACCATTGCTGCCGTGGCTTGATGTGATAACAGCTGCTCACAGAGTTCATAGCCCTCGTCATAGTCAGCAGCTTCAAATAACAATTGCTCATCAAACGAAATTTGGTGTGCTTGGAGCGCTGCTTGATACCCCGGGATGCGAAAATCTTGGTTAATGGACCGGGTTAATTTTCCAGCCACAAAGGCCACTCGTTGGTTCCCATTGTCTAACAACTGATTAACCTGGCTAGAAACGGCTTGGCGATAATCAATGTTAACATTGGGAAAATCATTTTGGGGATCAACCGAACCAGCCAGGACGACCGGAATCCGTTCGGCTTTAAACTCGTCGCGAACGGGCGCGCTAAGTTCATTACCCATAAAAATAATTCCATCAACCTGTTTGGAGTACAACGTGTTCAGGGCCTTAACCTCTTTTTGTTCATCTCCATCCGAATTGGTCAAGATAATGTTATATTGATACATTTCAGCAATGTCATCAATCCCCCGTGCCAACGCTGCAAAATACGAATTAGTCACGTTAGGAATAATCACTCCCACCGTCGTGGTTTTTTTGCTAGCCAAACCCCGAGCAACGTCATTCGGACGATAGTTTAACCGCTTCACGACCTCCATGACCTTTTTTTCTGTTGCTGGTTTAACGTTATGGTTGTGATTAACGACTCGAGAAACGGTTGCCATGGAGACCTGAGCCTCCCGGGCTACATCATAAATCGTTACCGTCTGTTTTTTTTTCAAGGCGCTCCCTCTTTTCTAAAATGCATACACCTTCTTTTACAATACCAAAGAAACCGTTTTCATTCAAGAAATTTGCCAACAAAAAAAGCCCGTTACCGGGCTCTCCGTTCGTTTATTTTTGGTGATCAGCATGTGGAGGAACGACTGGGTCATCTCCATTGTTTTGGGGAGAAAACGCATCGTCCATGTCCACCGTAATGTCATCAGATTCATCAGCCTTTTCTTCGTCGGCCAATTGGTCTTTCGGAACTGGCGTCGTGTTTAAGTAGTCTTGTAATTGACTGAGGTCATCTTTTAAATCCGTCAACTTATCGTTAACCTTGGTCGATGTATCGGATAATGAATCTTTGTAATCCGTCACCTTGTCACTTACCATTTCACGCGCATCCGCCAACGCATCAGCAGCGTAAAAAGCATAATCAACGGCCCGGTCTTTAGCATCTTCTGCAGATTCAATAATTCGATTCCGGATTTCTGCCTCTTTTTCAGCATCCAACGCCCGAAAAGCTAAGTATGCAGCAGCTCCACCTAAGACGCTTCCTAGCAATAAACCTTTTTTCATATCCATTATAGTTTCTCCTATAAATTAAATTAATTATCCATTTTTATTAACTGCTTTGACCGCTTTTTTGTCCTTGCGTTTAGCAAAGTACTTGGAAATCCGGTTAGCAGCAATTCCCAAAACAGAAGTCTTTGTGAATAATTCCACCCGGTTTTTGATATTTTCAATGGTAGCCCGAGTCCCATTATTAACGTCTGAAACAGTCGTCCCCAGGTCAGCAGCTGCTTGAAATACAGGTTCCACTTGGTTCAACCGTTCGTTAACAGTAGTCAATAATTCATCCGTTTGGCGGCTGAGTTGATCAATGTTTCCAGTCACTTTTTCTAAGTTTTCCGAAACGCCATCCAAAACTTTGACCACACGAACTAAGGTAACGCATAAAAAGATTACTAACAGCAAAAATGCTAAAGCAGCAATTAAAGCTGCAATTCCTCCGATTGTCATAACTTACCTCCTAGATGGTTTCTAACAGGTTAAGAATAGCATTAATCATAATTTAAAACAATCTTAAACCAAGCTTACGTACAATATTACTTTAATTCACTAGTAAATCTTTGCTAGAATGGGATAATAAATCATTTTTAAAAAGGAGACTGATTATGCAATTAACCACCTTACTCAGTCAAACATCCGCTAATTTAATCCAATATACTAACAATACCTTCATCAACCGGTACTTGAATAGTTTTAATTGGAATCAAATTCTGGCTGACTTGACTTCAAAAATTGTGACCATTATTTTACTTTCAATTCTGTTTTTAATCATTGCCAGAGTAGGTAAAAGCATTATTTACCACGTCTTTCACCACCGTGACCTCAAACAGCAGAAAAAAAATAATGATTTACCCACTGATCCGGGAATCAAACGTAACAAAACCATCTATAGTCTCTTGGAAAATGCCTACAACTACATTATTTTGTTCTTTTGGCTGTACTCCATCCTCTCCGTAATGGGAATCCCAGTCGGAACCTTGATTGCCGGAGCCGGTATCTTTAGTTTAGCAATTGGACTTGGAGCCCAAGGGTTTGTTAGTGACATTGTCAGTGGTTTCTTTATTCTTTCGGAAAGACAAATTGAAGTCGGAGAACACGTTAAAATCAACGGAATTGATGGTTTCGTAGCAGCCGTAGGGTTACGAACTACTCAAGTCCGGAGCGGAACTGGAACCTTAAATTTTATTCCCAACCGTAACATCTCCACCATTTCCAATCTCTCTCGTGGTGATTTAACTAGTTTAGTTGACATCAGAATCACTCCAGAAGCCCCCATCAAGAGGATTGAATCAATCATGAAGGAGGTGAACCAAGAGAAGGCAGGTCAAGATAAAGCTGTCATTGGTGAACCACTAATCTTTGGAACTGTCTATCTTTCTGATGGTTCATTGGCAATCGAATCCTGCATTACTTGTAAGAGTGGCACGGAAGATGACGTCCAGGCCGATTATCTTCAGGCTTACCTGACGGCCATTCAAGCTGCTGGAATTGAATTGCCGTTATCGCCGCAAACCGTTCAACCACCGAAAAAGCCAACTGCCCCAGCTAGCACACCAGTGGCAACTCCCTTTAAAACTAAATAAAAAAACAAACCTACTTTTAAAAAGTAGGTTTGTTTTTTTTACCACCAGTCGTTCAAAACTTGTTGTAACTTTTCTAAAGCTCGACCTCTATGACTAACTTGATTCTTTTCATCATCGGTTAACTCCGCTAATGTTTTTTGCAGCGTAGGCACGTAAAATAATGGATCGTAACCAAAACCATTCTCACCGCGGGGTTCCGTCAGAATTTCTCCAGATACAATCCCCGTCACGTGCAGTTTTTCTCCGGTCGGTTTCATAACCACGAGGGACGTGTGAAAGTAAGCATTACGATCATCTGAATGTTGCAATCGTTTCAATAACTTCTGGTTATTGGCTTCATCATCATGATCTCCTGCATATCGAGCCGAATAAATTCCCGGTTCCCCGTTAATAGCAGGAACCACTAATCCAGAATCGTCGGCCAACACAGGAACTTGTAACGCCTGAGCCACCGTTTGCGCCTTAATCGTTGCATTCTCTTCAAAAGTTTTTCCGTTTTCATCAATCGCAGGAATATCATCAAAATCAGCAATGGATTTAATCGTAAAACCTAAGGGCTCCAACATCTCCTTAAATTCACGAATTTTATTCGGATTGCTTGATGCAATTACAATTTCAGGTTTAGTTGCCATAACTTAAAAGTTGGCTTGGCGTCACCAACTGTACGTCCACCTTTCTATTGAGCCATTGTGATCCCACTTGCTGAAATCGTTCGGGATCACTTGAAGTATAAAAATCATGAAATGGATGCTGACTCTGAGCCAATAACTGCCGTCGTTCTAAAACTTGATGAGCTTCGGCAATCGTTTCTGCACCAGGATCAACGAGGGTTACTGTTGGTCCCATTACGGATTGAATCAAATCTCTAATAATGGGAAAATGCGTACAGCCTAAAACGAGCGTGTCAATTCCACTGCCCTGCAAGGGCGCTAAACCGTCGCTTACCATTTGTTGAACTCGTTCACTGTGGTAATCCCCTTGTTCTACCAACGGAATAAAGGTAGGACAGGCTAACTCAATCACTTCTGCTTGGGAAGAAAGCTGGTGAATGACACATTGATAGGCATGACTGTTAACCGTCGCCCGGGTTGCGATTATCCCAATCTTGTGATTATTTGTAGCCTGAATCGCCGCTCGACTGCCACCTTCCACAACTCCAAGCACTGGAATCGGTAATTCAGCCTGTAAGGTAGGCAATGCTAAAGCAGACGCGGTATTACAAGCAATAATCATCATCTTTGCTTGTTTTTGCACAAAAAAACGCCCAATCTGCAAAGAATAATCAATTACTTGTTGGGGTTGTTTTTCACCGTACGGCAAATGAGCTTCATCACCAAAAAACAGGGTATTTTCCGCGGGTAACTGGGCAAACGCTGGTTTTAAAATCGTAAGCCCGCCAACGCCTGAATCCATAAAAGCCAGTGGCGCTTCATTCATTTTCATCTCCCCTTTCGTTAAATTCATTATACTATAAAAATAAATGATCCTTCTTTCGATCAGTCGTTATGATAAAATGAAGAGCGAAGTCTTTTGATTGGAGCAATTAACAATATGAGTAAACAAAACCCAAGTGATTTTAATAAGTACCAAGATTTAGTCCCAGATTTAACTGACTGGAATAACTTTATCCTTCGAGATGAATTGCTACCAGACCTGCTAAATGACGATTTAAGTGACATTTTATACTGGGCCGGAAAAAATTTAGCCATTAAATTTCCGGTTACTAATTCTGATTTACCGGCTTTTTTTGCTGCTAACCATTGGGGAACCCTTAATAAACAGAAGGAATCAAGTCAAAAAGTTGTTTGGCAATTAACCGGACAACCAATTAATAACCGGTTAAAGATGAATAAGAACTGCGAATTTATGTTAGAAACCGGATTCCTGGCCCAAACACAGGAACAAAACAGTGGCAGTCTATCGGAAGCCGAATACAAAAAGAAACTAACCGGTGGCATTGAAATTACCGTGGTTACCGATCCTAATCAACCAGCTCCTGAACAAGCTGCAAACCCCACGGTTGTCTTCCCACAAACAGACCCTGAATAATCACAAAGAGGCTTTAAATACCTCTTTTTATTTTCGTCTAAATAACCAGTACTGCGTCGGGTTTCCCTGAGACAGTTGGGAATGAGTTGCCACTAACCGATAATTCCGTTGGATCACGCGTACTCCTTGCTGTCCCTGCCGGGTTTGCAAACTCTTACCTCGTTTCCAGTCCTTAGTAGGAGGAGTCGCAATTACCACCCATTCAACCTGTTTTCGTTTCATCGCGTTAATCCCCGTCGCTAGCATCGCTGGGAGTTTTGTTTCGGGAATGTTATTTTTTTCAAAAAAGTAAACGGTTGGATATGCCCCAGAGGTTAGATAAAAGCCATTTTCCAAAAAATCAAACGTTAACAAGGTCGGTCGTCCCTGACTTCGTTGCCACATAATTTTGCCAAATTGCAACTGGGCCGGTTCCTGACGCTGGGCAGTAGGATGGAGTGTAACCGAAGGATTATTGGGAACCAATCGCGAGGACCACGGATTTTGGTTCAATAATATTAGAGAACCTCCCAGGACAATTAAAAAAAACACGTCGTTACGCACCGGATGCTGGTTCCACCGCCACTTAGTAACTGGTAACAACCACGTCTTTAAGCCTACAAGTGCCAATAACGCACAGAGCAATAGATCTGGAAAATAGGCCAAATCGTAGTACGGACCAAACTGACCCCCGTAGAGTGCAAACAGCGCATTGCTCAACATCATCACAATTAATAACCATTTGGTGGGTCGTCGTACTAGGTTACGTTGCCAAATTAAAACGCCAATTCCTAAAATCACCACGAGTCCGAACACGGGTTGTTCCAAGGTTAAAAAATGCACCAATGCCGCGCCAGAATGAACTAACTTTTGCAAAGGGGTCCCCCGGTTTTTACTGTATAGAGTTAGGTTATCGATGAAATAAACGCGAATAAAAGCCGGTAGCGCTCGCTGCCAGGCAAAATAAAGCAACCAAGGAATCGTACTCAAACTAAATCCGAGCCCAGCCCACCCAATCATCCGGCCGAACTCGCGCCAATTTTTTTGGAGGATTAACCAGATGGTTAGTCCTCCAAAAAAGGCAATCCAAGTCCCTAAGAGACTGTACTTTGCCAAAAAGATTACTCCAACCAAAAATCCCTGAAAAAACCATTGCCCTTTTGGTAACTCGGGCAATCCCTGATCAAATTGGCAGACCAACAATAACGCGCTGAGAATGGCTGGGTAAACCCAAAATTCCACCGTTCCACCGTAACTATAGTAGGGTTCGATAAGGACTAAAAGTACGGAAGCCAACGCTAACAAGACGGCGGTTTGTTGCCGAAACCACAAACTGGCCAGTTTCCAAGTCACCAGCGTAATTAACCACAGTCCGATTATCTCAAAGAGGGCTGCTCCCCCAAAGGTAGTAAAAGAAATTTTACTAGCTAATCCGTACAATAAATACACGTAGGGACCCTTTTGCTCAAAAACATCCCGATAGGTCACCATTCCGTGCATTAATGCCTTACCCACCGTTAGATAGTTATTATTATCACCGGTATAGTTAAAATCATACAGCGGTGAACTGTACGAAAAAATTCCGATTAAAAGCGCACTCCAACCTAATAACAGCAACATAATTAGGAGAGAAGGTCGCTTCACTTTTATTTTTGCCATTATTTTTCTCCATTTACTTGAAGCATCTTTAAACATTATACATTTTTTTGGTAAGCTGAGGAGACGACTAAAAAGCAACTGGAGGTCTATCAATGAAAGCATTCAAGGTTCAAACCCTCATTTTAATTGCCATTGCCTTTATCCTAGGCATGAGCGAATTTATTATCATCGGAGTCTTAGATAACATTGCCAAAACGTTTCAAGTCAGTTTTGCTAGTGTCGGCTTTTTAACGACCATTTTTGCCCTCATCTACGCCATTTCAACGCCTATTTTATCGTTACTGATTGGAAAAAGTTCGCTCAAAAAGGTTATGAACGTGGTGCTCGGTTGTTTTATTCTGGGGAATTTGCTGGCTACCGTTGCATCAAGTTTTACCATGTTGACGGTGGCGCGGGTCATTACTGCCCTTGTGTCTGGAATTACCATTTCCATCACCATCACGTTTGCAACTCACATTGCCCCGCTTTCGAAACGCGCTTGGATTGTAGCCTGGGTCTTTTCCGGGTTTAGCATTGCCTCCGTTTTCGGCGTTCCGGTCGGGACATGGTTAAGTGGCTTATTCGGCTGGCGTTTGATTTTTCTAATCATTGCTGTGCTGGCCGGAATCGTTCTTCTTTTATTTGACTTTTCCCTGCCTGGTTCGTTGCATCAACAACCCGTCAAACATTTTACAGAACAATTTCAGATCCTCACCGATCTTCGGATTCAATTGGGAATCTTAATTCCCGTTTTTAACCTCGGAGGCGTCTACGTAGTCTATACCTACGCAACTCCGATTCTAACCAATCACTTTGGCTACAGTTTAACTTTTGTTACATTTTTCCTGCTTTTGTACGGGGTTGCTTCCCTATTGAGTAATCAATATAGCGGAAACTTGGCCGCTCATAATGGCTTGCCCCGCAGCATCAAGTTTTACACCCTGCAATTAGTGGCGCTACTAGCCACTTCCCTGTTTTTTAACTTCTCCTGGGTGGTACTGGGTGCCATTTTAATCATGGGCTTTACCATCTATCTAGCGGGTTCCACCCTGCAGTTGTTCTACATGTCCATTGCAGAAGCGGACTATCCCCAGTCCTTAGTTCTAGCCTCTTCGTTTAATCCCATCTTTAGTAACGTCGGAATCGCGGTTGGTTCTGCGTGTGGTGGTTTAATTGTCGATCACTTGGGCATGCCCTCCCTTGGACTTGGAGGCGCCCTTTTGACGGCTTGCGGAATTTTAACCACCTGGTACCTAACCCATATCCTTACAAAACAAGCAAAATGATGGTTGACAGCCACCTGGATTCAGATTATACTTTTACAAAATCTTAAACAAAGGAGTTTTTCCAATGGCCGAGCTGTATACCAGTTTAATTGCATTATTCATTTTAGTCGGATTAATTAACCGATGTGTGGATAATGCGACCCGTTTCTAACCATTGGAAACTTGTTTAAGTCCACACAGATTCATCGAGAGACTGTGATGGACTTAATTCATGCCTTTTAACCATCCAGTTTCTTCTAGATTCTGGGTGGTTTTTTTCATAAAAAAGGAGGGACGAACTTCGTTTAGCGCACCATCATTTCCAACCTGGGTTTTGAATGTTACCAACGGGACCTACCAAAACTAGTTGAATTCCTAATTCAAAATTCAACAAGCTTCAAAGGAGGAGCACATGAAAAATATCTTCAAAAAAATGAACGAAAAGGTCGATTTTCGTTTCTATGCCAATAAGGATCAAAAGTTGGAAAAAACGTTAACTGTTAAAGACTTTTTAGCCCTCGGGTTAGGAACCATCTTATCCACTTCCATTTTTACATTACCCGGCGTGGTGGCCGCTAATTATACCGGCCCGGCCGTGGTAATTTCCTTTTTACTGGCTGCCGTGGTAGCCGGACTAGTGGCCATGAACTACGCTGAAATGGCTTCGGTTTTACCCTTTGCGGGATCAGCCTACTCCTGGATTTCCGTTCTCTTCGGAAAGTTCTGGGGTTGGGTAGTCGGCTGGGCTTTACTGGCCGAATATCTGATTGCGGTGGCCTTCGTGGCCGCGGGACTATCAGCAAACGTGAAGGGACTCATTTCCCCGCTCGGGTGGAAACTTCCCAACGCAATTGCTTACCCATTGGGTACGAACGGTGGAGTCTTTGACTTGATTGCCGTATTAGTGGTTGCCTTAGTAACTTTTATTCTCCTTCGGGGTGACTCACAAACCACTAAAGTGGCTAACGTGCTAGTGGTCCTAAAACTGTTAGCCATCGTAACTTTCGTGGTAGTCGGTGCCACTGCCATCAAGGCCCAAAACTATGTTCCGTTCTTCCCGAAACCACACATGAATGCCGACGGAACCATGTTTGGAGGCTGGCAAGGAATCTACGCCGGAATCTCAACCATCTTCTTGTCCTACATTGGATTTGACTCGATTGCCGCTAACTCTGCTGAAGCCAAGAATCCGCAAAAAACGATGCCTCGCGGAATCATCGGTTCCCTAATCATTGGAACGATGTTTTTCGTTGCTGTTTCTTTGGTCTTAGTGGGAATGTTCAAGTACAGCATGTACGCTGGTAACGCAGAACCAGTTGGTTGGGCCTTACGACAAGAAGGTCACGTGATCATTGCTTCTGTTGTTCAGGCAGTGGCCGTCGTGGGAATGTTAGTGGCTCTAATTGGAATGATGATGGCCGGTTCCCGGTTAATTTACTCGTTTGGACGGGATAAAATGCTTCCAAAAAGTTTAGGTAAACTGAACAAGAAAAACATTCCGGCCAACGCCCTCTGGATTATCACGGCCGTAGGAATCGTAATGGGAGCTATTTTCCCGTTCACCTTCCTCGCTCAGTTAATCTCTGCCGGAACTTTGATTGCCTTCATGGCGGTTTCCTTAGCCATGTACCCTCTCAGAAAACGGGAAGGGAAAACTTTACCTACGGCTGCTTACCGGCAACCATTCTTCCCCATTCTGCCAATCTTAGGTTTCTTAGGATCCTTGGCGGTGTTCATGGGTCTAGACATCCAAGCTAAGATTTACTCCGTGATTTGGTTCTTAATCGGTGTAATCATCTACTTTGCCTATGGTTACCGGAACGCTGATTCTGAATTACCTGGTGAAAGTGACGAAGAAATCGAAGAAAATTTATAATCTAGTGAAAAAGGGGTCGTTATTCGGCTCCTTCTTTCTTTTTCATAATATAATAAATGTGAAAGATTGATCGAGAAAGAAGTGATTTGATGAGTAAAAAAGAAATCGTGGCCGCGGGACTAGTCATCATCATGCTGGCCTGTTTATTGTTGCAAGGGGTTATTTACCTTGTTAGGACGGGAAAATCACTCTCTCCCCAACAGGAGCGATTTAATCACTTTTTAGACAACGTTTACTGCCTCTGCCTCTTTGGTATTGGTATCTTGGTGGTCATGATTGCCGTCATTCACGATCAAACTCCATAAAAAAAGGAAGCTCAATCATGAGCTTCCTTTTTTGCTTAGGCCGTGTAGTTCGCCAAAGTCTTTTGTAATTGAGCCTTTGGGTGATAACCAACCACTTGGTCAACCACTTTACCGTCTTGCAGAATTAAAAGAGTTGGAATACTCATAATTCCGAATTGACCGGCAGTTTGTTGGTTATCATCAACGTTCATCTTGCAGAACTTGATGTCCGTTTCTTCGTTAGCTAATTCCTCAATGACTGGACCTTGCATCTTACAAGGACCACACCAAGGAGCCCAAAAATCAACGACCACTGTTCCAGTTGCTGTTTCAGCAGCAAAATTAGCATCCGTAATTTCGTGTACCATGTTAATTTCCTCCTTTATCTACTTACTATCTGTAAGTATAACAACTTTACTCTAAATTACAATTATTTAATCTTATTTGAATTTTACCACCGTTGAGCCATCACCACCAGCATTAGCCGGTGAAAAACCAAAGGAATCGACCTGCCGGTTTCGTTTGAGGTAGTTGGTTACCCCAGTCCGTAACGCACCGGTCCCCTTCCCGTGAATGATGGTCACCGATGGATAACCGGCCAGTAAAGCAGCATCAATGTAACGATCTAACCGCTGCATAGCTTCTTCATAGCGTACGCCCCGTAAGTCTAAAGTGGTGGATAAGCCACTGGACTTGGTTCGCCGGACGCTGGCTTTCGCCTTGCGCTGTGGTGCTTCAGGTTTGACTTTTTCCAAGTCACTCTCAGCTACCTTCATCTTCAGGATCCCAAGCTCTACTTCCCAGTCATGATTTCCCACTTTTTTCAGGAGCACTCCACGTTGCCCATAGGTTTTCACCAGGACATCGTCACCCACGCGGAAGGCTTTACGGGCTTTTTGACGTCGTAATACCCGATTATGTTGTAATTCTGGGTGCTGCTCCAATGCATTCAACTTTCCCTGGTCCGCAATTAATTCGTGTTCTTTAATGTCGGTGCCCTGCTTTTGCTTCCGGTGTAAATCAGCAATCACTGCATTAGCTTCGCGTTTAGTGCATGAAACAATTTGGTTAGCATCCCGCTTGGCAGTATTCATTAGCTGATCTCGTTGTTCCGCAAATTGGGTGAACTTTGTTTGCAGTTCCGCGTGTAAATCGGTTGCCTCTGCCAACTGCTGTTCCAGATTCCGGGCACGCTCATCCGCTGCCTTCGTTTGCTTCGTCAGTTGGTTAATCATGCGATTAATTTCCTGACTATCCTGGCTGGTCAACGACCGGGCCTCAGCGACTACGTCAGCGGGTAATCCTAACCGAGCAGCAATGCTTAAAGCATTACTCTGGCCGGGAATCCCCATTAACAAGCGATAGGTTGGCTTCAAAGTGGCTTCGTCAAACTCCATCGAGGCGTTAATGGTTTCCGGTCGATTGTAACCGTACACTTTTAACTCTGGGTAGTGGGTAGTTGCTAAAACTTCACTTTGTTTGGTTCCAATCGCATCCAAAATGGAAATGGCTAGCGCGGCTCCTTCGTGTGGATCAGTTCCGGCCCCCAGTTCATCAATCAGCACCAGGCTCTTCTTCGTAGTTTGCTGCAAAATCTGAATGATATTATCCATGTGGGAGGAGAACGTACTCAAATTTTGCTCAATGGATTGTTCGTCACCAATGTCTGCAAAGATTTCGTCAAAGAGTCCCACCTGACTACCTTCACTGGCGGGGACAAATAACCCTGACTGCGCCATCAGTTGCAATAACCCCAACGTTTTCATGGTGATCGTTTTTCCCCCGGTATTGGGTCCGGTAATGATAATTTGCCGGTAATCAAGTCCGAGGATTAAGTCGTTACCCACCACTTTAGCCGGGTCAATCAGTGGGTGCCGGGCTTGTTTTAGTTCCACCTGATTGGTAGCAGATAAAGCTGGTTTCGTGGCCTTTAACTGGTCCGCTGACCGGGCCTTCGCATTAATAAAGTCAAAGTGGCCTAGTTTTTCGGCATTTTGCCGTAAAGCCGCTTGTTCGGGTCGAAGTAAATCGGAAAGTTCACGTAAGATCCGTTTAATCTCTTCGCGTTCGTTAATCTGTTCACTGCGTAAGTCATTGTTGAGACCCACCACGCTGGCCGGTTCGATGTAGAGAGTCTGCCCCGTTGCACTTTGATCATGGACAATACCGCCAAATTTTTGTTTGGCTTCCGCCTTAACCGGAATCACGTAGCGATCATCCCGGATGGTGATTACGGTTTCACTTAGGTCCTTCGCCTTTTTACCGTGCATATAGCTTTCCATCCGGCCCTTAATCGTTCCTTGCAACTGCAAAATCCGGCGACGAATGGAGCGCAGCGTTGCGGATGCATCGTCCTTTAAAAAACCATTTTCATCAACGGAACGTCGCAAGCGTTCACTAATTTCTGGAAGCACGGCAAAGGTTGCTGCTTCTTGATCCAATAAATTGAGCTCAATGTGATCGGCAGCAAGGTCAGCAAAAAAACGCTGTACCCGTAAACTCGCTAAGAGCACCGCGTTAATGCGCGCTAATTCTTTTCCGTTCAAGCTAGCTCCCACCGCTAACCGTTGTACAGCAGGATTAATGTCCTTTAATTTGGGTAACGGAATGGTCCGATTCAGACGGTATAGATGAGCACCATCGTCAGTTTCATCTAACCAGCGCTGAACCGTGACCTGGTCCGAACTAGGCAGGAGCTGCTGTAATTCGGTGCGGCCGGCTTCCGTTACTAAAAACGGAGCAATTTGATCCTTAATCCGCTGGTATTCTAATGTTTGTAAAATTTTATCGTTCATAGACTAACAACCCCTTGTTTAACTAGTTGTGTCTGATTCATCTGAATTATCATGTTGTAATTTAGTGCGGAGCTGATCTAACTCTAACTGTTTGTCTAGCTGCTCTGAAATGGCATTAAAAGCCAATAAAATTGCAGCGTCTTCTTCGCTCAGGTTTTGGGATTGGCTTTGTAGTTTGTTTAGGTCGTCGTTTAAAATTTTGGCCACGGCCCGCATGTGTTGATCGGATGCCGCTCCAATGAGCGTGTACTCTTTCTTGCCAATTCGCGTTTTAAATCTTCGTTTATTATTCACGTCAATCCCTCCAATATGGTCTATTTTATCATGCTGACGGGAAAAAGGGGACCAACACTAACGTGTTGATCCCCTTTTCTGCTGTAGCATTACATTTTACCATTTGGATCTAAGAACGTGTTTAACGTTTCTTGGACCATTTCCCATTCCTCGTCGCTTTCAATCGGCTCTAAGTCAGCATCATCGGGCGCCGTTGGATCAGCGCCTTTGGGTAAGGCGTAAGCCTCAATGTTAATGCTGTCGTTACCTTCTTCAGAAGCAGGATACATTAGAATGTAAGAACGTCCGTAATCCTCTGACGAAAAGGTGAATAATTCGTTATATAAAATTTCGTTACCGTCCTCATCAATGAGGGTGATTTGTTCTGCTTGTGGTTCTTCAGCCATCGTTTAATTCCTCCTTAAACGTGATTGCGATCCAGGTATCCCTGTAAAATCAACTCTGCTGCGACTTTATCAATAACGCGTTTACGCTTAGCACGGGACACGTCCGCTTTTTCAATCAGCATCCGTTCCGCTTCCACCGTGGTGAGCCGTTCGTCTTCAAATTCCACGGGAACGTGGAACTTAGCTCGAACCATTTTACCGTAACGTTTGGAAGCTTTCACCCGGGGACCCGAAGTGTTGTTCATGTTTTTGGGTAGCCCAATCACGACTAGTTGAACATCGTTTTCAGCGATTAGTTCGCCAATCCGCTCTAAGCCGAATTCCTTTTCATCTTCATCGATGGCAACAATTTCAACTCCCTGAGCGGTCCAGCCTAAAGCATCGCTGATGGCCACGCCCACCGTTTTGGATCCCACGTCTAATCCCATAATCTTCATTTTAACATCCTATCGTTTGGAAGGGTACTAATTACTTCGTTGCTAACCAATCAGCAGCGGCTTTGAAGGCGTCCGGTAGTCCCGCTGGATTCTTTCCGCCGGCTTGGGCGAGGTTCGGACGACCGCCTCCGCCCCCTTGAATGTTACTGGCGATGGATTTAATCAAATCCCCGGCCTTAATTCCAGCCTTTACGTGATCTTCATCAACCGCAACCAGTAAATTAGCTTTCCCATCCGTTGCTGTTCCTAGTACCAAGACGTTAGAACGGGCTTCGTTTCGCCACGTATCGGCTAGTTCGCGTAACTGGTTCATATTGGCGTTTTCCAATTGTCCGGTAATTAAAGTAATGCCATTAATCGTTTCTGGATTCGTGAAGAGATCCTGGGCTTCTTGGTTAGCCAACTTTGCTTCTAACGATTCCTGGGTGCTTTCCAGTTCCTTAATTTGGTTCTGCAATTCCTTCACCCGACCGGGAGCTTGTTCATTGGTCGGGACCTTTACCGTTTGGACAATTTCATTCAGCATCTTTTCTTCATCGTTTAAGTAGTCAAAGGCGTACTTCCCGGTAACCGCCTTAATCCGACGAATTCCAGCTCCTACTCCACTTTCAGAAAGGATCTTAAACAACCCAATTTGGCTGGTGTTATGCACGTGATCACCACCACAGAATTCCACCGAAAAGTCGCCAGCTTTCACAACCCGAACTTGGTCCCCATACTTGTCGTCAAACAAAGCAATGGCACCCATTTCTTTTCCAGTCTTTTGGTCCGTCACCACCGTTTCAACCGGCAATGCGGCAAAGATGTGGTCGTTAACCATCCGTTCAACCTTGGCTAAGTCTTCCTTCGTAACCGATCCAAAGTGATTGAAGTCAAAAGTCAGGTAATCCGGTTTTACCAACGAGCCAGCCTGTTCTGTATGACCACCTAATACATTACGTAGTGATTGATCCAACAAGTGGGTCGCCGTGTGGTTGCGTTCTACTCCGGCATGGAATTGACGATCGACTTCTAACCGATAGTGATCGTCCCTTTTTAGTTCACCAGTAACTTTGACCGTGTGCAGATTTTGCCCGTTTGGAGCGTGCTGTACGTCGGTCACCGTGGCGACCACTTCCCCGGCTTCGTTATAAATCGTTCCAATGTCCGCCACTTGACCACCCATTTCTGCATAGAATGGGGTTCGGTCAAAGATTAATTCAGCAGTGCCATCCTTAACATCGTCAACTAGTTGCTCATCTACAATTAGGTCCTGGAGCTCAGCCGCAGGAACGGTGAGCTGCTCGTAACCCACGTACTCACTCGGTGTTTTAATGTCCAATAATAAGTCCCGTTGGACCTTCATGGATCCTTTGCTACCTCGGGCTGACCGGGCGCGATTCCGCTGTTGTTCCATTTCTTGATCAAAACCAGCTTCATCGACCTTGATACCCCGGTCTTTAGCGTATTCTTCCGTTAGTTCTAGTGGAAAACCATAGGTGTCATACAACTGGAAGGCATCTTTTCCGGCAATTTCCGTTTGACCAGCTTCCTTAGTCTTTTGGATTAAATCATCCAAAAGCTTAATTCCGTCGTTCAAGGTCGCGTTAAACCGTTCTTCCTCACTCTTGACAATTTTTTGGATGTAATCCTTTTGTTCTAAGACGTGCGGATAGTGAGATTGCATGATTTCACCGACCACCGGGACTAGTTGATACAAGAAGGCCCCGTCAATTCCAAGTTGGTGCCCGTTGACCGTGGCCCGCCGTAGTAAACGTCTAATCACGTAACCACGACCTTCGTTAGAAGGCAAGGCACCATCACCAATCGCAAAGGTAATCGCCCGGATGTGATCGGCAATTACCTTAAAGGCAATGTCGTCAGTGGTGTTATCACCATAGTGCCGCTTATCGCTAAAGGTTTCGGTTTTTTTGATTAATGGTAAGAACAAGTCGGTTTCAAAGTTCGTGGGGGCATCTTGAAAGACCGAAACCACCCGTTCTAAGCCCATCCCCGTATCAATGTTTTTCCGGGGAAGTGGTTCGTAGGTTCCTGCCGCAGTATGGTTAAATTGGGAAAAGACAATGTTCCAAACTTCAAGGTAGCGTTCGTTTTCACCGCCTGGGTAATTTTCTGGATCATCGGGTGCTAAGTCATCGTACTTTTCACCCCGGTCGTAAAAGATTTCAGAGTCTGGTCCAGAAGGGCCCTGACCAATGTCCCAGAAGTTATCCTCAGCAGGAACTAAATGATCCGAAGCAATCCCCACCTGTTCCCACAACTCTTTAGTTTCCTTATCTTCTGGATAATAAGTAACGTACAACCGGTCCTTATCCCAGCCAAACCATTTGTCGCTGGTTAAGAGTTCAAAGGCCCACGGAATTACTTCTTTTTTAAAGTAGTCACCCACCGAGAAGTTCCCCAACATTTCAAACAACGTTTGATGCCGGGCTGTCCGCCCCACGTTTTCAATGTCGTTGGTCCGAATGCTTTTTTGCGAACTGGTCATCCGTGGATTAGCGGGGGCAACCGAACCATCAAAGTATTTCTTCATGGTCGCTACCCCGGAGTTGATCCACAGTAACGTTGGATCATCCTTCGGAATTAGTGATGCACTGGGAACAATTTCATGCCCTTTTTCCTGAAAAAAATCGAGAAACATTTGGCGAATCTGCCCACTTGTAAGTTGTTTCATTTTTTCCTCCTTATAGAAAAAACATCGTTGCGACCAGAGACGCCGAAACGCGGTACCACTCTGTTTGCAACGATGTTGTCGTTAACCTCTTTAGCCCTGATAACGCGGGGAGCGTTAGTTCATACGTGGGAGCCCAAATTTAAAAACCACTTCAGACGCTTTCAGCTAATCGTCCTCTCTGTTGAAGCCAGTTTTAAACGGATATCCACAAGCAAATTATAGTCAGAATTAGGCTAGCTTGTCAATTATTGATAACGCTGCGAACTACGCTTTTTCTGTTTCTTCTTGGCGCGAACTTGTTGGCGCAGTTCGATCTTTCGGTTCTGATCATCTTTAATTTTAATGGCGCGCTTAATTTTCTTTTTATAACCAGGTTTAACGTGTTTTTTCTTTTTCTTAATCATTCCCAACGTGGAACCATCAAGCTGGTCGTGATGCCCGCGGTACTGTTGCCGGCGCCGACGGTCATAAGTATCGACCACTTCACCGTGCTTAATTTCCTTGGGCTGGAACTGCACTCCTTTTGCTTCTAACTCCGCAATTTTTGCTTCATCATCAGGGGCGTAGAGCGTAATGGCCGTTCCCGGCATCCCGTTTCGCCCGGTTCGACCCACGCGGTGCACAAAATACTCGGAATCAGACGGCAAATCATCATTAATGACCAATGACACTCCAGTAATATCAATTCCCCGAGCGGCCAAATCCGTTGCCACCACGTACTGAAAATCGAGATTTTGAATCTGTTTCATCACCCGCTTGCGAACCCGGGGTTGCATTCCTCCATGAAGTTTAGCGACTTTCAATCCCTGTTCTTGTAAATACTTTTCCAGTTCATCGGCCCGTTCACGCGTGTTGGCAAAGACCAACGCCAGATACGGATTCCCCATGGTTAACAATTGAAAAATTAACCGGTTCTTATCCTGACCCTTGGTTGAAATTAGCCAGTTAGAGACGTCTGCATTAATCACGTGTTCCGTGGGAATGTCAGTAATCACTGGATTCTTCAGGTATTTTTGCAGGAAAGGTTTCAATTTGGGCGGAATGGTGGCAGAAAAGACCATCATCTGCAGGTCCTTCGCCATGCGAGCCGCAATTTGGTCTACTTCCGTTAAAAAGCCCAGATCTAATGTCATATCAGCTTCATCAATCACCAAGCGCCGGGCAGCGTTAATTTCCAACTTTCCACTTTTCACAATGTCTAAGATTCGGCCGGGCGTCCCCACCACTACCTGAGGTTGTTCTCGGTCTAATTTCTCTAACTGGCGTTCCTTGTCGGTCCCACCCACGTAATTTTCCACGTGAATGACACTAGGACTGTGGCGCACCAATTGCTTGATGTTTTCGTAAATTTGATAGGCTAACTCCCGACTCGGCGTGGTAATGATTACCTGGGGTCGGTGATCAGCCGGATCTAACTGGTCAAACAACGGCAGTAAAAAGGCATGGGTCTTTCCACTTCCCGTGGCAGATTTTCCCACGATACTCTTGCCGTGTTGAATCGTTGGAATGACCTGTGCTTGAATGGAGGTCGGCTTTTTAAAGCCTAATTCCTGCAGAGCATCCATGATAAACGGCTGAAAATGATAGTCTGTAAACGAAGCACTCATTAAGCGTTCCTTTCTGTTGCATAAGCAGTGGTCACTTGGTTCAATTGTTCGACCACCGTTTTAATTTCAGTTTCATCCGCGGCGGTGGCCCCACTCGCAAGTGGATGTCCCCCGCCGTGATGTAATTTGGCTAGTTCATTAATTGACGGGCCCTTCGAGCGTAAGCGAATCCGGTAACTGCCATCTTTTTGCTGCACAAAGATGGCCCAGGCAACGACCTGCTTGATGTTCCCTGGCAACGGAACCACGGCCGACGTACTGTCGTCACCGAGCTCCATTTGGGCAATCACTTCGTTGGTCAGGAACACGTAGGCGGCTCCCGACTCCGTAATCTGTAGATTTTGGTAGACGTAGGCAGCTAGATGGGCCAACGGAATGTCAATCTCGTCCTCTTTTTGGGCCACATCCGTAGTAGAAAAATCGTGCTGAGCCAGCTGACTCGCAACCCAGAAGGTATGACTCGTGGTGGCCGGATATTTGAAGCGACCTGTGTCGCCCACAATTCCCGTATACAACAGTTCAGCGGCATGGTCTGACATTTTTAACGCGGGGTTAGCGTCATACCAGTCGTAAATCATTTCGGACACACTGGAAGCCTCATCGTTAACCCACATTAAATCGCCGAACTGATCGTCGTTCGGGTGATGGTCAATTTTAATTAACTTTTTTCCAGTCGTAAAGCGTTGGTCATCCACCCGGGGTTGATTAGCAGTGTCGACTACGATTACCAACGCATTTTGATAGGTTTCATCACTAATTTCATCGGTGGTCCCTAGGGACTTAAAGCCCTCGTACTGCTTTCCCACGCAGTAGACTTGTTTGTCCGGGAAGCTAGCCTTAATAATAGCAGCCAGTCCCATTTGAGAGCCAATTGCATCTGGATCAGGCCGTTGGTGACGGTGGATAATAATCGGATTAGCTGCGGCCACTTCTTGATAAATTTCTGTTTGAATGCTCATGGTGCATAACTCCTGACGTGAAAGGTTTTAACAGTTAAGTATAACCTTTCTGGTTCCGTTCGCAAACCCCTATCTGGTGGTTAACGGTAAATTGATGGTTTGAAAGTTTAATTCGGCAAGGTTCGTAACCGTAATTCCTACCAATCTAATTCCCGCGGTCGCCGGCGGAAGCTCGTCAAAAATAGCTAGCGCTCGTTCGTAGAGGGTTTGCGCATCCAATGCAAAAAAGTCCGTTTCGGTTACGCGTTTAGTAATGGTCGTAAAATCCTGATAGCGGACCTTAACCACGATTGTTTTGCCGTGCTTTTGGTGTGCTTGTAACGCCGCCACCACCAACTCAGCCAGCTTTTGCAGTTGAGTCTGCACCTCGCCTCGACTTTGTAACGAAGGATTATAGGTCCGTTCCTTACCAATCGATTTTCGCTCGCGCTGATATTCCACTGGTCGTTCGTCGATTCCGCGAACCCGACGGTACAAAAAATAGCCAAACTTGCCAAACTGGTTCATTAGTTCTAATTCCGAAAACCGATATAAATCAGCTCCAGTTTTAATTCCTAAGGCTTCCATCTTCGGTAAGGTCTTTTTCCCGACGCCCCGGTACTTAGCAATTGGTAACGCCATTAAAAATTCATGGGCATCCTCCGGATTAATCACCGTTACTCCCGCTGGTTTACGGTAATCAGAGGCCTCTTTAGCCAAAAACTTGCTGTAAGAAAGCCCCGTGGAACAGGTCAAATGCGTCTTTTCCCAAATTTCACTCTGTAACCAGTGTGCTAATAATAGTGTGTCGTCCAAATCCTGTTTGTTAGTGGTCACGTCTAAGTAAGCTTCATCGAGGGCAACGGTTTCAATCCGATCCGTATATTCATGAAAAATCTCGTGAATCTGGTCAGAAACCGAGCGAAACAGGGGAAAATCGGGTGCTTTAAAAATCGCATCAGGACAAAGTTCGAGCGCTTGACTAGCCGGCATGGCCGAGTGAACCCCAAACTGACGGGCGTGGTAATTAGCAGTGGTAACCACTCCATGACCACCGGTATGACGTGGATCCTTCGCAATTACCAATGGAACCTGCGCTAATTCTGGATGTTCTCGTTCCTCAATGGAAGCAAAAAAGGCATCCATATCAACGTGCAGAATCCGGCGCTTAATTAACTGTTGCAATTCCGCCTGCTCGTCCACCAGATTGACCCCCCTTCCAAACGTACGTTCGTTTTCATCCCAGAAAAAAAGTCTGTTACCAGACTAATTTCCTACTTCTGTGCTTGGTCATCGTTTGCTTGCTCTGCTTTAGGAGCAGGAGATTCAGATGGTTGTGATTGTTCATCCTTTGGTGCTTCTGACTTAGCAGCTGGTTGAGTAGCAGTAGCGGCAGGAGCCGGTGCCTTTTCAACGTTTGCAATTGCGTTCAAGTCAAAGTCCAAGTAAACCCCGTCACAATCAATTGTAACCAAGTTCTTTTCGCGATCAATGTTATCAATCACACCATGAAGCCGACCGATAGTTACCACGCGGTCACCCTTTTTCAAGGTTTTCAAGGTTTCTTGGTGTTTTTGTTGTTGTTGCTTTTGCGGTCTAATCATGAAGAAGTACATTAAAGCAAACAAAACAACGATTACGATAATTCCAGCATATTGTCCCATTATTCTCACCTCAATTTCATTACTATCCTAATTTTAGCAAAAAAAAGTCGTGCCGACTAGGGTTTGGTTTCATCCTGTGGGTAGGGACGGCCTAAATGTTGATAGGCCGCCTGAGTGACCATTCGACCCCGAGCCGTCCGCTTTAAATAGCCACTTTGCAGTAAGTAGGGTTCACACATTTCGGCCACGGTTTCCGTTTCCTCACCAATGTTAGCTGCCAGGGTGTTCAATCCAACCGGTCCCCCGTTATAAAAATCAATCATGGTCGCTAAAATCTTACGGTCCGTGCGATCGAGTCCTTCACTATCAACACCTAAAGCCGTAAGCGCCTGATCTACGCTGGCCACGTCAATTTCTTCCTTGCCTAAGACCTGGGCAAAATCACGAACCCGTTTTAACAGGCGGTTCGCAATCCGGGGCGTGCCCCGTGAGCGTAAGGCAATTTCGTGGGCTCCCTCTGGTTGAATCTTAGTTTGAAAAATCTGGGCCGACCGCTGTACAATTTGTTCTAATTCAGTCGTTTGATAGTAATTCATGTGCTCCACAATTCCAAACCGATTCCGAAAGGGCGCGTCCAACAACCCCGCCCGAGTCGTCGCCCCAATTAGCGTAAACGGAGGTAGAGCAAAGTGAACTGGGTGCGCCGTGGGTCCCTGGCCCACTACGATGTCAATGTAAAAATCTTCCATCGCAGAGTACAGCATTTCTTCCACCGCTTTAGGTAACCGGTGAATTTCATCAATAAAGAGAATGTCGCCGGGCTCCAGTTCGTTCAACAGTGCCGCCAGATCCCCACTTTTTTCAATTGCCGGCCCACTGGTCGTTTTTAAATGCACGCCCATTTCGTTGGCAATCACCGTGGCCAGGGTGGTTTTCCCTAATCCTGGTGGTCCAAACAGTAGCACGTGGTCAAGTGATTCTTCACGTTGCTTGGCGGCTTCAATGTAAACCCGCAATGACCGTTTTAGTTCAGATTGGCCAATGTACTGAGCAAAAGTCTGGGGGCGCAGCGTTTGTTCAAAAGAACGCTCCTCGTCATCGGAATCCTGCGTAATAATCCGCTTCTCCACGTTAATTCCCCCTTCCTACTTTGTAAGTAATTTCAAGCCCTGACTTAGGTACTGATCAGTCGTTAAATTTTCGTCAGTAGTCTGTAATTGTTGGCCTACTTTTGCTACCTCTTTTTCCTTAAATCCAAGTGCCTGTAAAGCACTAAGGGCATCGGCTAACTGAGCATTGTCGGTTGCGCTAATTGGCCGGGCCATCGTTGGTTGCGAAACCGTTTGCGTTTGAAGCTTATCTTGAAGGTCCAAAATAATCTGGCGAGCCGTCTTCTTGCCAATTCCCGGGAATTTCGTCAGAAACTGGACGTCTTCCGTTTGAATGGCGGTAATTAGCCCCTGATTATCGTTACCCGCCATGATGGCTAAGGCACTTTTGGCTCCAATTCCCGACACATTCAACAATTGTTCAAACAATTGCTTATCCGCCGCAGTCGCAAATCCATACAACGTTTGACTAGAGTCAGTGACGTTTTGATGGACATAAATTTTTTGGGGAACCTGATCCGACCGTTCAAAATGATACGGATTAGCAACGTACACCAAATATCCCACCCCGTTGACATCAATGACGATGGTCTGGGGCGTGACGCTGGTCACGATTCCATTTAAATATTCAAACACCGTTGTTCCTCATTTCCGTTATAATTCCCATCGTTCGGCTTCATGGGGATCTTGAATTCGTTTAAACATGGACTCTAAGTCCGTGGGCGAAAAATTAACCAAAACCGGTCGGCCATGCGGACAGTTAAAGGGATTCTCGCACTCATGCAACTGGTCCAACAGGGCTTGGGCCTGCTTGTGATCCAGATGATGGTTCGCCTTTATCGCCTGCTTACAGCTCATCATAATGGCTGCCTGTTCTCGGTATGCTGCCACTGAGAGCTTTTGGTGGGCGAGCCCCCAGTCAATTAGTTCGCGGATCGTTTGTTCCTCTTCACCCTGCTGAAACCAAGCTGGATGCTGACGTACAATAAAACTATTAGCTCCAAATGGTTCCAGTTCTACTCCAATCGCTGCAAAGTCATCCAAGTGTTGCTTTATCACCAACGCATCACTAGTAGGATAGTCTAAGACAATTGGAACCAGTAAGTGCTGTTGGTCGGCGGCAACAGACCCCACATCGGTCCGCAGTCGTTCGTAATTAATCCGTTCCTGGGCCGCGTGTTGATCTACAATGTAGAGCCCTAGTTCGCTTTCAGCCACCAAATAGGTGCCGTGAACCTGACCCACAAACCGCAGTTCCGGAAACCGTTCTTTTGGAGTAACCTCTCCGGTTGGTTCTGCAACGCTTGCAACCGTTTGCTCCTTCCCGGCTCCTTGCAGCGGATCATCAGGCAGTCGTTCTTGCTGATACCGGCGTTGAAAGTTTTGAACCGCGGGTTGCTGTAATTCGGATTGATCCCGAATGATGATGGGTTCATGCGGCATTTCAAACGAATCAGTTTCTTCTGATGTCGATCCTTCAAAAGCTCCGGTCGTTACTGAAGTAGGCGTTGGTTCAGTTCCTGGAGTGAGATTTAAAGCCACTTCAACCGAATTATGGCGCGCCACCCCACTCTTAAAGTGCTGATTATCAAGGGCTTCTGGAATCAGATTTTGCTGAGCCAACGTTCGGTAAATCGTGTCTTCAATAAACTGACCCAAATTGTCTCGGTTCAATAACCGGACTGATTGCTTCGTCGGATGCACGTTTACGTCCATTTGACTAGGGTCCATGGTGATTTTAAGAACAGCCACCGGGTACCGTCCTACCATCAATTTTGAGCCATAGCCAGCGATGATGGCCCGGTTTAACTCGAGGTCTTGAACAAAGCGACCGTTCACAATCACTGATAAATACTTCCGACTGGCTCGGGTTAGTTCGGGCAAACTCGTATATCCCTCTAGTTGAAATTGGTCGTTCTCCGCATGCACCGCAATCATTTTTTTCATGCTTTGATTACTGTAAATACCGGCAATCACCTGCTGCAGGTTATCGCGCCCTGAAGTGCGCAGCAGTTCCTTTCCCTCGTGCACCAAGCTAAAGGAAATTTCTGGATGACTCAGAGCTAGATGATTCACCATTTCGGTAATTTTACTAAGTTCTGTACTGCTGGACTTTAAATAGTCGCGGCGTTTGGGGGTGTTAAAGAAAAGGTCCGTTACCTCCACAGTCGTGCCCCGGCGCGTGGCGGCGGGAAGTTCCGCTTGCACGGTTCCCCCCTTCATCTGCATTTCGGTTCCCGGATGAACCCCATCGGAAGTTTTCATCACTACCTGGGCCACTGAGGCAATGCTGGGCAGGGCTTCGCCCCGAAAACCTAACGAGTTCACCCGAAAAAGATCAGCTTGATCCTTAATTTTACTGGTAGCAAACCGTTGAAAGGCCAAGCGTACCTGATCTGGTGCAATTCCATCTCCATTATCGGTAACCCGCACTCGGTCAATGCCGCCGTGCTTAACTTCGATATCAATCCGGGTACTATGTGCATCAATCGCATTTTCTACCAATTCCTTCACGACTGATGCGGGTCGTTCAATTACCTCTCCTGCCGCAATTTGATCGGCCAGAATCGTTGGTAATTCGTGAATCGTTCCCATGAATTTCTCAGTCCTTTCGTAATTGTTGCTGCCACTGATAGACTAAGTTCATTAGTTCTAATGGAGTTTTCCCCATTAGATCAGTTTGTTTAATTGCTTTGAGTAACTGTTTTTCGGTACTAGTTAGCTTGCTGGAATTCACCGGCTGGGGCTGTGGCGCTGGGGCTAACAACTCTAATTGTTTCTCTGTCTTTGTGGGAGTATCTGGTTCCTGACTGGATTGGCGCACCTGGGTTGTCACGTGTTGTCCATTCTCCGCTTCTAACTGGTCCAACACGGTTTGTGCCCGTTCCAGTAACTGATCAGGAAGTCCAGCTAACTTGGCCACGTTAATCCCGTACGATTTATCGGCAGGACCCGGCATAATCTTGTGCAAAAAGACCAACTGCCCGTCCTTTTCCACGGCCCCCACGTGAATATTTTGCAGGTGTTTTAGTTCTTGATCCAAGTCAGTCAGTTCGTGGTAGTGCGTCGAAAATAACGTTTTAGCGTGAATGTAATTATGAATGTACTCAATGATAGCCTGTGCTAGCGCCACTCCGTCATACGTAGAGGTTCCCCGTCCCAGTTCATCCAGTAAGATTAAACTGTCGGAGGTCGCCGTTTGGAGCGCCTGATTGGCCTCTTTCATTTCCACCATAAAGGTACTCTTACCAGAAATCAGGTCATCCGCCGCCCCAATTCGGGTGAAAATTTGGTCAAAAATCGGGAGCTCTGCCGCTTCCGCAGGAACAAAGCACCCCATCTGTGCAAGTACCACAATTAACGCTAGTTGTCGCATGTAAGTACTCTTCCCGGACATGTTGGGTCCTGTAATCAAGAGCACCTGCGTCTCTGGATCCATCTCAATGGAGTTCGGGACGTATTCCTGTGGTCCCAGCACCGTTTCGACCACGGGGTGCCGTCCGTTCGTAATCTGGAGGCGATGCTCCGTGTTGAAGGTCGGTTGCACAAACTGGTTACGTTCACTAACGTGGGCAAAGCTTTGTAACACATCTAAACTGGCAATTCCACCGGCCAACTTTTGCACCCGCGGAATCTCTTGCTTAATCTGGTCGCGCAACTGGGTAAACAGTTCGTATTCCAGACTCTGTGATTTTTCCTGGGCTTCCATGATGATGGTTTCTTTCGCCTTTAATTCCGGTGTCGTAAAGCGCTCGGCGTTCGCTAACGTTTGCACCCGAGAGTACCGGTCTTCTGGCAATTTGGCTAAGTTAACCTTAGAAACCTCAATAAAGTATCCAAAGACTCGGTTATACTTCACCTTCAGGTTATTAATTCCCGTGGCCTGGCGTTCCTGGGCTTCTAAATCAGCTAACCAGTGCTTCCCATTTTGCATTGCATCGCGGTACTGATCCAATTTTTCGTTGTAACCAGGCTTAATGACGCCACCCTCAGTTACAGAAATTGGTGGCTCTGACACAATCGCTGCTTCAATCAACTCCTTCACATCGTGAAGATCATCCAGTTGCTGATACAAATCGGCAAACTCAGGTGTATCTAGCTCATCTAAAACGTGTTTAACCTTAGGAATTTGCGCTAACGAGGTTGCCAGTTGCATTAAATCACGACCATTAACCCCACCAAAGGCAATCCGTCCCGCTAACCGTTCCAAATCATATACCTGAACAAGCGCTTCTCTGAGTTCGTTGCGTTCATAGTAGTGCTCTAGCAGGGTCTTAACCAATCGTTGTCGTGTTTCAATCTGTTGTGGTTGAAGTAGCGGTCGGTCCAGCCACTGCTTAAGTTTTCGTCCCCCCATGGCCGTTTTCGTATCATCCAAGACGCCCAGTAAGGTTCCAGCTTTTTTTCCGGTGCGAATGTTCTTTGTCAGTTCCAAATTGTACTGCGAATTATGATCTAACTTTAAAAAAGAGTTCGGTTGGTACTGAACTGCTGGTTGAATGTGCGCTAAGTTACGCTTTTGGGTTTCCGTTACGTAGGTTAGCAGTAGTTCGCCCGCTTGGTGTAAAACAGAACTGCGTAAGCCTGCTAATAGTTGTTCGTTAGCAATTGGCGCTGGTTCAGCATGCGAAACTAAAATGCCTAATTTTTCCAACTGAGCAGTTAGTGAAGTTAATTGTTCTCCCGCAACCACGACTTCCTTGGAATTTAAGTTAATAATTTCATTTAAAACCGCATCCTGACTATCCAACTGACAGGCCTTTAGTTCCCCCGTTGAAAGTTCAATGTAAGCAAGGCCGAACTGATGCTGGTTCTCATCAACCACTACTCCAGTTAAATAGTTATTGACCTTGGCAGTCTCAGCATGATTGTCAGTTTGCGTTCCTGGAGTCACTAACTGGACCACCTCGCGCTTCACCATGCCCTTAGCGAGTTTGGGATCTTCAACCTGTTCACAAATGGCCACCTTGTAACCCTGGTCCACCAGCGTATCAATGTAATTTTGTGCCGAGTGATGGGGCACGCCACACATCGGAATCGGATCATCAGCATTGCGATTACGCGCCGTTAAGGTTAGTTCCAGTAACTGGGCCCCCTTCACTGCATCATCGTTAAAAAGCTCATAAAAATCCCCAATTCGATAGAACAAAAATGCATCCGGATACTGGTCTTTAATTTTTTGATACTGCTCCATCATTGCTGTGTTTTTTGTTGCTTTTACCATGTTTTCACTCTTTCATTTAAACGTTATGGTACGGATGGTCATGATCAATTAAAATCGTTTGCACCTTTTTGGCATGGCCAGTTTGCGGATTAATGTTAACCACACATCCGGACAGGATCCCAGGCCCAGTCGTTTGAACCGCAAAGCGATTTGGCCGCGCCGTCAGAAATTTTTGAATGACGGGTTGATACTCCATTCCAATCACGCCTGTAGCGGGACCGGTCATTCCGGCATCCGTCAAAAAAGCAGTTCCGTTCGTTAAAATTTGCGGATCATTTGTCTGCACGTGGGTATGCGTCCCAACTACGGCTGAAACCCGACCGTCTAAAAACAAAGCCATCGCTTTTTTCTCGCTGGTCGTTTCGGCATGAAAATCAACAAAAATAACTTTAATTCCTTTCGCGTGCAATTGATTGACGAGTCGATCAATCGCTGCAAACGGATCATCAGTTGTTTCCATAAATACCCGGCCCTGCAAGTTAATCACAGCAACCTGCGTGCCATTGATGTTTAATGTGGCATAGCCATGTCCCGGGACCTTGGTTCCAGGATAATTTAAAGGTCGCAGCAGATTAGGGGTTTGATTAATAAAGGTGAAGATCTCTTGATTATTCCATGCGTGGTTACCCAAGGTCACAACGCCAGCCCCGGCTTTCATTAGATCCTTAAATAATTTTTGGGTAATTCCTCGGCCACTTTTGGTCGTGTTTTCTCCGTTCACAATGGTAACTTGTGGTTTAAACTCTTTTTTTAACTCGGGAAGATACTGTTCCACTAACTGTATTCCCATCTCACCAACCACGTCACCTAAAAATAAAAATTGCATGACTGTCCGCCCATCTAAATTTATTCTGTTAACCTTATTTTACCATGGAAATTTCTAAATAAAAAAAGACTGGTACCAACCAGTCTCCTACTGAGCATATTCAACGGAACGAACTTCCCGAATCACTTTTACCTCGACGTGACCCGGATGATTCATTTCATTTTCAATTTTGTCCTTAATCTCTCTAGCTAACACAATTGCTTGTGAGTCAGAGATTTTTTCTGGTTTCGCAATTACTCGAATTTCGCGGCCGGCCTTAACGGCGTAACTTTTTTCGACCTCATCAAAACGATTGGTAATGTTCTCCAGTTTTTCCAACCGGTGCACAAAGCTCTCTAACGAGTCACTCTTAGCCCCTGGCCGGGTAATCGAAATTCGATTGGCAACATCCACTAATTCGGAAACCAGGGTGTGTGGCTCATTTAACTCGTTTTCGAGTCGAATCGCATCGATGACTACCGGATCTTCGCCATATTTCTTGGCAATATCAACTCCGGCTTCAACGTATGATTCATCGGTCCCACTCGCTGTTGCTCGTCCAATTTCGTGTAATAATCCAGCGCGCTTTGCTAAAGTTACATCTTCACCTAACTCAGCTGCAAAAACTCCAGCTAGTTTAGCAACCTGAATGGAGCGGGACAAGACGTTTTGCCCATATGAAATTTTATATTTCAATTGTCCCACTAACTTGACTAATTCATGATTCATGGAATGAATCCCTAAATCAAAGATAACGTTTTCGCCTTCTTCTTGAATCTGTTGGTCGAGTTCTTTTTTACTTTTCTCCACCATTTCTTCAATCCGAGCGGGATGAATCCGTCCATCCTTAATCAACTTTTCAAGCGCTAATTTGGCAACCTCTCTTCTGATTGGATTAAACCCACTCAGAACCACCGCATTGGGAGTATCATCAATAATTAAATCAACTCCCGTTACGGTTTCAAAAGTCCGAATGTTACGTCCTTCCCGACCAATGATTCTTCCTTTCATATCATCATTGGGAAGGGCCACAACGGACACCGTGGTCTCTGAAACAATATCTGCAGAACTTTGTTGTAGGGCTTCTACAATTAAATTCTTCGCGTCCTGAGCAGCCGTCTGCTTGGCGGATTCATAGTTTTGTTTAATCATCCGCGCCCGAACGTCTGCCAAATCACGTTTCGTTTCATCCAGCACTAAGTCGCGTGCCTCTGCTTCTGTTAAGGAAGCGACTTTGGTGACCTCGGCCTGCCTTTTTGCGATAAGTGCATCTGCATCTTGTTGCTTTTTTTCCAGTGCTTTTTTCTCACTGCTAATGCGTTCCTCTAACCGATTTAGATTATCATCCCGTTTTTCAAAAGCTCGATCCTTACGATCTAAAGCTTCCTCTCGTTTCAGTAAATAATCTTCTTGGCGTTGAATATCATCCCGCCGTTTTTTCAGGCCCTTTTCGACCTTATTTCGGTAAGCGTTGCCGTCTTTTTTAGCTTTAGCAGTCGCTTCTTTAAGTTGCTGCTCTGCCTGACGTTGCGCATCGGTTAGAATATCATTAGCATTTTGATGAGCGGCAGTTAGCTTGGCTTCCACCGTTCGTTTATGAGTAAATTGCCCGATTAAAAAACCAACAATCATAGCGATAGCGGCGCATCCAACAATAGCAAATACCATTATTTTTCCCCCGTATCACTTGAATTTTAAAGAAGCAAACGTTCATCACGTTTGCCACTTATCCAGTTTAATGTTAAAAAATTTAACTGTCAACTAAGACCATTGAAACATCCATTTCCATCTTTGTCAGTAACTAACCTTGGAAATAATCATAAATTAATTTCAACCCTGATTTAACCGCATAGTCACGGACGGAATTTCGCGAGCTAGAAAACTGGACGCTGCGAGTAAGCACCCGTCCGTCCGGTAAGGCCAGTCCCAACCAAAAAAAGCCCGCCGGATGACCTTCTAGCTCATCTGGTCCAGCCACTCCGGTAAATGAAATGGCTAAATCAGTTTGTAATTGTCGTTGAGCTCCCGTTGCCATGGCAACAGCCGTTTCCTTTGAAACTACTCCATGAGTGGCAATCGTAGCAGCAGGAACATTTACTAATTGCTCTTTCGTGGTAGCAGCATAAGTAACAAAGCCCCCCGAAAAAATCTGCGATGCTCCGGCAACGTTAGCTAACGTACTTTGAAAAAGTCCGCTGGTTAACGATTCGGCTGCGGTAATGGTTAAATGGCGTTGTTGCAAAAGCTGAACTACCACCTGTTCCAGTGAATTATCATCACCATAGCCGTAGAAATATTGTCCTGCTAGGTGTAGCACCTGCTGTTCTGTTTCATCCAGCAACCGAGCTACGGCTGCCTTCTCACTCCCACTAGCAGTGATTCGTAACGTAACCTCATTTTGCTTAGCATACGTAGCGAGCGTCGGATTCTGCTGTCCGGCAATCAACGAGTGCAAGCAGTCCTCTAATGCTGGTTCGCCAATCCCAAAAAAAACGCATGACCCGGGACTTGATCACCTGACCGTGTTGGGTTAGCTGCGCTAATCGCGGTTCTGCTTCCTTTTCAAACATTGGTTGCAACTCAGCCGGAGGACCTGGTAATACCAGATAATGACACTGTTTCGTGGTCAATAACATTCCAACGGCAAATCCGACTTCGTTGGGTAAGACAGTTGCTCCTTCGATGATTTCCCCCATCAGGTCAGCGTGGACAGGTTGTGGACGTTTGGTCTCTGCATAAAAGGTCTTAATTTTGTTCATTGACTGCGGTTCCGGAACCAACGGCCGATTCACTAGTTTAGCTAACGTGGTTTTCGTTAAATCGTCTTCGGTCGGACCGAGTCCCCCAGTTAAAACTACTAGTTCACTGCGTCGTGCGGCTCGTTGAATGGTCGTAGTTAAGCGTTCGGGGTTATCTCCCACCGTGGCCTCAAAGTACACATCGATGCCCAAATTTGCCAAATGCTGGGCAATGAATGGAGTACTGGTATCCACAATTTCGCCCAGTAACAGCTCCGTTCCCACGCTAATAATTTCTGCTTTCATTTTTAAACTTCTTCCTAATTCGGTGCTTTAAATCAGCTAAAAAGAATCCGCAAAGACCTTGCGGTTCTTAACAAAGTATTCAACCCCCGAGTAAATGGCTGCAATGAGAGCTACGTACAAACAGAATTGTCCGACTGGTAAGTTCAAGTTATTGAAAAACACGTTGTTTAACAGTAATAAAATGACACTAATCATTTCGAAAAAGGTCTTAACCTTTCCAGACCAATCAGCCGCAATGACCTGACCATCATTTTGAACAATAATTAAGCGTAACCCAGTGACTGCTAACTCCCGGCACACAATGATAGCTGCAATCCAGGCAGCAACGTTATTATCCCCGACTCCCACCAGCATTATGAAAGCTGACATGACAATCATCTTATCGGCCAACGGATCAGCAAACTTCCCAAAGTTAGTGACCAGGTGCGCGCGACGGGCAATCTGACCGTCCAAAAAATCAGTTAAAGCTGCCACAATAAATACCAAAGCCGCCAACAACTGGTTCACCGGAATCATGGTTCCGGCGATTACCACCGCCCCCATACTAATCGGTAACGCTAATAACAATATAAAAATGGGAATCAGGATAATCCGAAACATGGTTAGTTTATTAGGTAAATTCATTGCAAAAAATCCTCCTCAAAGCGAAAATAACGTCCTGCTATTACACAGGCCGCCATTGTTCGTTACCATTCAAATTTAAAGTTCATATCCCGCTGGTTCGCATCTTGACCCGCTGCCGGTTGAGGTAGCATTACTTGTTGGTCATTTAACTTAACACTTGAAATCGGAGCGTTCGTCAAATGAATATTCACTTCTTTAGTGTTCTTCGGAATGTCAACTTGGTGCCCCGCATTTTGATTTAACGTACCACTGTACACCTGATTTCCATCCAGTTTCACTGTTACAGTCGTTGCTTGCGTTGCTGCTAAATCTAACTTAGAGGTGGCATTTCCGGTCTTAACGGTAAAGTCACTGGTGCTGTCTTTCACCTGTTTAATTTCCGTTTGCCCTTCCTTTAAGTTGTTTTTGGGGGCTTGTTTTTCTGTCTTTTTCGCTCTTTTCTTTTTAGCGTCATCATTAGTAACGGTAACCTTAGCGTTTTTAGGCGCCGTGGCGCTACTATCTTGCCGAGTTTTAGCAACCGCAAAAATCACAACCCCGATGATAATAATCACGATTACTACGAGACCCAATAATGGAAGCATCTTTTGTCGATCCATCTGCGTCTGATTCTTGGATAAGTTGGGGCTGTTCGTCGGTCGATTAGAGGTCCGGCTGTCCGATGCTTCCGCTGGTTCGGTTGATTTTAATGAATCGGCATCGGGATTAACCTTAGCAGTCGTCAAATGGGAGTCCTGTAAAAATTGTTCTCCGTTCAACCCCACCGCGTTCGCATATTGCTTCACAAACGCCCGGACGTAAAATTGACCCGGCAATGCAGCAAAATCATCATTTTCAATCGCCGTTAGGTACCGTTTCTGAATTTTGGTCTGCTTTTGGAGTTCGTCCACCGACAGACCGGCTTTTTCCCGAGCTGCCTTTAATTGAGCTCCGATTTCAGGATTACTTGCTTGCTTGTTTTCCTCACTCATTTTTTTCAACTCCAATTCCTTAATTTATTGTCAGTATATCATATCCATAATGGTGAAAACACGGTCGGTTACTTAATCAGGTTAATCGTTTTTTGACTAGCCCGAAAGAAATCCCGGGCGAATGTAACGACCGTTTTCAAATCCAACTGGTTAATGATTTCAATTTCATCAAATAAATTAGTATAACCATCTATGGCCATCCCTAACTGGTTGGCTATGGCAGAAACCGAATTCATTTGGCTAATTCGTTCTCCCAGTTCTTCATTTTTAATCAAATCAAACTGAGGTGCTAAGCGCTGTGGATCTTGAAGGGCTTGTTCAATTACAGCTCCAATCTTACCACTAAAACGCTCCGGTTGTTCCGTGTCCATGGCAAAAATCAAAAAGTGATAGGCGGCTTCCATTTCAAAATCAAAACCAAAGGAATCGTTGATAATCCCCGTTTGGTAAAGCTGTTGATAAATGTCTGAATCTTCGGAAAATAGAAGCTGGAGAAAAATGCCGAAGGCTAATTCCTGCTGGGCAAAGTCCCGACCGGCCCGAATTGGTGCCGGTCCCCGATACCCTACCGCTACTTTCGGCGTGGTTACTCCTAATGAAGTCGTGGTCTTTGGAATCACCAAGCTGTTTTGAATGTCCCGCTTCGTTTGCTGTTTCAATCGACGTAACTCGGCCTGATCACCTGACGTGGTTGGTAATGTTTGCAGAACGGGTAAAATGTCCGCTAACGTCACCGGTCCGCAAATGGTTAGGGTTAGATTACCGGGTTGATAGTACTGGTGGTAGGTCGCGTAGAGATCCGCCTCTGTAATCTGGGCAATCGAAGCAATGTTACCAGCAATGTCAGCGCTTAACGGCGAATTAGAATACAAGTTAGCAATCGTATCAAAGTAGAGTCGCGAATTGGGATCATCCTGATACATCAAAATTTCTTGCCCAATGATGCCTTGTTCCTTAGCAATCTTTTCTGTGCTAAAGAATGGGTGATAAACTAAATCTAACAACACTCGGAGGTTCTCAATCACGTTGTCAGTCGCTGTAAACAAGTAACTAGTTTGTGCAAAACTGGTGAAAGCATTATCACTTGCTCCTAGAGCAGCGTAGTGATCACTAGAATCGTAATGTTCCTTATCAAACAACTTATGCTCCATAAAGTGGGCAATACCAGCTGGAACGATCCGATTTTTGAGTCGGACGTTAATCGAGCCAAAGTCCGCAGTCAACATCGCATAGGTTGAATTAAACTGGGGTTTCGGATTAACAATTACTTTCATTCCGTTCGCAAGCCGAGTGCTTTCTACCGTTTCATCATATTGATTATAGTGTTTTTGCATTAGAAACTCCTTTCAAAAAGAAGGTGGCCCGCAACTGCAGCTGTCTCGCTACGGCACTAATTTCTGCTTTAGAAACGCACTGAATGTGGTTTGACCATGACCCACTGGCATCATGTCTCAATAATTGCTGTAAAAATTGTTGGTTAACTAAGCGGCGCGGACTGTCAGCCCGACTCTTAAAGCTTGAGGTTAAAACTTCCTTGACTTGGACTAAATCGGAATCAGAATAATCGCCATCAATTAGTCGTTGGAGTTCGGCTTGAATCAACGTTTGAACCCGCGGTTGCTGTTCCCCATCAATCCCACTTTGAATCGTGAGTAAGCCTACGGTAGAGTCATAACTACTGTTAATGTAATAAACTAAACTATCCCGCTCACGAATGTCACGAAACATTAATGAACTGGCCGTTCCACCCCACAAACTATTCATTACCACGGCAGCATAGTAATCGGCATCCGTACGAAATACTGGCAATGTATAAGCCTGATGATAAAGCGATTGCTGTTGTTGTACAGATTCCACCTTGGTATGCATGTGCTGCGGGAACGTCCGGGATAAGACGTTGCTAGCATCACTAGTAGTCGGCTGTAATTGGTCAAATTGCATTTGGAGTTGAGTTGTTATTGCCGGTGCAGCCGTCCCAAGCGCCGACACAAAAATTTCATCATCGGTTAATAACTTCCGGTAATATTGCGCAACTTCAGCACTGGTTAAACTTTGTAACCGGTGTACATCGCCCAGCACCCTCTTGCCTTGAAGCGGAGTTTCTGCAAAATAAAGTTCTTGTAACTGGCGACTAGCATAATACTTCTTATCATCATCTAGATTTTTGACATAATCAATTAGATTTTGCTGGTGTAGTTGGAACAAGTCAGTGGGAAATTCCCCCTTATTAATCAGAGGATGAAAAATCATCTCGTTGATGAAATCACCCACCGCTGCGATTACATCAACTTCATCAGGAAGGTAGCGTGCATCTGCAAAACTAATTAAAAACCGTAATACCGCTTGGTTCCCCACCCGAAAAACCGAGGTGCCAAACTGCGTTCCGTATAATTCCGCCAAACGCTGTGCTACTTGCAATTTACTAGCATACTTTTGACTGTAATTTTCCATCAATTCTGCTAATAAGACCCGTTTTTCTAAGTTTTGCCAATCCAATGGTTCCACAAAATCAATGGCAACCGTAGTTGTCTTAAATTTACTCCCCGGTTGTTGGCTAAAATGAATGCGTGCTGTCTTGTTCTGCATACTTCCTCCAATAAAAAAACCCTTAGCAAATTCCTAAGGGTTGTAATTGTCTACTTGAATAAGTGTTTAAGTCGATCCCAGAAACTGGGTTTGGCAGCTTGAATGGGCATCAACGGTACAGTTTCACCCATGAGCCTCCGCGCAATGTTTTGATAACACTTGGCAGCAACGTTATCAGAACTCAAAACAATTGGATCTCCATGGTTAGACGTTTTAATCACTTCGTCATCATCGATTACAATTCCCAACAGCTTTACCCCCAGATGTCGAGTGATTTCATCAACATCCATCACATCCCCATTATCCATCATATTGGGTCGAATCCGGTTAATGATTAACTCGGGAGCTTCTTGTAATGGGTGCTTTTCTAAGAGACCAACTACTCGATCGGCATCCCGAACTGCAGAAATTTCAGGAGTGGTAACAATAATTGCTCGATCGGCACCGGCAACGGCGTTCAAAAAACCTTGTTCAATTCCAGCTGGACAATCAATTAAAACGTAATCAAACCGTGGTTTTAACTCATCCACGATGTTTTTAACTTCTTCCTCAGTAAGAGAATTTTTATCCGTATTCTGCGCAGCCGGTAATAGATACAGATTTCCATCAAATCGCTTGTCTTTAATCAAAGCTTTGAAGACAGAAACCCGTTCCTTGGCAACGTCCACGATGTCATACATAATCCGATTGTCTAATCCTAACACCACGTCAAGATTACGCAATCCAATATCTAAATCTAAAAGGCACACCTTCTTTCCCATAAGGGCTAAGGCTGTCCCAATGTTAGCGGACGTCGTTGTTTTTCCAACCCCACCTTTTCCAGATGTGATTACAATTGCTTCCCCCATCTTTAAATTCCTCCAATTCTACTAAAGAATTTTGGACTAATCGCTTTGATGTTATCCAAATTACTGTAGCCGATACTATGCAAGTCATTCACATGCACAACAGTCCGCACATCAGCAGAAACCGGCTGACGTTGGTCAGCAATAATCTCGATTTGTTCGCCGATCCGAACCTGCTGGGCTTCATGAAAATCACCAATGGCTAGTTTACTTTCGTCGACAGGAAAACCAACGTGCACAATCCCTTTCACCTTGCCCATACTAAAGAGATTACCGTTAGTAATTAAACGCCCTCCCTGGTGAATTGAACCCAAAAAGAGGACGTCCCCTTTGACCCGCAAGTCTTGACCATTACGAATTGTTTGATCAATAATTGTAACTCGATTTTCATCACGCAGATGATATGCTTCATCGTTAGACATAACATCGGCTTTAAACTCTTTAATTACCAGGTTTCCCGCTTGATTAACAATATTGCGCAATCGCTGTTTTTGGTCAGCAGAAAGCGCCCGATTCCCCGATAAAATTGTGAATTCAATTTTTGATTCTGCGGCATCTTGATTTTTCGTAGCCAACTGGGTCATTAACTTTTCAAATTCTTGGACAGCTTGTTGAAAGTCAGCTTCATCATTAATCGTAACTTGAAAACCAGTTTGGCTTCCCTTTAACATCACACTTTTCATACGTTGAAAACTCCTATGATCGATATTGGTCAAACAACAAACTCACTGGATAGTACAACAATAAAAAGAGAATGAGATTCAGTAAAATCGTCGGACCAAAGGCGAAGGCCATAAAATGCACTCCAGAAAAATATACCAGATGTGCAATCCGTCCCGCCATATAACTTAATGTTAACACAATAACTAAATCAATTAGATAAATTAATGTTCCGCTAACAAAGTTCGCTTCAATGTAACTTTTAAATAACCTTGTAACGTAAACAATCAGCGGGAATAAAAAAGTGTAAATACCTAAAACCCCAATGTAATACAAGTCATACACAATTCCAATCCCCCAAGCCCACCAGTAAAGGTGTAACTCCGATAAATCATTTACAAAGAGAATGGCATATACAAACCACAAAAGGGTTAGATAGGGAACCATCGGAAACGTTCCTGCTAATAATCCAGAAAAAAAGTGCATGACAGAGCCTTCGAAAATGAAGGCAATGATCACACCCAACGGAAACAGAATGTGACGTTTTCTTTTTTTCATCATGATTCACGCCCCCTATTTCTTTCCTAACACTGAAACAACATCAATGCTACGGGTATCGGCGGCCGGTTTGATGTTAATTTGTTCTGAAATTCCGTTGGCAGCACCAGAAATACCAGTCACTTTTCCCACGTACAATCCCTTCGGAGTCGTTCCTCCTAGGCCATTGGTCATTACCTTAGCACCCTTTTTTATCTTGTCTTTTGAGGTTAAGCTCCCCATTTCAAGTTCATTGTTAGCGTTATTGTAACCAGAAATCAATCCATCCACGGGACCCTTTTCACCAGCAACTTCAACCGCAAAACGGTTTGCACCGTCTCCACTATCAGTAATCAATTCAACCTTACTGTTCGTATCGTTAACTTCACTAATTCGGCCAATTAGCCCTTGGTTCACAATTACCGGCATGTTCTTTTGAATGCCGTTGAGCTTCCCCTTGTTAATCACCAGTTGTTGTTGCCAATTAGAAGGAGTCCGTGCAATTACACTGGCATTCACCTTAGTGTAATCCGTCAGCGTCTTGTCCATTTTTAACTGCCGTTTTAACTGTTGGTTTTCGGAACTTAAGGCTGCATTCTTGGTTTGGGTAGCCTCGATTTGATCGACCTTTCCCTTTAAAATCCGGTTTTCGTGATAGGTGTTTAATAAATCATTCGTATTTGCAAAAAAACCATCTACAATCCCAACGGGAAAACCTAACGTTTGGTTTCCAAATCCCGCGATATCATTTCCAATTCTTTGAATGATGGGCGGAGTGGCCCGCTTGTTTCGAATGGCAACCGTCCCGGTAATGAGGCCCAAGCTCAGAACTAGGCAAATTACCAAAATCACCAAGTTACGACTGGAAAAAAGCTTCTGCATATCAATCTCCCATTCAATTCAATAAAACAAATAAGCGGGAGAGACCCGCTTATTTGGCTTATTTTTTCTTCATGACTTCCATACTCTTAAGTGATTCACCGGTTCCAATTGCCACACAGTCCAATGGATTTTGAGCGACGCTTACAGGTACCTTGGTAGCATCCGCAATCACTTCATCCAGATTCTGAATCAAGGCACCACCACCGGTTAAAACAATCCCGTGGTCCACAACGTCCGCAGAAATTTCAGGTGAAGTCGATTCCAAGGTTTCCTTAATGGCGTTAATGATTTCCAAGATTCCTTCGTGAATGGCAATTGCGACGTCTTCTGCTGTAATTTCCGTTGACTTAGGCAATCCCGTCAATAAATCACGGCCCCGGACGGTTTCACTTTCCATTTGGCGTGCTCTTTCGATTGAAGCAGAGCCAATCTTAATTTTAGCTTGTTCTGCGGTCGGCAATCCAATTAAGAGGTTATAATTTTTCCGCACGTAAGAAACGATGGCTTCGTCTAGTTTATCTCCTGCCATCCGAATGGAACGAGACGAAACAATTCCCCCTAAGGAAAGCGTAGCAACATCTGTAGTTCCTCCACCGATGTCAACGACCATGCTTCCAGTTGGATCCATTACGGGTAATCCGGCACCAATCGCTGCTACGAATGGTTCTTCCATTACGTAGGCGTCTCGAGCACCGGCGACCCGGGTTGCATCAATCACAGCTCGTTTTTCCACCGTCGTAATACCACTGGGAACACAAACCATCACGTACGGACGACCGTTTCGGTTGCCCAAGGCCTTGCCAATGTAGTACTTCAACATGGCGACCGTCGTATCGTAATCAGCGATTACTCCGTCACGCATGGGACGAATTACCTCAATGCTAGCGGGTGCACGGCCTAGCATTTCTTCTGCTTCGTTTCCAACTGCCACAATTTCACCTGTTTTGGCATTGCGTGCCACGACAGAGGGTTCTCTTAAGACGATCCCTTTGCCTTCAACGTAAACAAGTGTGTTGGCAGTCCCTAAATCAATTCCAATGTTTTTAGTTCCTAGTCCAAACAAAATGTTCATCCCTTTATCGTAATATTTAATTTCTTATTAATAATCCCAGTATATCATATTGCGTTCCGTTACGGCTCGTGTTTGGAATTATTAGCAATTCTTTAATTTTTAGTCGTTTTAAAAAACCAAGCCCGCACGGTTGCAATGAACAAGAGTGATCCCGTAATCAGTGTTAAATCCTTCTGTGACGTCTGGTGCTGGGCAACGGTAATGGCCGTTTTCCAATCCGTAATATAATCCAAATCAGCAAACGCCGGGTCAGAAAAATCTGCACTACCCCGCTGACCCGTTCCGGAAAATTCAGTTAGATACAGGTGAATGCGGGGATCACTGCGTAACAGTTTAACCATCTTCTGGTACTGTTTATCGGCTAGCACCGCTAACACCACGTTAAATCGCTGTTCTGGAAACTGATCCAGCGTTTCTAACAATCGCCGAACGGCAGGTACGTTATGCGCTCCGTCAATTAAAGTTCGGGGATTTGTTTGGACTACCTCCATTCGGCCGGCCCATCGGGTCTTCGGAATCGCACTCTGGATGATATTTCCCGTCTGCGTCACCGGCATCATCGCTGTTTTCTGAGTTAGATTACGAAAAGCCGCAATTGCAACGGCGGCATCTTCCATCTCAAAATCACCAATCATGTTGGTCTTAATTTGCCTGATGTTGCCAAACTGATCTTGAAACGAAAAGCTCTGGGCAGTAAGTCGGTGGTAGTCAAACTGCTGATGCAGTTGGACAAGCTGACTGTGACGGTTAATCGCCACCTCCTGCACAATTTGATTGGCTTCGTCAGGAAGCGGCCCGGTCACTGTCGGACAATCTTCGCGAATCATCCCGGCTTTGTCAGTCGCAATTTTAGTAAGCGTATCGCCTAAAATGGCCATGTGATCCATCCCAATCGTAGTGATGATGGTCATTAGTGCTTGATCAGCAACGTTCGTTGAATCAGATTGCCCCCCGATACCCGCCTCCACTAATGCAATTTGCACCCCTTGTTCGTGAAAATACAAGTACATCAATGCCGTAATCAATTCAAATTCAGATGGACCTAGTTCTGGATCTTTAGCATCTAACTCAGTCACCACGGGCTGCACCCGTTGCACGAGTTGCACCAGTTTTTGATCTGGAATCGACACCTGATTAATCTGAATCCGCTCGTTAAACCGCACGATAAAGGGGGAAGTAAATGCTCCCACTAAGAGACCACTTTCCATTAATAGTTGCTGAAGGTACGCCACGACCGAACCCTTACCGTTGGTTCCCACAATGTGAACCGTTTTAATTTGACGTTCTGGATGACCCAGCTGTTGCAACAGCTCGTTAATCCGCCGCTGAGTGGTTTCTTTTTTTATTCGGGGGCGACCGTGAATGTAAGCCAGCGCCGTTTCGTAGTCTGTGATCATATTTACTCCTCGAAAAAACAAGCCCAGAAAATTCTGGGCTTGTTTTTTTAATCTTCTAAAGCTGCTTGGACATCAGCCAACCGTTTCTTCGCGGCTGCTAATTTTTGTTCGTTATCAGCTTGTTTACTGCGTTCTTCATCAACCACCGCTGCTGGAGCATTAGCCACGAATTTTTCATTAGCTAACTTCCGTTTAGCGCGATCAACTTCGGCCTGGAACTTTTCGACTTCCTTGGTTAAGCGTTGCACTTCTTCGTGCAAATCAATCAATTCAGCCAGTGGAATGCTAACTTCAGCATCTGTTACCACAGCTGTCATAGCTAAGTCAGGTACGGAAACGTCAGCACCAATTTCCAACTTTTGTGGGTGACCAAAACGGTCCAAATACTCACGGTTGGTTTCTAACACCCGTTGTAAGTCCGTGTCCTTGGTCTTAATCAAAATATCAACTGGATTTCCTAACGGAGCTCCCGCCTCGGCCCGAATGTTACGAACCGCTTTGATAATTTCAATCAAGTGTTCCATGTCGCTTTCGGCATTTTCATTAGTGAATTCAGCATGAACTTCTGGATAGGTAGCGGTTACCAACGATTTCCCTTCATGTGGCATGGAGAGCCAAATCTTTTCCGTTACAAACGGCATAACTGGATGCAAGAGCCGAAGGAACTGGTCAAGAACGTACGCTAACACGTTGCGCGTGTTTTGCTTAGCTTGTTCATCGTCACCAGTTAACGTTTCCTTACTCATTTCAATGTACCAGTCACAGAAATCGTTCCAGATGAAATCGTACAAGGCCCGATTGGATTCTCCAAAGTTATACTTGTCGTAGTTTTCCCGGACAGCTGCTACCGTCTTGTTCAAACGGGCTAAAATCCACCGGTCGGCAAGGTTCCAGTCTGATTCGGCTGGTAACTCTGGTTTTTCCAATTCCCCGAGGTTCATAATTACGTATCGACTCGCGTTCCAAATCTTGTTAACAAACTTCCAGGAACCATCCATCTTGTCATAACTAAACCGTTCGTCTTGACCGGGCGTCGTTCCAGTAGATAAGGACCACCGCAGAGCATCCGCACCATATTGGTCAATCACATCCATGGGGTCAATTCCGTTCCCAAGGGACTTGCTCATTTTGCGACCTTGTTCATCCCGAATTAGACCGTGCAGTAAGACATCCTTGAAAGGCCGTCGCCCGGTAAAGTGAAGGCTTTGGAAAATCATCCGCGAAATCCAGAAGAAGACTAGGTCGTAACCGGTAACCATCGTTGAAGTGGGGAAGTAACGCTTGAAATCATGCGAGTTGGTGTCTGGCCACCCCATGGTTGTAAACGGCCACAACCCAGATGAGAACCAGGTATCCAGCACGTCTGGATCCTGTTCCCAGTTTTCAATGTCTTTCGGTGCGGTTTCACCCACGTACATTTCACCAGTGCGCTTGTTGTACCACGCTGGAATCCGATGTCCCCACCAGAGTTGCCGGGAAATAACCCAGTCATGCACGTCTTCCATCCACCGACTAAACGTTTTTTCAAATCGTTCTGGGACAAAGTTCACAGCATCATCCGTTTGTTGGTTTTTCAAAGCGGCTTCTGCCAATGGCTTCATCTTCACGAACCATTGGGTGGACAAGCGGGCTTCGACTTGAACTCCCGTCCGTTCGGAGTGCCCAACGGAGTGAACAATTGGTTCAACCTTCAGCATGGCCCCGGCGGCTTCTAGGTCGTCGGCAATGGCTTTGCGGGCCTCAAATCGATCCATCCCGTTGTATTTCCCGGCGTTTTCATTGAGGGACGCATCCTCGTTCATCGTGTTAATTTCTGCTAAATCATGTCGTTTCCCGACCTTAAAGTCATTCGGGTCGTGAGCCGGGGTAATCTTCACCATTCCAGTTCCAAAGTCAGGTGAAACATAGTGGTCTGCAATAATCGGAATTTCCCGATTAACCAACGGGACAATGACCGTCTTGCCCACTAAGTCTTTGTAACGTTCATCACTTGGATTAACCGCCACGGCCACGTCCCCAAACATTGTTTCTGGCCGGGTCGTCGCAATTTCAATGTAGTCTTTACCATCAAACGTGGTGTCACCAGTAAATTGATACTTAACGTGGTAAAAGGCACCCTTGTCGTCTTTGTGTTCCACCTCAATGTCTGAGAGGGCCGTTCTAGCCTGGGGATCCCAGTTGATGATGTACTTAGCTCGGTAAATCAGGCCTTGATTGTACAAGTCCACAAAGACCTTCCGGACGGCCTTTGAAACTCCGTCATCTAAGGTGAAGGTTTCACGGTCATAGTCTAAAGATAATCCCAGTTTAGCCCACTGTTCGTGAATCGTAGCCGCAAACTTATCCTTCCAGTCCCAAACCTGTTGAATGAACTTTTCTCGACCTAAATCGTACCGTGAAATGCCTTCGTCTTGTAGCATGGCTTCCACTTTGGCCTGCGTTGCAATTCCCGCGTGATCCATGCCGGGTAACCATAACGTATCGTATCCTTCCATTCGCTTTTGCCGGATCAGCATATCTTGCAGCGTCGTGTTCCAAGCGTGCCCCAAGTGGAGCTTTCCCGTTACGTTTGGCGGTGGCAGCACAATTGAATATGGCTTGGCCTGTTCATCCCCGCTGGGTTTAAATACGCCTTCGTCAACCCATTTTTGGTACATTCCTTGTTCCACGGCTTGCGGATCAAACTTCGTGGACATGGTTGTTTTGGCTTCTTCCTTGCTCATCGAATCACCCTTTCAAAAATAAAAAAGCACTCGTTCCTATTTCACAATAGGACGAATGCTCGCGGTACCACCTAAATTGGATTAACAAAGCTGTTAATCCCAACTCAATTCCAATAACGGCGGTAACCGGTTATAACTACTGGTTTCGTAATAACTGCTCCCAAGTTACACAAACTGGCTTCGTTAAGAGCCTCCCACCAACGCTCTCTCGCTTCTAACTCGTTTCAATTTGCCTCTTGTTCATCACATTTATTGTTTGCCCATTAATATACTGAACTTTAACTAATTCGTCAACTCCTTTATTAGAGAAGTTGTTCCAGGGCCATTAAAGCTTGTTGATAATTAGGTTCAGCCGCAATTTGATCCAAAATTTCTTCGTACGTGATTTTTCCCTGCGCGTCTACGACAAAAACGGCCCGGGCAAGGTGCTTGAAACTAGGAACGTACAGACCCGTGGCCTGACCAAATTCTCCTTGTGCATCGGATAACACGGATAAATTCTGCACGCCCTTGGCAGCACACCAGTCCGTTTGTTCTGCAATCGAGTTGTTGGAAATCGTCACAAACCGGGCAGCGGGATACTGGTCCGCTTGTTGGTTAAACTTCTTGGTTTCCATGCTGCACACGTCCGTGTCTAAATCTGGAACAGCACATAAAACCATTGGTTTCCCCAGTAAATCATTCGTGGTCACTGGCTGATTTTGATCATTTCGTACTGTGAACTCTGGCAAACGGTCCCCCACTGCTGGCGGAGTACCCACTAATTCAACTTCGTGATCCATTAATTTAACTTTCATCATGATTCCTTTCTGACTGCCCTTTATAGCAATTCAGCAAAAACGTCTTCTTGGGAATTGAGGTAATCGTCCCCTACGTTAATCTTCGTGACTTCGATTCCAGCTAAGGCCTCTTGCATTAAACCGTCTACGTCCACCAACTTTTCAAATTCGCGGGTTTTCTCTAAATCCGGTTTCGTTTTCGGAGCGGGAGGAGTAAAGATTGTACAACAATCTTCAAATGGCATAATTGAGAGGTCGTAGGTATCAATTTCCCGCGCAATTTTAATGATTTCGGTTTTGTCCAATGAGATTAACGGCCGCAGTACGGGTAAGGATGTCACATCGTTAATTGCCCGCATGCTTTCGAGCGTTTGGGAAGCAACTTGACCTAGTGATTCTCCAGTAAAGACCCCGTTACAGTGCCGGTCAATCGTAATGGCCGCCGCCAAGCGCAGCATCATCCGCCGTTGAATCGTCATTAAGTAACCCTCTGGAACCCGTTTTTTCACTTCTTCCTGCACCTTGGTGAACGGTACCTGAATGAAGTCAATAGTGCCCCCAAAGGCCGCAAGCTTAGCCGCCAGATCTTTCGCTTTCGCGAGGGCTTGTTGGCTAGTGTACGGTGGACTAAAGAAATGAATCATATCGACTTTCACGCCCCGCTTCATAGCTAGATAGGCTGCTACCGGCGAGTCAATTCCTCCAGATAACATCATCGTAGCTCGTCCACCGGTTCCGACTGGCAAACCCAGTGCACCCGGAATTGTGATACTCGATAAATAAATTCCACTTAAACGAACATCAATTTGGAGGTTAATGTCTGGGTGCTTCATTTGCACTCGAATTCCCGGAATGGCCTCTAAAATATAACTGCCGACTCCATCATCAATGCCGTAGGTATTTAACGGATAGTTTTTATTTTGGCGCCGAGTCGCAATTTTGAAAGTTTGGCCGGGTTGATATTGTTCCTTAATCATTTGTTTCGCCGTTTGCTGAATGTCAGCTAAACTAGCATCCTTTGGTAGCTTTACCACCGGCGAAAAAGTTTCAATCCCGAACACCTGTTGCAAGGCATCCATGACCGGTTGGGCTGGTTGATCATTTAACACCACGTGTAACCGATCTCGTTGGGCTTTCACTACAACCGCAGGAAACGGTTTCAACACGTTGCGAATGTTTTGGCCCAACTGGCGGATAAACTCCTTCCGGTTCTTCCCCTTCGTGGAGAGTTCCCCGTAGCGAACCATAATTTCACTGTATTCCATTCTGTCACTTCCCTTTTTCTTTAACTCAAGGTTTTAAATTGTTCGTATAACTTGGCAAAGACCCGCTTAAATTGTTCAACCTCTGCCATCGTATTTTGGTCACTCAGAGAAATCCGAACTGCTCCCCGAGCAATTTCCGGATCAACTCCCATTGCACTCAGTGTACTAGAAGTTAGTCCTTTTTTCGACGAACATGCACTCGTGGTGGACAAATAAATGTCATCCTCTTCAAACGCATGCACGATGGTTTCCCCTTTCACCCCTTCAATCGCAAAGCACAGGATATGAGGCGCAAAATGCGGTCCGGTGCCCGAAAAAATGTGGACCTTTGCAAACCGTTGCAAATAATCCCGCAAGTTTAAACGGAGCTCATGTTCGGTTGCCACCGTTTGTGGTTCGTTTTGCTTTAACAAGCGAACCGCTTTAGCCATTGCCGCAATCGCTGGCAGGTTTTCGGTTCCACTCCGTTGGCCCCGTTCCTGACCACCTCCGTCTAAAAATTGCATCAATTTCTTGCCGGTTCGTCCGTAAATAAAGCCTACGCCCCGTGGTGCATGAAATTTGTGCCCCGAAAAGGTTGCAAAGTCGACCCGATCGTTAAAAATCAGATCGTGCAAGCCTTTGCCAATTCCCTGAACGGCGTCCACGTGAAAGTGAATCTTCGGGTAATCCCGTAAAATCTCCGCCACTTCAGCCAATGGTTGCACGGCGCCCATCTCGTTATTGACCGCCATCACGGAAACTAAGATCGTATCCGAGCGAATTGCTTGGCGTAAATCATCCGGACGAATCCGCCCTTCTTCATCTACCGGGAGATACGTTACCTCAAATCCCAGTTCTTCTAAACGTTGCATCGAGTGTTTGACAGCATCGTGTTCAACCTGGGTGGTAATTAAGTGCCGCCCAAACTGACGCTTGGCTAGCGCGGTTCCTTTCACAACCCAGTTATCCCCTTCGGTTCCCCCACTGGTAAAAAAGATTTCTGCCGGTTGCACGCCTAACTGACTCGCAATTTGCCGACGGGACTGAATCAATAATTGATCGGCTTTTTCGCCAAAATTATGCAAACTAGATGGATTACCCCAGTAATCCTCACTCACCTGGTTGTAAGTCGCTAGCACAGCCGGATCCACCTTAGTGGTCGCGCTGTTATCAAAATAAATAATGGTAATCACTCCTTTGAAAAACGAAACCAGGCCGCAGTAACTCGACCTGGCTTCCATCTGTTTAATGATTAGTTAGTTTTAGCTTTATTCTTATAGTAGTTGTCTTCAATTCGGGTAAAAGCGCCCGGTTCGACTTGATCCAAAGCATTGGCAATCGTTGCTAGACTATCCTCATATCGATAATCCCGCTCAAATTGCTGCTGGGCTTTATGAATTGATGCTGCCATCGCTGGATTTGTTGCTGCGTAACGGTTCGCATATTGAATCACTTGTTCTGCCAGTAAAGATTGGTCAATCAAATCGCTAGTTTTTTCCTGAAGTTGGTCACGATCGTGTTTGATTTGTTCCAACTGCTTTTGGACGTCATCCATACTAATTTTAGCTTTATTCATAGTGGCTTTCAAATGTTGCACTTCTTTAGAAACCATTTCAAAATACTCGGCGTAGTCTGCAGAAATCCCCGGCAAATTCAGGTTTTCAATTCGCCGATGAATGGCGTGTAATTCAGCGTTTAAATCCTCTAAGGTTTGTTGGGCCTGTTGCTCTTCCTCGCTTAAATCAGCAATCGAGTCATTCAGCGCCCGTTGCTTCTTTTCAATGTTAGTTAAGGATTGCTGGAACTGTTTCAAATCCGCCGCAATTTGTGAATAAATGGCCTGATGATCTTTAATCGTCTGGCAATCGCCCTGATACTTTTGGTTGATCAAACTAATTTGTTCTTGGAGTCGGTCGGTATTTTCAACTTCACCGTGCTCTAACGAATAATTGTGACTCAACCGTTCTAATTCATCCGCCAGGGTTTTGTTTTGCTGCCATGCGTGCTGAATGAAGCGGCCAATCACGTCGAGCTGTTTATCAACAAACAACCGCGCATTCATCTCCGTTTCCAGGCGATCATAAAGTCCATTAATTCGTTTTTCAATCTCGTTATCTTGTTCTCTCACGAAACTTAAATCGAGGTGTTTAATGTTTTCTAAATTGTCTTGAACGGCCTGGTGAAGTTCCTTTAAAGTCATTGAGAAATCATCATCCGCAAAGCAAAATCCTTCTGCTCGTGATTTAGCATATGCTGACTCAATCTCTTGCAGCTGATTCACAAACTGCTCGTGGTTTAATTGGTATAGTTCTGGAATGGACTCCATCTTTTGCTCTAAGGTCATCGTGGCTTGCTTTAAATCCCCCAGCATCACTTCGGCATTCTGATGATCACCTTTTTTGGTTAGTGCAGAAAAGTCCGCAAACGTATCTTCAATGGAAGAAAGCTGACCTTCCAGTGCGTCAATCGCTGGACCATACTTACTGTTATCGTTTAATAAGGTCTTTCGTAGTTTTTGATAATTAGTTTCTAAGTCGACCACTGCCTGTTGGTGCGCTTGCTCCATTTTCTGAATGTTTGTAAGGGTGGCCTGCACCTGATCCAGATTGGTCGCGGCTGCTTCTAATTTAGCGTGAGCCTGATCAACGTCATCACGAGTTTGTAAGAAGTTAACCCCCTTGGCATCATTCTCGGCAGCCGTCAGACTCTGAGCCACATCCGGAAACTGGGTTTGTTGGACGTCTTGATATTTTTTTTGAGCTTCTTGAAACTTAGTTAATGAATCCCCCGTGAGCGTTAGCTGTTTCACCGCTTGTAACTGATCCGTGAGCGATAAATTTTTCAAACGCGTCAACTCAAGGTTCATAGCTTTAGCTTGCTTTAATTGGGTTCGTTGGTACACAACGACAGCAAGATAAATGATAATAATAATAACTACAATCCCGATAATAACGTTTAGCATGATTTTCGACCTTCGCCTAAATTAGATTTATTAACTAGCTGTTAATATTACAGTCTCTTTGGATTATACCATAGTCATCACAGAGAAAGCAGCCTCTTTCCCTAGAAAATCAACCAATTCCGTTGACAAGTCAACCCATTCCAGCTAGAATTAAGTTCGTGTAAAATAATGCAGCGGTACACGGTAAGCTCGTCAACATGTCTTTGCTATCTTGAATAGTTTAATTAGTAACCCACCGGCTGCTGAGGTGAAAGTTCTGAGAGACATGCACGAATACTAAGTGTGCATTTGATTATTTTACTCCAAAATATTTTATTGGAGGATTTATTATGTCTAGATATACTGGACCAAGTTGGCGCATTTCTCGTCGACTCGGCATTTCTTTATCAGGTACTGGTAAAGAGTTACAACGGCGTCCTTACGCACCTGGTGTTCATGGTCAGGGTCGACGTCAAAAACTTTCTGAATACGGTGTTCAATTACGTGAAAAGCAAAAGATGCGTTACATGTATGGCTTAACTGAACGTCAATTTTACTCCTTGTTCCTAAAGGCTGGTAAAATTCGGGAAGGTAAGCATGGTGATAACTTCGAAATTAAGTTGGAACAACGTCTTGATAACGTGGTTTACCGTTTAGGTTTAGCTACGACGCGGCGTCAAGCTCGTCAATTAGTTAACCACGGTCATATCACGGTTGACGGTAAACGGGTTGACATTCCTTCTTACGAAGTTGAACCTGGTCAAGTAGTTGGCGTTCGGGAAAAGTCTAAGAACCTCGCCATCATCAAAGAAGCAGTTGAAGCAGTGGTTAGTCGCCCAACTTACGTTTCCTTTGATGCTGATAAGTTAGAAGGTTCCTTAACTCGGCTTCCTCAACCTGACGAATTAAATGCTAACATTGACACGTCCCTAGTGGTTGAATTTTACAACCGTTAATCAGTGATTCTAGAGCACTCTCTGCTTGGAGGGCGCTCTTTTTTTGTTACCATCAACTTGATGTTACAATAAAGAATAAATTAGAAAGGAGCACTAACCATGCCAAACGAAAATAACGTTCAAGATCGCCTGGATCAAGCCATGAGCGGGGGCACTCCCCAAATCAATCCCGATGAGCAACGTCGCTACCTCGGGACCTTTCGCGAACGAGTGGCCCTAGTCATTCCCGTCGGGGAAGTTAGTAACGACGCTGCTATTAAGCAGGCCCAACAATTACTAGAACAGCATTCCAACTATAGCGTCCTGATTAACGGTAACCTTGATAGTGCATTCCAAAGCCCCTACCTTAAGTTAGCTAGCGAGTTACACACCAAGTTTACCCTCAAAAACAATACCGACTACGGAACGGCTGCTGATCAAGCGGGCATTGTGATTGCTGCTTCAAACGCTATCAACGTAGAATCAATTGAGTTCCAAGCCCCAGCTCCAAAACCTGAGGAGTCCCCAAAATCTGCCCATCAATCCTTTTGGCAGCGTTTGTTTCACCATTAGAACGAGGCTTTTATGCAAAAACCACTCGCATACAGAATGCGTCCCACTAAAATTGAAGAAATCGTGGGTCAACCAGACCTCGTTGGCCCAGGCAAAATTATCAATCGAATGGTCAATGCTCAGCTGTTGTCCTCCATGATTTTATATGGTCCTCCTGGAACCGGAAAGACCAGCATTGCTAGTGCCATTGCCGGTTCCTCGAAATACGCCTTTCGCTCCCTCAACGCGGCCACTGACACCAAAAAGGATCTACAAATTGTAGCCGAGGAAGCCAAAATGAGTGGCACCGTGGTGTTATTGTTAGATGAAATTCACCGTCTCGATAAAACCAAACAAGATTTTCTCCTTCCCTTACTAGAAAGCGGACAGATCATTTTAATTGGTGCGACGACTGAGAATCCTTATATCAATATCAACCCGGCCATCCGCTCACGAACTCAAATTTTTCCGGTTCACCCGCTCACTAGTGAAAACATTGAAACAGCCATTGAACGGGCCTTACATGATTCAGAGCGCGGACTTGGTAACGAACCAGTTGACCTTGATCAAGATGCATTACATTTTCTCAGTCATCGCACCAATGGGGATCTACGGAGTGCACTGAATGCCTTAGAGTTGGCCGTCCGCTCGACTCCTAAAACTAAAGGACGAATTCATGTCACGATTAAAGACGTCGAAGCTTGTTTACAACAACAAGCCCTCACCCAGGATAAGAACGGTGACGCCCACTATAACGTCCTCTCCGCCCTCCAAAAATCAATCCGGGGTTCTGATGCCAATGCGGCGTTGCACTATGCGGCTCGGCTAATTGAGGCCGGAGATTTAACCTCCCTTATCCGTCGCTTAATGGTAATTGCCTATGAGGACGTTGGCCTCGCCAATCCCCCAGCTGCCGAACGAGCAGTTACAGCAGTTCAAGCCGCCGAACGGGTCGGTCTCCCAGAAGCCCAAATTCCCCTGGCCAACGCTATTATCGAACTTTCGCTTTCCCCAAAGTCCAACTCAGCGATGGCGGCAATGGCAGCTGCATTAGAAGACGTCCGTTCCGGTAACTACGGAGAAATTCCTCCGTACCTCCGCGATGCTCATTTTAAGGGTGCCAAGGAACTAGGTCACGTAGGGTACCAGTACCCTCATAACTTTAAAAACGGCTGGGTCAACCAACAATACCTGCCCGATCGCATTAGGGATGCTCAGTATTACCAACCTAAAACAACTGGCAAAATGGAAAGAGCATACGCTGAACAGTACCAAAAATTGCAACAAGCTCAGCACCAGGACCAAACTTCCAAGGAGGATCACCATGATTAATCTCTTAGCGTTACTATTTGCCCTACTCTTAGCTGGGAATGGAATCTACTTTTTACTCCACCAACATCGCTCATTTCTCCTCTTTCACCCGGAAAATAATCCGAAGTTACAGCAAATCCTGAAAATTAGTGGGAGCTGTTTGCTGATTTTGGCTGGATTAACCGTGGGGGCTATTTTACTTAATAACACTCCCCTTCTGGTTATCGCGCTAGTCGGTGGTTGTTTGGGTTGCTTAATTCCAGAACTACTGTTAGTTCCCTTTATGAACCATTAAACCCTACTATTTTTCAGAAAGAGCGTTAAAATAAAGTTGATTAGATGATTCACAAATCTAAATGAGGTGATTATTTATGTTACAAGAATATCGCAACATCCTAGTTCCTGTTGATGGATCTTATGGCGCTGAATTAGCTTTTGAAAAAGCCGTCGCCATCGCCAAACGAAATGAGGCTCATTTACACCTCGTTCATGCCATTGATACTCGAGCCTACCAAGACGTTTCTAGCTTTGACAACAGCATCGTTGATGAAATTACCGATAAAAGTAAGAATCGTTTGGAAAAATACATGCAAACGGCTCACGAAGCTGGATTAGAAGACATTGACTATTCGATTGAATACGGTGCACCAAAGACCATTATTGCTAAGGATCTACCCCACGAATTAAACGTTGATTTAATCATCATGGGGGCCACTGGATTGAACGCCGTAGCACGGTTGTTAATTGGTTCGGTTACAGAATACGTGACCCGGGCTGCTACTTGCGACGTTTTAGTAGTAAAAACCAACCTTAAAAATGAATTGATTCCCGAACGGCAATTAGGGAAACAAAGCAATCAATAAAACCAAAAAATTCCTAGCACTTTTGCTAGGAATTTTTTGGTTGGTACATTTGATAAATTTGTTTTAATTTGCTGTTATTTTTCAAATGCACCAGTTGATCAGCTCGTTGCATTAAATGGCTAGCATTCGCTGGTTGCTTCAAGGCTTGAAAACAGGCTGCTTCTAGGTAATATAAATCAGCCAGGCAGTAGTATGAGTAGTGTTGATGCAGATAATTTCTTAATAACTGACACGCGATCTGCGTTTCGGTATGTAATTCTAATACCGAACCCAAGGTCGTAACCGCCATGCCAAAGCGGATTAACGTCAATAATGATTCTGGTTCCGTTTGTAACAACTGCTTTAACTGTTCCAAGGCCTTAATGAGTGATTGTTGGGCCCGACGGGTAAAATTAAGGTGCCGATAAGTGGCTGCCTCCCCTAACCGGGTTAGACCATGAATAAACGGATGGGGCGTCGTGCCGATTTGATAATCTGAGGAGCGCTCAAAAGCAATCATCGCTGCTTCCAGGTTCTTCTCTAAAAGCAGATGCAAAAAACCAGCATAACAATGATAGCGACTCAGTAAAACACGAGAATCCAAATTTTCGACTTTAATCACAGCTAATTGTTGTGCTCCCTGCTTAAATTTAAATTGAAATAGCAGTTCTTCCAATATTTGGAGTTGCGTTTCTCCGTAACGATATCGCCGACAGTAGTTATTTTCTAGTTCTTGAGGATTAATTTTTAGTCGCGCTAGGAGCAGCGGGACAATTTCCCATTTAGAAAAGCTGGTTGCATTCTCCAGGGTACTAATGGTGGTTTGGGTACAAATCCCACGAGCTAAGTCAGCCTGGGATAAATGAATTTGTTGCCGTTTGGTTCTGACTAGGCGGCTCAATTCCGTTAACAACTGTGGAGATGGGAAGATCAACATTAATGTGCTCCTCTAACAAATTATCTACGAAAAAATAAGTATTATTATCCTATGTTTCTTGGTACTTGTCAATCCATTAAAAAATGCCTCTGGATTTCTCCAGGGGCATTTTGCATTATTTAGCTTTGTAAACCTTTTTTTGATCCTTAGCTTGCAATGGTTTGAAGTCATGCAAGATGGCAGTTTGTCGCTTAAACTCATCCTTAGCGAGCTCAATCAGGCGATCAATTAATTCTGTATAACTAATACCAGTTGCTTCCCACAATTGCGGGTATAACGAGATGTTAGTAAAACCTGGTAACGTGTTAATTTCACCAAGGTATGGGGTGAAATCTTTAGAAACCAAGAAGTCAATCCGTGCCATTCCCTTTAATTCAAGAGCTTGGTAAGCACGTAAAGCCATCCTGGTAATTTCTTCACTAACTGGTTGCGGTAGTTCGACTGGAATCGTAAATTGAACCGCGCTAGCATCCACGAATTTGTTGTCGTAAGTGTAGAAAGCATCTCCGGCTGGGACTTTAATTGCCCCAATCTTGGAAGCTTCGGGTTGTTCATTTCCTAAAATGGAAATTTCCACCTCTTCGGGCCCTTCAATCGCTTCTTCAACTAAGATCTTCGTATCGTAGCGTAACGCGTCTTGCATTCCCGCTTCGTACTCTGCTTCATTTTCCACCCTATGGATTCCAATCGATGAACCCTGCCGGGATGGTTTAACGAACAAAATTTTGGAATCGAGCTTTTGACTAATTTTAGCGTAATCCCAGTCAGTAACATTTCCCGGGGTCACTAATACGTAGTTGGTGTTTCGTACGCCCGTCGCCGTTAAAATCTTTTTCGTAAAGTCCTTGTCGTAGGCCAGTGCCGAAGCTTGGACCCCACTACCAACGTAAGGCTTTTGCAATAAGCGTAAGAGGCCCTGGATGGTTCCGTCTTCACCGAGGTTCCCGTGAATAATAGGGAAAAAGGCGTCAATCTTTTTCGTACTATCCAGGTTTAGGATGGGAGCTAATGGCTGCTCACGGTCTAACTTAGGGACTACTTCTGCAACTACGTCTTCCTCTGCTTCACCAGCAAATACTCGATGTGAGGACGCATCGTCCAGGATAAAGCCATCTTTAGTTACCAAAAAGAGGCTCACATCATACTTATCCTTATCCATGGCATCAAAAATGTTGTGCGCCGATCGTTTGGAAACGTCGTGTTCTGAAGAATCGCCACCAAATAATAACGCGATGTGTTGCTTTTTATCTGTCATCTGCTTTTTCTCCCATTCGTATGTTTTGGAAACTTAAGTATAACACTTTTGTACATCAGTTAAAATACCAAATAAAAAAGCCTACCGCAGTAGACTTTTACGAAAATTGTTTAACGTTACTAAACATCGAATTCTTGTTATGATACTGCATCGACATAATAAAGCCGATTCCAATCATATTCCCAATCAGGGCAGAACCCCCTTGGCTAATGAATGGCAACGGAATCCCAGTCATTGGAATCAAATCAATGCTCATTCCAATGTTTTCAAACACGTGGAACAGGATCATCATAATTACACCCGTAGAAATGTAGGCGTAAAAGACGTTACGAGTTTGGAACGTCACCTTAATCATTTCATAAATCAGCAGGAAGTACAGTAAGATTAAAAGCGTTCCACCGATGAACCCAAAGTTTTCTCCGACTACGGAAAAAATCATATCGGATTCACGCACAGGAACGTAAACATGGGACACATTAAAGCCGGTCCCCGTTAATCCACCTGAACCGATGGCCTTCATACTCTGCCAGAGTTGAAAACCTTGGTTACTGGAATCAGACGCCGGGTGTAACCAGCTATCGATTCGTTCAAATTGGTACTGTTTAAATCCTAGGTGCCCTAAAATCGTCCGGCCACCGCTAGTAACCACTAACATCACAGCGGTGGTGACTAAGGCTACAAATGCAATGATTCCGGGTCCAAGGATTTTCCAACTAATTCCAGAGACGATGATTAAACCACCCAAAATGGCTAAGAACACTACCGTTGTCCCAAAGTCATTTTGGACCTTCAGTAAAATAATGACTGGTAACGTCCAAAGGAACATTTTACCTAGTAGTTTCCAATCACTCCGCACCGTGTGAATAGGATGCTGATTATTGTGCGTCGCAATAACCCGGGCTTCCATCAAAATATACGCTGGTTTCATAATTTCAGACGGCTGAAACGTCAACGGTCCGAAGGCAAACCAGCTTTTGGCTCCGGTTTGCACATAATAAGCTCGACTATACAGGAACAGCACCAGAAACAGCAATGCAATTCCTAACCAATAAACGTAAGGACTAATCTTCCACAACTGTTGAGCGTCAAACTGCATAATCACTACGACGGCGCCTGCTCCGATAGCGTACCACACTAATTGAGATACAACGGTTCTTACCACCGAAACAGACCCCGTATCGTGAGAAGCAGCTACGTAAATGGATCCTAACCCCACCAACGCTAACATCAGAACGCAAAAGATGATACTCCAATCGATGCGATCGTCACTTTGCATTTGTTTTCTTTGAAACACAACTAACTCTCCTTAATCTAAACCTAAGGTTACCGTTGGTGTAAATTATATTCACGAATGATTTGTTGCAATGCATCCGCTTCGTTTTTCTCGTGAAAAATTTGGTTGCCCACGTAACAGTCAAACTTGTCCGCATTGGCCACAATTTTACCCACCGTTTGACCTTTAATTTGAACTAAATTTTCGTGTTGGGGTGTTTCCACCACTTCTAATTCAATTTGTTTTTCTTTGCGACTCATTCTAACCTCCATTCTATTTTACTCGATTACGCCGGACACTAAAATGAGTTGGGACTGGATCAAAGCCTCCAGGCACCAACGGATTACACCGTAAGATTCGGGCAACTCCCATTACCAATCCCCGCCAACTACCGAAGCGTTCAATAGCAGTCTGAGTATAGTGTGAACAAGTCGGTTGGTACCGACAGGTCGGCGGCGTATGTGCAGAGATTCCGACTTGATAAGCTCGAATGAGCTTGACTAAGAACGTTTGCACAGCTTACTTATCGCGACCGAATAAACTAAACTTTTTTTGGGGTTTCTTCGTCGTATCAATGTGTTCCAAGAGCGAACTAGCCCCCTTGGCCACGTTTTCTAACGGGTCTTCGGAAACCACCACAGGCACCGTCAGTGCGTCAGAAATTACCACGTCGATGTTCTTTAACATGGATCCTCCCCCGGTCAGCATCACTCCACGATCAATGATATCAGCAGCTAATTCTGGAGGAATCGTTTCTAGAACGCTCTTCGCAGCGTTAATGATCATTTGTACTGACAGGTGGATGGCATCGGCAATTTCGCCACTGTTAATGGTAACCGAAATTGGCATTCCACTAACTGCATCCCGTCCCCGAACTTGGAGTTCCTGAATGTCGTTTGGATCTGCTTTTGCAGTTCCAATTGATTTTTTAATTTTTTCAGCTGAATGTTCCCCAATGATGATGTTGTGAGTCTGTTTCATGTAATCTACAATATCTTGATTCATGACGTCTCCCGCCAGTTTCAACGATTTACTAGCGACAATATCTCCCAGTGAAACCACCGCAATGTCAGAGGTTCCCCCTCCAATATCAATTACCATGCTCCCAGTCGGTTGGAAAATATCCATTCCCGCTCCAATGGCAGCAACCTTTGGTTCTTCTTCTAGGAAAACCTCTCCTCCCACTGACTTTTGGGCCGCTTCGATAATGGCCTTCCGTTCGATATTAGTAATGTTAGTGGGTGCACAAATCATTACCTTCGGCTTGGAAACCATTCCTTTAACGCTTAATTTTTTGATGAAGTAATTTAACATTGCTTCAGTAACGTCAAAATCAGAGATAACCCCATCCTTTAAAGGACGAATAGCTTTAATGTTACCGGGGGTTCTGCCAACCATTTCATAAGCTTCTTTTCCGACTGCGAGCACCTTATTAGTCTTGGTATCAATTGCAACCACAGAAGGTTCGTTTAAAACGACCCCTTTCCCAGTTACAGATACCAACACATTGGCTGTTCCTAAGTCAATTCCGATATCTTCAGCCATAATTTTCTTCCTTTCTAGTTAAAAACTAATTGTGTAGATTATATCATAAGTCCGCATTTATCACGCTATTCCCCCGTAGAAACTCGTTCAATATCGGCTCCTAGGTGGCGTAATTTCTTTTCAATTTCGTAGTAACCCCGGTCTAAGTACTGGAGATTCGTAATTTGAGTTTCCCCAGTTGCAATCAAACCAGCAATAATGAGCGCTGCAGCAGCCCTTAAATCGGTAGCAGCCACCTCAGTCCCTTCAAATTTAGTCGGTCCGTGCATGACCACCGTGTTGCCCTTAATTTCAAATTTAGCGTTCATCCGCCGTAATTCGTCTAAGTGCATAAACCGGTTTTCAAAAACCGTTTCGGTTAACGTACTAACTCCATCAGCTTCGAGCTGCAAAACGGTCATTTGCGGTTGCATATCAGTAGGAAACCCAGGGTAAGGGGCAGTTTCAATGTCCACTGGTTTCAACGTAGCAGGGCCCACAATTCGAACTCCTTTTTTTTCTTGGATTACTTCCACGCCCATTTCTCGTAACTTAGCAATAAGAGGCAGGTTGTGTTCCATGACTGCATCTTCCACTAGTACGTTCCCTTGCGTAGCAGCGGCGGCCACCATGAAAGTTCCAGCTTCAATCCGGTCCTGCACTACTTCATGATGAACCCCATGTAACTGATCCACTCCTTCAATGGTCAAGGTATCAGTTCCGGCGCCTTTAATTTGCGCCCCCATGGCATTTAACATGTCGGCTAAATCAACGATCTCTGGTTCCCGCGCCACGTTTTTAATCACAGTTTCCCCGTCAGCTAAGGTGGCGGCCATCATCACGTTTTGGGTTGCTCCGACGCTTGGAAAGTCAAAATAAATTTCTGCGCCGTGGAGTCCCTCAGGTGCCGTCGCTTCTACGTAACCTTCGTGTTGTTCAATCGTAGCACCCATAGCTTCAAATCCACGTAAATGGATGTCAATCGGACGGGAACCAATCGCACAACCACCGGGTAAAGCCACTCGAGCCTTACCCAAGCGTGCCAACAGTGGCCCTAATACCACAATGGAAGCCCGCATCTTCGAAACGTACTCAAAAGGTGCTTCACTACTGATATCACCCGTCGCATCAACTGTAATTCTGTTATGATTTTCATCGAAGTTAACCTGCAGGTGCAAGCTTCGTAACACTTCGTTCATAACATGAACGTCAGACAAAATCGGCGTGTTCGTTAAGATACTTTTCTCGCTGCTCCCTAAAATAGTCGCTGCTAAAATGGGTAACACCGCGTTTTTAGCTCCTTCAATGTGCACACTTCCGGATAAGCGGTTGCCACCGCGAACAATAATTTTATCCATTTTTCTTCTCCTAGCTGATTTTAAAATAAGAATTGTAAATTTTTGAGGTTATCAATAAAGGAAAGAAAGAAATTACTACTTAAAGAACCAATCACGATGGCCATTAAAACCAATAGAACTTTGCCTTGCTGTTCTTTAATGGGTAAAAACCGTTCAAAATGAATTCCTTGAATGGCCCAAAACGATAAAATCACAAAAAACAACTGACTAATGACACTTATCAAAGCCTGTAATCCAAATCCATTCATTTTCATTCCTCCGTTTATTGCTATCCTTAATCTTATCATAAAATAACAATACTGTCGTTGAAACACCCCGTTTGCTTCACTTTGACTTCCTTTTAAGGCAAAAAAAAAGAAAGCCATGCAAGCATGACTTTCCTTTATAAAAATTAACGCTGATTAGCAACATTAATCCGATTCAATGCCCGGCGAAGTTCAACTTCAGCTCGTTTCATTGTATCAGCATCGTGTTTACTATTGGCTTCTTCAATTTCTCGTTGAGCCCGTTCCTTGGCACTATTAGCCCGGTCCACATCGATTTGATCTTTGCGTTCCGCACTGTCGGCCACAATCGTTAACTCATTGTTCGAAAATTCAACAAAACCACCGTTAACAGCGATTGTATCAGATTGACCGTCCTGATTTTTAAACTCAGCTGGCGCAATCTGCAAGGCAGCAATTACGGGAATATGGTTAGCCATGATCCCCAAATCACCACTTTGCGTTTGCACGACTGCTAATGAACAATTTTCATTAGTATAAACCGGCCCGTCCGGAGTCACGATACTAACGGTTAAAACATTCTTTGCTTCAGCCAATTAGATCCCTCCTTACTTGTCGGTATCCTTTTGGGTAGCATCGTATTTAGCAACCACATCTTCAATGGGACCACAATTTCTGAAGAAGTCTTCAGGAATGTAATCGTACTTACCATCTAGGATGCCCTTAAATCCGGCAACCGTATCCTTCACGGAAACGTACTTACCAGGAACGTTCGTAAACGTTTCGGCCACTGAGAATGGTTGCGAGAGGAAGAATTGAATCCGACGAGCCCGACCAACGATGGTCTTTTCTTCGTCAGACAACTCATCCATCCCTAAGATAGAGATAATATCTTGTAATTCACGATACCGCTGTAACTCATGTTGCACTTCACTAGCAACTTGGAAGTGTTCGTCCCCGACAATGGCAGGATCCAAAGCGGATGAAGTTGATGCCAATGGGTCCACGGCTGGATAAATCCCTTGTTGAGTCAAAGATCGTTCCAAGTTCGTCGTGGCATCCAAGTGGGCGAACGTCGTTGCGGGTGCCGGGTCGGTGTAATCATCGGCAGGAACATAAACCGCTTGAATCGAGGTGATGGCACCCTTCTTCGTTGAGGTAATCCGTTCTTGCAGCTGACCCATTTCCGTGGCTAACGTCGGCTGGTACCCTACGGCAGAAGGAATCCGACCCAAGAGGGCAGAAACTTCCGTTCCGGCTTGGGTAAATCGGAAGATGTTATCGATAAATAACAACACATCCTTACCTTCTTCATCCCGGAAGTATTCGGCAATCGTTAGTCCCGTCAAGGCAACCCGCATCCGGGCACCAGGCGGCTCGTTCATTTGTCCATACACCATGGCCGTTTGCTTCAGAACTCCCGATCCCTTCATTTCGAAGTACATATCGTTTCCTTCACGGGTTCGTTCACCAACCCCCGTAAAGACGGAAATTCCGTTGTGTCCCTGGGCAATGTTATGGATTAATTCTTGGATCAAAACGGTTTTACCAACTCCGGCACCACCGAACAATCCAACCTTACCACCCCGAATGTAAGGGGCTAATAAGTCAATAACCTTAATTCCCGTTTCCAACACTTCAGTTGACGGGTTAATTTCATCAAATTTTGGTGCTTCCCGGTGGATCCCCCATCGTTCTGCATCAGGACCAAATTTAGGGCCACCATCAATGGTTTCCCCTAAAACATTAAATACTCGTCCTAGTGTGTCATTACCCACAGGAACTTCAATTGGAGCTCCCGTGTTTTCAACTTCCATCCCACGACGCAAACCATCGGTTCCGTCCATGGCAATCGTTCTGACAACTCCGTCACCCAATTCCAGCGCTACTTCTGTTACTAAAACATCGTTATCGCCTTTTTGGACTTTCAAAGCATCATTAATTTCAGGTAAATCGCCATCTAGGGGAAATTCAACATCGACAACCGGTCCAATTACTTGTACAACTTTACCAGCACTCATTATGCGTTAATTCCTCCTATCATTAGTGATTCAATGCTTCCTGACCACCAGTAATTTCGGTGATTTCGGTCGTAATCGCCGCCTGTCGAGCCCGATTGTATTTTAATTCCAACGAAGAAATTAAATCATCAGCATTGTCAGTTGCTGCTTTCATCGCCATCGAACTTGACGAATGTTCGGCAGTCTTGGCATCTAAAATTGCCCCATACACTAAACTTTCAGAGTACTGTGGCAAAATGGCGTGTAACACTTCTTGTTCAGAAGGTTCAACCTCGTATTCAGCCGTCAGAGCTTCCGTTTTGATGCTAGCTCCGGCTCCATCAGCACCACTCATACTTTGTTCAATCGATTCCCGATCCATCGGGAGCAGTTTTTCTACCCGAAAGTCGGACCGAACCCGGTTCACAAAGTGGTTGTAGCACACGTAGAGTTCACTAAATAATTGGTCGTTATACATCTGGGTAATTGTCTTCACAATCCCCTTAACCTCTTGAAAAGTCGGAATGTCAGAAACACCGCGATACTCATAAGCAACGTTAGCGCCATTCTTTTTATAAAAATCAGCGCCCGTACCACCTACTGCTAGGATAACGTAGTCATCTGCATTAGGCGTATGGTCAGCAATGAACCGATTGGTTCCGCGTAACGCGTTACTATTGTAACTGCCAACCATTCCCCGATCAGACGTAATCACTAAGTAAGCCGTTGGACCCTTTTTACCTTGGTCCTGAGTCTTTGAAGGCGCTTGGCTATCTAACAAGTGTGATTCAGCCAAGTGCATTACAACCGCCTTAATTTTAGCAACGTATTCGTTATACGTAGCCGTTTGCCCTTGAATTTGATTCAACTTTACGGTTTGCACCATTTGCATGGCTTCCGTAATTTGCCGGGTATTTTTGGTGGAGGCAATCCGGTGCTTGACTTCATTCATTGATTCAGCCATTGGTTATCCTCCCTTCAAATCTAAGCTTGCTGTGCGTCTTGATCTTGAACGGCAGCCGCTGTCGAAGTAAATAACTTAGTAAATTCACTAATGGCAGTGGTTAATTGTTGCTCATCTGGTAACTTTCCCGTTTCCTTGATTTGTTGTAACAAGTCTGCGTGTTGATCGTCAAAGTAGTTAAAGATCTCGTTTTGGAAGCGTAACACATCATCCACCGCAATTTTGTCGAGGTAGCCGTGCGTCAAGCAGTACAAAATTAAGACCTGTTTTTCAACTGGAAGCGGATCGTGAAGTTTTTGTTTCAAAACTTCGACCGTCCGAGCTCCCCGATCAAGCTTGGCCTTCGTTGCTTCATCCAAATCAGAACCAAATTGGGCAAATGATTCTAGTTCGTGGTAAGAAGCTAGGTCAATCCGCAACGTCCCCGCAACCTTCTTCATGGCAGGAATTTGGGCATCCCCACCAACCCGCGAAACGGAGGTCCCGGCATCGATGGCAGGACGATCTCCGGCGTAGAACATGTCCGCGTTCAAGAAAATCTGACCATCGGTAATCGAAATTACGTTGGTTGGAATGTAGGCCGAAACGTCCCCAGCTTGGGTTTCAACAATTGGCAAGGCTGTCATTGATCCCCCACCGAGCTTGTCATTTAACTTAGCAGCCCGTTCCAACAACCGTGAGTGGGTGTAAAAAATGTCACCAGGATAAGCTTCACGGCCAGGTGGACGTCTCAAAATCAAAGAGAGTTCACGGTAAGCGTTCGCTTGCTTCGTTAAATCATCGTAGACGATTAAGACGTGCTTCCCTTTGTTCATGAAATATTCACCCATCGTTGCTCCAGAGTATGGAGCAATGTAGAGCAACGGAGCCGGTTCAGATGGTCCAGCCGTCACGACAATCGTGTAGTCCATGGCGCCAAACTTCCGGAGCGTTTCTACTTGTTGCATCACCGTGGAATCTTTTTGCCCAATGGCAACGTAGATACAGATCATGTCTTGGTCTTTTTGATTCAAGATGGTATCAACGGCAATCGAAGTTTTCCCGGTTTTCCGGTCTCCGATAATTAATTCCCGCTGTCCTCGACCAATTGGCACCAACGCATCAATCGCTTTAATTCCAGTTTGTAATGGTTCATCAACTGATTGTCGATCCATGATCCCGGGTGCCTTGTGTTCAATCGGCATTTCGGTATCCGTTTCGATCTTTCCATTACCATCAATTGGCTGACCTAATGAGTTCACAACACGACCCACCATGTTATCACCAACGGGGACTTCCATGATGCGTCCGGTTCTTTTGACGGAATCTCCTTCACGAATCCCAGTGTAATCACCGAGGACCACGATTCCGACGTTGTTGTTTTCCAAGTTTTGAATCATTCCGTAGGTTCCACTTTGGAATTCAACCAATTCTCCGGATAAGGCATTATCAAGCCCATAGGCCCGAGCCACACCGTCACCAATATAGGTAACAACCCCAGTTTCTGCAACCGTGAGCTCGTCCTGATAACCTTCTAATTGTTTCTTAATTAGAGCACTGATTTCTTCAGCCTTAATGCTCATAAAAGTTTCACCTCTTTCTTCTGCGAGCTCATTACTGCAGTAACAACCTTTTCATTTTATCAATTTTAGTTTTAATGCTGCCGTCATAGATCACGTCTTGCGACCGCAAAATTACTCCACCAATAATCTCAGGATTGATTTGGTCCTGTAGCTCAACCTGGTTCGCGTTAACCTTTTTGGCAAAGGTCTGGGCTAGCTGGTTGTGCTGCTCCTCAGAGAGAGGAACGGCCGTGGTTACAGTCGCAGTTACAATTCCATGTTTTTGATTATACAACTGCTTAAATGCATCAATTACCGCAGCTAAATCACTAATCCGACCGTAGTCAAACAGCATTTTCACTAAATTTTGCACTGCCGGCGTTGTCACGTTTTCTAACAATGGCTGCAACAACGTTTCTTTTTGTGAATGATTCAGTGTGGTGGATGCTAAAGCAACCGTAAGTTCTGGTTCATCAGTTAAAACTGCTCGAATGACATCCAAATCTGCTCCACCGGTTTCAACTTGATCATTAGCCTCTAAAACCGCGTAAAGCGCTTTGGAATAACGTTTCGCAACATCAAGCTTAGTTAGACTCATGACTATCCAACCCCTTAATGTAAGAATCAATCAACGTCTTTTGATCATTGGCGTCTAAGTTCTTTTGAATAATCTTGGAAGCAATTTCAATAGATAAATCAGCTACGTCATCCTTTGTGCTAGCCAAGGCATCGCGCTTTTGCTGAGCGATATCCTTTTCAGCATTTTCTTTAATGGTTTTGGCATCCAAGTTTGCGTCATTAATAATTGATTCCCGGCGCTTGTCACCAGTTTGTTGTGCTTTACTAATGATTTCGTTTGCTTCTGCTTGCGAATTAACCAAAGCTTCCTTGCGTTGTTTTGCCAACTCGAGGGCTTCAGTCCGCGACTTTTCGGCCGTATCAATATCATTGGCAATTTTATCCGAACGATCTTGCATCATCTTAGTCACTGGCTTCCAAGCAACAATCTTGACCAGCCACATCAGAATAATGAAGAGGACCGCGTAGAACAGAGCATCACCAATATTAAATGCCTCTCCAACCACTAACATCTATTGACACCTCCTTTGTTTGTTAATCAACATTAATGATTACTTGTTGATAACCAACATTGCAATCACGAAGGCTAAGATGGGCATAACTTCGATCAAAGCGACCCCAATAAACATGTTAGTCCGTAAGGTATTGCTCAATTCTGGCTGACGTGCCATTCCTTCAAGCATCTTAGAAATCAAAATTCCGTCACCGATACCAGCACCAACAGCGGCACCTGCGATCGCGATTCCAGCTCCAATTGCACCCATAAATACTTCCTCCTTTTCTTATTCCTCAATCGATAACTTTTGAGAAACATAAACACATGATAAAGTTACAAATACATAGGCTTGAATACAGCCAATAAATACCGAGAATGCCATCCAGGCCATTTCAAGCGGTGCTGAAATAGCAAGGGTTACAATCCCATGCGAAAATGCCATTTTCGCAATTAAACCTGCCAGCAATTCACCAGCAAAAATATTACCGTACACCCGAATTCCAAGGGTTAAGAAATTAGTAAACTCTTCCATCAAGTTAATTGGCAACAAGTACGGAATGGGCTGCAGGTAGGTTTCAAAGTGACCTTTGTAACCTAACTTTTGCACACTCGAGAATTGAGCAATCAACATTGACATCAGCGCAAACGACATTGCAACGATTGGATCGGCCGTGGGACTCTTTACGTACACAATTCCGCCCACTTCGATGTGGAGGAACAATCCCAGTTGGTTAGATACCAAAATGAAAAAGAAGAGCGTAAAGGCCCACAAACCATAATCCTTGGTTGATCCACTTGGCATCGTCGACTTCACAATTCCGTTCGTAAAGTCAATCATGTACTCCAATAAATTTTGCTTCCCGGTGGGCTTCATTTGAATTTTCCGCGAACAGAAATAAACAAACCCCAACACTATTGCTGCAACGATGAGTCCGGAAATCATGTTCCCAACGTTGAAGGTTAAACCGCAAAATTGAAAAGTACGAGTTGGATCCACTAATTATCACCTCTTTTGCCTTTCAAATAGCGAACGGTCGGCGCTGAATTCACACCTTGCTTTACCATTCATTTTAAGAATAACCACGACCATGGCTAATCCTAAAATTCATTAGAATGATACCACCAAATGAAATTAAATACAAAGCAAATTATTTCATTTGATCGTTGATTATACGTGATTTATCGGTTAGCAAAAAAGCAGAAATCACAAGATTTCTGCTTTTTAATTTATTTAGTTCCAAATAACCGATCTCCAGCATCACCAAGACCGGGAACAATGTAACCATGCTCAAGGCGGTCATCTAACGCTGCTGCGTAAATCTCAACGTCTGGATGGGCCTCTTCTAGGGCTTTTACTCCTTCTGGAGCAGCCACTAAGCACACAAACTTAATGTTTTTAGCGCCCCGTTTTTTCAAGGCGTCAATTGCCATGATGGCCGAACCACCGGTGGCCAGCATCGGATCCACGACTAAAACTTCCCGATCTTCAATGTCAGACGGTAATTTCACAAAGTATTCGTGCGGTTCAAAGGTTTTTTCGTCCCGATACATCCCCACGTGTCCCACTCGGGCACTCGGCAGGAGTTCCAAAATCCCATCAACCATTCCAATTCCAGCCCGCAAGATGGGCACAACTGCCACTTTTTTTCCAGCGAGCTTCTTCGTGGTGGCCTTTCCCATGGGAGTTTCAATTTCAACGTCCTTGAGCGGCATATCGCGCGTTACCTCAAAGGCCATTAAATTGGCAATTTCGTTTACAACTTCTCGAAACTCATTGGTTCCAGTATTTTTATCCCGGATAATACTTAATTTGTGTTGAATCAACGGATGATTCATTACGTGAAATTTACTCAACGTCCCCACTCCTTTTTCTTTATCAGTCCACTCCTAATCATATCACGAAGTTGTCTACCGTGTAATGGGATGAGATTGACATAAGGCTTGCACAGCTGCACGAACCTCGTCTAGGATTTGTTCATCATCAGAATGCTCAACCGTCTTAATAATTAATTGGGCTACAGCTCTAGCGTCGGCTTCCTTAAAGCCCCGTGAGGTAATCGCTGGCGTCCCTAATCGCACTCCACTCGTCACAAACGGACTCCGTTGCTCGTTTGGAAGGGCTTCTTTGTTAGTAGTAATATTAACGGAATCCAACAGGTTTTGGGCGTCCTTCCCTGTTAATTCCGTATCAGTTAGATCAATGTTTAAGAGGTGGTTATCAGTTCCCCCCGATACGACCCGAATGTGGTCAGATTGGTTAAACTCATCCGCCATGGCTTGTGCGTTTTTAATTACTTGAGCCATGTAGTCGTGAAAATCAGGTTGCAGATTCTCGTGAAAGGCAGCTGCTTTCCCAGCAATCACATGTTCTAATGGACCTCCTTGAGTGCGTGGGAACACCGCCGAATTTAATTGTTTGGCGTACTTTGCTTGCGACAAAATCAAGCCACCACGTGGTCCACGCAGGGTCTTATGCGTCGTGGTGGTCACCACGTCCGCAATTCCGACTGGATTGGGATGCAATCCCGCTGCCACTAACCCGGCAATGTGGGCCATATCTACCATTAAATAAGCTCCCACTTCGTCCGCAATCTTGCGAAATTCATTCCAGTCAATGATTCGACTGTATGCAGAGGCCCCAGCCACAATCATTTTTGGTTGCACTTCTTGGGCAATTTCTCGAATGGCATCAAAGTCCAAGCGTTCCGTTTCGTGGTTTAAACCATAGGCATAAGAATGGTAGATTTTACCCGAAAAGCTAACCTTAGCTCCGTGAGTTAAATGGCCCCCGGCATTTAAATCCATCCCTAGAATCACATCGCCTGGTTGCAAGAACGCAGCATACGCAGCTTCGTTCGCTTGGGAACCTGAGTGGGGTTGGACGTTCGCATATTCTGCGCCAAAGAGTTCTTTGGCCCGGTCAATGGCTAAGGTTTCTACCACATCAACGTACTGACAACCACCGTAATAGCGGTGGCCTGGATAACCTTCGGCGTACTTGTTGGTTAACACGGATCCTTGAGCAGCCCGAACCGCTTTAGACGCGATGTTTTCGGATGCAATTAATTCAATCGTATCTTCCTGCCGGATTCCTTCATTCTGAATGGCATCCCATAACTGTGGATCTAAACGTTGGTATTCTTCTGTCATTTTCTCATCCCCCAGGGTTCTTTAATTTGTCGCTGTGTCGCCAAAATGATGCTGACCAGCTGCCTTATTGAGTCGATTCATGTACGCTTCCCCTAAACCTGTGGTTGGAAAACCTTGAACTAGGATTGTCGCAAACGAATCATCCAGGTCAAACGTTCGTAAACCAGCGAACAAAAGATGGCTAGCGGATTGAACGTTCGTTCCCAGGGTATATGTTACTACATTACGCGGCCATTTGTACCGTTTAATTGTCATTTCCGGGGCTAAAATGCCAATTTTAGCGTCTTGTTGCCGACACCAGACAATCACCGTTTCCCAATCTAACTCAGGATCTACAATTTGGACGTCAGCGGCGGGTGAGTAGTGCGTGTACTTCATCCCAGGAGCTTTTGGAACCTCAGCCTGGTTTACGTGATGTAACTGGTCTTCTACCGGTCCAATGACCGCCTCTAGCTCCGAGCGCATTACAGCACCGGGTCGGAGAATGGCTGGATGGTCCGTGGACATATCAATGACGGTCGATTCTACGCCAAAGTCGGTGGGTCCCGCGTCTAAAATTCCGGCAATTTTGCCGTTTAAATCATGATAAACGTGCTCGGCTAAGGTTGGGCTCGGTTTTCCAGAGGTGTTGGCCGAGGGCCCTACTAACGGAACTCCAGCTGCTCGAATCAAATCCAAGGTTGCTTCCTGATTGGGATTTCGAAACGCTGCCGTCTTCAAACCCCCGGTTACTTGCGGAGCCAGCGCGTCTTCCTTTAAAGGTAAGATAATCGTCAGTGGGCCCGGCCAAAACGTATCCATTAGTTTTTGTACGGCCGGTGTAATCTCTTTAGCATAATGGCGCACCGTCGCTTGGTCCGCCACGTGCACAATCAACGGATTGTCACTGGGGCGACCCTTCGCAGCGTAAACTTTCTTCACGGCCGCCACGTTCGTCGCATCAGCTCCCAATCCGTAGACCGTCTCCGTGGGAAAGGCCACCAAATTCCCTTGGTTGATTGCCGCGGCAGCAGCAGGAATTTCTGCCGGTGTAAAGATTTTTGTTTCCATTATAATCCCTTCTTTTCTAATTGAATCCGTACCATTCGATCCTGTCCGGCTAAATCCCGCCGAAGCTCGACGTCAGCCGTCGGAAACTGTTGGCGCCAGAGAGATTGCACCGCAGCCCCCTGGTGATAACCAATTTCTAGGTAAACTGCTCCGGTTACCGTAAGATACGGCGCAACGCTGTGCGCTAGTCGTTCGTACAACGCTAATCCGTCGTGGGGTGCAAACAGGGCCAAACGGGGTTCGTAGTCTAAAACCGTTCGATCCATCACATTCGCCTCTGCATCGGCAATGTAAGGTGGATTCGATACAATCACGTCAAATTGTTGCTGCGGTAAACCCTCTAACAGATCACTCGTCACAAAGTTAACCGCCAAGCCCAGCTCCTCGGCATTTTGCTCGGCAACTGCTAGTGCATCCGGCGAAATATCACTCGCCGTAATCGACCACTGCGGACGCGCCTGCTTCAGCGCTAAAGCAATCGCCCCACTTCCGGTTCCCACGTCTAGGACTCGTAACTTTGTTTCCCGATGATCCTGCAAGATCCAGTCGACCAATTCTTCCGTTTCCGGGCGGGGAATCAGGACCGCGGGGGTTACCCGCAGCTCTAGTCCATAAAAGGGCGCGCGACCCAAGATATACTGTGCCGGCTCACCGGCGGCTCGTCGGCGCACGTTTTTGCCAAACTCTGTCACTTGGGTAGGTGTAAGTGGCGTCCGGTAGTTACTTAATAACTGGGTCTGATTCCAACCTAACTGCCCCATCAACAGGTAACGAGCTTCTGAAGGATCAATGTTCTGCTCTTTAAAACACAAAGAAGCCCAACGAAGGGCTTCAAAGGGAGTCGCGTTCGGCTTAAGCATCGGCATCGTTTAAATGCTCCAACTTCTCTGCTTGATCAGAAATAATCAAAGCGTCGATAATTTCGTTTAAGTCACCCGCTAATACTTTATCTAACTTGTTTAAGGTCAACCCAATCCGGTGATCGGTCACCCGGTTTTGCGGGAAGTTGTAGGTCCGAATTCGTTCGGAACGATCTCCAGTTCCCACTGCGGATTTTCGTTGGGCGTTATATTCGTCTTCTTCTTGTTGCTTGTAGTAATCGTACACCCGCGCCCGCAATACGGTCATGGCTTTGGCCCGGTTTTGTTGTTGCGATCGTTCATCCTGCATGGCAACCACGATTCCAGTTGGCAAGTGGGTCATCCGCACCGCAGACGACGTCTTGTTAATGTGCTGACCACCGGCCCCAGAAGACCGGTACACATCCGTCCGAATGTCAGCGGGATCGATGTCAATGTCCACGTCTTCTTCTTCGGGCATAACTCCCACCGTCGCAGTTGAAGTGTGCACCCGGCCAGCGGATTCCGTTTCTGGTACCCGTTGTACCCGATGAGCACCGTTTTCGTATTTCAGTTTGGAATAAACTTTATTTCCGGTAATCATCAACACGATTTCTTTAAAACCACCCACTTCGGTATCGGCTTCGTCGATGATTTCAACCTGCCACCCTTGCATTTCAGCATACTTCACGTACATATTGTACAAATCAGCTGCGAACAGGCTGGCCTCGTCTCCTCCGGCCGCCCCGTGGATTTCCATGATGATATTTTTTTCGTCGTTGGGATCCGTCGGAATCAGCAAAATCTTGAGCTTTTGCTCTAATTCGGCTTTTTCTTTTTCTAAGTCCGCAATCTCACCTTTCACCATTTCGGTCATGTCGTCATCGAGTTTTTCTTGTAACAATTCCTGGTCTTCGTCGAGCGCGGTACTAACGTCTTGGTAGTGGTGATAAGTTTCAACGGTCTCGCGCAGTCCGCCCTCTTCCTTGGACAACTTCATAAACCGTTGCGTATCTGCAATTACTTCGGGGTCACTGATTAACTCATTCAGTTCGTCGTAACGATCAGAAACCGCTTGTAATTTATCAAAAATTTGATCCATTTGGTTTTCAGCCATTATTCTCCTCTTTCCTTAATGATTTTAACTTACAGGGGTGGATGCTGATAGTGAGTCCGGCAGACCGGATAGTAAGACTCGTTGCCACCCATCACCACCTGTTCTCCTTCATAAACCGGTTGGCCTTCGTGGAGCCGCAGATTCATCGTTGCTTTCTTTTCACAAAACCAACAAATGGTTTTCATCTCTTCTAGCTTATCTGCATATAAAAGCAGGTACTTGGAACCCGAAAATAAGTGGTTCTGAAAGTCATTCTTTAACCCGAACGCCATCACTGGGATACGTAGTTCATCCACGATGCGGGCAAGTTCTAAAATATGGTGCTTTTCTAAAAACTGAGCTTCGTCCACCAGCACGCAGCTAATGGGTCGGTCAATCAAATTTGCTTGTTCTTTGACAATCTCGTAAGCATTTGCATCTGGATCAATGGCAATGGCCGTGCGATTCAGCCCAATCCGCGATTCAATCATGCCTCGCTCTTCCCTGGTATCTAACGCGCTCGTGAGTAGGACCACGCGTTTTCCTTGTTCTTCATAGTTATGCGCCACTTTGATAATCTCAATTGATTTTCCACTGTTCATGGTGCCGTAACGAAAGAAAAGCTGTGCCACACTATCACCTTTTTCCTTAAATTCCTCTGTTTTTCATTATATCTAATTTTTAGCAGCCCTGCATTATATTTCCTTAATCAACCCTGGTATCGCTTATTTTCGTTAAATTATCCGATTTATGCTAAAATTTAGTGGATTAGCAATTGAGAAATTAGAAGGATGTGAAACCGAATGACATTAAGAAGTGAACTTGCAACGTTAGCCGGTCGTTCCTCGTACTGGTTCTTGCATAACTTCATGGGTGGTGGAAGCTCCCTCCCCGGAAAGATTACCACTGCCATTGATCCAGATGTCTTACAGGAAATCGGCAAAAATTACGAAGTTATCATCGTGAGTGGTACCAACGGAAAGACGTTGACCACGGCGCTAGTGGTCCAGGTTTTAAAGGAAAAATACGATAACATCGTAACCAATAAAACGGGTTCCAACATGGTGCAGGGGATTACCTCAACCTTTCTTGAAGCCAAACGTCCCACCAAAGGCAAAAAGGGAATCGCGGTCCTCGAAGTTGACGAAGCCAACGTCAAACCGATTGTGGAAAAGATTAAACCAAAGATGTTTGTTTTAACTAACATCTTTCGGGATCAACTCGATCGGTACGGTGAAATTTATACCACCTACCAAAAGATTCTCGATGGAATCAAATTGGCGCCCGATGCCGTGGTCTTAGCCAACGGTGACGAACCCATTTTCCATTCCAAAGAACTCCCGAACCCGCAGGTTTACTACGGTTTTTCTAACGAACCCGCTAAGGGCGACATGAAGGCCGCACCTAATACCGATGGAATTTTGTGTCCAGTATGTCAGCACTTATTGCACTATCACTACATTGTTTATGCTAACCTCGGGGACTACTTCTGCCCGAACTGTGGTTTCCAACGACCGGATCTCCGCTTTAAAGTTACGGACGTTTCGGAACGGACTCCCAAGGATTCCAAGTTTGCCATCGACGGCAATCAGTACGAAATCGGCGTTGGCGGAACCTACAACATTTACAATGCGCTAGCTGCCTACGCGGTGGGTCGTGAAGTTGGCATTCAACCAGACCAGATTCGCCACGCCTTTGACAATAACCAACGCCTCTTTGGGCGGCAGGAAGAAATTAACGTGGAAGGTAAAGACGTCAGCATCATCTTGGTCAAGAATCCGGTGGGAACCAACCAAGTGATTGATCTACTGGCAACGGAACCGGATTCCTTCTCCTTTGTCGGTCTGTTAAACGCGGAATATGCCGACGGAATTGATACTAGTTGGATCTGGGATGGCGAATTTGAACGCTTGCCAGCCATGGATATCAAGCAGTTTGAGACCGGGGGAAAACGTTATAAAGACATTACCTTCCGACTGAAGGTCGCCGGTGTTCCTGATGACAAACACACCATTCAACCCGACCTAGGCCAGGTAATTGAAGACATCAAACACATGCCAACTCAAAAAGTTTACATTTTAGCGACCTACACCGCCATGATGGAAATGCGGGCCCGCTTAATGAAGCAAGGTTACATTAAGGGAGGAAAATAATCATGACCATGAACATCCGGGTTGCCCATCTATACGGGGACTTAATGAATACCTACGGTGATATTGGTAACATTCTGACCCTGCGTTTTTACGCCAAACAAATCGGTGTAGAAGTGACCGACCAAATCGTTAGCCTCGAAGATGATTTTAAGGCCGACGACTTTGACTTTGCCGTGTTTGGGGGTGGCCAAGACTTTGAACAGATGGTGGTGGCCAAGGATTTACCCAACAAAAAAGATGAAATCATTAAGTTCATCGAACAAAACAAGCCGTTAATCGCGGTTTGTGGTGGCTACCAAATGCTGGGTAAATACTACGTGGACGCAAGCGGTCGCAAGCTTCCTGGAATTAGTGCGATGAACCACTACACTGAACAACAACACGAACACCGTTTTATCGGGAACATCGAGATTCAAAACGAAGCAACCGGGCAAAAATACCACGGATTTGAAAATCACCAAGGAATCACCTTCCTGGGTGACGACGAACACGCGCTGGGAAAAGTGCTGAAGGGTTACGGGAACAACGGTGAAGATCATACTGAAGGAGCCGTCCACAAGAACACGATTGGAACCTACTTCCATGGTCCCATCATGGCGCGGAACGGAAACTTCTCCAAGCAAATGATGTTTGAAGCCTTAGAAAATAAATATCCTGATTATGATTTCACGGACTTGAAAGCCAAAGTTAAACCAGAATCATACTAAAAAAATGACCAACGATAAGTTGGTCATTTTTTTATGGTTACAATGTGCTGACTTAAAATAGTTCCGCTAAATAACTGTCAATCATCCGGTTCCGTGCTGCCATAAAGTGTTCGTTAACCTGCGGATGGACCCGATTCGATAAAAAGACCAGTGCACTTTTTCGGCCCGGCACTAATAACAATAACGTGCCCGTATACCCACCCTGCCAGATGTAACGGTGCCCCTGATAGTTACCTAAACGCCAACCAAACGAGCGACTGCCATCCTGCATCGGCGTTTGGTCCTTGTACATATCCGCAAATATCTCCGGCGTGTAGACCTTGCCAGGTGGAGTGAGTTGTAACATCCACTGGGCAAACCGGGTGACATCCCGTAGCGAACTAAAGAGCCCGGCGGAACCACAATCAGAGCCCAAAATTTGGGCTTTTGGATCATGCACCTGTCCGACCCGATTGGTTCCCGTTTGTTCGTCATACGTGGTCGGGACCGTCTTGCGCACATCCGGGTGAAACGTAGAATCAATCAGTCCCAATGGTTCGAGCACCATGTGCTTAATCAACGGCTGAATCGGCAATCCACACACCACCCCGGCAATCCAACCCAAAAAGATGTAATTGACATCCTGGTAGTGCATTTTGTGCCCCAAATCAGGTCCCACATCCAAACCTAGCAATGCGGTTCGAAGTTGGTTCATGTTTAACTGGTTGCGATTGGGGATGTACCCTTCAATGTTGGACGTATGGGTCAATAAATGGCGAATCGTCACCTGGGGATGCTTCCACTCCGGCAGGTAGTTAGTAATGGAATCATCGATTCCCACCTTTTGCTGCTCAAGCAACTTCATCATTACTGGTAACGTCCCCATTACCTTGGTTAACGATGCTAAATCGTACAACTGATTCTCGCGCAACGGCTGGGTCGTCGGTTGGAGCTGTTGGTAGCCCTGCACAAAAGATTGGACGTTCAGACCCGTCACCATGGCATACGAGGCGCCTGGAATGGTTTGGTCGGCGATCATTTGCCGAATCTCTGCCTGCGTCTGCGCAAACCGCATCACTATCGACTTCTTTCTAACCTAATTTTTATTGTTCGGCGTTTTTAATTTGACTAGCCACGTCGTTGTGCTTAGCAAAGTCAAAGTTTAAAAATTCGGGATTAGTAGCGGGGAAATGTTCCTGCAAATCGGTAAAGGCCTGCATGCTTAGTTTAGCATCGGCTACCGTAAAGTCTAAGACGTGGCCCCCAAAGTCGTGGTCATCGGCAAGGAAGTGGTAGTGAAAACCACCAACTGCCACCCCATTGTACAGTTGTGGAGCATAGTAACCGAGCATTGTTCCGGTGACATCGTGCGTTTCAAACATGGCCTGATCGTTAGCCGCTTGTTCCAACGTTGGATACGGCTTGCTTTGTTTTTTCACCGATCGGGTCTTCATGTAACTAAACTTTCCGGTTAATTGGAAGGAATAGAATAAGTTTTGCCACGGATGACGACCGGCAATTTGGGCTAGCGTTTCATCGCGCGTTTGCTCTTGGATAGCTGTTTCTGGTTGATAATTAGCAAAGTTGACCGTTGCAAACGGAACTTGATCGTCTGGTTGTAAGACGTTCACGACTCCTGTCGACGTTACCTGGTACAAAGTTCCGTTTAAAATGATTAATTCTCCGTCCAAGCCGTCCCCGGTTCCAATCCCGGTATCACCGTGTTTCAAGAGTTCCGAAACGAGCATGGTTCCAGAAAACAAGCCGGCAGTTAGGTCAGCGAGGGTTGAATGCTGGTATAATAAATTCTGATTCATAATTTTATCCTACTTTCTCAACTAAGGAGTTGTTTATTTTGACTGATACAAAAATGAACGGTGCCGAAGCGCTCGTCCAATCAATGATTAACCAAGGCATCCAATATTGCTTTGGAATCCCTGGGGCCAAAGTCGATCAATTGTTCGAGGCCCTCGAGTATTGTCCAGATGAACGTGCACCTAAACTCATTGTAACACGCCACGAACAGGATGCTGTTTTCATGGCAGCTGCCATTGGTCGGTTAACCGGCAAGCCTGGCGTGGCCATGGTTACTTCCGGACCTGGCGTTAGCAACTTAGCCACCGGATTACTGACGGCAACTACCGAAGGTGATCCCGTGATTGCTTTAGGGGGTCAAGTTCCGCAAGACGACATTAACCGGGCCACCCACCAGGCCGCTCGAAATACTGACATTCTGCGTGACGTAACCAAGAGCAGCGTTGAGATTCACGATGCCAACAATGCTTCTGAAGTCTTTACCAACGCATACCAAACGGCCATGGCGCCTAAACAAGGGGCAACTTTCATCTCCCTGCCCCAAAACGTACTGGCCGAAGAAGTCACCCGTCCTGTTTTGCAACCCTTGGGTAATGTGGACCACGGTCGGGCTGGAAAGGCCACTTTAACTGCCATTACCGAGCGGATTCAAAAAGCCAAACGTCCGGTGATTTTAGCCGGCATGCGTGCTTCTGCCCCAGCTAATACGCAGGCCATCCGTGATCTGATTCAAAAATATGCCCTGCCCGTCGTTGAAACTTTCCAAGGCGCCGGCGTCGTTTCCAAGGACCTAGTTGACCACTACTTTGGCCGGATTGGCCTCTTTAAGAACCAACTGGGTGATTCGATTCTGCGTGATAGTGACCTTGTCTTGACGGTCGGTTACGATCCAGTGGAATACGAACCACGGAACTGGCACAACGATGATACGCCAATCATCAACATTGATGACGTCCAAACGGAACTGTCCAACGATTTTCAACCAGTGATTGATACCCAAACCAGTGTAGCCAAGACGTTGGAATCCATTACGGATGCCCTTCCCGATCAACCAGAATTCCCTGCCGATACGTTGAATGAGTTAAACCGCTTGCGCAGTGAATACGAGAAGATTGACGAAGAAAACTACCGTCAGTACGAACAAGCTGGTGATCAAGAACGTTTGAATCCGTTGAACTTGCTGGAAGTGGTCCAAAAAAACGTTACCGAAGACACGCCCATCACGGTTGACATTGGCAGTCACTACATTTGGATGGCACGCTACTTTAAGTCTTACCAACCACGGACGTTGCTATTCAGTGACGGAATGCAAACGCTCGGAGTCTCATTGCCATGGGCCATTGCCGCTTCGTTAGTTCGTCCGAACCAAAAAATCGTGTCCGTCTCTGGTGACGGGGGCTTCTTGTTCTCTGGTCAAGAACTAGAAACCGCAGTGCGGTTGAACTCCAACATCGTTCAGTTAATTTGGAACGACTCCCACTATGACATGGTGCGCTTCCAAGAAATTGCGAAGTACGGTAAGGACTCTGGAGTTGATTTCAATAACATCAACTACGCCGAAATTGCCAATGGTTACGGCGCTACCGGAATCCGGGTTAACAACCTCGATGAATTTGAGCATGCCTTCAAGAAAGCCATGAAGACCGATGGACCAGTCGTAATTGATATTCCGGTGGATTACTCGAATAACATTAAGTTGAAGACGTCGAAGCTGCTGTAAACTTTGATGATTATACTGAAAAGCACCCCTACTTTTATAAGTGGGGGTGCTTTTCTAGTTTCAACATTCAATTAGGCTGATAAATGCTTAATTGGTTTAATTTTAATGTATTCCTTAACGGCATCATCATCTAAGTTACGTAAATCAACAGAATTTTGCATGTTTAAAAAGTAAGTTTTGCTAGCGCCAAAGTATTTACCTAAGCGAATTGACGTGTCCAAACTAATTTTTCTCCGATCATGCAGGATATCCTGAATTCTTCTTTTAAAATATCCCCAATCGTGATTTTTACTGCATCATTCATAATAATTCACCGTCTTAATGATAATCTTGCTGTTATTAATTAAAATATAGCTGGTTTATTCCAATCAGGTTACTATAAATATTACGAGTGACCCGAAAAACAACGAAAACCAGTGGAACCCAAGGTAGCAAAAAAGCCCGCCGTAGCGAGCTTTTGAACGTTTATGAAAATCTGTGAAAACAGGTAATTGGGTATACTGGTTTCAAACTACTACCAGCTAAAACGTTGATTATTTAGGGTTGCCAACGGGTTATAGTTTTCCGTGTTACGAAAAATGTTACGAGTTCATTTACGTGTTACGAGTTCAATTTAGAAATAGTTGGGGGCATGATACAAAAAGCACTACCGCATTAATTCGGTGGTGTTTTTTTGTGCCTAATATCATCCGTAGCATTCAATCTAATAAGACCGGTTAAGAACGGTGCTAACTAATACTGGTATAAGCGGATGCACGTACGTTCTAGTTCAACTTAGGTTTTATAATCAACTGCTCAACTTTAAACAGTCAAAACCTACCAATCTTAGAATAATCTAGTAACTCTCAACGTAACGCTATTGCCGGTTTCCCATCGCCCCAAATTGGATAAAGATATTTAGTTATTGCCTATCTATCAAGTTATTTAGTTATCAGCAATACACGGCGAAGCTCTTAGCATCTCATTTATTGGCTCTAACCATCCCCGGGCTTTTCGCACTTCTTAATCTAATAACCTAGATTATATAGTGATATTTACCCAATTTTATACATATACGATTAGTAATCGATGGCTTTTCGTTCCCAATTCCTAGCACAATGAATAACTACCCGGATCAGTTCTAATTAGTCGGCCAGTTTTAAGTTTCTTAATATGCAAGCATCCCCTTTTAGAGGTCAAATATCTAACTACACTATTATTTCTACCAATCTAGGCCAAAGGCACGTTCTAAATATCAAAACCATATAAGACGTTATACAAAGATAAAAGCAACTTATTTAGTTAGTACATCTCCTCAAATTTTAGGGGCATCCCTCAATTTTCTAAATGCTTAGTTTACTAATTCATCGATCACAAAATTTTGTGGGGTCAAAACCTGTCAAAATTTAATAAGTTGTTAGCCTAAACTGCCTCATTTACTCATCTAAAAATCTAAGACTTTAGAAACAGGAAAACTAGAACTCATCCGGCAATATATCCCCGAAATTGGGGGCATCTTTAAAGTACCCCAGTGCTTACGTTATTAAGCAAGCGACTGCATCATTTTATGCACTCTTTACTAACCCCAAATAGGTTTGAACTTTGGCATTTACGTAATTTCATCTAAGCATGACCTTAGTTTTAAAGTACCGGCTTCTAGTTATGATTGGCCGGACTTCATCTGCTGAACACTCTAAAAATACTTAGTAAAGTCTAGTACGGATGCTATTTTATGTACCAATGTTTACAACAATTCAACGGAATTATTTAACTATTACTGCCGTGGCGTTGTGTGGCATCCATTGCATTACTAATAACCCGATTAGGTAGCCTAATACGTTCATCTCAACAACTCAAAAGCTGATGCGGTCATTAACTAATCATAGTTAAGCACTGCAACACTCAACTCGCTAACGTCAACTTAGCTATATAGCGTAGATTGATAATTACCAGCATTAAAAGGGACACCAAACCGGCCACCGCCATAACCTACTAAACATCACTGCTGAATTTTCAGCTGTAAACATCTATCTAAAATTGAATAGATACATTTAGATAGTCGTTAGGTATCAGGATCCGCATTCTTAGCAATTAACTACCCAACCAATTAAACAAAAGTGGCCTTAAACCTTTTTGCTGTTAAACCAAGTTCAAAATTAGGTGCCCTTTTCTCTTAATTGCTTCAAATTCGGCCAATTTTACCCCATTTAGCCCCCTTTTAGGTCATTTCCTGCCAATTATCCACTAACCATTTTTTAATCGTTTTAGGGTGCGTTAAGGGGGTAAGTTTTTGGCTTTTATTTTTTGCAAAATCCTATTATACCGCGGTTTATGGAAGGGTACCCCCCTATAAAAAAATTCTGAAAAATTGTGCTGTTACACAAAGCAGACCGTGTGCGTGCTCCCCACGGATCGAAAACAGGGGGCGGGGGGTGTTTTACTCTAGCGCCATAAAATTCGCTGCCAACGGATGCTAACCGGTTCAAAATAATTCGACCTATTTTAAAAGAGGCCTCATTTTAAGACCCCCATTATTCTTTAAACGTTTGTTCTTTTCTCAATTCTTTAATCGCTTTTGATTAGTTGTATCCCCTACTTCATATGACAACCTAGAAAGATCATTTATAAACATGTAAATCAGCTTCAGCAAAGGCATCAGCAAAGTTTAAAAACGATTGATTTTTTAACTGATAAAACCTAGAAGCGCCATAACCTAGTTGCTGTTCTACTTGCCAATTCGGAAGCCCCTGCAAGTAAACACCAAAAAGAATTGTATTGCTAGGCTCCCCGCATATCCGTATAGCTTGAACCACTGCCGTTATAATTCTTTGCGCTTCTAGTTTCCTAACTATGCGATCCTCATTAGTGTTCCCGGCTGGTTTGCTAGTCGGCATGCTTGATAGCTCCGGAGATTTTAAGCTAACCAAATTGAGCCCCGATAATCGAATTAACCTAGGCACTTGCTTCTTAAAAAACCGGCGTACCTTATTGCACGTTGCCTGCTCGTCAATCTCATCATCTAAAAAAGATAGATCCATATAAAACACTCCCAACTACTTTATTAACCATCAATGTACTTACCTAGCTTTCAGTTGCCAACTACGACTGTACTTAATCTCTAACCACTTCTGCTAACGATCATGTTATTAATATTAGAACATACGTTCGCTATATAATTGTAGCGGTTTATAGATAGATAGTAATTAAGTTCATAAAGTACCGTGGCGGATGATAACGGCATTTATAATACAGTTCAGTTACTAACCTAGATCAGCAACTAAATACTAGCATCCGCTTTAGGGTATTTATTCAATAAGCTAACCCTACGTAATGCTCTAATGCTTTAGATGGTTGGCGTTGTGATTAATGGGATAACTTAACCGTTTCTTTAATGTGTTAAGGTCTGATACTAAAGCTATGTATCTAACCATTATGTAGGACTGTTAAGGCTCTCAATATAGCCACCTATAATTGCCCTATACTATTTCTCTCACACCTACGCAGGTTCTTAGCGGTAGGTTGAGTAGTCTTATTTATTAGTTGGTTAAACCCTTATATATTAACTTATTTATTCTCTTATTTATTATGTCTGCAATTTTTTCCTTAACCTAACGGAAAAATTTTCCATTACATACGGAAAAAATTTCCTTTACATTGGCTTTATAAATGAAAAACTTTCCTTACGTAACTAGAATATTTTACTTACCAACGTGCGAAAATCGAACATAGGTAACCGTTAAAATGCTGATAAATACCGATATATAAGACTTTCAGCCTATACCCTAATTAGGGCATACCCTATGCTCTAATTGGGGCACACTATTCAACCGCAAGTGGCCAATTGCGATGCGATAGTTGGCATAACTTCATTACTAAGCCGGGAACTTTTTTAAATACCTTTGCTCTACGTTTTATTTTTAATGCGCTTAAAAATAAAATTTTAAAGCACTCTAGTATTGTTGCTATATCAACATTCACAGCAATATTTTATTTATGACTTATTTTTAATTTGCTATACTTCCGTTCTTAATAGCGGTGTAGATCAATGATTAACCCATTTAGGGCAACAGGACTATTAACCATGCAAAAATTGCGCTACGTAACAGTTAAATACTCTAATACTCAAAGATAAAAAAATAATGTAACATGGAATTAAGATAGGTACCACGTTACATTATTTAAATTACTTTAATCTTAAAAGGGCGCAGACCCTTTTTTATTTTGTTTACTCTGTTGTTGGATCCGTTTATATAACCTCTTTATAGTCGGATGAACGTATATTTTACGTTTAGTAGTAGTTATATCATTATCAGTGAATCGACTTTCTTTATATATATAGCCGAGTTCTGATAGTTTACGAAGCGAGTTCCCGATTGATCGAACAGTACAACCAACATAGGTGCTAAGCACCTTATCAGTTGCATAGCAATAACCATTATTGTTGTTAGATAAACTAACCAATCTAGCTATTATAGCTTTATCATTAGAATTTAATTTTTTATCTGTCTGTAATTCTAATGGCGTGATTGTAAACTGATAACTTGGATTGTCGGGGTTATATTGCTTATCTAAATAATTTTCACTCTTGGCAAAAATAGCCATTTTTTTAGCTTTACTTGCGATAATGAACACCCCTAACCGTTACCAGCCTAGTTGCTCTTTTTGGCGCATAGCGTGGTATTCTCTGTCCTGCTCGTTTATATCATCCTTAGTTCTTATGCTTGGATCCGTAGCCCAGTTTTCAACAGTTCTTTTTGCATATAACACCGTTTCAATAGGGTTATTAACGTCATGGCCTAGCGCTTTACCAATAGCATAATTAATAGCCCAGTTTGGTTGCCTATTATAAACAGAACCAAAATCACGTATTAAATCCTTAGTTAGCTTATTACCAGTGCTTAATTCAAAGTAAACCGGAACCGGTAAATCTAACGCTTCATCACTACTTAGATCTAAACTATATAAATGTTTCATATCTCTAAAAACTGACTTAGCAAGCTCTAAAGTGTAAACATTGCCATTATGTCCGCCCTGTCGTTTCTTTGATAGATAACCGGCATTTATTAACTCGTTTTGGTATTTAAAAAACGTTTTAGGGGTCATTTGTAGCATGTCGCAAAGTTCCTGCACCGTAGCAGTACATTTATACCCATCACCCGCTAACGAGCTAAGAACGTCATAAATAGCGATTGATTGGTAACTAATGCGGGCATCCTCGCTAAGCCGAGTAAAGGTATATCCATAATTAACGGATGCTGTTTCATTCATTAGCATTTACCCCCGCTTTTTTCTCCGTGGATCCATTTAAATTGTTCCCTAGATCTACCGAACACTCTTCAATTATCAGAGACTTATCTAAAATTAGTTTAAGTAAGTTATTGACGTCGTACAGCCGTTCTATTGGGTCTTTTCCTGTCTGTATAATGTTTCCCACCTCTCTAATCCCTAAGTGCGCAAGCGAAGCTAGTGCATCCGCTTCATATTCAATACTGGTACTTTGATTAACTAACTCTTTCTTATTCATCCGTTTACCTCTCTTTTTAATTACCTGCATATACCTGCTATAATTAAAAAGGCTTGAACAAGCCATAAAACGTTTATGAATGCGTTTTAAGATAGTCCGCAACTCTCCAAAGTCATGCGGGCTATTTTTGTTGCCTTGCCTAGCCTTTTCATCGTTTCTAACTCCCTTGTAGTTGGTTCAAGTGATACAAGCTAAACCTAATTTCTTGATAGCTTTTTCCGTTCTCTAACATGGTGGCAATTCTCCGCTTCATCTCATTAACACGCGTAACTTGTTTATCGTTTAAGAAGTCCGTAATTGTCTTACCGCTCGGAATGTTTAGCTCTTTTCTTAATTGCTTGGCGCGTTTCCCAATAGCGGTTAAGTAAGCCAAATCGTGATATTTTTGATAGTCACGGTCTCCGTTGTCATTTATTGCACGGCGTAGCTTCTTATTAATTTCAGCCGTTTCTTGGTCGTTCTGCTTTCTTTGGATTGAATACAGTTGCTTAACTAGATCAGTGCTAAATTCAGCAACAACCCCAGTTGATCGCATGAACACCACTAATAACGTTGCTTGCTCCGGGTTAAGTAGATAAACCTTTCTGCCTTTACCATCGTGCCGGAAATTTAGGCGCTCTCTACTAACTGATTCTAATTCTTTGACGTGGCGCCTTATAACTTGTAATAACGCAGAATGAGAAAGACCCACGCTATTCTCTATTTCATCCGTACTAATGTAACTATTGCGATGCTCGTTTAATTTCTTAAATAGCTCACTGGTTGCCATTGCAATGTACCCCCTTTAACGGGTTGCTGATGTTTAAGCGCTCCCGTGAATAGCCTTTATTTATGAAAAAGTGGCCGCCAATTCTTAAAAACGAAAGTCCTTTCGGCATATCATCCGTAAAGGTAACTTTTATAGCTTTATTGCTCATGATTTATCCCCCTTTAGCTTGTCTTTGTTATCGAAGTAATAAGCAAGTAAGTTCAGATTAATTGACACAGAAACAATTAATAAAAATACCAACCAATTCACTAATACAGGCATTAGCTCACCCCCTTTCATGTCCTACCAAACCTAATTACTTATGTGTGGCCACTTTTTCAGCGAGTGGCTTTTTTATTTAGTTAAATCGTGCCCCCAGCTTTAACTGTCAGTAATTACTTTGTATGTTCATCCCAAAACTTTTGCGCATTAGTTTTACTGATCCGCTTAACGTTACCAATCACCGTTACCGGCAAGCCCTCGGCGATAAAATCATACAAAGTGTTATAGCTCCCGATATTGAACCATTGAAGTGCCTGCTTATAATTCATACTTTCCGGAAGCTCTTCCCTCGGTACTGCTTTAACTTTCACTTGTTTTCATCCTCTCTATTTTTCGTGCTGTCTAAGCCAATTATCTAATTGCTCTTTTTTAATTCGCTTAAAACCATCAATTTCAACAAAGGGCAAACCGTTATTAGTGAGTTTTTTAAACGTTTGATAGGACTTCACACCTAAATATTCCATAGCGTCACTAATCGTTAAATATTCTTTAGTCATATTTAGTCACAACCTTTCAAAATAAAAAGACCTCAAAAAGTCTCATTTAGTCACAAAGTAATTATAACACTATTTTATATAAATTGTCTCATTTAGTCACAAAATAGTGTATTATTTAATATGCAAAGGGGGTGCTGTAATTGTCAGAGCCAAGGCCAACAAAAGAAAACAAAGAATTAGGCGATAGAATTAAAACTATCCGACTATCATTAGGGAAAGATGTACGTGGTTTTGGCGAAATGGTTAAACCGTCTACTTCTGGTAGCGTTGTTTCACGTTGGGAACGTGGCATAAATAAACCTAATGCTCAACGTTTAAAATCAATTGCAAACTTAGGTGGCGTGTCAGTAAATTATTTATTAAATGGCGCCCCCAATATCCATGCAAAAACAACAAGTGTAAAAGAAAATGATATAGAAACAGTGAAAAAATTCAGTGAAGTTACTGCCAAATTACAAAACGGTGAAAAGATAACAGCTGATGAAGAAAAGCTACTAAACGAGGTAGAAAATGTTTTAGACGTTGGCAATCTGCACAAAAGAGATGAAATTTTAGAAACCTTGAAAGGAATGGAAGAGGTAGCTTTTGGCGATGCTGATCTTTGTTTCTTTGCTGATACGGTTAATTTCATGGATACAATTTTAGAAAATAATTCAGATGGTTCACTAGATGATTTAATGAATAACACTTCTAAAATTTTTGAAAAAATGAGTTACTGCATTAATTCGAGAAATATAAATAATGATACCGTGCAATCTATAAATAAAAATTTAAATAATGCTCTAAAATCTCTTTCTAAATTTATTCAGGAAAAGAACGATTAATAGCATCCGCAGACTAAAAAACCATTGAAACGGATGACAATATAAATAGATATACCAAGGTTATACGCAATCTACATAGTTAAATCGTGCCCCCAGCTGATTTTTTTATGGAGATGCAAACAATGACTAAAATTTATAAATTCAATACTAAAGACGGTGAGACGGGTTACGGTTTCAATATATATATTGGTATTGATCCACGGACAAAGAAGCAAGTAAGCAAGCATATTCACCGTAGAACAAAAAAAGAAGCCCAGCTAGAACTAGCAAGGCTTCAATATCAGATTAAAAGCGGTAAATTCGACTTTAATAAACCGCAAATTATCACGTTTACTGAATTATATCACCGATGGTTCGAAAATGAATACAGCCAACGAAATTTAAAGGCAAGTACGGTTACTACTACCGAACGTAATTTTAAGTTGCATATTCTCCCCTGCTTTGGCGAGTGTGATATTAAGAAAATCACGGCCGAGGATGTTTACAAAGCGGTAAGATCGTGGGAGAACGAAAAAATTAAGAAAACCAATCAGCTAAAGAATTATGTATCTAACGTACTGCAATACGGAGTGGTTACCGGTTTAATTGAGCGGAATGTTGCGATTGGCATTAGAGTGCGCAAACACGATCAACAAATAAACAGAGATACCATAGGCAACTACTACGAGGAACAAGAACTAAATCAGTTTTTGACCCTAACCAAGCAACATTATAAGGGACAACCCCAGCCGTTTATCTTTTTTAGCTTATTGGCTTTTACGGGCATGCGAAAAGGCGAAGCCTTTGCCCTTACGTGGGACGATATCAATTTTAGGGACAATACCATTGATATCAATAAAACGCTCTCTAAGGCCGGCAACGAGCTAGTTATCCAAAGCCCTAAGACTAAGGGAAGTAAACGCAAGCTAACCGTACCGCCTAAAATTATCCGCTTATTAAAGCATTGGAAAGCTAAGCAACGAGAATACTTATTCGCATTGGGAACGAGTAGCAACCCCGGCCGTTTAGTTTTTACCAATACCAAGGGACAATTATTACAGCCGACTAAGTCAACCTATTGGCTATCGACCATTCAGAATAAATACAAATTAAAGCACGTTACTGCTCACGGTTTCCGGCACACCTTTGCTACGCTGTCTTTTGCGCACGGCATGGATGTAAAAACCGTTTCTAAGTATCTCGGCCACTCAAACATTGATACGACCATGGATATTTACACAGCGGTAACCAAAGAACAGGAAAATAACGCTAGTCAAATTATGGATAAACTCATTAACTTATAAGATTACCATTTGCGTGTTACGAGAAATGTTACGAACGACCCGAAAAACAACGAAAACCAGTGAAACCAAGGGTAGCAAAAAAGCCCGCCGTAGCGAGCTTTTGAAAGTGTATGAAAATCAGTAAAAACACGAAATTGGGTATACTGGATTCGAACCAGTACATTATGGATTCAGAGTCCACTGCCTTACCAGTTTGGCTAATACCCAATAAGTACATTAAATATACTACAATGCTAGCGGACACTTGTCAAACATTAATTCAATTGACTTTTATCATCAAGGAGAGTAAAATAAAACCGTTATATGATGATTATTGCCCGTTGGTCAAACTGGTTTAAGACGTCGCCCTCTCAAGGCGGAGTTACGAGTTCGAGTCTCGTACGGGTAATTACTAAAAAGTCGCTCATTGAGCGACTTTTTCTATCACTTAAATTGTGAGGTTATTAATGATCTTCTTATTTTTTGTTTTTCCCTTGCTCTTGTTAATAGCAATCATCTCTAGTTTTCGCAGTAACTGCTGTGGCTGTCTAGGCATCTTCTTCTTTTTAATCATTGTTGGCTTTTTCATCACATACTTTTGGCTATTTGCCGCCTTCGCAATTGTTGGCTTAATAATTTATGCCGCTGCCAGTTACTTTAATCACAATTAAAACCGACGAACCTCTCAGTTTCGAGAAGTTCGTCGGTTTTTCTTATTTCTTCGCTAATTTTTGGTTAATTTCCGCAATCGTTTTCCGGGCCTTTCTCATTTCAATCGTCCATATCCCCACGTAGATGATGATGAAAATGACGGTAAAGTTTGCAAAATAAACAAAATTAAATGGGAACCATTCCGAAACAACCGCTAGGGTCGAAAAAAGCACGTAGGTCACGATAAAATGCAAAACCGTTTTCTTAGTGATGCTCCAGCGTTCGACCCAAAAAATCAAACTACTCAGCGAAAAGACGATCCCCATTGCCATCCATATTCCTCCGGCCACCGCCGTGGCGTTCAATTCCGAACCAAAATGACTGATAAAAGCTGGACTAGATGGAAAAAAATGATTCACACCATTTAATTTTGAAAACAACATGGCTAACCAAAAACCAATAAATAGGCCACCAATTGCCCCGCTAACTGTATAATTCCAAATCCGTCTCATCATTAATCCAACTCCTTTTTCATTTTCTGTACAAATCGCCGGGAAGCATAGCTAACCTGTCCCGTTTTCAAGCGTACTTCATACTGACCCGTGCGACTCAAAGCTAACCGATCTAACATTGCCACGTTTACAATTTCAGCACTCGAAATTTGAATGAATTGATGCCGGGGTAACGTTTGGCGTAACTGATAAATCCGTTGTTGCAGCCGATATTTACTCGTGGCTGTTTCGGCATAGACCGCTTTATTTTCGGTATAAATCCGAATAATTTCCGCTACCGGCAACGCAAACGACTGTTGGTACTGATAACCGGTTATTACGCGCGGCCGTCCCCACTGTTCGATCTCCGTTGCTAGTTTTTGCAACTCTTCATCCTTTTGCTCAGCGTGTAGCGTTGCAAATGGTTGGACAAACTGGGGCTGTAAATCAAATTCAACTTTCATCATTTTCCCTCCTTGATGATTAGCTTAGCAAGCCCAGCTGATAAAACAATGGATAGTTGGTTAAGTGGTCGGTTTGTGCGGATAATTGGTACTAAAAAAGAACGGTTCCCCGTTCTCATCCAAGCGTAATCGTTAAATTTGATCTTCCACGCTAAGCATTTCTAACAAGCCTTGCGCACACTCACTTCCTTTATTACCAGCCTTACCGCCAGCTCGATCCAGCGCTTGCGCCATGTCATCCGTCGTCAGTACGCCAAACATCACCGGAACAGGACTAGCTAACGAAACTTCCGCAATCCCAGCCGCAGCTTGGGAACACACGTAGTCATAGTGCGAAGTGGCGCCGCGGACCACGGCCCCTAAAGCAATCACACCAGCTACGTTTCCAGATTCACTCACTAACTTAGCGACCCGCGGAATTTCAAAAGCTCCAGGTACCCAGTAAACCTGGATATCCGCATCTGCCACCCCACATTGTTTCAGGGTGGCAATCGTTCCGTCTAGCAACTTTTGCGTTACCAGTTGGTTAAACTTGGCCACTACAATTCCCACTTTGCGGTCGTTCCCGTTCAAGCTTCCCGTTACCATTTTCATTAGTCAATCTCCTTTAGCATGTGCTGCATCTTGTGTTTTTTCGTTTCTAAGTATGCCCGGTTCGCCGCGTGCGGCGGAATTTCTAACGGAACCCGCTTTCGGACTATGATCCCAGCGCTTTCTAACTGCTCAATCTTATCCGGATTATTGGTCATTAAATCAATCGTCGTGACTCCTTGATCACGTAAAATAGCCACCGCCAGCTCATAATCACGTTCATCCGGCGCAAAGCCCAGTTCTTGGTTGGCTTCCACCGTATCCAGACCCTGCTCTTGCAGGCGATAGGCCGCTAACTTATTGGCCAAACCGATGCCTCGTCCTTCCTGCCGTAGATACAAAACGGCGCCGTGGCCATTAGCCGCAATCGTTTGGAACGCCGTGGCTAATTGCTCGCCACAATCACACCGTAACGATCCCAGTACGTCACCGGTGAAACACTCGGAATGAACGCGCAATAACAACGGCTCGTCCACCGTCACTTCACCCTTACTAATCAATAAAGCTGGTTCTTTGTCCACAGCTGTTTGGTACGCCGTCAGTTGAAATGTGCCAAATTGTGTCGGCAACTGTACCGGTTCTAAGCGATGCAATTGTTGCTGCACCTGCTCTTTACAATAAGCCTGTAAATCGGCAATCGTGATAAAGGGATAGGTATTCCGTTGAGCAAACTCCTGTAACTCAGCCTGACGCATCATGGTGCCGTCTGGTCGCAAAATTTCAATGATGGCTGCTATCGGCATCGATCCCGCCAACTTGGCTAAGTCAACGGCAGCCTCCGTATGGCCGTTCCGAGCAAGCATCCCGCCTTGCCGTGCTTGCAGCGGAAAAAGATGACCAGGGTGATAAAAATCATCATGAGTGGCGTGGGGATTAGCCAAGCGCTGGATCGTGGTGGCTCGGTCCACCGCCGAAATCCCCGTGCTGGTTGCCTTGGCATCCGTCCCCTGCAAAAAAGCCGTCCCAAAGGCATCCTGTTCATGAGCCATCGGTTGTAACCCGAGTCGTTGCACTTGCTCCGGCGCCATCGGTACACACAACAACCCGCGGGCCTGCGTCACCATTCGGTTTACCGTTTCTGGCGTCATCTTTTCAGCCAGTCCAATTAAATCGCCCTCACCTTCGCGATCCTGATCATCGGCCACGACCACCAAGCCCCCTTGTTGTAACTGACGAACGGCGGCCTTAACGCGTTCTGCTCTTGTCATCACTCATCATTCCTTTCACGTACTTAGCTAAAACATCCGTTTCTAGGTTAACCAGGTCCCCCACGGTCACGTCGCCTAGATTAGTTTGCCCTAAAGTGTGCGGAATCAGACTAACTTCAAAGTCCTGCGGTCCCACCGTTGTCACGGTCAAACTAACGCCATTAATCGTGACCGAACCCTTTTCCTGAACCTCCGCTCGGTACTGACTAGGTAATTCAATCCGCATCCGGACGGCGTTTTCATCTTGATTTAACTGCACCACTGGAACCGTAGCGTCCACGTGTCCTAACACAAAGTGACCGTCGAGGCGTTGGGTCGCTAATAACGCTGGTTCCAAGTTGACGGATGCTCCCGGTTGCAACTGCTTTAGATTTGTGCGGTGGGTCGTTTCCGGCATCACGTCAACGTTAAACTCCCGTTCGTCATAATCCACAACCGTCAGACAAATCCCGCTCAATGCGATGCTATCGCCAATCCGACTCTGCCACTGGTGCGGTAAGGAACTGGCAATCGTCATCCGTCCCGAATTGACGGCGGGATTCCACCGTCTGATTTTCCCGGTGCCTTGAATAATTCCTGTAAACATCATTTCCTCCTTAAATCAACACGCCAGTCCTGGCCTAATTGCCGTTCCTGAACGAGTTCAAATGCAACTGGATTTTCTTGATACTCGTTAAAGGCTGCTAACCCGTTGCCAAGCACGATTGGAGCTCGATATACCACCAACCGATCAACCAAAGCAGCCGTTAAAAAGCGGGATTGCACGGTACTCCCGCCCTCAACTAACAGGGATTGAACCCCTTGCTGCGCCATAAAATTAACAATCGTTACCGGTTGCCACTCTGGGTCAGTAATTACGCGCACATTCGCTGGCCACTCACGCTGACTCGGTTGCCGACTTAAAATCCAGGTCGGTGCTTGATCATCCCACAGGTGGAGCTGCGTGGGCAACTGGTCGGCATCATTTACTACTGCCACTCGAACCGGGGGATAGTCCAACGATTGGTTGCGAACCGTCAGTTGCGGATCATCCACTAATAGGGTGTGTTCGCCCACTAAAATGGCTTGTTGCTCTAATCGCAGTCGTTGACTGTCTTGGTAAGCTATCTTTCCGGTAATTATGGTCCGTTGCTGGGCCATCTGATTCATTTTGCCGTCCAGCGTCAGGGCCATTTTCAACGTTACCAAGGGGCGCTGGTGTTGATAAAAGAAGTTGTAGGCCTGGTTCAAGTCCCCCGGGTCATTAACGACGGTAACATCAATGCAAGCCGCCTCTAACATTCGTTTCCCCCGACCGGCAACCACCGGATTTGGGTCTAGTTGTCCAATAATGACCCGTTTAATTCCGACCTCAATTAACTTAGCCGCACACGGCGGCGTTTTCCCGTAATGACTGCAGGGCTCTAAAGTCACCACCATCGTGGCGCCCTCAGCCAGTTGCGGATCCGCTAACTGCCGTAGTGCGTTAATCTCAGCATGGGGACCGCCAAAGTGTTGGTGGTAGCCGGTAGCCAGCACCTGACCGTCCCGCACAATCACAGCTCCAACCACCGGATTAGTGTAAGTGTGCTCGCTTCCTTGCCGGGCCGCCGCTTGCGCTTGTTGTAACAACGCGGTTTCATCCAAAGCGTTTTACTCCTCTCATTTTCATGGCAAACAAAAAGCCCCACAGTCAAAAACTGCGGGGCTCCCGTTTTTAAGTTAATTCAAATAAGCTTTTCGACCGAGTTCGTGCCCATGAGCACCCACTGATCCAAAAACTGTTTGGTTTCTTCTCCCATCCAGACTATACTGTCGGTTCTAGACTCTCACTAGATCCACCGCACGAATGCGGGTCACGGACTTCGGCTGTTGCCGTTACCGTCGGTCGGGAATTACACCCTGCCCCGAAGAAACTGATTTAATTGTCGCTTTTAATATGCCTGACTTTGAGCTAATTGTCCATCTGGTTTAAATTTCAGCCAGTAGTTCGCGTCCACCTGACTCCCATCGTAAAGAGTAATCTGGTTCGGCACCACGTGATCTAACTGAAAACCAGCTCGTTGAGCCACGTGATTGCTGCGTTGATTTAACACCGCCACCACAATTGTAATCGCATCGAGTTGCAAATCCGAAAAACCATATTGACACAGTGCGAGCACGGCCTGGTGCATGATGCCATGACCCACAGCTTGATTAGCCAGCCAGTAGCCAATTTCGGCGTTTTGTTGCCCGGAATCCAGTTGGTCGTACCGATTAAAACCGACCATGCCGACCGGTTCATCGTGCCACAAAATAATTAGTTGCAGCGAACGGTGCTGCTGCGCCTGCGTGACCAACTCCTGTAAAAAACTAATTTCACTAGCGGTCGTGTTCGTTGGTACCCACGGCAACCATTGCTGTAACGTCTCCCGATCTTTAGCAATGATGGCTGCTAACCGTGGTCCATCCGTTTCTGGTTTGGGCGTGCGCAACGTCAGTTCGTCATTCACAATTAGTTCCATCTGCATCCCCCCTTAGGTTGGAATCAGTATAAACTCATTGTGATAACTGGTCAACTTGGTGCCGTTCGGAGTACTGCAAGATGTAGATGGCCACGATAATTAACACGGCCCCAATCATTTCCACGATGTTTAAAGTAGCGTGGAACCAGAAAATACTAATCACGAAGGTAATTACCGGCTGAATCGCATCCACCAAACTAATGGCAGCAGACGACGTGTAGCGAGTCGCGTAAATAATGGCGGGGAACGTAATCAACGTTCCAAAAAAGATGATTCCGAGGATTCCGAGCACGCCACCCATGCTGAGGTGCGGAACCCCAACCCAGATTGGTTGGTGGAGGTTAAAGGCCAAACTGGCAATCAAAGTTCCCCAACCCAAGACCACAAAGGGCGGGTTATCCTTCCCAATTTCCTTTGGTAACACCACGTAACCCGCGGCCGTAATCCCAGAAATAATTCCCATGACCAAGGAAATCATTGGAATCGATAACTCGTTCAAGTTCCCCTTTGTCACCGCCAAAAAGACTCCTAACAAGGCCAAAATAAAGACGACTAAGTCTACTTTGCTCGGGCGTTGTCGTTGAAAAATCAAGGCTCCTAGGAGGATAAACAGTGGCGCTAAGTACTGCAAGATGGTAGCCATACTGGCCCCGTTACTGCCTCCTTGTTGAATGGCCACGTAGAAACTCCCCATGTTCCCGGCTAGTCCAAACAACCCGTAGGCGACTAACCAGCCAATCGAACGCCAACTCTTAAAGACGCCAAAGATTTTACCGCGATAAATAATCGCACTTAACACCAGCAAAATTAGACTAGCAATCGTCGTCCGAGCCGATAAGAACCAACCGGCCGGAATCGTTTCGTTCTGTGAGACAAACTGCTGCAACGTTCCTGAAAAACCCCAGGAGACGGATGCAAAAATGGCAAATAGCAACCCTTTCGTAGCTCGATTTATTGATTTCATGATTTTTCCTCCTAATTTTCTCATCTTAGCTTACACAGAAAAATTACGAAGGTAAACAAATCATGTCACCTTTTGTCACATCAACTAAAAAAGAGCCACATTCCTAAAGCAATGGTGACTCTCAGTTGATTTTAGTTCGTAAGCGCCTTTTTCCCGTAATTAAGCAGGAGACTCAAGATTAATCCAATGATTAAGAACGGCACGAAGTCCAAGCCCACTTGATACAGTGGAATCGTGTGTAAGGACCATTGATCGATCGTAGTCAATGGAGCCCAGCTCAAGAGCGGTTTGGGCAACGTGTGGATAAAATCTAGCAAGGCGGGAATTAAAACAATTCCGGTGGTTACCCGATAGATTAACGTTTTCGTCCCCAACAGTGGTTTTAACAAGCCCAACAGGATCAAGGTAATCGCTAAGGGGTACAAGAAACTCAGTAACGGGGCTGAGTATTCGATAATCTTTTCCAATCCGAAGTTAGCAATCAAAAAGGCAATGGTGGTTGCCGTTAGTAAAATCTTGTGATAACCAATCTTAGGAAGTTGGCGACTCAAATCCTGAGCCAACGAAGTTAACAAGCCAATCGCCGTGGTTAAACAAGCCAAGAAGGTCAAGGCTGCTAATACCCCGGCTCCCATGATTCCGGTGTAGTGCCGCATGATGATTGTAAAGGCCGTTCCCCCGTCGGCACTAGCCTTAGTAAAGGATAAACTAGCGGCTCCCAAGGCAATCAGGAAGGTATAAATCAAGGCTTCAAAACCCATCGTGAGGCCACCTACCTTAGCAACTGACCAGGAGCGGTCCCGACTGGATTGTCCAAATGCTTTCAGCGCCGTAATGATGGTAACACCAAAGCCTAAGCCGGCTAAGGCATCCATCGTGTTGTAACCCTGTAAGAAGCCGTTAATCAACGAACCAGTTCCCTGCCCTGGTTTTGGCATCAATGGGAGCCCGCGAATGTCGCCGTACAATAAAAATGCAACGACGAACAGAAAAACCATCAGTAAAATAAAAATCGGGTTCAAAACTTTTCCCACGTTTTTGGTAACGCTCCCTTCGTGATAAGCCAACCCAAAGGTGAGCGCAAAGAAGAACAGCGAAAAAATCAGGAGCGCCGGGGTTGCCCAGGCCTTCGGAATAAACGGTTGTACTCCCATCGAGAAGGTAACCGTCGCCGTCCGGGGCGCTGCGATTAAAAGTCCCAGCGAGGCGTGGGTTAAAACCAAGAAGCCAATTGCAAAAAACTTGCCGGCTGGCAACGCCAAGTCGTACATACTGTTACTTTGCGTGATACTGAGGGCTAAAATTGCGAACAATGGCAGTAAAATCGCCGACAGTAAAAAACCAATCGCCGCTGGCAACCAGTTGTGCCCCGCAATTTGGCCGAGATGAATGGGAAAGATTAGGTTTCCAGCTCCAAAGAAGAGTCCAAACAACAGTGAGGCTAAGATCAAATATTGTTTAAAACTCAGCTTGGACTGATTTTCCGTAGTAATCGTGGTCATGATGCATCCTCCTAGTGTAATTCATAATTGTCACTCCCTAAGGACGTGTGACCGCGGTACCACCTTATTTTCCCGCAGCTTCACAGCTGGGGGCTCTGCGAGTATGTTAGTTCAAAAAGAAAACGCCCTGTACTGCTCTAGAAACAGTCCAGGACGTTCTCACGTGTTACCACCCATCTTCCCAATCACATTGATTGGCTCCAGGTATGTAGTTAAAACTAACATACTCAGTGCGATAATGGGCACTCCCAACAACTACTCGGCTTCTCGCAGTTGCAACTTGGAGGTTACTTTCATTTACCAGCGAATGACTCCCTTTGCACCACCCGGGAACTCTCTAGCAGTCACTGGAAAATTACTCTCCTCCGCTTTGTTTTTCGAACTAATTAATTGTCATTAATTTACAGGAACTCGCTTAGTTTGTCAAACTCTTTTTTAAAAGAAATGATGGTAGTTCACATGAACCTTGTGGTGCCGATAGCCACTGGCAACCTTGTGATAGGATTTAGCGTGATAATTCTCGTAGTTCATCGGGGTCGGTACGTTCATATTATGATCAACCGTCGACCGCCCCGTCGCATAGTCAAAATCCAAGCCTGGTTGAACGTTGTACAAGTACCGGTTCAGATGAAATGATCCATCCGTACTGACGGCCTGCACCCAAACTCCCTTGGCCATCAGGTCATTACCCTGAAAGACGGGCGTGACCTGGTAAATCACTTTTTTCCCCGCCGATAAAGCATTCCGAACCGCTTGCTCGTTAATCGTCATTAACTTTTGGTTTGCAAACGCGGTTTGGGTAAAGAGGTTCTTTGGATTATCAATCGAGCCCTTGGCGCCCGGTGTGTACTTTCCGTTTTGATTCAGGTTAAAGGTACACGTGTACGCAATTAGGTGCCCCCGGTTTACCGGATAAACTCGTTCACCGTTGACCCGTTTGGGTTGGTTTGACCAGCCCGTGGGTTTAAAGACCTGAGCAGCTCGCCCCTGTGACTTGCCTAAATTATCCTTGGTTAGATAGGCCGTAGCGGTTCCCACCCGGTTTAACTGATCTAAATTAGAAAAATCAATGTGGCTGACTGCATAATCAACCGGAGCAATGGTGTCCGGTTGATCGTTGTTCAAGACGTCATAGGCCGCGGAGCCAGATTGATAGTTAGTTTGTTGTAATTGTTGGTAGCGCGCCGTCGTTTGTGGGGCCGTGGTTACCGCCGTTTGGGCGTGGCTAATGGTTGCTCCCGCCCCTAAACTCAGGGTGATGCCGGCGACCAGCCCCACCAGCCAATGCATGATTTTTTTCATCATTTTTCTCCTTTAAATCCGAACATTTGTTGCCCTTATCTATCTTACGGGAATCTCTGTCAGCTGTCAAAATGACCAAACTAAAAACCAGAGCACGCTCTGGTTTTTACCATTATTTTTTAATCAACTAGTTCGCCGTTACAAATCGTCTTAAAGTGTTCAGCAACGACCGGAGTGCCGATAAACGGAGTATTTTTCCCCTTTGATTGCAACTCAGCTTCAGTAATCTGCCGGTCAACCTCTAAGTCCCAGATGGAAATGTTGCCCGCACTTCCGACCTTAATGTCCGTCGGATTCGGAATCGCAAAAATCCGGGCGGGATTAAAACTCATCCAGTTCAGCAATTGTTCCAGAGAAACCGTTCCTGGCTCTACCAGCTGCGTGAACAACAGCGGAAAGGCCGTTTCCAATCCCGTGATTCCAAAGGCACTATCCTTAAAACTGTTGCCCTTGTCTGCTACTGTGTGCGGGGCATGGTCGGTCGCAATCATATCAATCGTACCGTCCAGTAAGCCGGCTAACAGGGCCTCCCGGTCTGCTTTAGTCCGCAGGGGTGGATTCATCTTAAACATCGGATTATCGTTCTGAATCATGCTGTCATCCAGCAACAAGTGGTGCGGGCTCACTTCGGCCGTCACATGAATACCATCGGCCTTGGCCCGCCGAATTAATTCCACACTACGAGCGGTGGAAACGTGACAAACGTGATAGTGCACACCAGTAACTCGAGCTAACTCTAGATCCCGGGCCAATTGGCTCGTTTCTGCGACGGAAACCGCCCCCGGTAAGTGCAACTCTTGAGCGCGTTGTCCCGCGTTCATCACTCCGCCATTCATTAGAGCGTGATCTTCAACGTGAGCAGCGAGTGGCAACCCGGTTTGGGCAATTGCTACCATCGCATCGTACATCGTTTTGGCAGTTTGAATCCCAATTCCATCATTACTAAAGCCGATGGCGCCAGCGGCTTTCATGCCAGCAAAATCAACCAGTTCATCGCCCCGTTCGTCCACGGTCACGGGCGCATATTGCAACACGTTAATCTTCGCTTGTTGCTGGTTTTTAGCAATGATCTGGCTTAACTGTTCCGGCGTGTTCGGCACCGGCGTTACGTTCGGCATGGCACACACGGTCGTGTAACCGCCGTGCGCAGCGGCTGCGCTTCCCGTAGCCACCGTTTCCTTAGCTGTTTGTCCGGGATCTCTGAAATGAACGTGGACGTCCACTAAGCCGGGTAAAATGGCTTTTCCGGTCGCATCCACCACCATTTGATCGGGTTGATCCAAGTTTTCGCCGATGGCTGCAATCTTGCCATCCTTGATTAAAACATCACCAGGCACCAGTTGTTGGTCTTGATAAACTTGACCATTTTTCACTAATAACTTTGTCATCGCTTATTCTCCTTTGATTTCTGCGGGATTGATCAAGCCCTTGGCCACCAACACGTCCGTTAAAATCGCCATCCGCATGAAAACCCCGTTTTCCATCTGTTTAAAAATCCGAGATTGAGGCTTTTCCACCAAACTAGAATCAATCTCAATCCCCCGATTCACGGGTGCCGGGTGCATGATGATGGCCGTCGACTTTAACCGAGCATACCGTTCCTTGGTGAGTCCAAATTTTTGGTGGTAACTCGCTTCGTCAAAATCCTGCAGTTCCGTTCCCAACCGTTCCTTTTGCACCCGCAAGAGCATCATGACATCGGCATTCTCCGCCGCTTCGTCAATCGTGGTGTAGTTCCCATATTGTTCAAACTCGGCGTTATACCATTGTTCTGGTCCAGCAAACGAGACGTGGGCCCCTAGTCGGGTTAATAACGCCATGTTGGATCGGGCAACCCGGGAGTGGTTCAAGTCTCCGACGATGGTGATGTTTAAGTTTTTGAACGTTCCAAATTCTTGGTAAATGGTCATCATGTCTAGTAAAGATTGGGACGGATGTTGCCCACTCCCATCCCCCCCATTAACAATGCTAATGTCTAAGTCATCAGATAACAATGGTTGGTAGTATTCGTTTTCCGGATGCCGAATCACAGCCACGTCAACGCCAATCGCCTGAATCGTTTTGATGGTATCCCCTAGCGTTTCGCCCTTAGTCACGGAACTGCCATCGGCCACGAATTGTAAAACCTGCATCCCTAGCTTGCGTTCGGCCATTTCAAAGCTGGTGTGAGTCCGCGTACTGTTTTCAAAAAATAAATTCATCGCAAACGTTGGTCGCTGTAACCGAACCGTTTTGCCGGCCTGAAACAACTGCGCTAAGCGAATCTTATGTAGAACGTCTGCTTCACTTAAATCACTAACTGAGACCAAATCATGTTGAGCTGCATTCACCATTGGTTCCTCCTCATGCTTGTCTTGCTAACAATAAAGGGACATGCCCAAATTAACCAAGCATGTCCCTAAATAAACAGCGCCAGCTAACTTGTCAACCTCTCTGGATTGAATTAAAGCACCCGCTTTATCGAGTTGTCTAATTGGTGCTTACTTTAACGAATTTAAGCGCAAAAGTCAATCCTCCGCTGCTTGACAAGCTCGTCCTTCTTCAGTAGGATTAATACAATTAATCTTAATTTGGTTCAGAGAGACCAAGAGATCTTCAGCATGATAGTAAAATTACGCAGTTAGTGCGGTCTTTTTCTCTGAACCAGGACCTTACTAACTGCGTTTTTCGTTAACCGCACTGCCCTCCAGCAGTGTGCAAAGGAGAAGAGTATGACTGCAATTGACTTAAGCGCAACGATTGGAAATGAAACCTTTCAGCACCCGTTGATTAACGCGGCCGGAGTGTGGGACGAAACCGCAACAGAAATGAACGCGGTGTTAGCGTCAGCCGCTGGCGGTTTAACCACCAAGAGTGCTACCCTCGCCCCACGAGCGGGAAATCCCCAACCTCGTTATTTTGATACTGACCTCGGGAGCATCAACTCGATGGGATTGCCTAACCAAGGTTTAGCGTACTACCTTGATTTTATCGCTAATACCGATACGGACAAACCAATTGATTTATCCGTAACTGGAACCAAGATGGCGGATCAAATTGACGCGCTTAAACAAATTCAAGCCAGTGATTTTGCCGGACTATGTGAACTAAACTTGTCATGTCCCAACGTAGTGGGTAAACCCCAAATTGGGTACGACCTAGAGGCCACTAAAGAAATTTTGGACCGGGTATTTGCCTTTTACACCAAGCCCCTGGGAGTTAAACTACCACCCTACTTTGACCTGCAACAGTACGATGCCATGGCCGAGATTTTAAACCAATACCCGTTGACTTACATCAACGCCATTAATAGTGTGGGGAACGGGCTCGTGGTTGATCCAGAAACCGAACGAGTGGTGATTAAACCTAAGGGTGGTTTTGGTGGTATCGGGGGCAAATACATCAAGCCGGTAGCATTAGCCAACGTCCGGGCTTTCCGGCAACGTCTGCGTCCGGAAATCAAGATCATCGGAACTGGTGGCGTCAACACGGGAACCGATGTCTTTGAATTGATTCTCTGTGGGGCTGACATCGTGGAATTAGGAACGGTGGTCATGCAAGAAGGCCTGGATGCCTTTGCCCGCATTAACCAAGAGTTAACGTACCTCATGGAAGCCAAAGGTTACCAAAAACTAGCTGATTTCCGGGGTCACTTACAAGAATATGATGCTTAATTAGGATCTAAAAGGCACCGTGTCGATTGCGACACGGTGCCTTTTTTAGTTTGCGGGTAAACAAAAAAGCACCAACCGAAGTTAGCACCTTTCAATAGTTTATCTAATTATTCGAACGTACCCCAAGCTACCTTGTGAGTTTCGCGAACTGGGCAGTATAACTTGTCACCGTTGTAACCAGTGTATTCAACCCAAACGTGACCATCTTTAACTACGTAGCCATCGTAACTAATCTTAGCTCCAGCAGGAAGGTAACCAGTAATCTTGTCTTTCAAGCTAGCTGATTTCCGAACGGCAATTTGAGTGTCGCCGTTGATGAAGTAACCAGTTTCAGGGTTAAATTTACCTTCGTTTGATGATTGAGAAACTAACTTAGCGTCAGTTAAAGTTGGCTTAGCTTCAGCGACTGGTTGTGCGGCTGCTTGGTCATCATTAGTTGCTTGAGCTTGAGTATTATCAGTAGCGGGTTGTGCGGCTACTTGATCAGTGTTAGCAGTTTGTGCTTGTGTGTCAGTTGCGGGTTGTGCAGCTGCTTGATCGTTGTTAGCAGTTTGTGCTTGCGCATCAGCTGCTGGCTGTGCGGCTGCTTGGTCGTTGTTAGCAGTTTGTGCTTGCGCATCAGCTGCTGGTTGTGCTTGTTGACCATTGTTGTTAGTAGCAGCTGATTGGCTTTGCGTTTGTACTTGGCTTGGTTGAGCTTGAGCAACGGAAGCACCACCACCAACTCGACCATAGGTTACTTGACCAGGGAAGTAAGAAATGGAGTCTCCACTAATTACACCACGGTTTTGAGCATCCAACATTTGGCCGTTCCCTTGGTAAATACCAACGTGGTAAATTCCACTACCGTCGTTGAAAAATACTAAATCACCGGGTTGAGCTTCAGAAGCACTAATTGGTTGTGAAGCAGCAGCTTGAGCGGCAGCAGTCCGTGGTAAGCTAATCCCGTTTTGACCGTAAACGTATTGCGTGAAACCAGAACAGTCAAAGCCACCAGGGTTAGTTCCACCCCATGCGTATGAAGTTCCAACGTGTTGTTGTCCAGTAGACAAAACATCAGCAGAAGCAGTGTTGTTACCAGCAAACATGAAAGCACCTGCCATCATTGAAGTTGCGATTCCGGCAAACAACCATTTCTTTCCTGCTTTGTACATCTTAAAGTGAACTTTAGTATTTTTCATTGTATCGATAATCTCCTTTTCGAAATTGTCTTTTTACTTTTTAATTTAATTACCTTACAAGACACATACTAGCATGGCAAAAATCATTTGTGGGCACTTCAACTTGTTCTTAATCTAACTGTAATCTTTTTGAAATATATTGAGAAATTATTAAGGGAAGCTTAAGTAACTCCACGTTAGGGTTGCTGTAACTTCCACCTAGATTTTTCTCATCAAAAAAGTGGAGAGCGTCAAAAACATCCTCCACTTTTATTACTTAAATTAATCAGTTTCTTTTTTTAGTTTAGCAGCTAATTCTTCGTAGCCGGGTTTACCTAACAAAGCAAACATGTTTTGTTTGTAGGCTTCCACTCCTGGCTGGTTAAAGGGATTAATTCCATTTAAGTAACCAGAAATGCCAACGGCTACTTCAAAGAAGTAAATTAAGTACCCCAAGCTGTATTCAGATTCGTCAGGAATTTCGACCGTCAAGACCGGAACTCCCCCATCGTTGTGGGCTAAAACCACTCCTTCGTACGCTTTGTCATTCACTTCATTCAAAGATTGACCCTTCAGGTAGTTCAATCCATCCAAGTTATCTGCTTCCATTGGAATGTCAACGTTGTAAGGTGGCTTTTCAACTTTGACAACCGTTTCAAACAGATTCCGCAATCCTTCTTGAATATATTGCCCTAACGAGTGCAGGTCCGTCGTAAAGTTAGCAGAAGAAGGATAAATTCCCTTTTGATCCTTACCTTCGGATTCACCCATCAATTGCTTCCACCATTCGGCTAACATCCGCAGGTTCGGTTCGTAATTTTCGATTAATTCCGTTACGTAACCTTTTCGGTACAAGATGTTCCGTAATGCGGCATACCGATAGGCGTCATTCTTGGTTAAATCAGTGCTTTGATAATTTTGAGCTGCGTCAGCAGCACCGTGCATTAATTTGTTTAAGTCAGCACCAGTAGCAGCAATTGGCAATAAACCAACTGGCGTTAAGACGGAGAACCGACCACCCACGTCATCTGGAATAATAAAGCTTTCGTAACCATTCGCTTCCACTTCTTGTCGTAAAGCACCGTTTTTAGCATCCGTCGTAGCGTAAATTCGATGGTTTGCTTCCTCCTTACCATACTTCTTAATCAATTTTTCTTTAAAAATCCGGAAGGCAATCGAAGGTTCCGTGGTTGTTCCTGATTTGGAAATCACGTTAATTGAAAAATCGCGATCACCCACGAAATCCTGGAGTTCCTGTAGGTAAGAAGCACTCAATGAGTTCCCGGTAAAGACCACTTGGGCACCCCGACGTTCTGACTTAGGTTTGGAATTGTAGAAACTTCCGTTTAAGAAGTCCACAGCCATCTTAGCTCCCAGGTAAGAACCACCGATTCCGATTACGACCAACACGTCAGAATCTTGCTTAATTTTTTCAGCGGCTTTTTGAATCCGCGCAAATTCTTCGTGATCGTAATCAGTTGGTAACGTCAGCCAGCCCCGGAAGTCAGCTCCCGCACCAGTTCCATTCCGTAATTCTTGGTCGGCAGCGGTTACTAAGGCTTGCATTTCTGGTAACTCGTTTTCGTGAACAAATTGACCAACTTTCGAATCATCAAATTTAATGTAAGCCATCTGTGCTACTCCCCCACTTCAATATTCTTCTTTTCGTCATCAATTGCTTTTTGAGCTAACACAAAGTCACCAAATGTGGCGGAACCATTGTGTTGGATTTCAGGACCCGTAATGTATTTTTCTAATGAACCAACGCTGAGGTAATTGTTAAAGAGTAAGGTAAACTGAGCCCGAACTTTAGCAATAAATTCTGGGGTGCAGACACCTCCACCTAGCACAACCTTATCAGGCCGGAAGGTAACCGTTAAATCAACCACCGCTTGAGCTGCATAGTAAGCAATGATGTCCCAAGTTGGATCAGAAATTGGTGTATCTTGACCTTTTACCCCGTTCCGAGCTTCAAAAGTTGGACCGGAAGCAACTCCTTCAAGACAGTCACCATGCCATGGACAAGTTCCCTTGAAATCAAGGTCATCACGATGGCGTTTAACTTTGATGTGACCAAATTCAGGCGTTCCTTTAACCCCTAAGAAATCACCGTTAATTACCGAACCCATTCCGATTCCAGTTCCGATCGTAATGTAACTAACTGATTTGATGTTTTCGTCATGGCGCTTAGCGCTTACGTATTCACCGTATGCAGACCCATTCACATCCGTCGTCCAGAACATTGGAACGTGGAAACTTTCCTTCATCTTGCCCAAAAAGTCAATGTTACTCCAACCCTTTTTCGGCGTTTTAATAATCCAACCGTAGGTATCAGAGTTCTTGTCAATATCAATCGGACCAAAGGAAGCGATTCCAAAGGCATCAATGTGATCAAATTTTTTAAAGTACTTTACGGTTCTCGCTAATGTTTCGTCAGGAGTTGTGGTCGGAAATTGGGTTTGGTCAACCACGTTAAAGTTTTCGTCACCAACCGCACACACAAATTTAGTTCCACCAGCTTCAATACTTCCATATAACATAATCTTATCCTCCTTGGACGGCAATTCATCTTACAACTTTATTATAGAGCTGGAAAAATTGGAATGCAATAACTTTTGTAAACGTTTACACAAAGTTTTTAAATTTTCGCTTTTACTAGCTAAGATAAATTACCGTTGGAATTTAAACCAGAGTCCTTTAATGGGACTTTCACGTTGGTATTCGGGATTAAATGGGAAATCAAGTGGTTGCTTAAAGGCTTCCTTTTCGATGAAAGCTTGACCCAATTGTTGTAAGGCCGTTTGTGCAGCTTGACGCAAGCCCTTAATGGTTACCGCGGGCGTTTCAGTGGTAATGAAAACATCTGCTTCCTTGGTGGCTAACGTAAAAACTTGTTGCAACAAAGTATTCAAGTCTTTGCGGATGTTGAAATTCCCCTTTTTGGAACGCAGAAAGGCGGGTAAGTTAATCGTAATCACGTCAAATTTCAACTCGTGCTTAGTGGCATAATCCAAATAACCTAATAAATCCATGGTCCGAACTTTCGGCATCTTTTGAGTAATTTTGTTAGCACTCAGTTCTGCCACCAGGTTTGTCTTAGCGCTATTCTTTTGATCCACAGCTTCACTTTGCACCGCTCCACCAATAATGGAAGCCGTTACAAAGCCGGTTTGGTCAAACAACAGGTGCAATGCCAACTTAGCATGTGAGTTGTTCTTGAGTTGGTGCCGAACTTCCCGGTAGGCCAGATCCAATCCCGGTCTCATTCCCCCGGCCAGTTGAATTTCATAATTAATCCCGTTTTCCGTCACCACTTGTTGTTGCTGGGGAAAAGCGGCTAAATCAGTTACGGGCGTAATGGTTGCTTGAGCTTGGTACCGTTTTAACTCGTACACACCCTTGTATTCGTCTAGAACCTGGTTCAGGGCATCCATGATGAAAGCTCGTTGGTGGTAAAGGCCAGCATTTTCCCAGGTTAATAAGATCTGTCCGTCAAAGTTATCAATTGCTAAGCCACCTAAGCCATCCCCCATGCCGTTAAATAATCGGTAAGCCGTTACCCGTTGACCCACTAACGGAGCGCGGAGTTGAAATGCCTTACGGAAAAGTTGTTCAAAAAAGGCCGCGTTAATGGCTTGATTTTCTTTCCGACTCAAAATCCAGCCAATCCCATTGCCTTCTTGAGCTAGGTAAGCACTAGCAACAAAGTGTCCGCTCTTTTGTAGCGCAACAAATTCACCGTTGTCCGTCGCATCAACTGGTTGTTCCAAATCCTTTAAACTTAATTTAGGATAGCCACCTTCAATTTTGCTGGCAGCGGCGCCTGTAATTTCAATTGCTCGCATCTGAATCCCTCGTTTTTCTGTAATGTAGTTGTTATTATTGTAACTTGAATCATTCCCAATTAGTAGCCATTGAATGTTATAATAAAAACTTGTTTTGAAAGGAGTCCCATTTATGTATAAATATTTAGTTTTCTTTGATCTCGATAGTACCCTCTTTGATAAAAACTCTCAGGTGACGGACGAAGTTGCAGAAGCCATGGATCAAATCCGGGAGAATGGTGGCTTGCCGGTCATTGCCACCGGACGGACCCTCTACGAAATTCCAGAAACCCTGAAAAAAACTAAAATTGACACGGCGGTTACTTCAAATGGTGACCACGGAATTTACAAAGGGAAGGAACTCTTTGAACGCCGGATTGACCCTCACACAATCGACGAACTCGATGACTTTGCCAAACAACACGGCAACTCCATCACCGTCCTGGACCAAGAAGGTAAGGGAGCTTCTCGCCACGACGAACTCCTAAAGAAAGCCTGCGCCTTTGTCCACGCTCCCCTCCCCAAATTAGTAGACCGTCAGTACTGGTACGACCGTCCGATTGATATGATGTTTGTAACGACGACTGACTTGGATGATGTGTACGAGGAAAAATTTGGCGATCGTCTAAGTTTCTACCGGAACTCACCGTTTAGTATCGACGTGGTTGACTACGGAGCTTCTAAGGCCAGTGGAATTAAGCAACTAATGGAAATGACCGGCTTAACTGGCATTCCAACTTATGCCTTTGGGGACGGAAACAACGACATTCCGATGCTAGACTTTGTTGATCACCCCGTTGTGATGGAAAATGGACGTGAACGCGTTAAGGATCATGCAGAATTCGTCACCACTGCCAACACTAACCACGGAATTGTCAATGGTCTGCGTCATTTTGATTTAATTTAACCAATGGATATGGTACAATTCTAGTTGTATCTATCGGGGTCGTTATGGATTCGACGGGTATGGTCCGTACTTGAACTGCACTCCGTACGACGATGCGTCAAATCGTTCAGTTTAAATTATAACTGCAAAAAATAATAACAATTCTTACGCCTTAGCTGCCTAAACACCAGCTGACGTAGATCCAGCTAACTTCGTCCATGAGTTAATCCTGGGTCCTAAATTTAGTGGACTGACGCTTCTCTGTCTCCACCTGGGGCAGGAAGAAGAGCTTAATCAGGTTAGCTTTCCATATTAGCCTTGATTAATGGCGTGATGGAAAGTGAAATTTAAATAATTGACCTACGAGTGTAGACGTTCGAGTGGCGGCATATTCGGACGCGGGTTCAAATCCCGCCGACTCCATTGAAAGTCTGACAGATTAATTTTTGTCAGGCTTTTTTAATATTTTATTTAGGAGAACTACTTATGGAAATCAACAAAGGAAATTCAAATAAAGAAACATTTTTGAAAAAATCATTAAAAATTTTAAAGAAAACCTACTTAGTAGGATGGTCATTATTTATATCAATTTTCTTTTTTTCTCTATTCAGTTATATTACTGCAAATGGATCTTATGATAAATATAAAAATCTCACTTCTTCCGAATTAGTAGGTCATCTAATGTCTGAAATAAGTACAATGGATTCTAGATTTTCAACAGCTATAACATGGTTATTCAGCATTATGACTATCTCGATTGCATTTATAGGATTTTATTCATACCAGCAATTAAAATTATCACAAAACCAAATAGATCAGATTAGAAAAGATTTTGGGATTGAAGATATCAATAAAAAAATAGAAGAATTAAACGACTTTATTGATGAGGCAAATAAAGCTTTAGATGATCAACAAAAAAGCTTTGATGAATCTTTACGAAAACAACAACATAGCTTTAATAATGCACTATCAGAACAAAAAAATGATTACTTTATGACATCATTAGAAATAGTATCTTCAAATGTTGAAAATGTTACTAGCTCATCCGACCCATTTACTATTTCTAATGATATTCTAAATGTTATAAGAGTCTTAAAAAATATTGAATCTGAAAACAATAACGAAATTTATAAAAACAAAATGTTTAATTCTGTATTAAGTTTTGCTAATGGTTTGGCTAATATTAAAAAATATAAAACCATGAATAAAAACTTTCCAAAGTATGATAAATTTCTATACAAATTAAATGAAGCACTTGATCTATTTCAAACTATTCCTAAAGATTCAAATGATTCAGAAATAAATAATAGATATAATGAAGTGTCAGAATCAATAAAAGAAATAATCGATGGATTTCTAGATAATGATAATTAATAATTATACTTTAATCATCTAATATGTAATCGGTCGATCATGAGCATAATCCCAATCAGGGTTTCCAACAGACTTCTTCTGAATCGTTTCTCCAGTCTTATTATTTTTTACAATCACTGTATTTTCATCGTCCCCAGAATTTACCTCATAATTGTCGTCATCAGCTCCATTCCCATCTGAATTATTCTGAGGTTCATTATTAGCACTTCCATCGTTACTTTGGTTCGTCATTTCCTTAGAATCATAGACCGGAACGGCAACACCATCTGGTCCCATATCCCACAACGTAGTCAGCGTTCCCTCTTGTTCGGCCTGAGCTTTTGTCACATAACTTCTGGTTCCATCAGGATTCGTTACTAACGCATGGATGGCATTCTGAGCATCAATGTCCTGTTTCCGAAATTTTTCACGATTATATTCGTATTGCTGAGCTATCTTTTCTTGATCCGTTGAACTATCATCATTAGCAGATTGTGATTGCGTCCCAGTAGCAACATTAGAAGTACGTGGACTAACTTGTTCCATAACCTTCTGCTTTTTAATTGGTTGAACCGAAGCTTTTTTGTCCTTAGCACTTTTATGCTTCCGCGGTTGCTCGACAGCTGTTTTATGCTCTGGGCGTGCTAACACATAGCTTCCCAAAATAACTAACAAAATCAATCCCAGCACACCAATAATCATGATTTTGCTTTTCTTCCCCTTGTGATATAAATTAACCCGTTGTTCCATTCCTTCGGTTTCCCCAATCATCAATTTTAATGTTCGTCGCTTGAATTTGAATTATCTGTTTGATTCATTTGGTTAATTTTTTCATTTGCACGCCTTAAATAATCCCGTTGTTCTTCCTGATTCTGCATAAATTCATTTCTTTCGGCTTCAGTTGCTTCTTTGCCAGTAGAAACATCAACGATTTTTCCGGTTTCTGAATCCGTCTGGTAACGATTGGCAAGTGCACATCCGGCTCCAGGTCCACTTAAGGGATCGGTTGTATCGACGTCGTTATTAGTTGTAGTACTCTGATTAACCGATTGCTGGCGAGTTTGTGCGTGCTTAGTTGGGATACTTTCACCAGCAGTACTATTCCCACTTCTCTGCTCTTGTTGTCCCCTCGTTGTCGGAACTCCTTCATTGGTTTCTTGACTACGAGCTTTAACCTTAGCTGGAACGTGTCGCTTATCCTGCTTGCTAGGCGCTGATTTTACCGATTTACGATCATTATGATAACCCGCTTGTGCAATCTCATAGCCCACTAAAAAAGCAACCGGAATAACAATTAACAATCCTAATAGTAATTTTTTTACATTTTTTCGGTACTGTTTCTTTACCCTAGTTTCCATTATTAAACTCCTCATTTGTTTGCTATGTTCATTCTATCATTACAAACCAGCTTTCCCAATTCGTGCTTAGAAAATAATATCTGGATAATTTATTCAATAAAACAACTAGAGTTTGAATCAAATTAAGCAAGCATTTAACCAAAATCATTTTTCACAAAAAGATTGGATTCCCTGTGTACATAATAAAGTAGCTGGGATCTGAACTTATTTCAGATTCCAGCTACTTTTATTTAAAAACTAATATTTTTTCATTCTCTTTTTGAAAATAAATACTTATCGGAACCACCAAATCAACAACAAAATTACTGTACTCACCCCAATTAGTTCAAAAAATCCTTCCCAGGTAACCTGAAAAGATTCAAATGGAATTGTAGTTTATTTGTTCATCTACTACGTTTGGGGTCTTCCCATTATTTTGCTTCTAACCATAGTGCTTTTACAAACGATTCCTTTTTAGTTAGACTGTACCCTAAGGAGGCGTGAGCTATGAATTCAGAAAAGGTATTAAATGCAATTAGAGCAGTTGCTCCCGCCGAACGTCCCACTTCAAATTCAAGAATTAAACCCATTCGCCAACTAACCGGGTTATCCTTCAATGAGTTCTGGCAAGTGGTTTTAGACCTAGAAGATATCAATCTAATTTCCCTTGAAATCGTTGATAATGAAATCAAAAATATCTTAATCCACGAATCAGTTGAATAACGATTGACAATGAACTTAGAAATTCAAAAAGCGCACTTCACAATCTGAAGCGCGCTTTTTATGTTACAAATTATTGAGCCGTGTAACCACCATCAACAACTAATTCAGTTCCAGTGGTAAACTTCGATTCATCTGAAGCAAGGTAAACGCAGGCATATGCGATATCTTCTGGTGCTCCAAGGTGTCCCATTGGCGTCTTGGTTCTTTGTGACATCGCTTTTTCCAAATCAGCTGAAATCATAGGAGTCTTAATGTAGCCAGGATGAACAGAGTTAACTCGAATTCCATCATCTTTTAAAGCACAATCTAAAGCGGCCGACTTAGTCATCATTTTAACTGCCCCTTTAGAAGCATTATAAGCCCCTAAAATCGGATCTCCGACAATTCCTTCAATGGAAGACATGTTAATAATCGATCCCGCAATAGAATGTTTTCTCATTTGGTTAATTGCTTCTCGAAGGCCATAGAAAACTCCATTCAAATCAATTGCAAGAACCTGGTTCCATTCTTCATCAGTCGTATCAGCAATAGTCTTACCTAATCCAATCCCAGCATTATTAACCAAGGTTGTTACCGGTCCAAAGTCCTTTTCTGTTTCCTCAAAGATTTCGTTCCACTGTTTAGAATTAGAAACATCTTGTTTGAGGTACTTAGCGGAACCAGCTATCTTCGCATTAAGTTTTTCAACCGCTGCTTGCCCTTCATCGTCTTTTCGACAGGTAATGGTAACTTTAGCGCCCTCTTCCACAAATTGTTCTGCGACTGCATAACCAATCCCTTTACTACCACCAGTAATAATTGCTACTTTATCTTTCATTCGGTTTGCCATGAAAATCAACCTCCAGCTAATCAATATTCAAATTGGTGTAAGCGCTATCACTTATCCTGACTTAATTATAACCTATAACTAATAGATTGAAAAAATAATTTTATTTAAAGTATCTTATAAAAATTAAGCACGATTTAAATACGTAAAAATACAAAAAAGGAACTCCCCAATCATTGAGGGAGTTCCTTTTGCATTTAATCACAATTATTTCACTACTTCATACAAAGCATCCGTTAAGACCCGTGAAAGATTAATGTGTTCCCGTTTGGCCTTTTCCTTTAACGCCTTAGGAATGGTCACGTTCGTCCGGACCGTTTTGGAATACCGTCTTTTAAAATCATCAATGTTGATCGCAACGTAAACTAAATTTTCATCATCTTGTAAATTTAAATCATTGGGATTTGATGCTTGCGGATAATCCTTTCCATCCACATCTTCTAACAAATTTCCCATTGCATCCTGAGCCATTCGAATTGCATCCTCAACGTTGTCACCTTGCGTATAACCACCATCAATGTCTGGAATGGTCACAAAAACATCATGTGCTTCTTGTTTCAAAATCACTGGGTAAACCAAAATTTTTTCTGCCATACTATTGACTCCAGTTTTACGTCATTTATTAATTTGAATTAATGCATCATGATTTATGTAAATCAAATTATACATACAAAGTGCGCATTGAACCAGCTAAATCTCTTCACAAAAAAACAGGACCAACCCATCAGTCAGTCCCGCTTCATCTCATTTATTCTAAATTAGAGTGCCGCTTGCGCATGTCCGCTTCACTAACTTCGGCAAACTGCATGTAAGCCAGCGTTAGCGCATCCCCAAACAACCACACGGATTGTTCGAACAAACTCCCCATCGGTTGAACAGAAGCCTGTTCTTCGCCCACTAAGTCTTTGCTCTTTCCGGGCAACAATGTCACCTGCTGAGCTAAGTCTGCCAACGGTGATTCATCAATAGTAGTCAACAACCACCCGTCAGCATCCGCTTGCCGCGCGGCTTTAGCAATATTGACCGTCCCCGTCGTGGTTCCCGACGCCGAAGCAACCAGCAACAAATCACCAGCTTGAATTGCCGGGGTCGTGGTTTCACCCACTACGTAGGCAGTTTTGCCTAACTGCATCAGGCGCATTGCCAGGCCCCGCAAGGCAAGACCAGAACGACCACCACCGTAGACAAAGATACGTGGTGCTTGTTGTAGCCGTTCCAACTCTGCCTTAGTGGTTGTCACGTCTTGTCGGCCTAATTCTGCCAGAATCGTTTGCCACATCAGTCTGCGCCTACTTTAATTTAGCTTTGAATTCAGCAGCAGTCCTGGCAGGATCATCCGTTGTGGCAATTCCACCACCGACAATCAAGAGGTCCGGATCAGCAGCCTTAACTTCATCCACGTTATCGAGCTTAATGCCCCCAGCAATCGCCGTCTTAGTGTGCGTAACGTTTTCCTTAATCTTAGCAAAAGTAGCGAATGGCGTTTCACCCTTGGCTTGTAAATCATAACCAGTGTGAGTTCCAATGTAGTCGGCTCCCATGGCATCAATTTCACGAGCCCGTTTAGCCACATCAGTCACCCCAATCATGTCCACCAGGATTTCCTTGCCAGCATCGTGAGCGGCCTTAACGGCATCCTTAATGGATTGATCTTCAGCTACCCCTAAAATAGTAGTGATGTCAGCACCGTACTTAAAGGCTTGGTCCACTTCGTAGGAAGCCACGTCCATAATCTTTAAGTCGGCCAACAAAGTGATGTCTGGAAATTGCTTTCTAATCTTAGCTAACCCTTCCAAACCAAAGTTAATTACCAATGGAGTTCCGTATTCAAAAATATCGATACCATCCTTCGTTTTGTCGATTAATTGAATAGCGCCGTCCACATCTTCTAGATCAATTGCGAGTTGAATTTTCATAATTAATTACCCCTTACTTATTTTTTGTATGCTGTATTACCTTATCATACTGAATTCCATCCACAAAAAGATGTGCTTACAGCGTCAATAAAAAAGCAATTTATAGTGTGCTCACTTATATGTACAAGAATTATAATCATAAAAATACCCCCTAAATTAAAGATTTAATTTAAGGGGTATCGCTTAATTGTGATTAAACTTAGAGAAATTTATTGCCAGTTTTTCTTCTTTGAAGTTAAACCAATTCCTGGGTTAAACGTATTCGTCGGATCATTTTCCCGGTAGTGATGTACCAATGCTTCCGGAGCGTGGTACAAGTGCCCCACGTTGTGTTCAGCTGGGTAAATGGCTCCCCGCGCGTCAAATAATTTTAACATTTCCTTTTTCAGTTCGTGAGCATCCACGCCTGGTTTCAAAATGTAATCCTGATGCATCACGTGATCTAAAAAGTGACCGTAATACATCTTGTACTGAATCTGTTCATCAATTTCCTTTGGTAAGGTTTCAAACCATTTTTCTTCGTTGCGTGGTAAAGCCACGTCCAACGGTAAGATTTGGTTCCCTTGCTTTTGATGGGTTTCTTGGTACCGAATTGGCACAGAAGCCGCCACGTACCGGTGAATAGCTGCCACATTAGCTTCGTGTGGCGTACATTCAAAGTAGCCACCTTCGTTGTCCTTAAAGAACTCATCAAGGTACTGTTTTGCTTCGGTAATCCCATCGTCTGCTACCTTCAGTTGCAGATAGTGGTCATACTTGTTCCGGAACTCTTCCATTCGTTTCGGCAATTGGTTCGGGAAGAGTACGCTGGACTTTTGCAAGGTCCGGTCAATAAAGTCTGGTTTGAACGTGGGAATGTGCCGTAATTTCCGTTCGGTAGCGGCCCGGAAACTAAACAGGAACGGCAACGGATTAGTTCCCAGGTATTCAATCACCATTAGGGAGTCTTTTCCATACTTCTTTGCCAGGTCATAAGCATCCTTGTGCATATATTCCCCAGAAATTGGCAGGTGCTTGAACTTCGTCAGGATGTGCCGTCTTAATTTTTCTAAGACGTCTGGATCGTTAGTTCCAATGTAAAAGACCTTGGTTTCCTTGGGCTTCGGATACGTATCCAACCGAACGGCAAAAGCAACTAACTTACCGGCTGAACCAGAAACTTCGTAGAGTTCTTGTGGATCAGCGTTGTAACGGGTCGGTTGTTCAGAAGTGACGTTGCGCACCCGTTCCTCGTAGTTCCGGTTGTGCCCCACGCGGTCTGGATCATATTGAACATCCTTAGCAGAGTAATTGTGGTTTTCAAGGTTCGTTAAAATTTCTTCCGGCGTGCTTCCGAGCTCAATGCCGAGGTGATTAACTAACTTGAGTTGCCCGTCAGCGGTAATTTGTGCGTACAAAGCTAGCTCGGTATAAGCTGGTCCCCGTTGAATCAAGGCCCCACCGGAGTTGTTGTTAATCCCGCCAATGACCGTGGCCCCAATGTTAGAAGACCCAATCACAGAGTGCGGATCACGATGAACTTTGTCCAGGTTCGTTTCTAATTTATGCAACGTGGTCCCCGGAAAGGCAATCACCTGCTTGTTATCATCAATCAGCTGCATGCCTTTAATTCGCATCACGTTAATCACTAGCACGTCGCGGTCGTATCCACCATCGGTAGGTACGGAACCCTCTGTTAAACCGGTGTTAGCGGCCTGCATGATTACAATCAAGTCGTTTTTTTGGACCACTTGCAAAATCTTCCAGAGTTCTAACAATGAACCCGGACGAACCACGGCTAACGCGTCTCCACGACCAGAACGATACCCTTCCCGATACTGCAGTGATTTTTCTTTTGAAGTAATCACATAACGATTGCCAACGATGTTTTCTAAGTCATTAATTACTGTCATTGTCCTCAATCTTCTTTCTATGTACAGTTAACTTGTAACCGTTTTCTTAACCTAAAACCATTATAATTCATCTAATTTGTTTTCACAATATTAATGTAAACTTCACAAACTAAAAAGCAACTTCAAACAAAAAATGATTGAAGGTGCTTTTTGCTATGCTTTAATTACATAACTTCACAAATCCGCCCGTTGGAAAAAAGTAGTGAATAATTGTTCCTGACTCACATCCGTTTGCCATAAATCTTCAGGATGCCACTGGACACCCAACAGCAATCCCGAATCATCTTCCACTGCTTCCGGTACTCCATCGGCGGCTTCCGCTACCACATGAAGGTTGGGGGCAATTCGATTTAAGCCCTGATGATGCCGTGAGTTCACCCCGGTTTGGGTTCCTAACGCTTGTGAAAGCTGGGTACCTGGTTCTACTTTGACCTCATGTACCTCTGCTTTCGCTAATTTCCCCCGTTGCTCGTGAATCTGCGGGTGACCCGGAAATTCGGTCGGCAAATCCTGATACAAACTTCCCCCAAACGCCACGTTTAACAGTTGATAGCCACGGCAAATCCCTAACACCGGTTTGTGTTGATCTAATGCTGCTTTAGCGACTGCAAATTCAAATTCATCGTGTGGTTCATAGCTAGCAGTGGTTTCTTCCTGCGGGCTTTCATTAAAAAACTCCGGATCAATGTCCTGACCACCAGGAATAATCACTGCATCCACCATCTCAACTAGTTCTGGGGCTAATTCCGGTTTAACCACCGGTAAAATCACCGGAATATGCTGATGCTTAGTCACCACGTCAATAAACGTTTTCGGCAAGCAATTGGCCAATGGTTGGCAGTAGAGGTTGGGTTCCCCAAGGTTCACATTAGCTGTAATTCCAATTCTCATTGGTCATCTTCCTTTCTCTAGATTAATCCTTGTTATCATGACAACAAAAAAGCCTTTAATTAAAATTAAAGACCATTTTACCCTTCAATTAAGCGAAATGTTTACTTTAAGTACTCTGCAAATAATTTTTCGTAAATTTCAATGAAATCGAACCACATTTGTTCCGAGGCCGCTTCGTTAGTTTGGTGCATTTTTAGTGGATTTCCGGGGCCAAAGACAGCGTAATTAGCACCTTCCAGTTTGTCCCGAAGTAATTCCGAAGCATCGGTACCACCAGCTGCACTCAACACAGCCAGCTTGTCAGTCGCAAAGGGATTGAATCCCTGCTTTTCCAACATTTCGGCTCCTTGTTGCTGTTCCTCTGCAGAATAGTGCATCGACTGCATGTACGGCGTGGCAATCTTTACAATTTCCTGGATTAAGCGGGAGTCTGATTTAGCAACCACCGGCGGAATGTTCATCAGCAACTTAACCTGAATTTCCCCTTCGTGGGTTGCGTTAAATTCATCTAACGTTTCGTTAAAATCCGCAATCACGGCTTCATTATTATACTCCGGGACAATTCGAGTATTAATTTGCGCTTCTGCCTTAGCAGGAATGGCATTAATTTGAATCCCACCTTTAAAGATATCAACCGTAAACGTGGTCTTTCCTAACACGGAATCAGGACGTTGTTCCGCTTTTTGTTCAATCTTGGTCTTAACCGCTTCTAAAAAGTCCATCAAATTTTGAATGGCGTTAATTCCAAAGTTGGGTCGCGAACTGTGCGCTGCTTTTCCGACGGCAGTGACGATAAAATCCACTTCCCCCTTGTTCGCATACACCGTTCGATAACCCGTTGGTTCTGCAATTAGCAGCGTATCAGAGTCCTGCATTACTCCTTCCGCGTGCAAGGCACGGGAACCCCGCATATCACTTTCTTCTCCAGCAGTTAAAACGAGGCGGAGGGTTCCGTTTAAAGGCACCTGGCGGTCGTGGAGTTCAATCATGGCAATTACTAAAGCAGCCACACCGCCCTTCATGTCAGTTACTCCACTTCCGTAAAACTGACCATCTTTTTGCACCAGTTCAAACGGATCCGTGTCCCAATCATCTTCATCAACGGCTACCGTATCTAAGTGTCCACTAACGGTAAAAACAGGCTTTTGGCCCGTGCCAATTTCTGCAATTAAGTTCGCCTGTTGGTGGCCTAAATTATGGATTTCACTTTTAATTCCGTGTTCTGCCAGTAAATCCTGAATGTACTCAGCGGCCGCGAGTTCGTTGCCATCAATTGTTTTAACCCCAACTAACTGCCGTAAGACTGCTAGTTTTTCCTGTTGTTCCATTTTTATCCACCTAACTTTACAACTTATTTTAATTTTTTAACGAAGACTAAATCGGTTTGCGGATCATCACCAAGTTCAAAGGTATGGGTAGTTTCTTGATGAAAGCCGATTTCTTGGTAAAAAGCCTTAGCCTTTTCATTTTCACTCCATACCCCTAACCACATATAATCTTCATCCCGTTTGACTGCGGTCTCTTCAGCAAAGGCCAAAAGTTTCGTCCCTAACCCCTGCCGTTTAAAAGCGGGCAGAACGTAGAGTTTTTCAACTTCCAGTGACTTCCCATGATAATTTTCGGTTTGCGCTTCATCAAAATTTAGCTTCATATAACCCCCAATTCTACCATTCACCAAAATAAAGTAAAAGGCACAATTGGGTTGTTGCAGCTGCTTTTTAACCTGCTCCAAAGAGTAATTTTGCTCCAAATAATCCGCAATGTTATGGTCAGCAGAGGTACCCCGATATGTATCCCAAAAGGTTTTCACAATCATTTGGTGTAAATTTCGGACCGTCTGTTTGCTATTCGTTAAATGTTTAATCTCAGTTGTCATGTGAACTCCAATATTAATTTATGCTTACCAAATAATAATTAAGATCCCGTCAATTGACTAAAAGTTAAAACTAATCATTAGTTAATGTCCGTTAGTATAGCTTATTTGCATTGGAAGTCAATCTAAATTTAAATAAAAAAGGAATCCGCACAACATAACGTTCGGATTCCTTTATTTGATACATTCCTAAATCTAAAAATCAGTCTTTCTTATTCTTTAAATTTGCCACTAATTTTTCTGCCACTTCTTTGGGAGAAGCTGGGTTTTGACCGGTAATTAAATGCCCATCCTGAACCACAAAACTTTTAAAAGGCATCCCCTTCTGAAAATCAGCCCCGTGGCTAGTGGCCACCTTTTCATTTAGAAACGGAACTCGTTTGGAATTACCACTTAATAGTTCTTCACTAGTGGTAAAACCTGTAATCTTTTTGCCCGTAATTAGATAGTTCCCATTGGCTAACTTAACGTTCAATAAGCCGGCAATCCCATGACAGACGGAACAAAGATAACCATTCTGCTCATAAATTGATAAGGCAAGCTTTTGTAAAGGTTGATTATTGAAGAAATCGAACATAACCCCATGACCACCCGTAAAATAAATTGCTTCATAATCAGCAGGATTAACTTGTTGGGGACTCAGGGTAGCTGCTAACCCCCGACTCTGATAATCGTTGGTTAAGTACGTTTTTAACGTTTCATCATTAACATATGAATCTTTCATACTCCGCGGATCAAGTGGAACATATCCACCATTTGGACTGACGTAATCAATTGTAAATCCAGCGTGTTCCATCACCGTTACAAATTCGGCTGATTCGCCTAACCATAATCCAGTTAAATGATTAGTTCCCGCAAAATTTGCGACGTTTGTTTCCACTACCAAAATTTTTTGATGCATGTGTTTTTGCCTCCAGCTCTTCTTTTGCTTTTATTCTACCTAATTCAGTCGCCAATCACCAAAAAGACGCTTTTATTTCCCGTTAAATTGACTTTTGCTAAGTTTCGGTTATTCTAGTAGAAAAAGAAAGGACGAACGCAATGAATCCTACTGAAAAAATCAAACTACTCTCTGATTTAGTTGCCATTCGTTCCATTAATAACTATGAAGAGCAGGTAGCGCAATACCTAGCATCCGTGTTTACTGAACATGGAATTGCAAATAAGTTGATTTCGTATGCCCCCAACCGATCCAACCTAGTTGCAGAAATTGGTAGTGGGCACCCGGTTACGGTCTTTAACGGACATGCTGACGTGGTGGCTGTTAATGATGAGTGGAATACAGACCCATTTGTTCTCACTGAAAAAAATAATGAGTTGTACGGACGTGGTGCTTGCGATATGAAAAGCGGATTAGCAGCAATGGTAATTGCCATGCTTGAATTACAAGCAACTAAAACTCCATTAACTGGGACCGTGCGCTTTTTATTAACAGTTGGTGAGGAAGTCGGTGAATACGGTGCCGAGCAGTTAACTACCATGGGCTATATGGATGATGTTGATGCATTAATCATTGGGGAACCAACTGGCTATGAAATTTGTTATGCACACAAAGGTTCCCTTGACATCCAAATTGATTCTAAGGGAACCGATGCCCATAGCTCAATGCCCCAATTGGGTAACAATGCCCTCCAAAATTTACTTGACCTCGTTGAAATCATTGATCACCGCTTACATCAGGTTACGGAGTCAGACGATGCTACTGGAGCATTTCTATTTAATTTTACTGTTTTTAACTCCGGCTCCCAGGTTAATTCCATCCCTGGAACTGCAACCGTTTCTTTAAACGCTCGGACAATCGAAAATTTTGATAACGATGCAGTTTTAAAATTAATTAAATCAGCAGTTAATGAATTGCAGCAAAAGGATGCTAAATATCGCTTTGACATTAAAGTCCTCATGGATTTACCTCCTGTCGATGGTGTGAAAGAAACCCAATTAATCGAACGGGGAAAAGTCGTAGGAAAACAGGTTACCGGAAAACCAATCAAAACGTTTGGAGCAGCTTATACGACAGATGCAGCTAAACTACTAGTTAAAAAACAAAAAGATTTTCCGTTTATGATTTTTGGACCAGGAAATCAATCTTTACACTGTACCAATGAATACATTACTAAAGACATGTACTTTAACTTCATTGAAATTTACAAACAGTTAATGCTTAATAATGGAATTACCCATTAGGCAACAACAAAAGGCTTCGTGATAATTTAATCACGAAGCCTTTTTAATTAGTAAGAAGTTTATTTTTTTCTATTGCCTTTATTTTTTCTACTTCTACCTAAAAGTAATAATAATCCTATGGTTCCCAAGGCACCGAATTCTGCGGCTTTTTCCACGAATCCTTTTTGATTGTGCACGGATTGCTTAGTGTGTTTTGCTGATACTGCAGAATGATTACGCTGCTCTGAAGAACCTATTTCAGACTGTTGTCCTACTTTCTTTTGAACACTACTTGATCTGGAAATCCGTCTCGTTGGCGTTGTTGATGAATCAGAAGCACTATTATTAGCAAACAATTGCTGAATCTGGGACAAGTTAACCGGAGTCTGATTAGTTTGCTGTTGGTTAATTCCGGAATTAGTCTGGTTCCCTGCATTAATCATAGATTGATTATTGTGGCTTAAAGCTAATTGATTTGACTCGGATGCTCCAGATCTCAAACTAGTTCCTTGATAACTTCTGGCCTCTCTATTTCGAGAACTAATCGCAGTCATTTGCGAATTTTCTGATAACAAATTATTTCCAGAAATTGAATCAACAATTGAAACCGAAATACTTTCAGAATCGGACATTGAGTTAGATAAACTTAGTGAATCAATCGTTGAAAATAATTTACTTGAAGAGCTTGAGGTACTTTCGGAAACTACTCTTGAATTTGAAGCACTTAGTGAATCGTCTGTTGAAACCTGAATGCTACTAGAGTTTGATTCCGATCCACTGTTTGAAGCAACCTTAGACGTCGATCCACTTACTGACGAGGCATCAGAGTTTAAGGCGCTGAATGAGTTTGAGATTGATTCACTGATTGACCCCAGCTTAGATGATAACTCACTTACTAATGAACCCTTAGAACTGGATGTACTTTCAGAAGCAACATTTGAATCCAAAGTACTTAATGAATCAGATATCGAAGCTAAAGTACTTGCTGAAGTTGATCCTGATGCGCTAATTGAATTCAGTTTAGATGCGGATTCACTTACCGAATTTGAACCCAATAAACTGGTTAACTCTGACGCGGATGATGAATTGCTTGCTGATGCAACACTAGAATTAGATGCGCTTTCAGAAGTTATTTTTGAATTAACACCACTTAATGAAGCAGAAATGCTTGACGAACTTAAGTTTGATGAACTTGTTGACACTAACTTAGATACTGACTCACTCATTGATTTAGCATTGGAGCTTGATGTGCTCAATGACTTAACTGTCGAAATTGAGATGCTTACCGAATTAGAGCTTAAAATTGAAGTACTCTCAGAATCCACTTTCGAATTCGATTCACTCAGTGAGGCAGCCATTGACGTTGATGAACTTAATGATCTAGCGTTAGAAACTGAAGCACTTAATGAATTTAAATCAGATGCACTAGTTGATCCTGACTCTGAGGATGAAGCACTTAATGAAGTAGCATCTGAAATTACTTTCGAATTCGAAGTACTTTGCGAACTAACCATTGAAACTGATTTACTTAATGACCTGGAACTAGATCCCGACGCACTTTCTGATATTGACTTGGAAATTAAAATACTTACTGAATCAGAAGTCGAAGCTGAGATGCTTGCTGAGTTTGAATCTGATACACTATCTGATTCCAGTTTAGATGTAGATCCACTTATTGATGCGGAACTCGAACTTGAAGTACTTTCGGAACTTACTTTAGAAATTGACTCAATTACTGAAGTAGAAGTTGATACTGAATTACTTAATGATCCAGATTTACTCATCGAATTTGAGCCCGATAAACTGATTGACCCTGATTTAGATGTGAACTCACTTGCTGATGAAGCATTTGAAATTGAAGTACTTTCAGAAGTAACTTTGGAAATAGATTCACTTAATGAATCAACGTTAGAAATCGAAATACTTTCAGATATCAATTTGGAATTTGAGGTGCTTGCAGAACTTGAATCCGATGCACTAGTTGATTCTGACGCAAATGATGAATTACTTGCTGACGTAGAATCCGAAATTGATGTACTTTCAGAAATCGTTTTAGAAATTGAGTCACTTGTCGATGCAGATTTTGAAATTGAAATGTTTGTTGAATTTAAATCCGATACACTAATTGACCCTAACTTAGACATGGATTCACTCGTTGATGCAGCATTCGAACTTGAAGCGCTTTCGGAATCTACTTTTGAATTAGATCCACTCAAAGAGGAAACTATAGAAACTGATTTACTTAATGACCCAGCACTAGAACTAGAAGTACTCTCTGATGTCGACTTGGAATTCAAGACACTTACTGAATCAGATGTTGAACCTGATAAACTTGTTGTTTTTGACCCAGATATACTATCTGATTCCAGTTTAGATGTTGAATCACTTGCTGATGCGACATTAGAAATTGAAGTACTTTCAGAAACCACCTTCGAATTTGATGCACTTAATGATCCAGCGTTAGAAAGCGATGTGCTCTCAGATATTAACTTGGAGTTCAAAGTACTTAATGAAGCATCAGTTGATACTGAAATACTTACCGAAGTTAAATATGATGTGCTGATTGAATCTGATTTAGATATGGATTCACTTGCTGATGTGACATTTGAACTTGACGTACTTTCAGAAGCCACTTTCGAGTTAGATTCACTCAGTGAAACAACTATTGATGTTGATTTACTTAATGAGCCGACATTAGAAATTGACGTACTAATCGAATTTAAATCAGATATAGACTCACTTGCTGATGCAGCATTAGATGTTGAAGTACTTTCAGAAGCTGCTTTCGAAGTCGACCCACTCAGTGAAGCAACCGTTGATGTTGATTTACTCATCGAATTTGAATCCGATAAACTGATCGATTCCAGTTTAGATGTTGATTCGCTTGCTGAGGCAACATTAGATGTTGATTCGCTTGCTGATGCAGCATTAGATGTTGAAGTACTTTCAGAAGCTGCTTTCGAAGTCGATTCACTCAAGGAAGCAACCGTTGATGTTGATTTGCTCATCGAATTTGATTCCAATAAACTGGTCGATTCCAATTTAGATGTTGATTCGCTTGCTGAGGCAACATTAGATGTCGAATTACTTTCGGAAGCTGCTTTTGAATTCGATGCACTCAAGGAAGCAACCGTTGATGTTGATTCGCTCATCGAATTTGAATCCGATAAACTGATCGATTCTAGTTTAGATGTTGATTCGCTTGCCGAAGCAGCATTAGATGTTGAAGTACTTTCAGAAGCTGCCTTCGAAGCCGATCCACTCAAGGAAGCAACCGTTGATGTTGATTTGCTCATCGAATTTGATTCCGATAAACTGGTCGATTCCAGTTTAGATGTTGATTCGCTTGCCGAAGCAGCATTAGATGTTGAAGTACTTTCAGAAGCTGCTTTCGAAGCCGACCCACTCAAGGAAGCAACGATAGAAACCGAGGTGCTTGTTGAATTTGAATCCGATAAACTGATTGATTCCAGTTTAGATGTTGATTCGCTTAACGAAGCAGCATTAGATGTTGAAGTACTTTCAGAAGTTATTTTCGAAGCCGATCCACTCAAGGAAGCAACCGTTGATGTTGATTTGCTCATCGAATTTGATTCCGATAAACTGGTCGATTCCAGTTTAGATGTTGATTCGCTTGCCGAAGCAGCATTAGATGTTGAAGTACTTTCAGAAGCTGCTTTCGAAGCCGACCCACTCAAGGAAGCAACCGTTGATGTTGATTCGCTTGCCGAAGTAGCATTAGATGTTGAAATACTTTCAGAAGTTATTTTCGAAGTCGACCCACTCAAGGAAGCAACGATAGAAAACGAGGTGCTTGTTGAATTTGAGTTGGATACACTAATCGATTCTGATTTTAAAACAGATTCACTTACTGATGCGACATTTGAACTCGAAGTACTTTCAGAAGCTGCTTTAGAAGTCGATCCACTTAGTGAAGCAGCCGTTGATGTTGATTTGCTCATCGAATTTGAATCCGATAAACTGGTCGATTCCAATTTAGATATTGATTCGCTTGCTGAGGCAACATTAGATGTCGAAGTACTTTCGGAAGTTACTTTCGAATTCGATTCACTCAATGAAACAGCCATTGATGTTGATTTACTTAATGATCCAGTGTTAGAAACTGAGGTACTTGTAGAACTTAAATCTGATGTGCTGATTGAATCTAATTTAGATATGGATTCACTTGCCGATGCGACATTCGAGATTGACGTACTTTCAGAAGCCACTTTTGAATTTGATGCACTTAGTGAATCAGCCATGGATGATGATTTACTCATCGAACTTGAATCAGATCCCCTGGTCGACTCTGATTTTGACACGGATCCACTCACTGATGCAGCTGTTGATGCTGAATTACTTAATGATCCTGCATTAGAAACAGACGTACTATCAGAAACTATTTTGGAAATTGAGGTGCTTATTGAATCAGAAGTCGAAATCGAATTACTTACCAAATTTGAACTAGATACACTAGTTGATTCTGACTTAGACACAGAGCCACTTACTGACGCGACATTTGAACTCGAAGTACTTTCAGAAGCTGATTTCGAATTCGATCCACTCAAGGAAGCAACCGTTGATGTTGATTTGCTCATCGAATTTGAATCCGATAAACTGGTCGATTTCAATTTAGATATTGATTCGCTTGCTGACGCGACATTTGAACTCGAAGTACTTTCAGAAGCTGCTTTCGAATTCGATTCACTCAATGAAACAGCCATTGATAATGATTTGCTCATCGAATTTGAATCCGATAAACTGATCGATTCCAGTTTAGATGTTGATTCGCTTGCTGACGCGACATTTGAACTCGAAGTACTTTCAGAAGCTGCTTTCGAATTCGATTCACTCAATGAAACAGCCATTGATAATGATTTGCTCATCGAATTTGAATCCGATAAACTGATCGATTCCAGTTTAGATGTTGATTCGCTTGCTGAGGCAACATTAGATGTTGAAGTACTTTCGGAAGTTGCTTTTGAAGTCGATCCACTCAAGGAAACAACCGTTGATGTTGATTTGCTCATCGAATTTGAATCCGATAAACTGATCGATTCCAGTTTAGATGTTGATTCGCTTGCCGAGGCAACATTAGATGTTGAAGTACTTTCGGAAGCTGCTTTTGAAGTCGATCCACTCAAGGAAACAGCGATAGAAACCGAGGTGCTTATAGAACTTAAATCTGATGTGCTGATTGAATCTAATTTAGATATGGATTCACTTGCTGATGCGACATTCGAGATTGACGTACTTTCAGAAGCTGCTTTTGAAGTCGATCCACTCAAGGAAACAACCGTTGATGTTGATTTGCTCATCGAATTTGAATCCGATAAACTGGTCGACTCCAGTTTAGATGTTGATTCGCTTGCCGAGGCAACATTAGATGTTGAAGTACTTTCGGAAGCTGCTTTCGAGGTCGACCCAATTAAGGAAGCAGAGATAGAAACTGAGGTGCTTATTGAGTTTGAGTTGGATACACTAATCGATTCTGATTTTAAAACAGATTCACTTGCCGATGCGACATTCGAGATTGACTTACTTTCAGAAGCCACTTTAGAAATTGATGCACTTAGTGAATCAGCCGTTGATGTTGATTTACTCATCGAACTTGAATCAGATCCCCTAGTCGACTCTGATTTAGACGCAGATGCACTTGTCGATACAAAATTTGAAATTGAAGTACTCTCGGATGTCAATTGGGAGATTGAAATACTTAGTGAATTGGCTGTTGAAATTGAAGTGCTGGCTGATTCCAGTTTAGATGTAGACTCACTTGCTGATGCAACATTAGAACTTGAAACACTTATTGAATCTGAATTGGATGTGGACTCACTTTCCAATTTAGAATTCGAAGTGCTCTCGGAGACTATTTTCGAATTTGATTTGCTCAATGAAGCAGCCATTGATGCCGAATTACTTAATGATTTCGATTTAGAGTCAGAAAGTGAGGTACTTGTAGAATTTAAATCTGATGCTCTAATTGAATCTGATTTAGATATGGATTCACTTGCTAATGTGGAATTCGAGATTGATGTACTTTCAGAAGTTGCTTTCGAATTCGATTCACTCAGTGAAGTAAACACCGAAACTGATTTACTTAATGATCCAGAATTAGAAATAGACGTACTCTCAGAAGCTACTTTAGAAATTGAGTTGCTTATTGAATCAGACGTTGAAATCAAAATACTTCCAGAACTTGAATCCGATACACTAATTGACTCTGAATTAGACATAGATTCACTTATCGATGAAACATTAGAACTTGAAGTACTTAATGAATCAACAATTGATATTGATTTACTTTCCGAACCTGATTCAGATTCACTGACTGATTCCAATCTAGAAGTAGACATACTAGAAGATTTAGCAATCGAAACTGACGCACTTTCGGATTTAGCCTTTGAAACTGAGTTACTTAGTGAAACAATATTGGAAATCGATTCGCTAGTTGAAACCGATAGTGACTTACTCATTGACCCTAATTTAGATAATGAAAGACTAACTGATTCCGATACAAATGTAGACTTACTATTTGAACCAGAAACTGAGTTAGAAAAACTAGCTGAAATAAATCTAGATTGTGAAGTTGATGTGGAGTCTACTTTACTAATCGAAGCGGATAAAGAACCAAATTTACTGGTAGAAGCAGATTGTAAGTCATTCTCACTTGCATCTGATTTAGAAACACTTGCAGATGCAGAAACGCTATTAAATTTAGATTCACTCATAGACGAAGAAACCGAAAAGCTATTTGCTACACTCGTGGATGAGGAATCTGATTCCTGGGTACTCTGTGAAAGCGAGGCACTTCGAGAAGCCGATCCTCTGCTATCCGTAATTATCGAATTATTCGAAATTGATTGTGAAGATGACTTAGACAGACTAACTTGAGTGGACAAACTATTAGCCGCAGAAATCGAAAAACTATTTGCTGCAGAAACTGAAGCAGAAATACTTAAATGTTCATTATTTGAATGTTCAGACGTCGAAACACTAGCTGAAAGCGAGGCACTAATTCCATTAGACTGGCTAGCTTTATCTGAAACAGAAGCACTAGTGGAAAGCGAAGTGGAATCATAATGAGAGTCATGCTTTAAAGAATCCGCAATTGAAATCGATTCACTTTGATTAATTGAATCACTACTACTAATCGAAGCGGCATTTGATTTAGATTGTGAAACTAACTTCGACTGCGAGGTAATGCTGCTAGACTCGGAAGAACTGACACTATTGTTTATCTTTAACGAGTCGTAATAACTTTGCAAGCTATCAACAATCGACTGGTTGTATAACCTTGAAGCAACTTCAGAACGATAATTTATAATTGAATCACTATAAGATTCAACTTCACTAACTGACGCTTGATTAGAAGCAGCTAAAGATTGACTGGTCGAAGCCGAAGAATTAGCGCTAGACTGCAATGATGACGCAATCGAACTGGCAAGTGAAGCAGAAACACTTTGTGAAGCAGGTGCTTCGGATTGAGATTTAGACTGCGATGCGACAGTTGAGGCCGAGTCGGAAAGCGAAATAGAAGTAGATTCAGACCTGCCAAATGGCCACCATGGGATTGCAGCATTTTCACTACTAGATTTTGAAACACTATAAGAAATCGAGGCAAATTGACTTTGTTGAACACTGGCAATCATCAATGATTGTGAGTTTGAACGGGATAGTTGAACCGAATCATCAAATGATTTACTTGTAGAAGCGCTTTGTGAATAAGATCCCGAATAATTACGAGAATTAATCGAGTTACTAACCGAGTTTAACTGCGAATCCAACTTACTCTGCAATGCATTAGAGGCTTGTAAACTACTCTGTGTGCTAACACTCGCACTGTTAGCAACGCTATTTTTAAAATCAGGAGAAGTTTCGCCACCATATTCAGAAATAAGTGACATTCTGTTCGAAACATCCAAACTTAAGGAGTTCGCCGTAGATGCAGAGTTCATCAGACTAGGAATATCCAATGAAGTATACGAAACGCTAAAATCTAACGCGTTTGAAGTACTTCTAAAATCACTTAGACTAACAGAGATTGATTGTGATTGAGAACCACTAAGTGAGTCTAACTGAGATGCTCCATCTGCGTTAGAAGTTGATCCCCAACTAGTTGACAAGCTGTCTGATAACGTTGTAATTAGTGAATCATGCAAACTGCTAGACGCAGAAGCTGACAACGATGGGATATTAGATACGACCGGTAATCCCAGCACCTTGGAATAAGACTCACTATTTCCAACCCCAACTAATCCATTATAAATGGATACTGCGGCTTTAATGGCATCTTTAGCAATTCCATCTAAAAAGCTATTCCCTAAATGACTAATAATATAGTTCGCTAGTTGGTTCGCTAAATCATAGCTTTGCACCCCAACTTGGAAATACATTTGATCGCCTGGTTGTAATCCATAGTTATCAGGATTAATTTGAACGGTCACATCCTGATTGTAACTATTAGTGGTGTAAGAACCAACTTTCTCCCACGCCCCTAATCCATGGTTAGCAGTAGGATTCCAGATGTATAGGTTGGCAGTCTGACTCCCAAAAACGTTAATCCAACCCCGGCTCGTTTTAATCTTAATGATTCCCGAGTTCCCATCATAAATAAAACTGTTCCCGCTCAAAACATCATCAACATTAGCAGAAATGCCTAATTTCGATAAACTAAGTCCTACTCTTTGCAGAGCTTTATCAATGGCATTCATCAAGAGGTTAAACTGATTATTTTCGCCAGCCGGACCAGATGGAATTTTATTAACTCCATTATTAGAAGGAGCGCTATTAACGGCTAATACTTGGCTTTGAATATGCGAATCACTCGTAGAAGCAACTAGTGACTGCTGTTCCGATAAACTTATAGATTGGTTTTGGGAAAAAGATAAGGACTGTTTATCAGCAACCACAGTTGACTCACTCTGCCGTTGACTTTGACTAATCATTTCTGAATCTGAACCGAAGCTGGTACTTTTACGGTCTTCATTTACTTGTGATAAAGAGCTGTCTTCTACCTTTTCATTGGAAGTCCCAGTAACCGAAGTAGCTTCTTTCCCAATTTTATCTGATGCTGTATCCGTTTGATTATTGGATGCAGCCGACTGAGATTCTCCCGTTGCCATTTCATCACTTTGTGAATCATTATTACTTAGTGATAAACGATTTGAACCGGTGCTACTTTTTGAACTCCAAGAACTGGATTCCGATATACTAATACTTTGTGAACCTACTTGATTTTCTGTAGAACTAATTAAAGTCGCACTAGATGTTGATCCACTAGTTGAAGTTTCCGAACTTGATTCCAATTTAGTAATTTCGGTACTATCCGTGACAGTTCCACTGACGGAATCAGACTTAATCTGTGAATGAGCAGGCACCGTTGCTGATTGTTGATTCACCAGAACCTGATCGCTATCGTTTAATTCTTTTCTCAAAGTCGGATTGGTATCCGCCAAAGTGGTGGGCGTTCCCAATAAAATACTAGAAACTGCTCCACTAACCGTTGCCGTTCCAGCAAATAACCACTGTTTCCCTGATTTATACATTCGATAACGAATTTTCTGGTTGTTTTCTAACAACTCATCGAATCGTTTTTGACTAAATCTTTTCAATTGCTTTCATCCCCTTCTAACTCATGAATGTTTTTATAAATCGTTCAGATCTTATTAGAAATTAACTTCACTATATTAATTAAAGAACTACAGTATTATACACTAATTTTGGTTAAATACAACTTTTCAATAACTATTATCACGCAAATTTATTTTTTGATGAAACAAAAAGCTTCATAAATCAAAAAAATACCCCAAAGGCCAACGACCTTTGGGGTATTAAACTTAGGTAATTACAATTATTTTCATTTCCTGAAAAATAATGTAATTCCGTTATTTATCTTTTTTTCTCTTAGCAAGAGCAAGGAGAAGGAATAATCCTAGAATTCCAAATCCAGCGAGAGCAAACGCCGCAGTTTCAGCGTAGTTTGGTGTCCGCTTTTGATGTTTTTGATTAATATTATGATTTTTGGCAAAACTCTTAACATTAGTGGAATGCTTCTTATGTTTAGCCTTTCGGTTAACATTTTTGTTATTCGCATTAGTGTTAATTTCATTTGCCGCATTAATTCCATTAGCATTGCCATTATTCGTATTACCACCATTAGCATTAGTTGTTAACTGTTGAATAGCGGCACCAACGAAGAACGGAATAATTGCATTACCATTAACGGCTGCTAGTCCTGCAAGAGCACCATTACCGATTACTGGTATAAACACATTGCTACCAATGGTATTAATTTGCTGCATAAGATTTGCGTTGCCATTATTACCAATATTTTGGTTATTAATGTTAGCGTTGTTCTCATTAACAATTGATGTACTAATCGAACCAGAAATACTTACAGAAGTTGAAACACTAGTACTTTGTGATGCTTCTCTAGCTGATTCGGAAGCACTGGTACTTGAAGCAGAGATACTAGTCGATTGAGCTGCTGAATCAGATGTACTACTAATTACTGACTCACTTTGAGACTTGCTGGTTGAGTTAGACTCAATCATCGAAGCACTCGCAGAAGCACTCTTCGAAGCGGCACTCTCAGATGCACTTGCATCATTTGTGGACTTCGAGTTTGCACTTGTAGAAGCTGATTGACTAGCACTCATCGATTTCTCGGTAGACATACTGATACTCTGTGAAGCACTCGTGGAAACTTCACTCATTGAGGCACTTACCGAATCACTTTGTGATCCTGGATGCTTACCGTACTCTGAAATACTTTCACTTTGACTAATAGAAGCACTATTAGATTGCGAGCTAGAAGTTGAAGCAGAGTAACTAGCTGAGATAACCGTCGAAATACTCATACTCATTGAGAGAGTATCAGAATTGCTAGCGGAAGCACTCTTGGAAGTACTCATCGAGTCCAGTTTATCTTGCAACGAAGCAGATGAACTAGCAGAACCACTGGTTGAATTTCTAGCTGAGGTACTCATTGAAGCACTCTGTAATGCCGATCTACTAGTTGAAACCGAATTGGTTCCAGAACCATTCTTAGAAACAGAAACCGATAAGCTCTGGGCTATTGAAGCACTCATTGAGGTAGAGTTGCTAGCCCGATGACTATTACTAGTAGCTTCACTTTCAGATACTGAGTAACTATTAGAATCCATGCTAATTGAAGTTGAGGCACTCTTGGAAGCAACTGATGTGCTTGCAGAAGCACTCGTACTATCACTAGCAACGGAATTACTAATGGACTTCGCTTCTGAATCTGATGTGCTGTCAATAATCGAACGACTAACCGATCTACTGGTTGAGTCCGATTCACTAATCGAAGTACTGTATGAGTAACTGTTCTCATTGTCACTGATAGAAACGCTCTCATCACTTGTAGATTTTAAGATTGTACTTGCAGATGCTGATTTACTAATGCTCATCGACATCTCAGTAGAAAGATTAATTGAAGTCGAAGCACTCAGGGAAGCACTTCTCAATGAGGTACTAGTTGAATCGCTTTGTGATCCAGTCCTTGAAGCATATTTCGAAATGCTTTGACTTAGACTCAGAGATGCACTGTCTGATGCTATTACCGAGATGGAGACCGACTTGCTTGCCGAATGAACAACTGATGTGCTGAAACTCATTGAAGTTCTATCGGATCGACTATTTGAATGTTTCCCAGAATTACTGTGCCAACTAGCATCACTGTGAATGGAAGTTGATGCCTTAACAGAATGACTAGTCGACTTCATAGCGGAAGCACTCATTGAGGCACTTTGTGCTGCTGAATTTCTAGTTGAAGCGGAATCTGTTCCAAATCCATTCATAGAAGCTGAGGACGAGGCCGACGTTGACAAGCTCTTCATAGTCGAAGTACTCGTTGACGTTGATGCACTAATCTGCTTACTATTCATGACTGCTTCACTATTAGATTCAGATAGGCTAGCTGATTTCATGCTTTCCCAAGTTGAAGCACTCCGTGAGGCAGCTGATGTACTTAGCGAAGCGTTATCACTTTGGCTCATGATTTCATTACTATTTGAATGCATAGCGGAATCAGAAATACTTTCAACGATTGACCGACTTACTGATTTACTAGTGGAGTTCGAATCAATTGTGGAAACACTCATGGAAAGGCTCTTATCATTAGCACTCATTGAGGCACTAGCATCACTAGCCGATTTCGAGTTAGCACTCGTTGAGGCGGAAACACTCGCACTTTGTGAAGCTGCATCAGAAACGCTGAGACTCTTTGAAGCACTCATAGAAGCATCACTCATCGAAGCACTCACTGAATCACTTTGTGATCCAGGTTGCGAATCGTAGTTTGAGATGCTGCTACTGTAGCTTTGCGAAGCACTCATTGAACTTGATAAGGACATTGAAGCCGAAGCACTCACTGAACCAGCAATTGACGTGCTGAGACTGACCGAAGTTACATCCGATTGACTCGTTGAGGCACTAGCTGAGGTACTCTTCGAGCTAGCGTCACTTTGCATTGAAGCCGAAGCACTCGCTGAAACACTAGCTGATTTCACAGCCGACGTACTCATTGAGGCACTTCGTGCCGCCGATTCACTGGCGGAAGCGGAATTAGTCCCAGAGCCGTTCATCGAAACCGAAGCCGAGAGACTATTGTCAGTTGACACACTCTTCGATGCTGATTCGCTTGTCGACTTGCTCATGCTTACTTCCACACTAGCCGACTGCGAAGCACTAGCTACGCTGTCACTCGTTGAAGTTGAGGCACTCGCACTATTAGCTGAAGTACTGCTTGAAGCACTTGTACTATCACTAGCAACGGAGTTACTCATCGATTTAGCGGCGGAATCAGACGTACTATTTACGGCTGATTCACTCACTGACTTGCTCATCGAAGCGGAAGCACTAGCCGATACGCTCGTTGAAGTGCTCTTATCATTAGCACTCATTGAAGCACTGGCATCACTGGCCGACTTCGAGTTAGCACTCGTCGAGGCGGAAACACTCGCACTTTGTGAAGCTGCATTAGAAACGCTAAGACTCTTTGAAGCACTCGTAGAAGCATCGCTCATCGAAGCGCTCACTGAATCACTTTGTGATCCAGGGTTGGAGTCGTAATTTGAGATGCTGCTACTGTAACTTTGCGAAGCACTCATCGAACTTGATAAGGACATTGAAGCCGAAGCACTCACTGAACCAGCAATTGACGTGCTGAGACTGACCGAAGTTACATCCGATTGACTCGTTGAGGCACTAGCCGAGGTACTCTTCGAACTAGCGTCACTTTGCATTGAAGCCGAAGCACTCGCTGAAACACTAGCTGATTTCACAGCCGACGTACTCATTGAGGCACTTCGTGCCGCCGATTCACTGGCGGAAGCGGAATTAGTCCCAGAGCCGTTCATCGAAACCGAAGCCGAGAGACTATTGTCAGTTGACACACTCTTCGATGCTGATTCGCTTGTCGACTTGCTCATGCTTACTTCCACACTAGCCGACTGCGAAGCACTAGCTACGCTGTCACTCGTTGAAGTTGAGGCACTCGCACTATTAGCTGAAGTACTGCTTGAAGCACTTGTACTATCACTAGCAACGGAGTTACTCATCGATTTAGCGGCGGAATCAGACGTACTATTTACGGCTGATTCACTCACTGACTTGCTCATCGAAGCGGAAGCACTAGCCGATACGCTCGTTGAAGTGCTCTTATCATTAGCACTCATTGAAGCACTGGCATCACTGGCCGACTTCGAGTTAGCACTCGTCGAGGCGGAAACACTCGCACTTTGTGAAGCTGCATCAGAAACGCTGAGACTCTTCGAAGCACTCGTAGAAGCATCACTCATCGAAGCACTGACCGAATCACTTTGTGATCCAGGTTGCGAATCGTAGTTTGAGATGCTGCTACTGTAACTTTGCGAAGCACTCATCGAACTAGATAAGGACATTGAAGCCGAAGCACTCACTGAACCAGCAATTGACGTGCTGAGACTGACCGAAGTTACATCCGATTGACTCGTTGAGGCACTAGCCGAGGTACTCTTCGAACTAGCGTCACTTTGCATTGAAGCCGAAGCACTCGCTGAAACACTAGCTGATTTTACAGCTGACGTACTCATCGAGGCACTCCGTGCAGCCGATTCACTGGCGGAAGCCGAATTAGTTCCGGAGCCACTCATCGAAACGGAAGCCGAGAGACTATTGTCAGTTGACACGCTCTTCGATGCTGAAGCACTAGCTGACGTACTCATGCTTACTTCCACACTAGCCGACTGCGAAGCACTAGCCACGCTGTCGCTCGTTGAGGCCGAAGCACTCACACTATTAGCTGAGGTAAGCTTCGAAGCACTCGTACTATCACTAGCAACGGAGTTGCTCATTGATTTAGCGGCGGAATCAGACGTACTATTTACGGCTGAGTCACTCGCTGACTTGCTCATCGAAGCCGAGGCACTAGCCGATACGCTCGTTGAAGTGCTCTTGGAAGCGGCACTATCAGAGGCACTGGCATCACTCATAGACTTCGAGTTTGCACTCGTTGAGGCGGAAACACTCGCACTTTGTGAAGCTGCATTAGAAACGCTAAGACTCTTTGAAGCACTCGTAGAAGCATCACTCATCGAAGCACTGACCGAATCACTTTGTGATCCGGGTTGCGAATCGTAGTTTGAGATGCTGCTACTGTAACTTTGCGAAGCACTCATCGAACTTGATAAGGACATTGAAGCCGAAGCACTCACTGAACCAGCAATTGACGTGCTGAGACTGACCGAAGTTACATCCGATTGACTCGTTGAGGCACTAGCCGAGGTACTCTTCGAGCTAGCATCACTTTGCATGGAAGCCGAAGCACTGGCTGAGACGCTAGCTGATTTCACAGCCGATGTACTCATCGAGGCACTCCGTGCCGCCGATTCACTGGCGGAAGCGGAATTAGTCCCGGAGCCGTTCATCGAAACCGAAGCAGAAAGGCTGTTATCCGTTAACACACTCTTCGATGCTGATTCGCTTGCCGACTTGCTCATGCTTACTTCCACACTAGCCGACTGCGAAGCACTAGCTACGCTGTCACTCGTTGAAGTTGAGGCACTCGCACTATTAGCTGAAGTACTGCTTGAAGCACTTGTACTATCACTAGCAACGGAGTTACTCATCGATTTAGCGACCGAATCAGACGTACTATTTACGGCTGAATCGCTAGCCGACGTACTCATCGAAGCCGAAGCACTGGCCGAGACACTAGCTGAAGTACTCTTCGATGCCGCACTATCAGAAGCACTGGCATCACTCGTAGACTTCGAGTTTGCACTCGTTGAGGCTGATTGACTGGCGCTCATCGACTGTTCCGTAGAAGTACTCAAACTCATAGAGGCACTCTTGGAAGCGTTACTCATCGAAGCACTCACTGAATCACTTTGTGATCCAGGTTGCGAATCGTAGTTTGAGATGCTACTACTGTAGCTTTGCGAAGCACTCATCGAACTAGATAAGGACATTGAAGCCGAAGCACTCACTGAACCAGCAATTGACGTACTGAGACTGACCGAAGTTACATCTGATTGACTGGTTGACGCACTAGCTGACGTACTCTTTAAGCTAGCATCACTTTGCATGGAAGCCGAAGCGCTGGCTGAGACGCTAGCTGATTTCACAGCCGAGGTACTCATCGAGGCACTCCGTGCCGCCGATTCACTTGCGGAAGCCGAATTAGTTCCGGAGCCACTCATCGAAACGGAAGCCGAGTGGCTGTTGTCCGTTGACACACTCTTCGATGCTGATTCGCTTGCCGACTTGCTCATGCTTACTTCCACACTAGCCGACTGCGAAGCACTAGCCACGCTGTCGCTCGTTGAGGCCGAAGCACTCACACTATTAGCTGAGGTAAACTTCGAAGCACTCGCACTATCACTAGCAACGGAGTTGCTCATTGATTTAGCGGCGGAATCAGACGTACTATTTACGGCTGAGTCACTCGCTGACTTGCTCATCGAAGCCGAGGCACTAGCCGATACGCTCGTTGAAGTGCTCTTCGATGCCGCACTCTCAGAGGCACTGGCATCACTCATAGACTTCGAGTTTGCACTCGTTGAGGCGGAAACACTCGCACTTTGTGAAGCTGCATTAGAAGCACTGAGACTCTTCGAAGCACTCGTAGAAGCGTTACTCATCGAAGCACTCACTGAATCACTTTGTGATCCAGGTTGCGGATCGTAGTTTGAGATGCTGCTACTGTAGCTTTGCGAAGCACTCATCGAACTTGATAAGGACATTGAAGCCGAAGCACTCACTGAACCAGCAATTGACGTGCTGAGACTGACCGAAGTTACATCCGATTGACTCGTTGAGGCACTAGCTGAGGCACTCTTCGAACTAGCGTCACTCTGCATTGAAGCTGAAACGCTCGCTGAAACACTAGCTGATTTCACAGCCGATGTACTCATTGAGGCACTTCGTGCCGCCGATTCACTGGCGGAAGCGGAATTAGTTCCCGATCCGTTCATCGAAGCCGAGCGGCTGTTGTCCGTTGACACACTCTTCGATGCTGATTCGCTTGCCGACTTGCTCATGCTTACTTCCACACTAGCCGACTGCGAAGCACTAGCTACGCTGTCGCTCGTTGAAGCTGAAGCACTCACACTGTTAGCTGAAGTACTGGTTGAAGCACTCGTACTATCACTAGCAACGGAGTTACTCATCGATTTAGCGGCCGAATCAGACGTACTATTTACGGCTGATTCACTCGCTGACTTGCTCATCGAAGCGGAAGCACTGGCTGAAACGCTAGCTGAAGTGCTCTTCGATGCCGCACTATCAGAAGCACTGGCATCACTTGTAGATTTCGAGTTTGCACTCGTTGAGGCTGATTGACTGGCGCTCATCGACTGTTCCGTAGAAGTACTCAAACTCATAGAGGCACTCTTGGAAGCGTTACTCATCGAAGCACTCACTGAATCACTTTGTGATCCGGGTTGCGAATCGTAGTTTGAAATGCTGCTACTGTAGCTTTGCGAAGCACTCATCGAACTTGATAAGGACATTGAAGCCGAAGCACTCACTGAACCAGCAATTGACGTGCTGAGACTGACCGAAGTTACATCCGATTGACTCGTTGAGGCACTAGCCGAGGTACTCTTCGAGCTGGCATCACTTTGCATTGAAGCCGAAGCACTCGCTGAAACACTAGCTGATTTCACAGCCGACGTACTCATTGAGGCACTCCGTGCCGCCGATTCACTGGCTGAAGCGGAATTAGTCCCAGAGCCGTTCATCGAAACCGAAGCCGAGAGGCTGTTGTCCATTGACACACTCTTCGATGCTGATTCGCTTGCCGACGTGCTCATGCTTACTTCCACACTAGCCGACTGCGAAGCACTAGCTACGCTGTCACTCGTTGAAGTTGAGGCACTCGCACTATTAGCTGAAGTACTGGTTGAAGCACTTGTACTATCACTAGCAACGGAGTTACTCATCGATTTAGCGGCGGAATCAGATGTACTATTTACGGCTGAATCGCTAGCCGACGTGCTCATCGAAGCCGAAGCACTGGCCGAGACACTAGCTGAAGTACTCTTGGAAGCGACACTATCAGAGGCACTGGCATCACTCGTAGATTTCGAGTTTGCACTCGTCGAGGCTGAAACACTCGCACTTTGTGAAGCTGCATTGGAAGTGCTGAGACTCTTCGAAGCACTCGTAGAAGCATCACTCATCGAAGCACTAACCGAATCACTTTGTGATCCGGGTTGCGAATCGTAGTTTGAGATGCTACTACTGTAGCTTTGCGAAGCACTCATCGAACTTGATAAGGACATTGAAGCCGAAGCACTCACTGAACCAGCAATTGATGCGCTGAGACTGACCGAAGTTACATCCGATTGACTCGTTGAGGCACTAGCCGAGGTACTCTTCGAGCTAGCGTCACTTTGCATTGAAGCCGAAGCACTCGCTGAAACACTAGCTGATTTCACAGCCGACGTACTCATTGAGGCACTCCGTGCCGCCGATTCACTGGCCGAAGCGGAATTAGTTCCCGAGCCGTTCATTGAAACCGAAGCCGAGCGGCTATTGTCCGTTGACACACTCTTCGATGCTGATTCGCTTGCTGACTTGCTCATGCTTACTTCCACACTAGCCGACTGCGAAGCACTAGCTACGCTGTCGCTCGTTGAAGTTGAGGCACTCACACTGTTAGCTGAAGTACTGGTTGAAGCACTCGTACTATCACTAGCAACGGAGTTACTCATCGATTTAGCAGCCGAATCAGACGTACTATTTACGGCTGAATCGCTAGCCGACGTGCTCATCGAAGCCGAAGCACTGGCCGAGACACTAGCTGAAGTACTCTTCGATGCCGCACTATCAGAAGCACTGGCATCACTAGCCGACTTCGAGTTTGCACTCGTTGAGGCGGAAACACTCGCACTTTGTGAAGCTGCATTAGAAACGCTAAGACTCTTTGAAGCACTCGTAGAAGCATCACTCATCGAAGCACTGACCGAATCACTTTGTGATCCGGGTTGCGAATCGTAGTTTGAGATGCTGCTACTGTAACTTTGCGAAGCACTCATCGAACTTGATAAGGACATCGAAGCCGAAGCACTCACTGAACCGGCAATTGACGTGCTGAGACTGACCGAAGTTACATCTGATTGACTCGTTGAGGCACTAGCCGAGGTACTCTTCGAGCTAGCATCACTTTGCATTGAAGCCGAAGCACTCGCTGAAACACTAGCTGATTTCACAGCCGACGTACTCATTGAGGCACTTCGTGCCGCCGATTCACTGGCCGAAGCGGAATTAGTTCCCGAGCCGTTCATCGAAACCGAAGCCGAGCGGCTGTTGTCCGTTGACACACTCTTCGATGCTGATTCGCTTGCCGACTTGCTCATGCTTACTTCCACACTAGCCGACTGCGAAGCACTAGCAACGCTGTCGCTCGTTGAAGTTGAGGCACTCACACTGTTAGCTGAAGTACTGGTTGAAGCACTTGTACTATCACTAGCAACGGAGTTACTCATCGATTTAGCGGCGGAATCAGACGTACTATTTACGGCTGAATCGCTAGCCGACGTGCTCATCGAAGCCGAAGCACTGGCCGAGACACTAGCTGAAGTACTCTTCGATGCCGCACTATCAGAAGCACTGGCATCACTCGTAGACTTAGAGTTTGCACTCGTCGAGGCGGAAACACTCGCACTTTGTGAAGCTGCATCAGAAACGCTGAGACTCTTTGAAGCACTCGTAGAAGCATCACTCATCGAAGCACTGACTGACGTGCTCCGTGAACTTGGCGTTGAATCAGCATTAGAAATGCTTACACTTTGGCTCATGGAAATGCTGCCTGACAATGAAGCAGACGTCGAAGCAGAAGTGCTTGCCGAGTTAACTGTTGAAGTACTAAAACTGGTAGATGCTGCATCAGATTGACTAGTTGATGCGCTCTTCGATGTACTAATCGAATCCGCGTCACTCTGCATGGAAGCAGAAACACTAGCTGAATCACTCATTGAATTTACAACTGATTCACTCGTAGAAGTGCTTTGTTCAGCGGACATACTTGCTGATTCTGAATCAGTTCCCGAGCCACTCAAGGAAACAGAATCCGACACGCTCTTTAGTTCAGAGTCACTGGTAGAAGTTGATTGACTAGCAGAGACGCTTTCACTTACGGCCTTACTTGCGGAAGCTGATTCACTCGCTGATTGATAACTTGTAGAGGCTGAAGCACTATCACTCTTAACAGATGTACTTGCTGAGGCACTGGTGCTGTCACTAGCAAGTGAATCACTGATGGATTTTGCTGCTGAGTCAGACGTACTATCAAGTGCAGACTGACTAGTTGATTTTGAACTAGAAGTAGAATCAGACAACGATTGGCTAATCGATTTGCTAGTACTGTCACTAACAAGCGAAATACTTGTAGAATTTGAAGCAGAAACTACCGTACTATCAGAAGCCGATTGACTAGCAAATTGACTAGTTGATGCCGAAATGCTCTTAGAAGCACTGGCAGAGGAACTAGCCGAACTAGCGCTCAACGATCCACTAGCATCACTAGCTGATTTAGAAGCGATGCTGTTTGCAACAGATTGACTTTGACTAATCGAAGCGGCATCTGAATTACTAGTACTAATTGAGGCACTGGTACTAGCAGAATCATTGCTTACTCCAGTTTTTGACCCGCTAACAGAAGCAGAAACTGATCCATTAACCGAAGTAGATGTTGAATTATCTGCCGATGTACTCAACTGCGTACTAGTAGAATCAGAACCACTAGTCGATTTACTTGCAGAAATACTATTATCGACATGTTTAACCGAAGAAGAATCACTCACACTAGCACTGAGTGAAGCACTATTTACGTTACTAGCACTAGTCTTTGCACTAATCGAGGCACTGGTAGAGGCAGAAACAGAATTACTACCAGAACCGGCTTCCTTCATACTGTCGCTACTAGATTCCATTTGACTTAAACTGATCGAAGTTGAAGCTGAAGTTTGTTTGCTTTGACTCTGTGAGACATCGTTAATCGACGCTGAAGCAGATTTAGATTCTTTCGTAGAATCACTAGCAACAGTGGATTCATTTGCAACTCTAGAAGCACTCATTGAACTAGAAACACTAGCACTAGTACTGTGAGCCCCAACGGCACTTAAAGAAGAACTGGTCGAAGCACTCATTGAAGCAGAACCACTGGTAGATACACTATCAACCACTGATTGAGAAGCAGAATTTGAAGCACTGTCAACCGACTGCGATGCTGATTTCAAGTTGGAAGCAGACTTTAATTCACTAATTGAAAATGAAATAGAGCCGCTATTTGAGACAGAGATAATATTTTTCGATTCATTGCTAAGGCTTTTTAATCTAGCGCTTTCAGAAATCGAGTTGGAAACTGAAACACTGTCTCCCTTGGATTGCTTCAAAGAGCTACTTTGAGAAGCAGAACCACTTTGAGAATTAGCAGCTGCTTCACTAAGCGATGTACTAGAGCTCAAAGAGGAACGTAGCGACGCTGGTGCTGAATTTGAATAGTAAGATTCAGAGTCAGACATACTAGCATCAAGCCCTGAACGCGAACCACTCGCACTCTGAGAAATGTAATTGCTAAATGTAAGACTAGATTTAACACTATTACTATCACTAATCGAGTAGTTCCTACTTTGCATAGCAGAAGCCGATGCAGAATTTGATTGATTAACAAGAGATTGACTCAACAAATCACTATTAGAACGAGCAAACGAATTAGATAAGGAAAGTGAGTTTTTAACACTCAACGAAGCACTCTTACTTGCCGTCCCACTGACCGCGCTAAGCGATTTAGATTGTGAAAGCGATTGCTCCGCAGAAGAACTCCCACTTTGAGCGGCATTCTTACTGGTTGAAGCAGAATCGTTAGCACTCAACGAAGCTGAGGCACTAAGAGATTCACTTAACGACCCCGTCTTAGTCGTGCTGGCAGACGTCTGAGATGCTGATCTACTAGCAGAAAGTGACTGCTGGATAACGTCATCTGTACTCAAACTACTGCTAGTCGAAGCACTTTTTGATTGACTTAAAATATTTTCTAGTCCAGAAAGTGACTTACTAGATGAAATGGAGTTGCTTAGACTAGCTGAATTAGACGTAGAAGTCATTTTCAAACTATCGGAAGTTGATTGACTAATCAAATAGCTGTTATAGATACTTCCGTTTTTACTATCAATTTTATCTTGGCTAGAGACTAAACTTGCTATGTCGGACTGATTCTCAGAGGCACTAGCAGTAAGAGAGTTTATTTTAGAAAAGCTAGCACTGGCCACGTCAGAAGCCGAAGATGCCGATTGACTAGCAGAGTTACTCAATGAACTAAGCATCGTCTGAGAACGTAACTGACTGATGTACTCAGAGGTGCTGATTAATTGACTATCAGAAGCACTAACACTACTTACATAATCATTACTGCGTTTTTGACTGGTACTAATACTGCCATTGACACTTTGTGCATAACTCAAGCTATTGCGTTGAGAATCTTGCTGATAACTTGAAATTAACTGACTAACGTTGCTATCAGAAGCTGAAGCTTGCTGGGAAGCATCTTGAGCCTTTGATGCCGATGTTGATCCACTAATTGAAGCAGATCGACTGGCAGATGTACTAACTGAATTTTGGTTAATTAAATGACTATTGTTAATACTATTTAAAACACTGGTATCAGCGGATCTCATGATACTGGCACTGATACTAAGAACTCCCATTTCCTTATCATAAGAATCTTGCGCAGACTTTGGAATCGGCTGTCCCTGAAACTGGGTTGAAAGAGAAAGACTCCCACGCGAAAGAGCTTGAGATACCATATCCCATAAGGATCCGTGTCCAGTAACATCATCAGTCGATATCGAAGCACTCTTTAACCAGTTTGAATTAGATTGACTCATACTGTCAAAGCCCAGCTTACTCCGACTAGCTGACTTCGAAGCTGAAAGCGATAAGGTTTGGTTAGACGCACTCATTGATTCTGAGTACGAACGATTTTGGTTCGAAACACTTTCGTTATAGCGTGAATTTTGTGTCTGATTATTACTGGTTGAATTGCTAGTGCTTTGCGCAACTGATTCTTGTGAAAGTAACGAATTAGAGTCCAGTGACAGTGATGTGCTGGCTGAACCAGATTGAGACTCATATGCTCCGCTATAAGAATCACTCAACGAATTAATTTGCGATTCAGTGTAAAAAGGCTGTGATGGCTGGTCATTCTGAGCAGCAACTTGGAAATTATTATGATGTGCTTCGTTGGTGACAGTCTCATTTGAAACTATGCTAGAAACACTATCTGACGTTTGTCCATCAGTCTTTGAAACACTCTTAGATTGACTAGCAAAACTTTGTTCAGAACTTGAATTAGCACTAGTAGACTTAGCGTCAGTAGAATCACTCACAGACATTAAACCATCTGATTGAGTATCATTCGATCCACTGACAGAAGTTGAACTAGTTGAGTTAGAGTTCGTTGATTCACTAACTGAAGTTGAGCTAGCACTACTAGAATCATTGTTATTTGAAGTGGAAGTGGATGGAATAGAAGCTCGTTGGTTACTAACTAACAAATCACTATTTTCATCAACTTGTTTTGAAACTTGCTGGGTAGAATCGGCTAATGTCGTTGGTACCCCTAAAAATAAACTAGCAGCCAATCCACTAACGGTTGCTGTTCCAGCGACTAGCCATCTTCTTCCAGCTTTATACATCCGGTATCGGACTTTTTTGTTGTTATCAAAAATCGCTTCCCGACGTTTTTGATTAAATCTACTCATAATTATGGCTCCTTAATTTTCCTGAATTATTAAAGGTCATATTCCCTTGCTTCCTACAAATTACAAAGCAAAAAAGTTATGTACAACTATTTAGCTAACTAAATTATAACAATTTTTGCAAGTGGTAAGCCTTTTTTTTGCAAAATCTTATAATCTTTTGCAGAAACCTGGACGGTTTGAATTGTTTTTACCCGATCATACAAGATATCAGCTAAGTTTCCCCTGACATTACCCTGATCATCCAATGGGTCCTCACTTAAACGCAAAATGTTGTGTGATTCGGTATTAATAAGCGACGTCAATTCAACACCCATGTAATTAATCATCACTGTGTCTTGCTCGGTAACAATGGACCGAACTTGATCATTATAAAACTCAAGCAATGAATTATAACGCTGTAAAACCTGGTGGGTTTCTGGGTTCTCAACGGTTACTAAATTAATGACTCCTTGGTAAAGATAGTAACGCACCACTGGTTGAAATTTCTGATTATAAAACACCATCTCTAGCATTTCATTTTCTGCATAAAACAGGTTACTAAAAATGGTCCCATCATATGCATATTCTTCAATATAATCAAGCGTACCGTCCAAATTGGTGTAACGAACGTCCTGGGCCGCTCTTCTCGTATTGGGATACAAAAATTCTTTAGCAATTTCCGAACCCCGATCATAGATTGAAATACTCCCATCCCGGTTCACAAAAATTTTATCCCAATACGGAACCGGAACGTCATTAAAAAAACGATATTGCCCCAAATGATACTTGCGCTGGGTTAAACGGTCTAATAGGTTAATTCCATTAACCCCTGACTCACCAAAATATTTCCCTAACTTAGGAGCAGAAACTAAGGAAATCACATTAGGCTGCTCTTGATCAGGAGCTTCCGCCTTAATTTGTTGCCATTGCTCGTCAGCAACAACATTATTTACTAGTACGTAATCCATTAATTAATTTCCTCCATTTATCCGCTGTGATTTGATCCTGAAATTCAGCAACAGATTTACTAGTGGCTGCTTGCAGTTTCGAATAATTACCTGTGATTAACTTATGCAATGCCACCTGAATTTGCTCTACGTTATAGTCATCATCAGTACGTTTTAAATTAACAAGGTATCCGTTAACGCCATTTTGAATTAATTCCTGTGCCCCAAAACGGGCATCGAAGGTTACGACTGGCAAACCAGCGTTCAAAGCTTCAATGTAAGTTAATCCAAAGCCTTCTGAGAAAGAAGTGGAAACGAAAGCATCATAGTTAGGATAAATATTTTCCAAATCATGGGAGAGCCCCTTCAGATGAACATACTCTTCTGCATGTTGTTCTTTAATGGTTTTCTCTAATTTTTCCTGTTCCTCCCCTTGACCATAAATATCAAAATTAATTTTTAATCCTTGATTATGCAAGTTAGCAACAGCTTTAATGGCAATATCAACGTGTTTTTCGGCGGCTAGGCGGGAGGCCGTAATCAAACGGAATGGACGGTGCGCCTTTCTCCCGGATTGCTGGGTAATGCCATCACGTACTCCCCCGACAGGTATCGCGGTGACAATATCGCGAGCACTAGGATCGTCAATTAATAAATCATCGCGTTGTAATTTAGTGGCAGTTACCACTCTATCAACTTGATGGAGATGCTCTAACATGTATTCATAATGATCATTCCATAACGGATACTTTGGATCATCTCGATTAGCCAGTTGGTCTGCATGAACAATATAAACAATTTTAGAATTTGGAATCCGATTTTGCATTAACACGTCATCCGCAAATTCTCCCCGATCAATAATAAAATTACTATTACCATGATAGGCGCGATCCACCTTCTCAAAGAAATAACGGTGTAATCCGTATAAATTACGGAAAAAAAGATGACGTCCACGTTCATTGAAGAGGTGAATGTTGACAACGTTAGAACCACGGTGCGTATCATTTTCTACCTGATACATCACTTTACGTTCGCCAGTTCTTTCTAAATAAAGCTCCACCCGTGAAATGCCAACCTGCAAAACTGGATTATCCGGATGTTGTTTATCCGGTCCTTTATAAAAATGCTGAATCACCCGCATACCAGAATCAGTCACAAATTCTTGCTTCCGATTGGTATTGGTATTATCAGTGATCATCACGTTCTTTTGAGGTTTAGTCCGGTGAACTAAACCTTTTTTTAAATATGATTCTCCTAAAACAAGGTACTCCCACAGATTTAAAACCTCAGAATCATGTAGCCCCCATCGATCCATCGCCCGATGCAATTCCGGAACTAGATTCAAAAATAAAAAACGGAATGGTAACTTTGCTTGCTTAAAGCGTTCTGCCCGATAAAACTCAGCATGTTCTACTCCAGAGTTCCCCAATCCCATTGCTTGGTTAATGAAAAAATTCATAGCAAGTCCTACTTTCTCTTAAATATCAGACTGCTGCATTTCGTTCAGCAGTCGTTGTGAAACTAAATCTCCGGCGGTCAACGTAACTGACTGGAGATCAAAATCAGTTTTAAAATCAGCTAATTTTTGTTCTAATTCAGATGCAGACCAAGATGCAGTTACCCATACGATTCGATTAGGTTGAAATGCCGGCAACGTTGCAAAGGGGGTTGCATCAACAACACGATTAAAATTACGAATCATCATCGTTCCTTCCGTCCCCTTTTTGACTGAATCCCTTGGAATCAAGTCAATCGCAGCCATTTCAAACCGTGGCTTAATCGTAAATAATTGCCAAATTTCATCTGGAACAATGAATAAACCCTTAAAAACAAATTGTTGGTTATTAAATTTTACCAGTGAAAATTCATAATCCTGCTCATCATTAGTTAGTTCAAAGGATAAATGATTAGTTAATGACATTGACTCGTTTGCAAGTTGCTGATTTTGATCATAAGTAACCAATTTTATCCCTACCGAATCCGCTGGGGATGCTGTTCCGTCTAAAAGTAAATGAAATTTTTCATTTCGGGGCAATTGTGGTAATAATTTACTCCCATAATGAGGTCCCTGTGCATTTCCCTGCGGATGCTTAGTTTCCCACCAATGAATCCTTTTTCCAGCTGGCTGGAGAAGATTCTGGTAGCGGACAAATCCATTCAAATCATAGGCAATTTGGGAGCCATAACTATCAGTATTTGGATCGGATGCATCCCAAGTTAACCCATAGATAGTTTTCATGTTTATGCCCCTTTCTTTTGCTTCCGGGCCTTCTTGCGGGGTTTTCGGACTGGTTTGCGTCCAAAAGTAGACAATAGATACCAATATTGGCGTTGAAACCATGCCACGATTGGCCCAGTTTGATCATTATGTCGACCCTCGAAGCCTTTGGCCAATAGTTTTCCAGTTGGATTCAACTTTGCAAACCGAGTGCGAATTCCTTGGTAAGCATCACGATTGTAATCATCCTGAAACATGTAAGCAATCGCCAAGGTTGTATTCTGTAACTGACCGTTTTCTAAATTTTTCCAATATCGTTGATCTAAATCTTGACTCGCGGACTCTGATAAATCTGGTTCAAAATATAGTTGCATATCTTCGCTCGTCCGAAAATCATTGGGACGTCGAACGCGTCCGTTCTGAGCGATGGTGCCTAACTCCGCCAATGGTTTCCCCAAGACAATTCCAGTTGGATTCAAACGAGCTCCATAGTACATTGCTCCAAAGGTCCCCATTGACATCCCTGCCAAGATTAAATCAGACTCCTGAAAGTGTAATTCACGAAGTTTATCCTGGATAATTTTCACAATTTGATTTTCAAAGTCAACATCACCAAGATAGAAAGCGCCTCCTTCCAGACGCCAATCAGAAATTAATAAAAACGGCGCTCCAAAGTTCTCCATCATCCGCCGTCCTTCATAGCCTTCCTTGGTCCGATAACCAGCAAAATAAACGTTTAATGGTGGCTTTAAATCTCCAGCATCAAAGTAAACCCCAACGTTCCCATGCATTTTTTGATCTTTTAAAACCAGATCATTAGGCATCATTTCTCCATATGGACCTCGTGAGCGGCGAATGTGAAGATCCCCAATCTGAACCTTTCCGTGACCTTTAGCGTATAACAATACCTGAAAAAAAGAGTGCTGCTCATTACCAAGCACTTCAAAACTAGTTTCTAAATCAGATCCAGTTGCAAAAACCGTTTTAATAACTTGCTTAGTGTTTGCATCAACTTGGGTGATTTTTAAAGCAAGTTCAGCTCCATCCTCAACTTGATAGTCAATTGAAACTTTATCTGCCATTTTTTCTGGCAAAAAGAAAGAGTCCATGGGACTAGCCACTAGTTGCCAATCATCAGTCGGTTTTATTTCTAATTCATGATAAACATTTCCACGTTGGTGAACGGTAACTAAGTGCTGCAAGTTAAAGTGCCAAGCTTGGGGATTGAACCGATAGCCATCGGGATCAAAATAAAAAAAATGTTGAATGTCTTTAATTAATGGTTCTGGCGTTGAGTAATCGTAATAAAACGCACCCTTCATGGCTAAAAGATTTTGACTCTCTTGTTCAAATTCAAGCTGCCGGTTAACTAAGATTTGATTGGACGGTAACTCTCTTAGTACTGTCACATCGTTTAACCATGGAAAGCCAACGTCTAAAATAAAAACAGCATTTCGATATTTACCGTTTAATCTATTATTGTCCTTAAAAAGAGGATACTTGTCAATTAATTGTTGCCCTAATTTGGAACTAGTGCTATGAAGGTACAAATAATCATCCGTTAAATAGTGAGCGGCAGTGGTAAAGTCGTTTGTCCCAATGTGAATGACAGGAGTTACAATTTTGGAATTAGCCATGATTTAAAACCCCCTTCCAGCGTTTAATGATTTGATCTTGCTCATACTCTTCCATCAAATCAACACTATCAACGACTGCTTGATTCCAATGATGTAAATCTTTTAAAAAGTAATCAAGTTGCGTTGGTAACGCTGCAATTGTTCGATTTAAAAAGCCATTCTTCCCACTATGAATTAAATCCGTTGGAACGGTACTAATAATTGGAACCGCGGCCGAAATTGCTTGAATTTGTTTCTTTAAATCAGCATGGGTTCCCATATCAATGAACAAGCGAATTTTCTGAAAAATAGATTCATCATCATCCTGTTCTTCAATAAATTGAAACTGATTAGCAAAAAGATTAGCCCGATAAAAAAGCCGCAGGTCATCATCATCCAGAGCAGCATCATCATCCATAATTTGATTATCAATAAAATCTAGCCACTCTGCCTCTGTTTGGAATTTATGTGGTTGTGCTTCAGTAACGTATCTTTGATAGTCACTTCCTAGAACATCAACCTTTAAATGAGTTAAAATCCACTCTTGCTGTTTTAACTGCAACAGTTGTTTAGAATTAGCATCTCCTGTAATCAGTAAAACCAGTTTGTCATCACTCAGTAGCTTAGGCAATAATGAATTTACAGCTTGTTCAATCTGTTCTTCAGACTGACCTACGACCTGCCAGTATACAAATTGAGCCTCAAATTCATTACTAAGTCCGGGACTAAAGCTGGTTGGATACGGTTCAATTGCGCTAAGTCGCTGATCCTCCTTTGACTCGTACTCCGCTTGAAATTGTTGCACCAAATTATGACTCGGGAATACCCAATTTACTTGGGGAAACTGTTGTCGCAACTGATTAACTTGATCTAAGTGAATTGCTGGCTCCAGTAACGCTACCATCCGCTCGGCTGGTAACGATAAATGAAAGCGGTTAGTGGCAGGAACTCCGGCTCGATAAGCTGCAATCACGTTCGTAGGTTTATGAAAATGCTTTTCAAACCGTTCTTGAATCATTAGCTCTAAATTGGCATAAGTAGATTGGGCAAATTGACTTTGGAACTCAGGCGCAACGTGAAAAATCTGCTCCGCATCCATCCAAAAAACTAGTTGTCGAAGCGGAGTATACCATTCTTGCCACGTTGTCTGATTATTATTATTTATCCAAGTTTTTGTGCTTAAAAACCCATCATCTGAATAATAATTAATTTCACGAGATCCATCGGAGCGATAATAGACTACCTGTTCCACTTCCAGCTGGTGATGAACGACAATTTCCATCTCTAATACTCCATCACGATACAGCAACACTCGGTTTTCTCCATTAATAAAGAAAGGATCTAATCCATCTGTAAAGGGAAAATCATACAAAGTTAACGGTAAACCTTCGATTCCATCAACCTGTTGCAAATCCGCAAAAGCACTCCAATAAACAATGTCTTGTAAACCCAGCCGTTGTAAATCACGCTTTAACGTCAAAGATGACTGTAAAAATGCCAATTCAACTGGTTCATCAGCTTGCTGTAACATTTTAGCTAGCCAAACCTCGGGTAAATCAGCTAAGGACTGACCATGAGCATCCTGAAAATTAGGAATAATTAATACCATTAATTCACCTTCTTACTTAAAAACCTGATATTGCTGTTTACTATAAAGAGCACGAATTTGTTCCCACAGCCCCTGAATTAAAGTAACCATAATCGCAATACTTCCAATGTAAATTGTATAGTTCGCAATTCCGTGCCACTTTAATCCAATAATTAAGGGAATAACGGCAATTACAACCAAACATAAACCTCCGCTAGTTGCCATAACTAGAAACCATTTTAATAGATAGTCAGTTGTGGCCATTCCCGGAAAGACATTTAAAATGTACTCATTATTTTCCTTCATCTGCTTTGACAATCGTAGCGGTTGAATCGTGATGAACCCAAAAATATAGGTCAACAACATAATAATTACACCGTATCCAACAATTCCCGCTACCGTTTGCTGATTGGTAACAAGATGGATAAATTTAGCTAAGTGACTTGCACGTAATGTTCCATTTGATTCAATTAATTCATTCGGAATTAAAAACAAAGTTGAAGAAAACATGAAGGGCATCGCCCCTGCTACTAATAACTTAAATGGTAAATAAGACTGGCTCCCATTACCTTCAATTAGCGGTCGTTGCAACGGAATGCGCAGTTCGATTTGTAATAGCATTACAAACAGGACAATCACGACTAGGGTGACCAGTCCGGCTGTAAGAAGGTGCGGTACCGTTAACGGATAATTCAAATCCTGCCACCCGGCCTGTAATGCCCGCGGCAAACCAATTAAAACTCCCGGTAGAATTAAAATTGAAATTCCACCAAGTCCCTTTTCAGCATTAACGTTTCCCAGAAAAACGGTTAACATGGCACCTGCAATTAGGATCAAAATTGCGCCTATTTCCGAAACCAGCAATGGTAAACTATGATCCAGAACCGTAATGGGAACAAGAGCGGGTTTTAAATAAAACACCAACTGGTAAGCCTGTAAAATGGCCAACAGCAATGTAATTACTTTTTGAATGTATCCTGTTTGATTAATCGTTAGTCGATTTACCCAATCAAAGTCTAGTGCTGCTAACGCTTGCCAAAAAATCAATCCCATCATATATGGTCCTAGACCTAATGATAATAGGGTAGGGATCTTCAATTCTCCCCCAATCGTAATCCCCAACATTTGTAGGAAGGATTGTTTGGAAAGAGCCGCATCGGCAACCGCTGGATCGATTCCAGGAATAATGATATCTTGCCCCAGAATTGAAATTACTAAAATTAACAACGTCCAGACAATGCGACTGGTCAAAAGATGTTTACGTAAAAATTTCATTTATATTAACCACTTTCGCTCTACTTAAGGAAATTCGACGTCAACGGTTCCATCCGATTGAGGAATGACCTCTGAATTAGTTAAATTTCTGACCACCTGCAATTTAATTCGAGATCGCATGGACCGATAGGCTTTTTGTGCTTCTTTTTGGTATTCAAAAATCGGATTTACTTGAGCAATCGACCTACTCTTAGTTACCTGCATTAACATCTCCAGTTGATCAACTTGTTCAACCCAACCTTGGTCGACTGCACGCAAAACGGCTAATCGTTCAAAATAAATCCATTGGTCTTGATGAGGAAGCTGTTGGTGGACGGTCACTAAGCGTGCTTTCATAATCTTCTGGAGTACCTCTAACTGATCAGCATGGCTTAACTTTTCTAAGTCTTTTTTCGGTTGATAGTCTGGATCAATATTTTGGTAAACAAACTCCAGAAGAGTCTGCGTTTCATCTATCCATTCTGCTTGATTATTCACAAAATCCTTGGCCACATCTTGAAAACACATTTTTACCAGGGCATCCAAATTAGTAGCCTGCATGATTAGATTTCTTGTTTGATAGACACTCTCGCGTTGAATCCGAGACACTTCTCCATATTGTAATGTTTCAAAACGGGCGTTACGTTCTTGGTTCGTTAAAATCCGTTGAGACCGATTAATGGCATTACGAAAACGTCCCCGATTACTTAACGTTTGATTCTGATCGTGGGCATGCTGATAGGCAAACTTCCGAATTGATTTAGGCGCATTTTCTGTTACCACTTTATCTTCTAATGAAACATAGAACACACTCTCTCCCGGCTCACCCTGTCGTCCCGCACGACCACGAAGCTGATTATCAATCCGGCGATTTTGCATCCTTTCTGTTCCAAGTACCAATAGTCCCCCAAGCTTCTCAACTTCCTCACTAATGGTAATGTCCGTTCCACGACCAGCCATAGAAGTAGCAACTGTAACTGCCCCAATTTCACCAGCGTTTCGGATAATCTCGGCTTCCTTTACCTCACTGCGCGCATTCAATAAACTGTGTGGAATTCGTTCTTTCAAAAGTAAATTAGAATACAATACCGACAACTCCAACGATCCGGTTTCAACTAATACAGGGCGACCACTGGAGTGGGCTTTTTTAACCACAGCTAAAGTAGCTAACAATTTTGCCCGGTTACTAATAAATAAGTGATCAGGTAAATCTTTCCTGATGCTTGGTTTATTGGTTGGAACTTTAAAAACTGATAGATTATAAACCTCTAAAAATTCTTTTTTATCAGTCGCCGCAGTTCCAGTCATCCCAGCTAATTGATTAAACATCCGGAATAAATCTTGATATGTAATCGTCGCCATCGTCCGCTGCTCGGTAGAAATTTCAACCTGCTCTTTGGCTTCCAAAGCTTGATGCATCCCAGCTTGCATCTTCATCCCGGGCAATTCTCTTCCATTTTCTGCATCAATTAGCACCACTTCGTTATCCTTCACAACGTAATTTCGATTACGTTTTTGAATGTAATTGGCCCGTAATGCTAGAACAAGATGCCGATAAAGTTCTGTCCACGTTTTTGATAGCAGATTATCAACGTCCAGATATTGTTCCATTTTAACAATCCCCCGCGGGGTAAACCAAGCGCTCTTTTGATCGTCACTAATTTGATAATCCTCGTCCAGCTCTAAAAGCTTCACTACTTGGTCAGCACTTTGATAGTAATTAGATTGCACCCGAGGCACCCCAGAAATTACCAGCGGTGTTTGAGCCGTATCTAGTAAAACTGCATCTGCTTCATCTAACAGCGCAAAGTTCAATGCCCTTAAATGCTGTTCTTGTGGAGATTTAGCCAAATTATCAAACAAATAATCAAAACCCAGGGTGCTGTTAGTCGTGTAAACAATATCTGATTGATAGATTGCATCTAAATCACGATCTTCTGGCTTTTGACCAAGTTCAGGAACAGCACTAGCAACCGTTAATCCGAGCCATTTATATAGGATTCCCATATCGTGAGCATCACGAGCAGCTAAATATTCATTAGCCGTAATTAAAAAATTGCCACTTCCCATTAAACCGTGTAGGTACATCGGCATTGTAGCAGTTAAGGTCTTTCCTTCACCAGTTTTCATTTCAGCGATGTTTCCATCTTCCATGGCCACTGCCCCTAAAATCTGGACTGGATACGGGCGTAACCCTAAAACGCGATCGGCTGCTTCACAAACAATTGCATACGCTTCCGGTAAAACCGATTTCAAGTGGGAACGATCCCCGTTGACCTTAGTCTTTAAAGTTTGGGTTTGTTTTTGTAACTCGGCATCTGACATCTGCTGATAAGTTGGGGCAAGTTGTAACACTTGACGAACCACTTTTTGATAATGCCGTTTTTGCAATAATGCCATTCAGCTTGCTCCCCTTTTATTAATTAATTGCTTATTGCTTTTAATAATTATATAATTTATACATTATGAAAAACAATGGAAAACTACTTAAACAAGATTTAGAAAAAAGATTTGAACAACTTGAAAAGAACCAACCCGCTCCAGAAAGGACTAATCTCAAGCAAATCATTTTAAAAATTATTATCGGATTAGTGGGAATTTGTTTTGTCGCCATGATTTTGGCTACGATGATTAACTTTTAATTGGTAAATGGTTGTCGTAGAAAATTTAGTGCATTATCCTTTATTGTACCAGTTAAGGATGTTCAAATAAAGAAAGTAGCTCCGTGAACTTAAGTTCACGGAGCTACTTTTTTAGCTATCGTCGCTTTATTTTTTACTTTTATCTTCTTGTGCTTGAGCAGCTTGAGCCAGGATGTTCAAGTAATTGAATGGCCGATCAAACTGTGGTTGGAATAGCATGTCAACCATGGCTAAGTCGTCAATCGTGTTTTGATTTTGAATTGCTACAGACAAGACATTAGCAGATTGTGAAACGTCGTACATACTGGTTAAGGAGCCACCGAGAATCCGCCGCGTACTTGGGTCGTAAACCAAGGACATCAAAACCGGTTCAGTGGTTAACATGAATTCCGGTCGGTAGTTGTCTTCAACAATCACTTGCCGGGCGTTAATTCCTTGATCCTTAGCAGCCGCCATCGTTAACCCGGTAGAAACGTAGGTCCGGTCGTAAAGCTTCAGGCCAGAGGAAGATTGGGTTCCCATGTACTTAACCTTGTCTTCCGTTAGGTTTTCACCGACTAAAATTCCTTGCCGCACCGCATTAGTAGCCAATGGAATGTAAGCATTTTGACCAGTTGGGTTATAGTGAACGGCTGCACTATCACCAGCAGCAAAAATGTCTGGGTTAGATGAGTGCATGTATCTGTCAGTGATAATGGCCCCATTTGGCATCATGTCGACCCTGCCCTTTAACAGACCAGTATTCGGACGGAAACCGATACATAAAATGGCAATGTCAGAGTGAATCTCGTCACCATTAGCGGTCAAAACGGAAATACCACCATTTTTTTCTTCAAAACCGGTGACCTTTGAACCTAATTCCAAGTTAACCCCGTTCTTTTCATAGTCGGCGGCTAAAATATCGGTGAACTTCTTGTCAAAGTACTTGTAGAGCACCCGAGTAGATCCATCCAGTAGGTTTACTTGATAACCCTGTTTGGAGTAAGCTTCGGCAAGTTCAGCACCAATGTAACCAGAACCGATAACCGTGATTGATTTAACCTTCGGAGCTTCGTCAAACAACTTCTTAGCGTCATGCCAATTCTTACACAGGTAAACTTTGTCGCTTTGGATTCCGTCAATCGGAGGAACCACTGGTAAGGAGCCGGTCGTCATAATCAACTTGTCATATGGAGTTTCCGTAACAGAGCCGGATTCAAGATCCTTAACTTTGACAATTTTTTGGTTTGGATCAATTTCTGTCACTTCGTGTTTCATTTCAACGTCGGCCCCGAGGCTCTTTAATTCCTCTGGACTAGAATAGAACAATCCTTGTGGGTCATTGTTCTTGATTTCTTTACCAAGATATAAAGCAATCCCACAGGAAAGGAACGAGATGTTATCGTTCTTTTCGTAGACCGTCACTTCGGCTTCTGGATGAGAAGCTAGGGTTTGTTTAATGGCAAAGGTTCCAGCATGAGTACAACCAACTACAACGACTTTCATGGTTAATCCCTCTTTCAAATTAATGCTTACGATTTACTAAAAACAAATATACCATGTTGTGAAAAAAGGTACAATGAAAACGGTTTATTTTTTTATGCAAAATCAGTTCATTCCGGTTAAGTCCAAGTCATATCAACGCTTTCACTATTTTAAAACGTTTTGCAAAACCTTGGAAGTATGGGTAAATGGTTCACAACCATCCGCAGTTACACGCACACAATCCTCAATTCGCACTCCGGCAACCCCCGGAATGTAAATCCCTGGTTCAATCGAAAAGCACATATTTTCTTCCAGTTTCAGACCGTTCCCTTCCATGATGGACGGAAACTCGTGTTCACTCATTCCCATTCCGTGACCGAGCCGATGAATAAAGTACTGACCGTACCCTGCTTCGTCAATAATATCACGTGCCACCTTATCTAACTCAGCGGCGGTAACGCCGGGCCTAACCGCATTTTGAGCAGCTAACTGTGCCTTCAAACATACAGCATAAATTTCTTGTAGCTGGTCACTAAGCGAACCAACTGCCACCGTCCGACTGGCATCGCTAATGTAACCATCGTGCACCGTTCCCAGATCCAGCAGCACCAGTTCATGTTCTTTGATCTCATTCATCCCAGTGTCACCGTGCGGTTGAGAAGCGTGCTTTCCCGCTTGGACTAACGTGGCAAAACTCATCTCCATTACTCCGCGTTTTTTCAATTGGTATTCAATTTCAGCTGCGACATCGGCCTCAGTCTTCCCTGGTGCAATCGTGTTAAAGGCCACCTCAAAAGCAAAGTCGGCTTCTTTACCAGCCGCCCGCAATTTTTCAATTTCATCGGGAGTTTTAATCAGGCGCATCCGTTCAATTACGGACGTTAAATCAGCAGCAAATTGAGCCTCCGGAAATTCCGCTTGTAGAGCTTGGAGTCGTTCCACAGTAAGTTGGTTTTTTTGAATCCCCCAGTGGATTGGGTTCGTAATCCGGGCTCGCACGTCCTTGGCAATCATCGCAAACGGATCCTCGTGATCAAGGTAACCATAGACGGGGTGCGTCCAGCCCGTACTCTGAATGTCTTCAACTTCTAAAGCCGGTGCAAAGAGAAAGGGCTCCTGATCAGGGAATACGAATAATGCTAAGACCCGTTCCACAGGATCACTCCCAAACCCAGTTAAATATTCAATCGTTTCGGGATCACTAACGTAGGCAACGTCTAGTTGTTGATCGCGTAAATATGCTTGTAACTGTGCTAATTTTTCCATGCTTATCCCTCCTATTTTTCCGTATCTTACCACAACTAAATAAAAAAGCCATCTAACCCAAAAGTTAAATGGCTTCGTGCGGCTATTCAATTAATTCACCAGTTACAATTAGGCGCCGAGTTTCACCTGGATTACCGCTGGCACAGGTAACTAAGGTCAACAATTTTTTCCCCGGCACATCGTTAATCACCGAAACATCTGTTTCTGGTACCACCTTAATCTTGGTGATTTTATAGTGGGCGGTTTGGGTGCCGGTCTTAATCTTCACGACCTGCCCTTTTTTTGCTTCAGCTAACGGGGAGAAGAGAATTTTGGGATTTTGCATGTGATGTCCTGCCAGGGTATAATTCCCTTCTCCTAAGTTTTGATTAGGCTTCATGGTTCCAGCCCCAATCGTCAGATTTTCAGAGTTAAGTCCCTTAAAAATTGGCAGATTAATGTTTAAATCTGGAATCTGAATCGAACCAATTGCGTCCGTTTTGCGCGCTTTTTCACTCTCTAATACCGCATTTTCAGAAACCGCTTGGACATTTTGATAGTTATAACTAGCATCCTTCTTTTTCCCTCGTTGCGCTTCTCGCTGGGAAATGTTCGTAACCTTCTGGTGACTCTGCCATTGAATCCAGTATCCCTCTAATTGAGAGCTAAAAATCAGGGTGATTCCTACCACTAGGAGTAGGACCAGCAGAATTCGTTCTGCCCATTTAAGCCATCGTTGTTGTTTTGGGGGCTGTGCCATGTTTCCAATCCTCTCGTTAAAAAGACAGCCATTTAATAACCAATGACTGTCTGTTGTTTAATTTAATTTTAGCACAATGATTATACTATTCTGCATCTTTTGACCCGGTCGATCGAATTAGCATGGCGATGATAAAACCGAGTACCGCAATTCCAAAGAAGGTCCAATAGACGGCGTGAAAACCAGTTTGGTTTGCCATCATGTACGATGAACCACCATGCATAGCCTTCCCAGTCACATTAACCAGAATCAGAGTGGCAACAGCCACTCCGGTGGAACCGAGGACTTGTCGCACCGTCGTAATCACAGCAGTTCCGTGCGAAACTAGATCGTTTGGTAATGAGTTCGCTCCTAGGGTCACAGCGGGCATCATGACAAAGGCGTTTCCTCCTTCAATTAGCATCGCCAACCCAATCATCCCCCAAATGTTATTAATGTGGACGAGGGCGAGAATCCCCCAGCCGACCACAATCATGCCCATTCCAACTAACATCGTGGGTTTAAAACCAATCTTATCGGCTAGGGTTCCTGTAACGGGGTTCAAAAGACTCAAGAGCGCCGCCCCAGGAACTAGAGCCATTCCAGAAACAAACGGCGAAGCCCCTAACACCTGTTGGTAATAGAGTGGGAAAATGATGGTCACCACAATCAAGGAAATGTAAGAAAAGCCGGTTAACAACACGGCTAGGTCGTAGTTAAAGGTCTTCATCACTCGCAAATCCAACATTGGTTCCGACAGATTTAACTGCCGGTGCACAAAGAAGGCCAGCAAGAGTAGTGACACTACGAGAATCACGATTAAAGTGGTCCAGTCGGCGTTTGGTTCCCCGGCCTTGGTAATCACGTACAAGAGACCGATTAACCCCAGCGAGTAGAACACGGAAAGCCAGTCCAATTTCGATGGAATCCGTGGCATGACGTCACGCATGACGAAGAATGACAACAGTAATACTAAAGTAATAACCACCATGAAGAAGATGAAAAGGCCTCGCCAACTAGTAAAACGAAGGACAATTCCAGAGATAATCGGACCACAAGCAAGCGCTGAACCCATTACCAGGCCAGCGATTCCCATGATAGTCCCTCGCTTAGCTTCGGGTGTGATTTCCAACAGCACCGTTTGGTATGAGGGAAAGAGAACCCCGACGGCTGCGGCTTCCATAATCCGACCCAGCATCACTAGATAGAAATTAGGTCCCCAGAAAATGATCAGAGTTCCGACATCGAACAGCAGTAAAGCGCCCATGAAGAGCGTTTTAAAGCTGATGTTGTTTAACAGCCACGGACTAATCGGCATCGTAATACACATTACAATCATGAAGCCAGTGGTTAACCACTGAACCGTGTCCGCCGAAATTAGAAAATACTTCATGAGGGTGGGGTAAGCCGTCGATAAGGAAGACTGACTAATCGACATGGTGAAAGTTCCCACCAACATGGTCGCGATGAATAGCCACCGTGTGAGGGGTTTCATTGGAGTTTCCGTTTGCATTTGAACCATCCTTTCAAGACCAATCTTTTGCTGATAATCATTATAAACCACTTGGAGCCCGAAAAAAAGAACGCCGAAACGTTCTTTTCATGATTAAAAATTAATGCTTCCTTGTACCCGTGGGTAAGGGATAACGTCCCGAATGTTGTCCATTCCAGTTACGTACATTAACAAGCGTTCAAAGCCGATTCCAAAGCCAGCGTGCTTTGTGCCCCCGTATTTACGGAGTTCCAAATACCAGTCGTAGTCGGATTCTTGTAGGTTAAATTCGTGAAGCTTATCCAACAGCACGTCTTCGCGTTCTTCGCGTTGGCTTCCTCCGACCAATTCACCAATCCGGGGAACTAACAAGTCTACCGCTGCTACCGTCTTTTCGTCCGCGTTATCGCGCATGTAGAAGGCCTTAATGTCACGAGGATAATCTGTCACAAAAACCGGTTTGTGGAAAACTTGTTCGGCCAGATATTGTTCGTGTTCAGCCTTTAAATCAATCCCCCACTTCACGGGGAACTTAAAGTCGGCATCGGCTTGTTCTAAGCGTTCGATTGCTTCCGTGTAGGTAATTCGGGCAAATGGCTCGGCGACCGTTTGTTGTAAACGATCCAGCAAGTGTTCGTCCACGTGATCGTTAAGAAATTGCAAATCAGCTTGGGCGTGGTCTAACAAGTATTGCACCACATATTGGAGCAATCCTTGAATTTCATCAATCGTTTCTGGCAAACCAGCAAAGGCCATTTCTGGCTCAATCATCCAAAATTCAGCGGCGTGGCGCTTCGTGTGCGAATCTTCGGCCCGGAACGTTGGTCCAAAGGTGTAAACGTTCCGAAAAGCTAGCGCAAATGGTTCCACTTGCAGTTGCCCACTCACAGTCAGGTTAGTTTCCTGACCAAAGAAGTCCTGACCAAAGTCGGTCTTGCCCTTGTCGTCTTGTTCCGGTTGGTCTGGATCTAACGTGGTAACCCGGAACATTTCCCCGGCTCCTTCGGCATCACTACTGGTGATGATCGGCGTGTTTACGTACACGAAGTCGTGGTGTTGCAAGTATTCGTGAATGGCAAAGGCTGCTAGTGACCGAATCTTAAACACAGCGTAAAAGGTGTTGGTTCGAGGCCGTAAGTGGGCAATTGTCCGCAAATATTCTAACGAGTGCGCTTTCTTTTGCAGTGGGTAGTCTGGGTCAGAAACACCTGCAATGGTCACTTCATCCGCGTGCAGTTCAAATGGTTGTGGAGCATCCGGTGTTTCTACCAATTGTCCTGTAATCTTAACGGTGGAACTAATCGGTAGTTTAATCACATCTTCGAAGTTATCCAGTTGATCCCGTTTCGCAATCACCTGTACGTTTTTGATGTACGAACCATCATTGACTTCAATAAAGGCAATCTTTTTTGAGTTCCGAATCGTCCGCACCCATCCCGAAATGGTAATTGGGCTTGTCAATCCGTCACGTGACTCTGTGTATAAGTCTTTTACTAATACATCCATTTTATTACTCCCCTTTTTAAATTTAACCGTCAGCCAAGAATTAAGGCCAAAGAAAAAGACCTCGTCGTAAGGGACGAGGTCTTCGCGGTACCACCCAAATTGTTTTTCCAAGAAAAACCAACTCTAGTTCACAATAACGGCTGAACTTCCGGTACCGCGGTTCTCAATTCGAGAACCCTCCAGGTGTTAATTGTAAGCTCCGTGTACTAGGCTTTCACCCTTCCTAGCTCGCTGGTCACGGTTCTGCTTACGCTCGTCCTGACGCGGTCTTAATTTAGTCTCAATATACAATAATCCTGCTGAAAACGCAATCCTTTTCGGATGGCAATTAATCCTGACGGTGAGCCACACAAGTACCTTCCGGCACCGTAAAGTCCTTTTGGACCAAGGTTAACTTGCCAGAATCGGCATTCCGTTGGAATAAAGTAGCGTTATCGGTGTTTTGGTTAGCAACGATCAGGAAGTCTTCCGATCGGTTAAAGTTGAAGTCCCGGGGGAATTCCCCTTCGGTAGAAATCCGTTGGATTTGTTTTAACTTTCCGTCTGGTTGGACGGCAAAGACGACAATGCTATCATTACCCCGGTTAGAAACGTAGATAAAGCGGTGGTCACTCGACAAGTGAATGGCAGCGGCTCCGTTATGTTCCGTCCAGTCAGCTGGAATGGTGGATACTACTTGTTCGATTTCAAACTGCGCGGTTTCTTCGTTGTAGTTTAAGACCGCCACTTTGCTGCTTAACTCTCCGACTAAGTAAGCCTTACCCAGTTCTTCAATGTAAGTAATGTGCCGCGGTCCAAATCCCGGTTCTAGGGTTAAACCACTGACTAATTCGAGTTTTCCTTCCGGAGTTAAATCGTACAGAAAAATCTGATCAAGACCGAGGTCACAAACCACTAGCCGACCGTCAAACGAGATATCAACATAGTGGGGGTGGGGCCCATCAGCTTGTTCTGGGCGCGGTCCCACCTTACCATGATCATGAACCCGATCAGTAGCGGCCAGCAAGCCGTCTGGCCCAATCTTAAAGATGGTCACATCTCCGGTATGGTAGTTGGCAGTGTACACAAATTGCCGTTTTTCGTCGACCGTAATGTAAGCCGGGCTACTCCCCATTTCCACGATCTTTTGCAGTTCCTTCGCTGGAATGGTGGTCCCGTCTAAGTCCACTACCCCTCCATGCAGTTCGTTGTCTTCCATGACTCGTTCCACGGCGTAAATACGGTGGGCTTTGGATTCAGCAACATAGGTTGGGGAACCGGCCTTAGCCACTAATTGCAGGTTTTGCAAAGCCGGCTTGTCCGTATCCAATTCAATTTGGTAAATACCCTTACTTTGATTTTTGGTATACGTTCCGATCAGAAATTTTTCAATCATGTTTCCTGCCTCCGTGTTCTTTTTGTTCATTATCCCACAAACTAAAAATCCGGTAAAGCAGCGTTAACCAATGTGATTTTCTTTCAAAATTTGGGCAACTTCCTGTTCCATTGCAGGGGTTTTTTTCCATTCTTCAAACTCCTGCAGATTTTCATCAGGCATCGTATAGCGCTGGTTAATGTAATTTTCGTAATTAATCACGTGAACGGAGTGCGGGATGTTGAGCTGCAGAATCCGCACTTGCTTAATTAAGTTCCGTTCCGCGGCCAGCTCTGCTCGTCCGTTTTGAACCATGTTGCTAATTTCTAGGTACTTGCTACCGTCTAAGCGCGTAATTTCTTCAATCAAAGTAAGAGTTTCGTGACTTTTTTGTGCCATATAACGCTCCTTACCAGTGTCGTTTTGAGACCGACCGTAATCCCCGCCGGTCCGCGTTTAACTTGTTTTGTTGCTGCTTAAATTTCTCCCAAGTTGCTTCCTTGCGATCGTGTTTATTTTGTTTCGTTCGTTTTGTGTATTTCATCTTATTCACCTTCTTTAATTTAAGCGAAAAAAGAAAAGAATTGTCGTAACAATCCTTTTCTTTTTAATTATACAATTTTTTATTCCACAGTAACACTCTTAGCTAAGTTACGTGGTAAGTCTACGTTCAAGCCCTTGTTCAAGCTAGTGTAGTAAGCCAACAGTTGGGCGGGAATGACACTCAAGAGTGGCGTCAATAGTTCGTCGACATCCGGAATCACAAAGGTATCTTCCGGACGAGCCAAGCTTTTTTTCACAATCGATAGCGTCTTAGCACCACGGGCAGCCGTTTCCTCGAGATTACTCCGCGTCAAACCAGCGGTGCCAGCTTGCGTAATAATGCCAATTACGGGAGTTCCTGGTTCAATCAAGGCAATCGTACCGTGCTTTAATTCTCCAGAGGCAAACCCTTCGGCGTGGACGTAGGAAATTTCTTTCAGCTTCAAAGCAGCTTCGATCGAAACCGTATAGTCAATTCCCCGACCGATATAGAAGGCTTGGTTAGCTTCCACGAAGTAGTCTTCCGCGATCTGATTAATTTCATTCTTTTCGTCCACGATACTTTGCATTCCTTGAGCCACTACAGCTAGTTGACCTTTAAGATCAAAATTAAGGGCAGCTGATTGTCCCTTGGCCTCACCCACGGCCTTAGCTAAAATAGCTTCGAGCGCAATTTGGGCGGTGTAAGCCTTGGTGGAAGCCACGGAAATTTCTGGACCAGCTTGCAATAACAAAGTAAAAGTTGATTCGCGTGATAACGTGGAGTTGGCAACGTTCGTAATCGTCAGGCTGGGCAGCTTCTGTTTGTTAACGTTAACTAACACTTGTCGACTGTCGGCCGTTTCCCCACTTTGCGAAAGGAAGATAAAGAATGGCTTTTCAGACAGTAACGGGTCTTCGTAAGCAAATTCAGAAGCAACGTGAACTTCAGCAGGAATCCCGGTCAGCTTTTCTAACTGCATTTTTCCGACCAAACCGGCATGGTAACTAGTTCCTGCCCCGACGATGTAAATTCGGTCGGAGTCCTTAATGGCATCCACTAAATCGGCATTGATTGTCGGGTGTCCCGCTTCGTCTAAGTATTCAGCAGAAAGTTTCCGCATTACGTTTGGTTGTTCGTCAATTTCCTTTAACATGTAGTATGGGTAAGTTCCCTTATCAGAAGCGCTTGGATCCACACTAACTTCAAAGGTTTCGCGTTCGGCCACGTTTCCGTCTGCATCGTTTACAATCACTTCGTCCGGTTTCACGATGCACATGTCGCCATCTTGAATTTCTAAGAAAGTATGGGTCACATTTAACATAGCAATCGAATCAGAACAAACCACGTTACAACCATCGCCTAATCCAATCAGCATTGGGCTCTTGTTTTTAGCCACGTAAATCGTTTCTGGTTCTTCGCGGTCCATTAACATGAAGGCGTATGATGAATTTTCTAAGAGTGATAACGTCTTGTTAAAGGCATCTTGGGTGCTCATGCCTTCCTTCACAAACTTATCAATTAACTGCACAACCACTTCGGTATCAGTTTGGCTGTGGAAGTGCACCCCTTGGAGGTACTTGTCCTTTAATTCTTGGAAGTTTTCGATCACACCATTGTGAACCAGGTAAAAACGTTCGTCACTGGAAAATTGAGGGTGTGCATTTTCAATCGTAACTCCACCGTGGGTTGCCCAGCGGGTGTGCCCAATTCCGGCCGTTCCCTGAACTTCTGGTCCAATTTTCTTGCGTAAGTCGGCAATGCTTCCCGTGGTCTTGACCAGGTAATCAGTGCCATCCGGTTGGTCAACAAAGATTCCGGCCGAATCATAACCCCGATATTGTAACTTTTCTAGGCCGCTAACTAAAATTTCAGTCGCGTTTTTATTTCCGGTTACTCCAACTACTCCACACATAATAAATGTCCTCGTTCCTAAATTGGTATAGATGTTTAAATTATTTTTAGTTTGTTAACGCATCTTATATATTAGTGTTTTCATAAATACTTGTCAAACCATAACTCTAAATTGGTCTACGCCCAATAAAAAAGAACGGTTCGTAACGAACCGTTCTTTTTTATTGATTAGCTTGTTTAACGATTGCAGCAATTTGATCAGCATACCGCTGACTATCCTCCTGCGTCGCTGCTTCGACCATCACCCGGAGCAATGGTTCGGTTCCACTCGGTCGGACTAAAATTCGTCCGTTGCCATTCATTTCCGTTTCAACCTGTTGAATGACCTCCTGAACTTCAGGAGCATCCATTGCATGTTTCTTATCTTTCACCTTCACGTTCACTAAACTTTGGGGATACTTACGTACCCCAGCGGCTAATTCAGATAATGGTTTGTTCGTCGCCTGCATAATCGACATCAATTGCAAACTAGTTAACATGCCGTCTCCGGTGGTATTGAAGTCTAAGAAGACAATGTGACCAGATTGTTCACCACCGAGATTGTAACCGTTCCGGTTCATTTCTTCTACCACGTACCGATCACCGACCTTGGTCTTCACACTCTTTAAACCGTGGGCTTCCATAGCCTTGTACATTCCCAAGTTACTCATCACCGTGGTGACAATCGTATCTTGCTTCAAACGACCATGTTCATCCATGTACTTTCCACAAATGTACATAATCTTGTCACCATCCACAATGTTTCCGAGTTCATCAACCGCGATACACCGATCACCGTCCCCATCAAAAGCAATTCCTAGTTGGGCGCCTTCGTTGACCACTAACCGTTGCAATTGTTCAGGATGAGTTGAACCAACTTGATCATTAATGTTAATGCCATTTGGTGTCGTAGCCATCGTGGTGAAATCAATGCCTAAGTCGGCATACAAACGTGGTACTAGCGAACTGGTGGCTCCATTAGCAGCGTCCACCACTACCTTCATGCCGGTTAAATTTTCTGGAATTGTTTGCGCTAAGAAGTGAAGATACTTTTGTCCGGCTTCCGTGTAGTTATCAGCCGTTCCCAGTCCTTTGGCAGCCGGGCGGGGTAAATCATCCACCGAATTTTCGAGGATGGCTTCGATGTCAGCCTCAATCTCGTCAGACAGCTTGTAGCCGTCACCACCGAAGAACTTAATTCCGTTGTATTCGGCTGGATTGTGCGAAGCAGTAATCATCACGCCGGCATCCGCATCCTGGTCTCTAACTAAGTAAGCGACACCAGGCGTCGTTACGATTCCGAGACGGAGCACTTCAATCCCGACGGACAATAAGCCGGCTACCAGGGCGTCTTCTAACATTTGTCCAGAAATTCGAGTATCACGTGAGACCAAAACCCGAGGTTGGTGATTTTCAGCACTCCGTTTGGTAAGGGCATAACCCCCAGCTCGACCAGCCCGAAAGGCTAATTCTGGGGTTAGTTCTTGGTTAGCAATCCCTCTAATTCCGTCAGTTCCAAAATACTTCATTTTTACTCCTTTACTGGTTCCAATTACTTGTTTTCTTCATTATTCTTTTGGTTATCTTTTTGCACGTCGAGCTTTACGTCTGTGGTTGATGGAGAAATGACCACGTTGACGGTTTTACCCTTGACGTCCACGGCATCAATCACAGCTGCTTTATTGGTCGACTTGCGTACGTCATTCGGTAAGTTCACCTTGGCCACCACTTTATCAATCCGTTGCATCTCATTTTCCGGTCCGGTGATGCTGACCTTTTTGAGATCCTGTTCGACCCGGGTTACCTTATACCCCGCCATGATTTGATTTTTATCGTACTCCACCGTTATGGGGAAGGTTTCCGTTTCACGGGGTTGAATGTTCACGGTGATTTTAGCTGGCTTAATCGTGGCTTGCAGTTCGGAATTCAAACCGGTTTGTTGTAACCGGACTGTGTGTTTTCCAGGTCCAAGGTCATTTAAATCAGCAATCACTTTGAAGTTCCTGGTGTTTGCGGTCGTAGTCACCAGTGCAGCTGGTCCCTTCAGTTGGACTTGTACCTGATTCGGATACCCGACCACGAAATACTTCTCAGAGTTTACGTTCAGTTGCAACGGAACCTCGATTTGCTTCCGAGTATCAGAGGTAAGCTGCTGGTTTGCCTGATTATTGCGTGCATTGGGAGTGCCTAATTTAGCTTGATTCACGATGAAAAACAAACCCACGGCAATCACAAACGAAAAGAGCAGTGCAAATACTTTACTATCCATAAAGCGGTGCATTACTTGCCACCTCCCATTAGTTTAGCAAAAAAATCGTGCACTTCCCCGTGCCAAGTCTTTTTCTGACTTGGTTTCAATAAATGACTGCGCAGGTACTTTAAATAGTCTTCCTGACTCATTCCACGCAGGAGTTCGTTGTTCTGGGTAAACGACACTTCTCCCGTTTCCTCAGAAACCACGATGGTAATGGCATCGGTAACTTCAGAGAGACCAACGGCGGCCCGGTGCCGGGTTCCTAATTCCCGAGGAATTAATTTACTGTCCGAAGGAGGTAAATAGGCATTGGCAGCGGCAATCCGATCATCCTTAATGATGACGGCTCCATCGTGCAGTGGCGTGTTCGGGATAAATATGTTAATCAACAGTTCACTGGAAACGTCCGCATCCAAAGCAATTCCCTTTTCAATCCATTCTTCCAGTCCGGTCTTCATCTGGATCGCAATCAGCGCTCCAATCCGACGTTTAGATAGATACTGAATTGCCCCGTCCAATGCCTTAATCACCTTTTCAGTTCGTGCGTTAGCCTGCTGGGATTGCTTAAAGACTGACTGTTGACCCAATTTTTCGAGTCCCCGCCGAATTTCGGGTTGAAAAATCACGATACAACCAATGACTCCCCAATTAATAACCTGATCCAAAATCCAAGAGGTCATGGTGAGTCCAAGGTACCAGCTCAGTACCTTAGCAATCACTAGCACCACAATCCCGCGTAGGAGCTGGATGGAACGGGTCCCCTTTAACAGCATAAATAATTCGTAGATTAGAATCCACACTACCAAAATGTCCAGCACGTTGCTGAGGTTGTGTAGTGTCAGAATGTTACTCCAGTTAATTCCCATTCGTTCGTGTTCCTTCCTACTTGAGGCGACTTTAGAATCATTATAGCACTCCCCGAACCAATTTTAATAGGGCGGTCGGCGTGGTTTAAGAAACAATTTAATAGTTTTTTTACTTAATTTGCGGTTTAATGAAAGTAGACTATTTTGAGGTGATTAAAATATGACAAACAGAAAAAAATGGCAAGTCCGCTTGTTTTTCATCGTGTGGCTGGTGTTTATCAAGCTTTTTATCAAGGACTCGCTCTTCGGGTTCTTACTATTAAACACGTTTTTAGGCTACATCCCAATTGAGCTGAGTTTCCACATCGGTAAGCCCAAGCAAAATGTGCTGATTTTCTGGTTTTTAACCATCGTCTGGATGCTTTTTTATCCAAATGCCCCCTACATCTTAACCGATTTATTGCACCTATCGTGGCTCCATCCGAACGACATTAACGGAATGCTGAAGTTAGATGGTCACATCTGGTTTCTGTATACCTGCCTCTTGATTAGCGCGTTAACCTGCGCCTTTTTGGGCTTTTGGAGTTTGATTCACGTGGCCAAGGCAATTACCGCCAAGCTGCACCTCCAGATGGCCTTTACTAACATGATGGTGACCTGTGTCCTAATTTTTCTGAGCTCGGTTGGCCTCTACATCGGCCGTTTTCTGCGGGTGCACACTGTTTACCTAATTACCAATCCAAAATTTTACATGCACATGTTTGCTAACATGTGGAACCGGGAGATGCTGATTTTTGTCATCTTGATGACCATCATTCAGCTAGTCATTTACTGGATTTATACAATCATTCAGGATAACAGTCCAGAAACATAAAAATCATTGAAAACCAAAAGACTCATTAGGTGTCGTTAGCAACCTAATGAGTCTTTTTTATGGTTCCACTCCGATAATCCGAACTTCGGTTTCTAAGTGAATCCCAGTTTGGGCAAAGACCGTCTCCTGGACGTGATGAATCACGTGCAGGTAGTCAGTAGCGGTGGCATGGTCCACGTTGACAATAAAGCCAGCGTGTTTTTTCGACACCTCGGCCCCGCCTGCCCGATAGCCTTGCAAGCCAGCTTCGTGAATCAGCTTGCCAGCGAAGTGTCCCTTCGGTCGCTTAAAGACGCTCCCGCAGGACGGATATTCAAGGGGTTGCTTGGACTTGCGCAAGTAATTTAAATGATTCATTTCGTGTTGAATCAAATCTTTGTGACCCAGACGGAGCTTGAAAGTGGCCCCCAGTACAATCGCGTGTTGATCCTGAATCGCACTGTGACGATAGCCAAAGTTCAACTGCTCGTGCGGCCAAACTTCAACGGCCAGTTCCTGCGTTAAAACAGTAGCTGATTCCAACACAAATTTGGTTTCACCACCATAAGCTCCGGCGTTCATAAAGACACCGCCACCAATACTACCAGGAATCCCGGCGGCAAATTCCAGACCAGTCAGACCAGCTTGTTGGGCAACCTTGGTAGTTTCTATGTAAGCAGCCCCGGCTTCTGCGATTACCCGCTCACCGTCGACGTGAATGTGATTCATCGCGGTCAGGATGATGGTCAGTCCCCGAATTCCACCATCCCGCACGATTAAATTACTAGCATTGCCCAGCACCGTGATTGGCATGTCGATTTGGTCGGCATATTGAACTAGCGCTTCCACCTGCTGGTCCGATTCCGGAAAGGCCAAAAAGTCCGCCGGTCCACCGGTTTTGGTCCAAGAATAATGAGCCAATGGTTCATCTTTTAAAATTTTAAAATCGTTAAATTTAGTAGTTAAATCAACTGTCATCGTTCTGTTTTCCTTTCGGTCATCTTCCTTCATTCTACCACGCTCATTCGGGGAACACTACTTGGAAAATGATATACTAAAGGCATTGATTCTACTGATTTCAACCCCAAGGAGGGATTTTTGTGAATTTTGTCGCCATTGATTTTGAAACCGCAACGCATCAGCGCGCTAGTGCGTGCTCCGTGGCCCTGACGGTCGTGCGTAACGACCAGGTGGTTGACGAATTTTATTCGTTAATCAACCCCGAAACGTCCTTTAACTGGCGCAACATCCAGGTCCATGGGATTCACCAACGCGACGTCCAAACGGCGCCAACGTTTCCAGCAATTTGGGAAATCATCAAACCATTTTTCAAACCCCACCGCTTGGTAATTGCCCACAACAACCGCTTCGATAACAGCGTCTTAAAAAAGAGTTTAGAACGCTACGAGCTCCCGGTCCCTCACTATCAAACCCTGGATACGGTTAAAACCGCGAAAAAGTTCTATCCGGAGTTTCCGAACCACAAGCTTAACACGGTCAGTGAGCGACTGGGAATTACGTTGGAACATCACCACAACGCCTTGGATGACAGTTTAGCGTGTGCCAACATTTTGCTCGCCCAACAGCAACAATTCGGTCCGGCAGCGCTGCGACCTTTTATTACCAACATTTAAATAAAATTGAAAACGACCAGTCGTCGTTCGGCTCCTTACTGGGAAGCTGATTCTGACTGGTCGTTTTTGTATGTCATGGTAAGAATGTCATGGTGCCGGGCGGTGAGCTGAAAGCCAGCGTGTTGGTATAACCGAAGCGCCCGTTGGTTCGACTCTTTAACCGTCAACAGCAACCGTTGTAATCGGCTAAGCTTCGTAAACCAATCTACGGCCAGGTCGAGGAGCGCGGAACCTAATCCCACCCCCTGGTAATCGTTGAGCACAGCAATTCCGAGTTCTCCCACCGCCGGAGTTTGCTCCATGATGGTCACGAGACCAACCAACGTTGTATCCAAGGATGCCACGGCCACTAGATTCGTCCCCAAAGTGTTTAAACGTTCGAGAATTGCCGCTTCCTTATCCAAAGTTAACCGGTCCAGCTGTTCATCAACCGTGATTAAATCCGTTTCCTGTTGGAGCCGTTTCACTAAGGTTAATAGCCCCGCTGCATCTGCTGGAACCGCGGCGCGGATTCGTACTTCCTCACTCATCGGAAAACCCCAACTGAGCTAACAAAGTTTCAAACCGATCTCCGTGAGCGCGCAGGGTTAACCGTCGTTGGTCAGCATCAACGTCATCCTGGCGTTCGATTGCAACCTGCAGATAATGCTCGGGTAGCTCGGTTTCCGCAAATTGCGACCATTCCACCACGCTCACCCCGTCGCCAGCAAAATATTCATCTAAGCCGAGGTCGGCGGCTCCCCCGGTTTCTAACCGATAAACGTCCATGTGGTAGAGTGGGAGCCGTCCTGATTGATACTCTCGGATAATCGGAAAACTGGGACTCTTCACGGTCTGCCGAATCCCCAAACCGCGAGCAATCCCCTTCGTAAAGGTGGTTTTGCCTGCACCCAGATCTCCATCTAACAGAATCACATCACCCGGTTGGAGTTGCTGCGCTAGTTGTTCTCCCAAGGCTTCTGTTTCCGCCGGCTTCGTGACCACTACCTGTTTTTCCATTGCTTTCAACTCGCTTATAAGGCCTGGGTGGCCGTAATGATAGCGACCTTGTAAACATCAGCCGCGTTGCAACCCCGAGATAAGTCCGAAACGGGTTTGTTTAGACCTTGTAAGATAGGTCCAATGGCTTCAAAGCCACCAAGTCGTTGGGCAATCTTGTAACCAATGTTTCCGGATTGCAAATCAGGGAAGACGAAGACGTTAGCTGAGCCCGCTACTTGTGAGTCCGGTGCTTTTGCCTTCGCAACTGCCGGAACCACGGCAGCATCAAATTGTAATTCACCGTCCAGAGCTAGGTCGGGAGCTTGTTCGTGCGCAATTTTCGTCGCTTTTTGGACTTTTTCCACTTCAGCACCCTTAGCGGAACCCTTGGTGGAGAAGCTCAACATGGCCACTTTGGGATCCACATCAAACAAGGCCGCCGTTTTAGCGGTTTCCGTCGCAATTTCAGCGAGTTGGTTTTCATCTGGGTTAATGTTAATCGCACAATCCGCAAAGATTAAGCGGGTTTCGTCACGTTGCATGATGAAGGCGCTACTGATGAGGTTCACGTCTGGTTTGGTTTTAATGATTTGTAAAGCAGGTCTGATGGTATCGCCCGTCGGATGACTAGCTCCAGAAACCATTCCATCGGCTTGACCCATGTAAACCATGGTCGTTCCAAAGTAGTTCGGATCCTTTAACCATTCTAAGGCTTCCATGGCAGACGTCTTGCCACCCCGCCGGTCCACGATGGCCTGCACCATGGCTTGCGTTTGTTCACTATCAACGTTTTGGTAGTCGATAATTTCAACGCCATCCAGGTCAACGTTCATTTTGGCCGCGGTGGCCGTAATGTCAGCTTCTTGTCCCAGTAAAATGGGGTGAATTAGTGCTTCTGCTTGTAAACCATGTGCGGCACTAATGATTCGTTCGTCATTTCCCTCGGGAAAAACGATGCGAATGGATTGACCTTTAATTTTGCTTTTCAAACTTTCAAATAAATCCATGGTAACCTCCTAATTTGTCATCGTAACGTGTTCTGGCAATTGCCAGTCAATCGGAGTTTCTCCCATTGCGGTTAGGGCCGCGTTGGTTTTTGAAAACGGTCGTGACCCGAAGAAACCTCGATTAGCAGACAGCGGACTGGGATGGGCAGATTGAATCACAACGTTGGTTTCCTGGTCAATGAGCTTAAGCTTGTTACGCGCTGACCGACCCCAGAGAATGAAAACAACGGGCTCCGGCCGTTCCGACAACTTGGCAATCGCATAGTCCGTTAGTTGTTCCCAACCATGACCCTGGTGCGAATACGCCTGGCCATCACGAACGGTCAAAACGGAGTTCAAGAGTAGTACACCTTGGTCCGCCCAGTGCTTTAAATAACCGTGGTGCACGGGCTTAATCCCCAAATCGTTGTCCAACTCCTTGTAGATGTTGCGCAACGACGGAGGCAACGTAACGTTGGGCTCCACCGCAAAGCTTAACCCAATTGCCTGGTGCGGACCATGGTACGGATCCTGCCCTAAGATGACCACTTTGGTGTCTGAAAACGGTGTCCATTCAAAGGCTTGAAAGATCCGCTGCATGGCCGGATAAATGGTCTGATTCCGGTATTCATTGACCAAAAACTGCCGTAACTTTTGGTAGTAAGGCTTTTGAAACTCCGGCTCTAAAATGGGCCACCAGTCATTATCAATAAATCGTTTCATTGTGATGCTCCCTTCCAATCCTGCACTCTAATTATAACAAAAAAGGACGGTTACCCGTCCCTTAATAATGTTTCATAACCCGATCAATTTGGCGTTGTTGATCGCGCCGTTTGATGGTTTCACGCTTATCGTAACTGTGTTTCCCTTTGGAAATGCCAATTAAAACCTTCGCAAAATTGTGTTTTAGGTACATCTTGAGGGGAACAACTGTAACTCCCTTGGTCTGCACCGCTTCTTGTAAATGCTTGATTTCTTTTTTGTGTAACAACAGTTTCCGGTTGCGCAACGGATCATGATTAAATTGATTTCCCTCAGTATATTCATTAATGTGCACGTTCATCAGGTAGGCTTCCCCGTTGCGGATTGAAACAAAACCATCTTTGAGGTTCACCCGGCGTTCCCGGACCGATTTGATTTCCGTTCCAGTTAACACCAGCCCTGCTTCATACGTTTGCTCAATGAAATAATCGTGGCGAGCCTTGCGGTTGGTCGCCACCACGTTATCCGTTTGGGGCTTCCGTTTCGTATGCGCCATGTAAATCAGTCCTTATTTTCGTTTCTGAATCGTAAATTGATGTTTGTGATCGGTAGCGGGTTGCCCGGCTGGTTTGTTCCCACCGTTCTGTTTTTGATAATTACGCTGTTGGTTGTGATTCCGGTTTTGGTTGGAACCGTTATGGCTCCCCGGGCGCCGACTATTGTTGTTATACCGCCGCTTAGCGTTATTGTGCTGAGCTCGCTTGGGCAATAATTCACTAGTAGGTGTTTCTTCGGGGTTCACAATTTCAAAGTCCACCGCACTTTGGTCAACATCCACGCCCACACACTTCACGCGGACGTCTTGCCCAATCTTAAAGGTCCGCTTCGTGTTCCGACCGACTAACGCCATGTATTTTTCCACGTATTCGTAGTAATCATCCGTCATCCGGCTAATGTGCACGAGACCTTCAACCGTGTTGGGGAGTTCAATAAAGGCTCCAAACTTCAGTACAGAACTAACCACCCCATCAAACTCTTCGCCAATCTTGTTGCTCATGTATTCGGCCTTCATCATGGCGTCCACGTCCCGTTCCGTATCTACGGCACGGCGTTCGGTTTCAGAAGCGTGCACCGCCACGTCGCTCACGACGTCAGCATAGGTCTTCTTCGTGGTATCGTTGATTCCTTGGTCTTCGTAGTAATGAATGAGCCGGTGGATAAACATGTCAGGATACCGCCGGATGGGGGAAGTAAAGTGCGTGTAGTACTTGGCTCCCAGTCCAAAGTGACCGACACATTTTTCGTTATACTTGGCTTGCTGCATGCTCCGTAACAACATTACTGAGACTACCGCTTCTTCAGGTTTACCTTCGACCTTTGTCAAAATGTTTTGCAAGGTCTTTGGTTGCAAGTGATCGGGATCAGCCTTGACGTTAATTCCAAAGGCAGTCAGGAATTCAAAGAAGTCCTTCACTTTGGTGGGATCTGGATTTTCGTGAATCCGGTAAATAAACGGAACCTTCGCCTTGTGATAAGTTTCCGCAACCGTTTCGTTGGCGGCCAACATGAACGATTCAATCAATCGTTCGGCCGTTCCCCGGGTCCGCACCTGAATGTCAATCGGGTGCCCGGCTTCGTCCACGATAATTTTAGCTTCGTCATCGGCAAAGTCAATGGCTCCCCGTCGGCGCCGCGCCTTGTATAGAATCTGGTGCAGTTCGTTCATGGTTTCAAACATCGGAACCAGTCCAGCGTAGTGCGCCCGGGTTTCCGGATCATGATTTTCAATGATTTCGTTAACAGCATTATACGTCATCCGGGCCGTCGACTTCATCACACTCGGATGAATCCGGGATTTCACGACGCGTCCCTGCGGATTAATTTCCATCTCACAACTCATGCAGAGCCGGAGTTCTCCTTCGTTCAACGAACAGATTCCGTTTGATAACCGCCGCGGTAACATTGGGATTACCCGGTCGGTCAGATAAACAGACGTACCCCGGGTGTAAGCCTCTTCGTCTAAACGGCTACCGGGTTTCACGTAGTGACTAACGTCCGCGATGTGAACCCCCAAATGGTAGTTTCCGTTCGGTAACTTCCAGGCGGTCACGGCATCATCCAAGTCCTTGGATTCTTCCGCATCAATCGTCACCAGGTCTTGATCAGTGATGTCCTCACGTCCCTTAGTTTCTTCGGGAAGAACGTGGTCTGGAATCTCATCCGCGGCCTCTAAGACGTCCGTCGGAAATTCAGAGGGAACGTCGTTGGCGTACACGATTTGGAGGATATCAATCCCCGGATCATCAACGCTTCCGATGACCTGCTTTGCCACCCCGACCATGTAGTCTGGATGCTTAGCATTCGGGTATTCGGTAATATCAGCCGTCACGACTTCCCCGGGCGTCGGGTGAATCCCAGCGTCAGCAACGTAGAACTTCATTCCGGTCAACTTTTTATCGCGTAACTTCACCTGCCCCAGGTATCCCAGGTCATTGTTGGTCTTCACGAATTCCCCCACCACGTGGTCATAATGGTGTTCCATGATTTCCATAACTTTTCCTTGAGGACCTCGGTCAGAATTCTTCTGAGCGGCCTTGGTAATCTGCATCTGCACCTTATCCAGGTTCATGGCTTTCATGGTGTCATCGGGTGCAATGAAGGCATCGGGAAGTTGTTCATCATAGGCAACGAACCCAAAGCCTTTCGGATTGGAGTGAAAGACCCCTTCGTGGGACAGTTCACTCGGGTTAATCTTAAAGTTACCGTCGTTAGTAACCACGATTACTCGGTCCCGTTCCAACTCAGCTAATTCTTGCACAATTAGTTTAAAGGCGGCCGAGCCATGGTAGCGGAGGGCATCCGCAATTTTTTCCACGTCGAACTGTTCGTTCGCATGCGAACTTAAAAGATCGGCAATTTCTTGTTTTAGTTTGTTATCTTGCACGTTAAATTCCTCTTTTTTCTACTTCTTCAGTTGCTAGTCTGTCGAACAATCATATAAAAAAAGCTCCTGTCGGCAACAGGAGTTTTTTCATTAATGTTGAGCGATCCACATTAAAACTAGGGCAATCGCAAAAAACAAAATCCCTAATACCACAGTTACTTTTTGAATAAATGATTCAAAGCCTCGGGATTTGGATTCTGAGAACAAATCGCTCGCTCCTCCGGTAAACGAAGCCATGGCATCATTATTCTTGGAAGGTTGCATTAACACTGCCGCGATAATGAGCACGCTCACAATCCACAGGATAATCATCAAAAAATTAGTCACAGAAATTTCCTCCTCGACAGCTAGTCACGGTCTAATAATTCATATTTTTTATTATAACACAACTACGCTCATGATTATAACCCAGGGGAGGCTTTCTCCCAAAGAAAAAAGTCGTTAGCAAGCGCTAACGACTTTTGATAGTAATTAATTATAAATCAAATTCATATTTAAATTCTTCACTTGTTAATCCATCAATCTTTTTTACAATAACATTTTCCAATGATTCCATACTTTCAATTTTATTCATCCATCCTGTTTTAATTGATTCAGTATTGGCTAAATCAGCTATTTCTTCATGTATTTTATTTATGCTTGGGAATTCATCATTATAAACAATTACATATCTAACTTTATTAAATATTTGACATATAGTTAACTCAAATATATTAGAAAGAATAATCATGCTATCATAAATTTTCATTCTTAAATCTTTGTTTTTAACATGCTTATACTGACCATTTTTAAATTCTACAAAAATAATATCATCAAAATTAGAGTCTAACCAAAACATAGTATCAGCTGATTTAAAATATTTAAATTTTTTATTTTCAAAATTTTCTTTAATTTTATCAAAATTCAAAACTTTCACATCGCTAATAACTAATGATTGACACTGACTATCATCAAAAGAGGCATCAGTTATGCGATCAATAAATTGATCCATATTTTTTTCTTTAATCAAATTACTATCCAAATGTACATTTGCCACTATTAAATCCTCTACTAATAATTTTCTTCGTTTTTTTGATCAATATCATTTTGTATTTTATTAAGCACATCAAATGGTTTTGCCATTAACTTGTATATTTCATCAATAGACTCTGTAACATCATTAATAAAAGTTTTCTCATCTTCTATACTAGAAAGATAATACCTTGTTTTTTTGTCAATATCATAATACTCAGAATAAACCTGCAATGCCTGAAGAAAATATGGACTATGAGTAGTACATATTACATGCATTTTAAATTCTTTTTGAATTAATACAATTATTTCGGCAAATATAATCTGCCATTTTGGATGTAGATTTATTTCTGGTTCATCTAAAATCAATAATCCATTTTTTTTATAAAACCTTTCAATATTAGTTCCTTAATATAAATAAATGATTTAAGCCCAGACGAAACGTTATTTATATTTATCCTTTTGTTATTTTCTATATAAAAATATCCGTCAGATTCATCTTGAATCATTTCCCCAGGAACAACTCTTTTAATATTTCCAATTAACTTATTTAGTTTTTTATTGTTTAATACCCAATCGATCTCATCCACATTATATTTTTTATTATTAAGCATTTTATTAAAATCTATATTATGATTATTATGGTTAATACCTAATAACAAGCTTTCAGATTCATCTTCAAATCGACTCTGACCATCTATATATATAGGAAAAACTTCTAGGTCAATTGGTTCATTGATTTCAGATATACTATTATCATAAAATTCGAATGATGTTTTTGTTTTAGAAATCTCTAATTGTATAAGTGATTTTTTATTTGATTCATATAAATTTGAAATTTGACCATTAAATTCAGCTTCAAAATTTCCAGAAGATAAATTTTTAAAAATATCATAATCTGAAACATTTAATATTTCTTCAATTATTTCAACGATTTGTTTTTTTTCAATTTCCAAATTATCACTATTAAAAAATTCAAAAATTTCATCTACTAATTTATTAGAATCTTGAACTTCATCACTCATGAAATTTTCTAAGAGTGAATTAATATTATTTCTAAAAGTTAGAAAAGATCTCATAGAATAATTAGATCTAATAGATTCTCTTCGCAATGATCCCCTGCGTAATGATCTTCGTACAATTCCCAATATAGATTTTTTTAGTTTATTTAATCTATTATAATATATTTTTTCTTTATAATTATTCAGAGATTTAAATGCAGCATAAAGAGCTTTATTTACAGTACTTTTACCAGTATTATTATCTCCTGCAATAATTGTTAATCCATTAATTTCTATCTGTGAATCATTTAATTTACCAATGTTTTTTAAACTTAACTTCATTATTTCACCTTGTTAATTATAGTAATATACAAAACTTATAAAAAAGTCGTTAGCAAGCGCTAACGACTTCTGATGGTAATTAATTATTTGTTGATGATATTTTCGCGAGCAGTGTAGTCCAAGTTGTAGAAGGAGTGAATTCCCTTGTATTGAGCAACTGAACCTAATTGGTCTTCGATTCTCATCAATTGGTTGTACTTGGCAATCCGTTCGCCCCGGCTCATGGAACCAGTCTTGATTTGACCAGCGTTTAAAGCAACCACTAAGTCAGAGATCGTCGTGTCTTCCGTTTCACCAGAACGGTGAGAAATAATAGCCGTGTAACTAGCTTCCTTAGCCATGTTAACTGCGTTGACAGTTTCAGTTAAGGTCCCAATTTGGTTCAACTTAATTAAGATTGAGTTAGCCACGTGCATCTTAATTCCCTTAGATAGGTATTCAGTGTTAGTTACGAAGAGGTCGTCACCAACGATTTGTACTTTCTTACCTAATTCAGCAGTAGCAACCTTCCAGTCTTCCCATTCGTTTTCGTCCAATGGGTCTTCGATAGAGATGATTGGGTACTTTTCAATCAGGGAGTCCAGTAATGCCACGAATTCTGAAGCAGTGTAAGACTTACCATCACCGACTAAGTCGTACTTCTTCGTGTCCGTGTTGTAGAATTCAGAAGCAGCACAGTCAAAGGCAATGCAGATGTCCTTACCTGGTTTGTAGCCAGCCCGTTCGATGGCTTCCACCAAGATTTCAAATGGTTCTTCGTTGTTCTTCAAGTCAGGAGCGAATCCGCCTTCGTCACCAACGGCCGTGGAGTAACCACGTTCGTTTAAAATGGCCTTTAAGTTGTGGAACGTTTCTGAACCCATCCGAACGGCTTCCCGGAACGTTGGAGCACCAACTGGCATAATCATGAATTCTTGAAAGTCCACCTTGTTGTTAGCGTGCTTACCACCATTGATAACGTTCATCATTGGAGTTGGTAAAACGTGGGCATCGAAGCCACCTAAGTAGTTGTATAAAGGAGTGCCTAATTCGTCAGCAGCAGCGCGAGCTACGGCGATGGAAACGGCTAAAATGGCGTTGGCACCAAGCTTAGCTTTGTTAGGCGTTCCGTCTAACTTAATCATGGCTTGATCAATACCTAATTGATCAGTAACATCGTAACCGATGATTTCCTTTGCAATCTTGTCGTTTACGTTCGCAACGGCTTTCGTAACCCCTTTGCCCATGTAGCGACTCTTGTCACCATCACGTAATTCAACGGCTTCGTGTTCACCAGTTGAGGCACCGGAAGGAACAATTCCCCGGCCCATTGCACCGTCTTCGGTGTAAACTTCTGCTTCAACAGTTGGATTACCACGAGAGTCAAGGACTTCGCGTGCGTATACATCAGAAATAATTGACATAATAAATCTCCTTAGTAGTTTAATAAACTAATTCTATCCATCTAAATTTTACAGTTTTAAAAATCACTTTGCAAATAAATTCACCAACTATTTTGGTTGGTGAAAGTTAGCTAATTCCACAAACTCCTGCGTGGTAAGACTGGCTTTTCCAGCCAACACCCCGTCAATATCTGGTTGCTTCATTAGTTCACGGATGTTTTCATGGGTGACGCTCCCCCCGTACAAAATCCGGACTTGGTTCGCAATCTGATCGGAATAAATATCCGCAATCGTTTGCCGAATCAAATAACAACCTTCCTCTGCAGCATCTGCTGGAGCAGTATGCCCAGTTCCGATGGCCCAGCTGGGTTCGTAGGCCACGACCGCTTTTTTCACGTCATCGGCATCCAACCCCCGAATGGCGGCTGTCACCTGATTGACCATCCAGGAAATGTGGTCGCCGGTTTCATACCGACCCATCGTTTCATCACAGCAAATGATGGGCAGCATGTGGCTCCGGAACACCGCGTGGACCTTTTTGTTCACAATTTCATCAGTTTCATGAAAGTACTTCCGGCGCTCTGAGTGACCGACAATCACGTACTTAATTCCCATCTGACTCAATGCCTTGGGGCTTACCTCACCGGTATAGGCCCCCTCGTCTTCGTAAAAACAGTTTTCGGCAGCAACTAACAGGGGGCTGTTATTATGCTCCTGCATTGTGTGCAGAAACAATGGCGAAGCCGCCAACACCGTTTCCACCTCGTCACTGGGTGGAAGCTGGGTCTGAATCTCATCAATAAATTGAGCGGCTTCGGTCAACGATAAATTCATTTTCCAATTGCCACCAATAAAGGGAGTTCTCATCTTTTCTTTCTCCTCTCGTCTCGTTAGTTTAATTTTAGCGGAAATCTCCCCAAATAACTAGCAATCACTCTAAATAAAAAAGACCAGCGCTCAGCAAGCACTAGTCTTTTTAAATTAATCTTTGTTAGAAACACAAGCAATTCCCGGTAAGGTCTTTCCTTCCAGGTATTCCAAAGAAGCTCCCCCACCAGTTGAGATGTGAGTTAACTTATCAGCCACACCGAGTTCTTTTACGGCAGCCGTTGAGTCTCCTCCACCCACGATTGTGGTAGCGTCCTTCAAAGTCCCAAGGTAACGACCGATTGCTAAGGTACCCTCAGCAAATTTAGGCATTTCAAAGACACCCATTGGTCCGTTCCAAACCACCGTCTTCGCGTCCTTTAAGACGTCTTCAAACAGTTGAATTGATTTAGGACCAATGTCTAAGGCCATCATGCCGTCTGGAATGGAACCGTCAACCACTTGGGTCTTAGCATCATTCGAGAACTGGTCGGCACAAACAGAGTCAACAGGCAGCACAATCTTGTCGCCACCCTTTTTCAGGATTTCCTTAGCAACGTCAATCTTGTCCTTTTCAACTAAGGAGTTTCCAATCCCAATGCCCTTAGCAGCATAGAAAGTGTAAGTCATTCCTCCACCGATGATGATCTTGTCGGCTTTGTCCAACAGATGATCAATCACACCAATTTTGTCGGAAACCTTTGCTCCCCCTAAAATGGCTACGAATGGATGCTTAGGATTGTCTACAGCGTTTCCTAAGAATTGGATTTCTTTTTCCAATAGGAATCCAGCAGCCACTGGCTTGCCTTCTTTTTCCATGGCCGTTGCAATTCCCACGTTCGAAGCGTGGCTCCGGTGAGCCGTTCCAAAGGCGTCGTTCACAAAGACGTCACCCAGAGAGGCCCAGTATTCACCTAACTTAGGATCGTTACCGGATTCACGTTTAACTTGTTCGCCGTTAATGACGTCTTGGTAACGAGTGTTTTCAGCTAGTAACACTTGACCATCTTGCATGTTATCAATGGCTTCTTCCAGTTGTGGCCCTTCGTTAACGGGAACAAACGTCACTGGTTTGCCCAATAACTTCGAGAGCTTTTCGGCCACCGGGCGTAATGACAAACCAGGTTTGTCATCTTCGGACTTAATCCGGCCCAAGTGTGAGAACAAGATGGCTTTGCCACCGTGATCAATCACGTATTCGATGGAAGGTAAAGCGGCCACAATCCGGTTATCGTCACCGACCACCCCATCTTTAATGGGAACATTGAAATCAACCCGCATTAAGACTTTTTTATCCTTGAGATCTAAATCATCAATGATTAATTTACTCATGCTGTGTTTCCTCCTGAGATTCTTTAATTTAGAAAAAAGGCGGGGGAGGTTATCCCTCCTCCGCCTTTTCAATCACATTCAGTTCATAGAACTAGTGGTTAAATTACATCGTAGCAAATTTAAGCAAAGTCCGAACCATGTTGCAAGTGAAGCCCCATTCGTTGTCGTACCAAGCAACCGTCTTAACTAATTGTAAACCGTCGTTTTCAACGATTTCAGTTTGGTTAGGATCGAAAATGGAACCGTGGTCATCGTCAACGATATCTGAAGAAACGATGAAGTCGTCGTTGTAACCAAAGGCTTCGTTTTCGTGGCTCTTCATGGCGTCGTTAACTTGGTCAACCGTAACGTTCTTGTCCAAGACGGTAACTAATTCAGTTAAAGAACCGTCAATGGTAGCAACCCGTTGTGCGTGACCCTTTAATGCACCGTCAAGTTCTGGGATAACCAAACCAATGGCCTTAGCAGCACCAGAACTGTGAGGAATCGTGTTAACAGCAGCGGCACGGTTGTTAGCAAACTTAGCGCTCCGTGGACCATCTTGCAATGCTTGAGTAGCAGTGTAAGCGTGGACAGTAGTCATGGTACCAACTTTAACACCGAAGTCTTTGTTCAACCAGTAAGCCATTGGTGCTAAACAACTAGTAGTACATGAACCAGCAGAAACGATCTTGTCGTCTTGGCTCAAGACATCCAAGTTAACACCAGGAACAACAGTAGTAATGTCACCAGCAGGAGCTGAAATCAATACCCGTTTTGCACCGGCATCCAAGTGAGCTTGTGATTTTTCTTTGGAAGTGTAGAAACCAGTACATTCAAGTACGAAGTCAACACCATCGTTCTTAACCCAAGGAATGTTCTTAGCATCACGTTCTGCGTAAACAGGAATGCGCTTACCATCAACGATGATTGCGTCTTCAGTGGATTCCACTTTGCCAGGGAAACGACCGTGAACAGAATCATACTTCAATAAGTAAGCTAACATTGAAGGGGTAGTTAAGTCGTTAATTGCAGCAACTTCGATCCCTTCAGCGCCTAGTTCGTGAATCCGACGGAATGCAAGACGACCAATTCGTCCGAAACCATTAATACCAATCTTTGTAGTCATAATCGGCTTCCTCCTTCAGGAATATCTAATATTTAATACGTAACTATCTTACCACCTTTGTCAGGAAATGTCAGTGATTTCCCCTCAAGCTTAAAGCGGTTCCATAATCACGTGCATTGATAGCCAGTCACTAGCTAACTACGGTTTTTAGTATAGCAAACCACCATTTGAATTCAAACCAAACGATTTTAAAGTTAGGGGTTGATTATTAGCGTTGAATCATTTAATATAATAAGAGTGTTCTGACGCGCCACTAGTGTAATGGATAGCACGTAAGATTCCGGTTCTTGAGATGGGGGTTCGATTCCCTCGTGGCGCACTAAGATAAAGCAGATGAGAAATCTCATCTGCTTTTTAATTTAGAAAAAATTAAGCATATCATTAAAGCTTACCAGTTTTAATATCATTAACCATTCCCTGATATGGCGCTTGCGCTATTACATTCTCATTATTGACTCCTCGATGTTGTTGAAATGTAATCGTTGAAAATTCAGAAACAACAGTTTTTGGATAAGTGGGATATTGATTCCGTGCTTCATGCATCTTATCAATAAAATCATTTTGATAACAAACTGTGAGTTTTGGATGTTCATCGACCCACTTCGGAAAGAAAATTTCTCCGTGCGTTTTATTTTTATTAGGCATAAAATCCAATGACACATCCGTACCCGTGGGTTCCGTCCAAGCAACTTTGAAAATCCCTGGGGTTAATTCCACAAGATTAACCTTCTGATTTCTTACCCAGCGACCACCGACGATCCCACTATGGATTCTGTAATCAATCGTATCCTCATTTTTAATATAAATTTCATATTCCCACCCATTGTCATAGGTATAAATTAGTTGCATTCCCAAAAAATCTTGCAAGTCTAAAATTTCGTTTTTCATTTTGATCCTCCTTTTAAATTTATTTTTATACGGTAAATAATACACTAACGAGTAATGCATTTTACTAATAAGATATAAATTTATTAGTAAAATGATGATACAATTTAATCCAGTCTCGTTTAATGCAAAGTCACTTTCATAAGCTCTTTGTTTGACCTTGACTGACCATCATTGTAAGATAAACTCACGAATTAAAAAATTCCAATTAAATTTAAAGAAGAAAGAGAGGATTCAACTATGCCATTAGTTCCAACAGTCGTTGAAAACTCACCTCAAGGTGAACGCGCATATGACATCTACTCACGATTACTAAAAGATCGCATTATCATGCTTTCCGGAGAAATTGAAGACAACATGGCCAACGCCGTGATTGCCCAACTGCTATTCTTGGACGCCCAAGATTCTGACAAGGACATCTACTTATACATCAACTCCCCAGGTGGAGTCATTACTTCCGGAATGGCCATTTACGATACCATGAACTTCATCAAAGCCGACGTGCAAACGATCGTCATGGGAATGGCCGCTTCGATGGCCAGCGTTTTGGCTACGGCCGGAACCAAAGGTAAACGGTTTGCTTTGCCACATGCCCAAATCATGATTCACCAACCATCTGGTGGTGCGCAAGGTCAACAAACTGAAATTGAGATTGCTGCCAAAGAAATTCTGCGAGCTCGCAAGATGATTAACGAACTCTTAGCAGATCACTCCGGTCAGCCGCTCTCTAAGATTGATCGTGATACCGAACGGGATAACTACCTCACTGCTCCCGAAGCAGTTGATTATGGCTTGATTGACGGTATTATGAAGAACAGTTCCGATCGAAAATAAGCAATAACTAAAAAGTGTCGAGAATTAATTTTCTCGGCACTTTTTTTATTTGGCAGTGACATTACGGCTCGGCCCGTAACTTCTCTGCGTAGTCGTTAATCTTATGTAACCGGTGATTAATCCCCGACTTGGAAATCGGTCCGTTCGCAACCAACTCGCCGAGTTCTTTCAAACTAACTTCCTGATTTTTCAAGCGCGTTTCGGCAACGTCGCGCAGTTTCGGTGGCAAGGACTCAAGTCCCACCCGTTCTTCAATCAGTTGGATGTTTTCAATCTGACGGGTCGACGCGTTCGCCACCTTATTCATGTTGGCATTTTCGCAATTAACCAACCGGTTGACTGAGTTACGCATGTCGCGGACAATCCGGATGTCTTCAAACTTCAGCATCGCATTGGTGGCCCCAATCAGCTGTAAGAAATCCGCAATCTTTTCGGCTTCTTTCAAGTACACAATGTAACCACTGCGCCGCTTGGTTTGCTTGGCACCTAAGTGATACTGATTCATCATCTCGGTCAGCATCTCACTGTGATCTTCGTACAAAGAATAAATTTCTAGGTGATACCGCGAGGTTTGGGGATTATTGACCGATCCCCCGGCCAAAAAGGCTCCGCGTAAATAGGAACGGACTTGTAAATCATCTTGTAACAACTCCACCGGGACCCGTTCTAAAATCTGATAATGATCTAAAATTCCCAAGTCATCCAAAATAGCTTCCACCCGTTGCTGCAGGCGCACCACGTACAAATTATTCTTCTTCAGCTTCATCTTTTTCCGAACTACGACACTAGCCTTAACTTGATAAAACTGTAACAGCAACCGATAAATTCGTTGGGTAATCGCAGAATTTTCAGATTGGACTTCTAACGAGAAGTGTTGATTTGACAGTGTTAAGGTCCCATTCATCCGAATCAGCGCCATTAATTCCGCCTTGGCATTGGTACGATGGACCTCTAAGCGGGTGAGCTCCTTTTTCACATCACTAGCATATGACATCTTGGTGACCTCCTAATGATTGAATTTTGGTTGACCGAGCAAGCGAATCAGTTCGTTGGAAACAAGCTGACCATTATGAAAGGCACCGTGGTCTTTCAATTCTAAAAAGTCTGAGGAAATCACCCGACAACCTAGTTCCTTGAGACCTTGGTAGTCATGCCCGACGGGTTGTGATTCATCCCCCCAACGTTGATGATCAATGTAGCTCGCCGGGACCGGACGGTTATTAACTAGGACGGTGTTAATGAAGTTCTGCCCTAATTGCCGGTCTAAAACCCGCACGTGGTCGGCATCCGTAAAGTGATCCGTTTCACCTTTTTGAGTCATAATGTTACAAATATAGACCACCTCAGCACTCGTAGCTTTGACCGCTTCACCCACGTTGCTTACCATTAAGTTCGGCAGAATACTGGTATATAAGCTTCCGGGACCCAGCACGATTTGATCGGCGTTCATAATGGCCTCAATCACGTCGGGGACGGCCTCCGGTTGGTGATCATTAGTCGGAGATTCCACCCAGACCCGCTTCACCAGCTTATCAGCCGCCGTAATCTCTGCTTCTCCGGCTAATTGACTGCCGTCACTAAACTCGGCATGCAGCACCAGTTCTTCATCACAAACCGGGTAAACGTGCCCGTCGACTTTCATCATCCGGGTTAATTCCTGCACTGCGTCAAAGAAGCCGCCTTCCATTTCGGAAAGTGCCGTAATAATTAAATTACCAATCGCATGCCCGGACAAAAATTTATCCGAAGACTTAAACCGGTACTGAAAAATATCTAGGTATAGCTCTGGCAATGTGGATAAGGCCACCAGGACGTTGCGGATATCTCCCGGGGGTAACACGTTAATGTAGTTCCGCAAAATTCCGGACGAACCGCCATCGTCAGCCACCGTCACGACGGCCGTGATATCCACGTCGCGTTTCTTTAAGTTTCTTAGAATCACGGGCAACCCGGTTCCTCCGCCAATCACCACCATCCGGGGACGATCAATTCGTTTCGCAACTTTATCTACCATTGGGTTTCTCTGCTCCTTTGTGTCGTTGAATGTCGCGGTGGGTAATATTTACCACGTAGCCCAGTTCACGCAAATGATGCGCCAACCGTTCGGTCATCGCCACGGAGCGGTGCTGCCCACCCGTACAACCAATCGCAATTGTCTCGCTGGATTTCGAACTTTGTCTAATGCGGGGCAATTCAAATTCGAGGAGATTGAGGGTTTTGTTAAAAAAGGTCTCCGCGCTATCCTGTTCCATGACGTAGTCATAAACTGGTTGATCCTGACCAGTTTGATCCCGGAGTTCGGGGATGTAATATGGATTAGAAATGAAACGCACGTCAAACACCATGTCAGCATCCAAGGGCAGTCCGTGCTTAAAACCAAAAGACATTAGCTCCACATGAAATTGCGGTAGCTCGTGCTGTTCAAATCGTTTCACAATTTTTGCTTGTAAGTCTTGTGGCTTAAGATCCGTGGTATCAATTACCCAACTAGCATTGTCCCGCACTTCAGCCAGGAGCTTCCGTTCCTTTTCAATACCGTCAACCACCCGTCCGTTCCGAGCTAACGGGTGATCCCGCCGACTTTCTTCGTAGCGGGAGACCAGCTTTTCGGTGTTCGCATCCAGGAAAATGACTGCTTCCCGGTCATTGTGTCGTTTGGCAATCTTAAGCAACAATTCCACTACGGCTTGACTTGATTCAGCGGAACGTAAGTCTAAGACTACGGCCACCTGATTAATTTCACTGGAAGTGCGCAATAATTCGGTAAATTTACCCATCAACGCCGTTGGCAGGTTATCAACACAAAAGTACCCCAAGTCTTCAAAGGTTTGGAGCGCCTTGGTTTTGCCTGCTCCACTCATTCCGGTTATAACTACCAATTGATCATCTTTTCGCATTGCCCTCTCCTCCAAACTTTGTCTAAGTATAGCATACCGGGTGTTTCATCCCCAGCAAAAAAGAACCGTCAGTGACGATTCTTTTTAGTCTAATGCAGCTTTCGTACGTTCTGTGTCCTGCGCTAAAATTGGTTTTAAATATTGACCCGTGTAACTCTCAGAAACGGTCGTAATTTCTTCCGGCGTTCCGGTGGCCACGACGGTTCCACCGGCATCTCCACCTTCCGGACCGAGATCAATCACATGGTCGGCTTGCTTAATCACGTCCATGTTGTGTTCGATGATCAAAACAGTATTGCCTTCATCCACGAGGGCCTGCAAAACTTGCAACAAACGTTTCACATCGTCCGTATGTAATCCCGTCGTTGGTTCATCGAGAATGTAAAAGTTCTTGCCGGAGGAACGTTTATGCAGTTCTGATGCCAATTTCATCCGCTGGGCTTCCCCACCGGAGAGGGTTGTCGCCGGTTGTCCGAGTTTTACGTAACCGAGTCCGACGTCGGCAATCGTTTGCAATTTCCGGGTAATCTTGGGAATTGCCGAGAAAAAGTCAAGGGCTTCGCGTACCGTCAGGTCTAAAACTTCGGCAATGTTCTTGCCCTTGTATTCCACCTGCAGAGTTTCGGCATTGTACCGTTTGCCGTGACAAACTTCACACGGAACGTACACGTCTGGTAAGAAATCCATCCCAATCTTCAGGATTCCATCACCATGACAGGTTTCACACCGTCCCCCCTTGATGTTAAAGCTAAAGCGGCCCTTATGGTAACCGCGCAATTGCGCTTCATTCGTTTTGGCAAATAAATCGCGAATATCATCAAAAACACCCGTGTAGGTGGCTGGATTACTTCGTGGTGTCCGGCCAATCGGACTCTGATCGATGTTAACCAGTTTTTCAATCTGCTGGTAACCGGTAATTGATTTATACTTCCCGGGCTTGGCAGAATTATGGTTTAACTTCTGGGCCAGTGCCCGCTTTAAAATGTCATTTACAAGGGTCGATTTCCCAGAGCCAGAGACCCCGGTAACCACGTTCAGTTCCCCTAACGGAAACTTCACCGTGATGTTTTTTAGGTTATTGGCTTGGGCGCCCTTCACCGTCACAAACTTCCCGTTTCCGGTCCGTCGTTGCAGTGGGACTGGAATAAACTTTTTGCCTGATAAATATTGTCCCGTCAACGAGTTCGGGTTCTGTTCCACTTCGGCGGGAGTTCCGGTTGCCATAATCCGACCACCGTTCGCACCGGCTCCCGGACCGACGTCCACGAGGTAGTCAGCCGCGAGCATCGTTTCCTGATCGTGTTCTACCACGACCAAGGTGTTACCGAGGTCGCGCATCTGCTTCAGTGACTTAATCAAGCGGGCGTTATCCCGTTGGTGCAGTCCAATCGAGGGTTCATCTAACACGTAGAGAATCCCCGAGAGGTTAGAACCAATTTGGGTAGCCAGACGAATTCGTTGGGCTTCCCCTCCAGAGAGGGTGCGCGCTGCTCGTGACAGGGTTAGGTAGCTTAGTCCCACGTTGAGCAGAAAGTCCAACCGATCACTAATTTCCTTGATTACTGGTTGCGCAATCGTGGTATCCTGCTCGCCGAGATCAACGTTTTGAAAGAAGTTAAATTCCTCCGTGATGTTTTGTTCACAGACTTCGGCAATGCTTAACCCGTTAATCTTAACGGCCAGCGCTTTTTGGTTTAATCGCAATCCATGACAAGCCTGACAGGTTAATTCCCGCATGTACTTGCGCATCTGGTCGCGGGTGAAGTCACTGTTAGTGTCCCGATAGCGACGGGCAATGTTCGTCATGACCCCTTCAAACGGCACATCGGCATCGCGAACGCCCCCAAAGTCACTTTCATAGTGGAAATGAAATTCTTTCCCCTTGGATCCGTACAAAATCAATTCCCGTTGGTCCTTCGGTAATTTTTCAAACGGGACATCCATATCAATGTCAAAGGCCGTGGCCGCTTGTTCCAATAATGTCGGGTAGTACTTGGAGCTAATCGGATTCCATGGCTCAATCACCCCATCGCGTAGCGTTTTACTGGAATCTGGAATCACCAATTCTTCATCCACCTCTAGCTTAGCACCCAGTCCGTCACATTCTGGACAAGCCCCTAATGGTGAGTTAAACGAAAAGAGCCGGGGTTCTAATTGCCCCACGGTAAAGCCACACACAGGACAGGAATAATGTTCCGAAAAGAGCATCGGTTTCCGTTGACCGAGAAAGTCAAGGGTGGCATACCCCTCACTCAAACGTAACGCCGTCTCTAGGGAATCAGACAACCGGGCGTTAATCCCTGGTTTCACCACAATCCGGTCAATCACAATGCTAATGTCGTGCCGTTGGTTCTGATTCAACTCTAGGTCATCGTTAACATCATGTTGTTCCCCGTCCACGATAATCCGGACGAAGCCTTCCTTTTTAATTCGTTGCAGCACCTTTTTGTGCTGGCCCCGTTTGGCACGCACAATTGGCGACAAAATTTGCATTTTCGTCCGCTCTGGCAGTTCCATGATGCGGTCAATCATTTGGTCCACCGATTGGCTCCGAATTACCGTGCCGTCGTTCGGACAGACCGGAGTCCCTACCCGAGCCCACAACAAGCGCAGGTAATCATTAATTTCCGTAACTGTTCCCACGGTGGAACGGGGGTTTTTTGACGTCGTTTTCTGGTCAATCGAAATCGCCGGACTCAATCCGGTGATTGAATCAACGTCTGGCTTATTCATCTGACCCAGAAACTGGCGGGCGTATGACGACAGACTTTCCACGTACCGGCGTTGACCTTCCGCATATAAAGTATCAAATGCCAGCGAACTCTTTCCTGATCCAGAGAGACCCGTCATTACTACGAGCTGGTTTTTCGGAATGTCCACATTCACGTCCTTTAAGTTGTGTTCCCGGGCGCCGCGAATTTTAATGGCATCATTGGCCATGGTCTCCACCTCCTTTAATTATGAATCCATTTCTTGCTTTAATTTTTTAATCGTATCCCGCAGGTTTGCCGCCTGTTCAAAGTCTAGTTGTTGCGCCGCCGTCTGCATTTCATCACTCAGATTTTTCAGGACCACTTGTTGTTCCTTGACACTCATTTGTTCAAAGTCAGACTCTGCAAACGGTTTTTCCTTGTTGTAATGATCATCTTCGGTTTGTTTGTAAGCCGAAATGACTTTTTCCACCGGTTTAATGATGGTGTGCGGTTGCTGGTGGTGGGCTTCGTTATACGCAATTTGCTTGTCCCGCCGCCGCTGGGTTTCATCCATGGCTAACTGCATTGAGTCCGTCACATGATCGGCGTACATGATCACGTGCCCGTCTTCGTTCCGAGCGGCCCGCCCGATGGTTTGAATCAGGGAGCGTTCGTTCCGTAAGAAACCTTCCTTATCAGCGTCCAAAATGGCCACCAGTGAAACTTCCGGTACGTCAATTCCTTCCCGCAGGAGGTTAATTCCAATCAGAACGTCAAATTTTCCCAACCGCAAGTCCCGCAGAATCCGCGTTCGTTCCAGGGTTTTGATGTCACTGTGCAGGTATTTCACTTTTACCCCCAGATCCTTAAGATAATCGGTTAAATCCTCGGCCATCTTTTTGGTCAAGGTTGTCACAAAGGTCCGTTGGTTTTTCTTGACCCGCGCGTTAATTTCGCCCAGTAAGTCATCCATCTGATCCTTAGTCGGTCGCACTTCGACGGTTGGATCCAGTAACCCAGTTGGTCGAATAATCTGTTCTACCACCTGACTGCTATGTTCCAGTTCGTAATCACCGGGAGTAGCTGACATGTAAACCACCTGGTGAATGTGCTTTTCAAACTCATCAAAGTTTAACGGTCGGTTGTCATAGGCACTCGGTAACCGAAAGCCGTAGTCAATTAGCTGTTTCTTGCGGGCTCGATCTCCCTTTAACATTCCCCGAACTTGGGGCACTGTTTGGTGTGATTCATCGATAAACATCAAGAAGTCTTTGGGAAAGAAATCCAGCAGCGTATACGGTGGTTCGCCCGGTTTCCGGCGATCCATGTAACGTGAGTAGTTTTCAATTCCCGACGTGTAACCCATTTCCCGCATCATTTCCAGGTCGTAAGTTGTCCGTTGCTTTAATCGTTGGGCTTCTAGGAGTTTACCGGAGTGTTCTAACTTTCCGACTTGGGTTTCCATGTCGGTTTTAATTTCTGGCAAAGCCACCCGCATGATTTCATCATTGGTCAAAAAGTGGGTCGCCGGAAAGAGTGTCACCGACGTGGGTTCTCCCAAGACTTCCCCCGTTAAGGTGTTGACTTGAGTAATTTTGTCAATTTCATCGCCAAAGAATTCAATCCGGTAGGCGTTTTGCGTTCCAGAAGCCGGAAAAACCTCCACGGTATCCCCATGGACCCGAAAACGACCCCGATCAAAGTCAATGTCGTTGCGTTGAAACTGGATGTTAACCAGCTTCCGGAGCAAAACGTCGCGTTCCATTTCATCACCAACCCGTAGCGAAACGGTATGATTTTGGTATTCTTCGGGATTCCCCAATCCAAAGATAGAGGAAACAGAAGCCACCACAATCACATCGTTCCGAGACAATAACGCACTCGTCGCAGCATGTCGTAGTTGGTCGATTTCATCGTTAATCGATGCATCCTTTTCAATGTAGGTATCACTTGAAGGAACGTAGGCCTCTGGTTGATAGAAATCGTAGTAACTAACGAAGTATTCCACGGCATTGTGCGGAAAAAACTCCTTGAGCTCGTTATATAACTGCCCCGCCAGGGTCTTATTATGAGCCAACACTAAAGTAGGCCGATTTTGATCCCGAATGATGTTAGCCATCGTGAACGTTTTTCCCGTTCCCGTAGCTCCCAACAGGGTTTGTTCTTTATCGCCAGCAGCTAAACCAGCGTCAATCTTGTGAATTGCCGTGGGTTGGTCACCGGTTGGTTGGTACTTTGAAACCAACTCAAATTGATTTTGTGTTTTTGTAACCATTTGATCCTCTTATTCTTAATTGGTGATTAATCGTAAGTGCTAGTTGTTCCAGTCAACTAGGTCAGTGTTATTATCTTAGCACACGAACATACTTTCGCCAAACAAAAAAGAAGCACTCCCAGAGTCCTTCCTTTTGGTAAATTATTTGCTTTTAACGGATTCCACGTAGTCAAAGACCGCTTGACCAGCAATTCCACCATCACCAACGGCAGTGGTAATCTGGCGCAAATGCTTCTTGCGGACGTCTCCAACGGCAAAAATCCCAGGTACGTTCGTTTCCATTTCGTCATTGGTCAAAATCCAACCTTGTTCATCGGTAATGCCCAGGTCTTTAAAGGCCTCGGTAATTGGCAAAATGCCAACGTATACAAACACCCCGGCCGTTGGCAGTTCGCTGGTTGCGCCAGTTTGATTATTCTTCAATGCAACCCCAGAAACCTTTTTGCCATCACCAAGAATTTCAGTAACATTACTATTCCAAATAAACTCAATGTTGTCACGGGCAAAGGCGCGTTCCTGTAAGATCTTTTGGGCCCGAAGTTGATCCCGGCGGTGCACAACCGTCACTTTTTTTGCCAAGTTAGCCAAGTAAGTAGCTTCTTGAACGGCAGAATCCCCACCACCGACTACAACAACGTCTTCATTCTTAAAGAAGGCTCCATCACAAACGGCACAGTAAGAAACTCCCCGACCACCATATTCATCTTCACCAGGAACTCCGAGTTTCCGGTATTCTGAACCAGACCCAATGATGACCGCTGGTGCCTCAAACTGGTCTTCGGCAGTATGAACAATTTTTTGGTCCCCAGCTAACTCAATCCCAGTGACTTCACCATAGGCATATTCCACCCCAAATTGGGTACTACTTTCGTACATTTTTTCAGATAAGTCTGGACCCAGAATGGATTTAAACCCCGTGTAGTTTTCAATCTCAGCGGTATTGTTCATCTGGCCCCCATACACACCCCGATCAAGCATTAAAACAGAAAGTTCGGCTCGCGAAGCGTAAAGAGCGGCGGTCATTCCCGCTGGTCCAGCTCCGATTACAATTACATCGTATTTTTTGGTCATTTTGTTCACCTCATTTAGTGGTTAACTTTCAATAGCTTTATCCTAACACACTTACTTAAAGTTAGTAACTTATTTAGCTCACAACTACTTTGGTTAACCATTTTCCGTTTGCCCTTCCCGCGTCATTAAAGCGTGAATAGCATCTGGAACGGTTTCTTCTTGTTCGAGGACGGCGTGAATTGCTTCGGTAATTGGCATCGAAATTCCGGTTGTCTGAGCTAAGTCATAAGCGGCTTGACTAGTGGCAATTCCTTCAATCACCATGCCCATGTTAGCGACCACTTCGTCGAGCGGAACGCCCTGACCTAGTTGGTAACCAGCTCGGTAGTTCCGCGAGTTCGTGCTGGTCGCCGTAACAATCACATCCCCCATTCCGGATAAACCGGCAAAGGTTAACGGGTTAGCACCAAAGCTCACCCCTAATCGCGAAATTTCGGCCACTCCCCGGGTCATCAAAGCCGCTCGGGAATTGTCCCCGTAACCTAATCCAGCTAGGGCGCCCGATGCGAGGGCAATAATGTTCTTGAGGGCGCCGCCAAATTCAACCCCAATGACATCTGAGTTGGTATAAACCCGAAAGTACTCATTCATAAATAATTTTTGGAAGTGTTTAGCGGCGTCAAAATCATCACTCGCCACCGTTACCAAGGTCGGATCGTGTTGGGCAACCCCTTCGGCATGACTGGGACCCGAAAGCACCGCAATACTGGTACGGTGATTAGGATCAATTGTTTCTGCCAGCACCTGGGAAATCCGCAGGTAGGTTTTGGTTTCCAATCCCTTACTCCCGTGAATCAAGGCTGGTTTAGTGCCTAACTTAGCCAGGATTTGATTAACGTCCTGTGCTACGGAGCGAGTTGCTTGAGCCGGTACAATGAACAAAATATCCGTCGCATCGGTTAAGGCTTCCTCTAAATCAGTAGTTGCCTGCAAACTGGCTGAAAAGGTGTAATCGTGAATGTAATGAGAATTAGTGTGGTGCTGGTTCAGCTCGTTGGCCTGTTCTGCACTTCTGGTCCACAGTTGGACCTCATGCCCGTTGGCATCCAAAATGGCAGCTAACATGCTGCCCCAGGAGCCAGCTCCTAATACGGCAATTTTAGTTTTCATTTATTGATCTCCTTTAGAGTTGTAAACGTCGTACCACTGTAAACTGTGGTCCGTGCGGCGGCGATAAACGAGGACGGCCAACGCCCCCACAAACAGCACTACTGATAACACCTGAGAAATCCGCAGTGGCCCCAGCATCAAACTATCCGTTCTCATTCCCTCGGTAAAAAAGCGCCCGTAGGAATACCACATGACGTAAGCCAAAAAGATTTCTCCACGCTTAAACAGGTGGTCGGAATGGCGCATGGTCATCAACAAAATGAAGCCTAAGAGATCCCAAATGGATTCATAGAGAAAGGTCGGTTGCCGGTATGCTCCGTCAATTAACATCTGATTGATAATCCCGGTCGGTAAATGTAATTGGGTGAGAAAACGGTGGGTGGTAATTGCTCCATACGCTTCTTGGTTCATGAAGTTCCCCCACCGGCCAATTCCTTGCGCCATAATTACGGTCGGGGCCGCAATGTCAAACACCTGCCAAAGAGATAATTGATGACGGCGACAAAACCACCAGATAAACAGACCCGCTCCTAACAAGGCTCCGTAGATGGCAATGCCTCCGTCCCAAATGGCGATAATTTCTCCCGGATGGCTCGCGTAATAATTCCACCGAAAAACCACGTAATAAATCCGAGCAGAGACAATGGCAATCGGAATCGCACCTAAAATGAGGTTATAGACCAGGTCCTCGTTGAGTCCCTGACGATGCACTTCTCGCATTGCCAACCACACGGCAATTAAGACGGCACTGGCAATGATGAGTCCGTACCACCGTACGTTGAACGGACCAAAGCTAAAGGCAATCGGATTTAGGGCTGCAATTGCAAACATTGTCGCAAGTCCCCCTTATTTACCTTCGTCAGGCTTTGGTTGATCCGCAGCACTGTTATTTTTAATTAACCCGTTTAATTCTTCGTCAAACATTTTCGTGGCGTTGTAGCCCATCGTGTTAGCCCGGAAGTTCATTGCTGCTGTTTCAATGATAATGGCAAGATTTCGACCTGGTTTAACCGGGATATTTAGTTGCTTAACTTCGACATCAAAAATTTGTTGTTTGTCGTTACCAGTGCCTAGGCGATCGTACTTCTTCCCCTTTTCCCACACGTCCAGGTGAACGATTAAGTCAATCCGCGTTTCCGACCGAACGGCTCCGGTTCCAAACAGCGTCATCACGTCGATAATTCCAATTCCCCGAATTTCTAACAGGTGACTCAAAATTTTGGGAGCCTGTCCAATGATGTCTTGCTCATCGTGTTGGTGTACGTCGACCCGGTCATCGGCAATCAGCCGGTGTCCGCGTTTCACCAGTTCCAACGCAGTTTCACTTTTACCAATCCCAGAATCACCGGTAATCAGAATTCCAACCCCGTAAACTTCGACCAATACTCCATGAATGGATTGCCGCGGTGCTAGTTTTGCTTCCAAATAATCCGTCATGTTACTTAAAACCCGCGAGGTGTTCAGCTTTGATTCCAAAATCGGAATTTGGGCTGTTTTAGCGGCCCGAATCAATTCAACCGGTGGTTCAATGTCCGTTGAGATTACAAAGGCGGGAGTATCAGGCTGGCACAATCTGGTCATGTATTCTTGCAAGTCCTTTTCTTCCAAGTGCTTGGCAAATGACGTTTCCGTAATTCCCAACAGTTGAATCCGTTCTGAAGGATAGTAGGCAAAGTAGCCAGTTAATTCCAATCCAGGCCGCGAAATATCGCTCGTTGTAATCGGTCGGTCTAAATATTCCGAACCAGAAAAAACGTTCAAATGAGTATTTTCCACTAGTTCTTTGACACTCACACTCTTGTTACTCATGAAGATCCTCCTTGACTACACATCCGGTGTAATAAAGTAATTACAAATTGACATTAACAAAGAAATCACAAAAACCATGCCAAACGATGAGAAACTCATCATTGGTCCCACTAAGATGGCGGTTATCTCTAAAATCAAAGCGTTTAATACTAGGTTAAAGAGCCCAAACGTCACAATATTAATTGGCAAAAACAATATTGATAAAATTGGTTTGATTAAAACCTGTAATAAGGTTAAAACGGCAGCGGCGCCAAGCGCCACCTGCCAGCTCCCGATGTAAAAGGAAGCCGGAAAGATGGTGGAAAAGGCTAATAGTAAGATGAAATTAACCAGCCACCGACTAATTACTCTCATTTGGTTGCTCCTGTTTTTTCTTTCGGAAAGGTCACAATCCCAATTTCGTGGGGAGCCCCTTCGTAAATGGCTGCATCCTTTAGTTCTAGTTGGCCGTTCCGGTTTTTAATCTTGAGATGGCAGAAGGCTGGACTACTTTGCAAGGCCCGGTATAGCTGTTCTTCGTTACGAACGGCTTGTCCATTGACCTCTAAAATCAGATCGCCGGTTTGCAGATTCATCTTGCTAGCAGGCGTATTTGGTTTCACCGCTAAAATCCGAATTCCATCCACGGCTTGTTCTACTTGCTTAGCCGAAGCACGTTTGTCAACACGGTGATAATGATACAGCACCATTCCGTAAGCCAATAACAAGACGATAATCGCTAACACTTCAAACCAGAGATTTTTCCACAGAAAAGCATCAATCGTAAGTCCCAAACTTAACCAAGCTAACCAACCAGTGGCATTGGCAAGGCGCTTAAGGATATCAGCTGACATGTCACTAACAAATTTAAATCGGTAACCAATCAAAAACGGCACCACCAGGATACTGACCTTGCTTCCAAACAACCGAAACATTGGCCAAAATGGACTGTTAGCGACAAACAATTGTCCCGGAACTAGAAAGACCAGTGGAAAGATGGTGAATTTATTAAAGAGGTACGAAGCAACTCGATTCCCCCGAATGTTCTTACTAAGGACCGGTGAATTCACGGACTTCCGGTTAAACTTCAAGAACAGGTACTGCAAAATCAACATGACCGTCAGTAATTCCAAAAAGTTCATTCCCACGGGCATCGTGTTTTGCAAGGTGAGGCTAAGGTTTCCGTTTAAAATGTGAGTGTAAAAGTTATTACCGAGTAACAGAATCAGTAACATCAAAATCCCCATCCCAGCAAACGGGAACATAGCGCCCGGAATTACCAGCATCAAGGCTACAATGGCTTCGTAAGCAAAAATCCAGGCATAGGAAACCTCGATTCCAAACGCAAAGGACAGAACCGAGCCTACGATTCCTAAACCAATCGTTCCCCACAAAAAGGTCCGCAGTTCAGTATGTTTGGGATTAATCGCACTATCGTAAAGCGATCGTTCCCGCTTCACCCGTAAGTGGTGATCCACCAGGGTACGACCAATCCCGAACCAGAACGCCGGCATCATAAAGAAAAATAAAACATTAAATAATAACTGCTGTTGCATAATTGCCATCCTTATTGATTATCTTGTTGTAACTTCCACTGTAAGTACGCGTCAATGAAGGGATTTAAGTCTCCGTCCATCACGGCTTTTCCGTTCGCAGTTTCATACCCCGTTCGGTGATCTTTCACCATGGTATACGGATGAAAGACGTAGGACCGAATCTGTGAACCCCAACCAATGTCCAGCTGGGTTCCCGCTAACTTTGCCTTTTCCTCGGCCTTCTTTTGCTCTTCGCGTTCATACAACTTTGATTTTAACATATTCATCGCGGTAACTCGGTTTTGAAGTTGAGAACGTTGAGCTTGACTTGCCGTCACGATTCCTGTCGGCAGGTGAGTGATGCGAACGGCTGAAGAGGTTTTATTAATGTGCTGCCCCCCGGCTCCACTAGACCGAAAGACATCAATTCGCAGGTCATCTGGATTAATTTCAACCGTCACACTATCGTCTAACTCAGGCATCACGTCCACAGAGGCAAATGAAGTATGCCTCCGTCCCGCCGAATCAAAAGGTGACAACCGGACCAACCGGTGAATCCCTTTTTCTGCTTTCAAATAACCGTAAGCGTTCGGACCGCTGATGGTCATCGTCACGCTACTAAGCCCGGCGACTTCGCCCGGTTGATAATCATCTACTTCCACCTTAAAGTTATTCTGCTCGGCCCACCGCGTGTACATCCGTAGCAGCATTTCCGCCCAGTCTTCAGCTTCCGTCCCGCCGGCTCCCGGATGAATTTCCACAATCGCATTATTGTGGTCATACTTTCCGTTTAGCAGCAGACTCAGCTGGTAATTGTGCAGGTGTTGTTCCGCCTGCTCCAAATCGTGCTCAAATTCCTGGGCTAGTTCCGGATCATCGGATTCCGTTAACAGCGCCAAACTAACCTCCAGGTTTTCGGCTTCCGTTTCCAACTCGTGGAATTGATCGTACTTTTCCTTGAGCCGGTTGGTCGTTGCAATTAACTGCTGGGCCGCCTGTTGGTCATCCCAAAACCCAGGTTGAGCCATCTTGGCTTCATTGATGCTGATGTCTTCATTTAATTGGTCGAGGTCAAAGAGACCTCCCAAAGTTACTAATGGCTTCGTTAATGTCGGCCACTTTGGCTTTTGCTGTGCTTAACTCCATTCTAATTACCCCTTTAAGTGCTTTTTTTAGACCCGATACCAAGAAAAAGCGAAGAACCGCAGTCCCTCGCCTTGTTGGTTATCTTTGAATGTCTTGCCGAATTTCGGCCTTCATGAAGAGCCGAGTTACGTCGTAATCAATATCTGCAACCATTTCTTCAAACATCTGGAATCCTTCCCGTTGATACTCAACCAGCGGATTTAACTGTCCATATCCCCGCAGTCCAATCGACTCTCTAAGTTGATCCATGGCGTCAATGTGGTTGGTCCAATGATCATCAACCACCCGCAAAATCACCACTTTTTCAAATTCCAAGAGCTGACTTGGATCTGGAAATTGCTTAGCTTTTTCATCGTAGGTCTGGCGAGCCAACTGTTTCAAGTACTCTTTAATCTCATCCGCACTCTTGCCCTTTAAGTCGTCAACCCCGATTTCGTTGATGCTAACTAATGAACTAACAGCAAAGTCAACAATCGTATCAAGGTTCCAGTCCTTTGGTTCTCCTTGGGTATGCAGGGAAACAATCCGGTCAATCGTCCGTTCGACCATCGGCATGATGACCCAGCGTAACGACCGGTTTTCTTCAATCACGCGATTCCGTTCGCCGTAAATCACGTCCCGTTGTTCGGACATCACGTTATCGTACTTCAACACGTTTTTCCGTGAGTCGTAGTTATTTCCTTCAACCCGTTTTTGTGCTGATTCGACCTGCTTGGTAATCATCCGGCTCCGAATCACAGCGTCGTCATCTTCAACCTTGAGGGTGTTTAAAACGTTCTTAATTCTTTCTGAACCAAACCGCCGCATCAAATCATCCTCTAAGGACAGGTAGAATTGGGAATATCCAGGGTCTCCCTGCCGGCCAGCCCGCCCCCGAAGCTGATTATCAATCCGCCGGGATTCATGCCGTTCGGTTCCGATTACCGCAAGACCACCGACACCGACTACACCGGGTCCCAATTTAATATCGGTTCCCCGACCAGCCATGTTGGTCGCAATCGTTACCGCGCCCTTTTGGCCCGCGTTGGCAACGATATCAGCTTCCTTAGCGTGATTTTTCGCGTTCAAAACCACGTGGGGAACGTGTTCTTGATTTAACCGTTGGGAAAGATATTCTGAAGTTTCCACGGCCACCGTTCCAAGCAAAATTGGTTGGCCCCGTTTATGTAAGGCCTTCACCTTATCAATCACTGCGTCAAATTTAGACTGTAACGTCGGATACAACACGTCAGGTTCGTCAATCCGAACCACGGGTTTGTTCGTCGGAATAGCGACTACGTTCATGTTATAGATTTCACGAAATTCTTCTTGTTCCGTCTTAGCCGTCCCCGTCATCCCGGCTAGCTTACTATAACGCCGGAAGAGATTTTGGTACGTAATGTTGGCCATCGTCTTACTTTCTTCCTGGATGGTTACGCCTTCCTTAGCTTCTAAAGCTTGGTGCAGACCATCTGAGAACCGTCGCCCTTCCATAATTCTACCGGTAAAGGAATCCACGATTAGAACTTCGTCGTCCTTAACCACGTAGTCTTTGTCCCGTTCCATCACGTAGTTAGCTCGTAAGGCTTGGTCAATGTGGTGGGTTAAAGCCGTGTTATCCGGATCATAGATGTTTTTCAAGTTAAAGAACTGATCCGCTTTTTTAATTCCCTGCTCCGTGAGGGAAACAGTTTTAGTTTCCAGGTCGACCTTAAAGTCGTCTTTAGCCGTCAAGGTTTTGGCAAATCGGTCTGCCTGCCGGTATAACTCGTTGGCACCCTGAGCTTGTCCAGAAATAATCAACGGAGTCCGGGCTTCATCAATTAAGATGGAGTCCACTTCGTCGACCAAAGCAAAGTTTAACGGGCGTTGCACCCGATTTTCTTTGTAAACCACCATGTTATCCCTCAGGTAGTCAAACCCAATTTCACTGTTTGTGGAGTAGGTGATATCCGCGTTATAGGCTTCCCGTTTTTCTTCGGGATTCTTTTCAGCAGTATTCACCCCAACCGTTAATCCCAACCAGTTGTATAATTCTCCCATTTGCTCGGCATCCCGAGCAGACAGATATTCGTTCACAGTTACCACGTGAACCCCTTTACCCGAAATGGCATTAAGGTACACTGGCATCGTGGCCGTCAAGGTTTTTCCTTCCCCGGTCTTCATTTCGGCAATGTTTCCTTCGTGCAGAACCACACCTCCCATGATTTGAACCCGGAACGGCGTCATCCCAAGGACCCGACGAGCTCCTTCACGGACAACCGCAAAGGCCTCTGGAAGTAAATCATCTAAGCTGGTTCCATTTTGATAGCGTTCTTTGAATTCAGGCGTTTTCGCCTGTAACTCAGCATCGCTGAGCTGGCGATATTCTTCCGAGTAGGAACTAACCTGATCGGCAATTTTGCCTAGCTGTTTAATGCGGCGGTTATCACTTTCCACCCATTGTTTTAATACGTTTGTTGGCATGCTTTCAATCTCCTTGATGTATCTTGATTGTTTGCTGGCGGTTTTAGTTATATACTTTTCATTCTAACATTTTCTGCGCCTAATTAAAAATTACTCTCCCCACATTAAAAAAAGAGGAAAGCCCCCAAAAAACTAGTTTTTGAGAGCCCCATTGTTGCATAACCACTCGCCTTAACTTTCCGTTGTAATCAGACCGTAGTGACCATCGTTACGGCGGTAAATGATGTTAATGGTTTCGTCGTTAATGTCTTTGTAAATGTAAAAATCATGATTAAGTAAGTTCATTTGTAAAATGGCGGTTTCTGAGTCCATCTGCTTTAACGGAATCCGTTTCTTACGGACCACGTCTAACGTCACCACGGGGGCTTCCTTATCCCGAAACAAGTTCGAATGATTGCTTCGTTGAGCATGTTGATTTACGTTAGTGCGATAGCGTTCAATCTGACCCATAATCTGATCCACTGCATTACTGATGCTAGTGGTAATGGCGTTCGTCGTTGCCTCTCCTCGCAATAACAGAAAGGGAAAAATGATGGTGATTTCAGCCTTAATTAGGCGATTAGAATAACTAACCAAATTTACGTGAGCTACCGCTGAAACACCATCAGCTAACTCTGTATTGATTTGTTCAATCTGGCTACCGATAGTCTGTCGAACCTCATCTGTGATGTCGACATCGTCGCCCCGAACGTTAAAAGATAACATGATGTAATTTCCCTTCACTTGTTTCCACACATTGATTCCACTGATTTAATTATAGTTAATTACGGGGCAAATAACAATCAATTACCGTGCGAGCGTTACGCTGCAAACCTGAGCGGCTCCATTTTGCAATAACAACCGTTGGGCTTGATGCACCGTTTGCCCCGTCGTATACACGTCGTCCACCAAGCAGACGGAGCCCCCCTGAAGTTGTGTTACTGCCGCTGGATTAATTGAAAACGGCTGCCACGTTTGTAATCGTTGTTGCCGACTTCGTTGATGCTGATTGGTAGTTTTCGGCTTTGCCACCAAAGCATCCAACCAGTCCACGTCTGTCAACCAGCCCTCAACCTGATTAAACTTCCGTTGTTGTCGTTGTGCGGTAGCCACAGGAATCGGCACAATCAACGATCCATCATCTGGCAGGCATCGTTCCAACCGTTCCTTTACCAACAACCGTAACGCGTAATCACCTTTAAACTTATACCGGTCTAAGTACTCCTGCATCATCCCGTGATAAGGATAGAGTGCCTGATTCTTAAGTACGGCAAAGCCCCATTCATTCCAAGCCTGACAGTCACCACAAATCAGTACATCCGTTTGGAACCGACCACACTGCGAACACTGGGGCTGTTTCGGTGGTTCGAAAAGTGGTTGACAGCGGTGACAAAGCTGGGGTGCCTGATAGGGTTGCAAACTAAAGAGCCAGGTCACGGTTAGCGTCGGCCGCAACTGATTATCACACCACAAACATCGTTCAAACATTCGCACGAGCCCCCTTTCGATTCATCTGGGCAATTTGGCGCCGCGCACGTCGCACGTTTTTGGTGTAACCACTTACGATGCAGTCAACTTGCCCGGTGGTCCGGCTGTCTTTACGACCAACCCGACCCGCCATCTGCACGAGCGAAGCCACTGAAAAGACCCGGTCATCTCCACCCAGGATAATCACATCAATCCCCGGAAAGGTAACCCCTCGTTCTAAAATCGTGGTCGTCACTAAAAATAAAACTTTCCGGTTCCGCATCCGTTCTACCTTGCTAATCCGCTCTGGATCACCCGCATACACGGTTTCCCAACACGGGGGTCCGGCCACATGGCAATGTAAATACCGATCAAGCGGATCTATATCACGAATGCGAGGCACAAATAATAAAAATGGTTGTTGCGCGCGAACCTTGGTGCGGATTAAGCTCCGTAAAATCCGTGGTAATTTCCCCTGTTGCAGTTGCCTCCGCCAGCGCACGGCCACCCGCCAGTGAATTTGAGGTAACGGATGCCCGTGAAATCTCCGTGGTAAATAAGCCGTCCGCCCCTGGTACTTTCGCTGAAGTCGAAGACTGGGGGTTGCGGTCATTAACAGACAGCTCCCCATCGATTTGAGCGCACGTCGAGCCGCCTGTTCAAGCATAGGATTATTGGCATACGGAAAGGCATCCACTTCGTCTAAAATCAAAACGTCAAAGGCTGATTGAAACCGAAGGAGTTGGTGAGTGGTACAGATGGTTAATTGCCGATAGACGTACCCCGTTTCGGTGTGACCATGCAGTAACGCAATCGGAATCGTGGGGAAAACGGCTTGGTAGCGCGGATAAAGTTCACCACACACATCAACACGAGGGGCGGCCACCGCCACCCGAAGGCCTTGTTGTAATGCCCAGGCAATTCCTGGAAATGAAATTTCGGTCTTGCCAGCGCCGGTCACCGCCCACAACAATTGATCTTGGTGAGTTTGAAACCCCCGCTGCAACTGATCAGCACAATCTCGTTGTTGTGCAGTCAACTCCCCGGTCCATACTAAAGGATTTAAAGCTGGTGGAAATGCATTTGGTTCTGCCTGACTCACCAACTGCATGGAGCTGTCTAAGCGGCCTAAGTTCAGACAAGCTCGACAGTAATAATCTCCGCTCGGTAGCTCATTCCTGCTTTTTTCACAATCAGTTTGGCATCGGTTACAATGAAGGAAGCTGGATCCCACTTCAATGGCTGCTTGTTGCTGAAAATGCTCAGTGGGTAAAGCACATGCCTCTGCAGTTGGCAATGGCACCAAGCGACCCCAGAAATTTTGTTCGTCCATTTATATTTCACCTCTAGCTTTAGATACGGAAAGGAACTCAACATGGATCAACCATTTTTAACGATTGCCCACGCTGGCAATCACGAAATTGTCATCAAAAAATCCAAGTTCATCGCTAACATCGCTCGAATTAGCACCGAAGCTGAGGCTATAAACTTCATTCAAAAAGTTAAAACCGATCACAAAAAGGCCACCCATAACTGTTTTGCCTACGTACTGGGCGAAACCGATCAGGTGCAACGAGAAAGTGACAATGGAGAACCCAGTGGTACAGCCGGGGTTCCCATCTTAGAAGTCATCAAAAAGAACCAGCTTCACAACGTCGCGATTGTGGTCACCCGGTACTTTGGCGGTATTAAACTGGGAGCGGGTGGTCTTATCCGAGCTTATAGTGGTTCAGCAGCCCAAGTGATTGAGACCGTGGGTATTGTGCAACGAGTAACCCACGAGGTCTTCAAAATTACCGTAGACTACAAAAATTACGATCAATTGAACTACTTTTTAACCACCCACGACTTCCAAATTATGGACATGGATTATCAAGCCATGGTCACCGTGACCACGTCCGTGGCAGCCAGTGCTTTAGATCAATTCCAAACTGATTTACAAAATCTATTGGCAGGCAACGTGCAATTTAAGTCCGAGGGGACCCAATTTGTTGAACGGCTCGTGCCTAATTCCCAGGAATGATTGCGTTTACATTGGGCTCTGTTATAATATTAACAGTAAAAAAGATTCCAATTTTGAAAGGAGTATTGCGATGTCAACTAAAGATGTAAAAAACACCCAAGACACCACAAAAGCTGCTCCCATCCTGGTACAGATGGGAATTTATGCAGTAATTTTATTCGTTTCGTACATAATTTCGTCCCTCTTTCCCAAGAACTTTCCCGTTCCGGCGTCAGTAGTGGGATTAGTGATTCTCTACCTCCTCTTAACCTTTCACGTTATCAAACCGCTTCACGTGGAAAAGGTCGGGAACTTTTTGATTAGCATTCTAGCATTTCTCTTTGTTCCCTCCGGAATTCAACTGGCCGCTGACTTAGACATCATGAAAAAGTCCGGACTGCAAATGGTTGTCATGATCTTCATTTCCACGGTCGTCATGTTGATTTCGGTTGCCCTGGTAGCCACGGTTTTGATTTGGTTACGAAACCGGTTTTTCCCAGTAAAGGAGTAAGTTGCAATGAAAATGGAATTAATTAAATTTTTGGGCACGCCGATGTTCGGAATTGCCCTCTCCCTGCTGGTCTTTCTGTTAGGGACTTTCTTATTTAAAAAATCAAAGGGATTCTTCCTCTTTCAACCGCTGTTCGTCAGCATGGTGTTAGGAATTTTCATCTTATGGTTAATCGCCAGAGTCGCAAATCTGGATGTGACCTGGGTTTACAAGAACCTCTACAAGCCCGGTGGTGACATCATCTTCTGGTTTATCTACCCCGCTACGATTGCCTTTGCGATTCCATTGTTCAAACGCAATGACATTGTGAAGAAGTATTGGTTGGAGATTATCCTTTCGCTCGTAATTGGACTATCAATTTCGGTGGTCATTATGTACTTTGTTTCCAAACTACTGGGTCTCAACAACGCCGGCATTGCTTCGATGTTACCACAAGCTGCTACAACGGCCGTCGCTATGCCAATCGCCGCCGGAATTCACGGAATCCCAGCCATCACCGCCATGGCCTGCATCTTAAACGCCGTAATCATCTACGCCATCGGGGACTGGCTGATTAAGATCTTCCACCTCAAGAACCCGATTGGAGTGGGATTAGGATTAGGAACCGCTGGTCACACACTGGGTTCGGCCAAAGCGTTAGAACTCGGTGAAATCCAAGGATCCATGGCTGCTATTTCGGTTGTTATCATCTCAATCGTAGTTGACGTTGTCGTACCCCTCTTTGCCAACTTGGTTCACCTTTAATTTAAAGCTAACCTAAGCTAAAGCCCCCTAAAAGTTAACTTTAGGGAGCTTTTTTATGTGCTGTAATCAGACTTCAAACATTGCACCAGCTACAAAAAGGACAGTTTCCGCTCAAAGCGGAAGCTGTCCTTTTTGGTTAAAAAATTTAGTAATAATTAGTTACTCAAATGGTAATTGTACGTTGAAACAATAATATTTTGTCGTGAATTCAAGGCTGCCCGCAAACGGACTCCGGTTTGATTATGCAATACTTGTTGCCATGGTTTCCGCGGGACGAATTGTGGAACCAAAACGGTCGTGGAGTAGTTAATCTCATCATCCTTCCGGGCCATTACATCACAGAACCGCAGCACTGGATCGTTCAAGGACCGGTATGAGGTATGAATGTTAACGAATCTGATGTCCGGATACTCACTCTTGAATTGATTTTCAATCTTGTTTTCCTTATCTGGATCAGAGGCAAAGGAAACGTGGACCGCAACCACTTGATCCGCAATCGAGTTGGCATAACTGATGGCCTGGCGGGTCACCTGGGTGACGTTTCCGACCAGCACGATGACCGTGGAACCATCGTATTCTCGAATCTGAACGGATTCATTCTTATTGTGAACCCGCAACTGTCGGGCTACTTGTTGGTAGTGATTGTGAACCCGGTAGAACATGTACAAAATCAACGGCATGATGATCAAGTACGGCCAAACTTCCTTGAAGTGCAGTGCAAACAAGAACAGCACTAGCATGACCGAAATTCCGGCTCCAATCAGGTTAATGAACATCTTACCTGGCCAGAAGCCTTCCTTGTGGTGTAACCAATGCACAATCATTCCGGATTGCGATAGCGTGAACGGTACAAACACCCCAACCGCATACAGTGGAATCAGGAGGTTGGTTTTCCCGTTGAAGATCCAGATTAAAACAACAGCTCCAATTGCCAGCGAAATAATTCCATTAGAATAACCCAGCCGGTCTCCCTTATCAAGGTAGGCATGGGGCAGGTACTTATCCTTGGCCATGTTGTAAGCCAAGATGGGAAAGGCTGAGAATCCAGTGTTCGCAGCCACAGCCAGAATTAAGGCCGTCGCCAGTTGTAACATGTAGTAGAAGAACCCGTGCCCAAAGACACCCGTCCCGATTTGAGATAGTACCGTATCCTTGGCGTTCGGGATAATGCCCATGTAGTAACTTAAGAACGTGATGGAACCAAAGAAAATGGCCAAGATGATTGCCATTAAAGCTAACGTATTGGAAGCATTCTTCCGGTTCGGTTGCTTAAAGTTGGGCACCGCATTACTGATGGCTTCCACTCCGGTTAAGGAAGCAGACCCGGCCGAAAAGGCTTTAAAAAACATTAACAGGGTCATACCCTTCACGGAGGCCGTGATTGGTGCTGCAGCATGATAGGTAATCTTCCCCGTTAAAATGTTATACCCCCCAACGATAATCATTAAAATGATCATCAAAATGAAAAGATAAACGGGCAACACTAGGAAGGACGCAGAGTCACGCATCCCCCGCAGGTTCAAGACCATGATGAACAGCACAATCAGAATCGCAATCGGAACCTGATAGTGATATAGGCTAGGAATTGCCGAGGTAATTGCTTCTGTTCCAGAGGTCGTAGACACCGCCACGGTCAACATGTAATCAACCAGTAACGAGCCCCCGGCCACTAGCCCAGCACCTTCACCCCAATTACTCCGAGCCACCACATAGGCTCCCCCACCAGAGGGGTAAGCATAAATAATTTGCCGGTAGGACAAAGTAATGGCGGCCAGAAGAATTAACACCAACAACGCAACCCACATTTGGTACATGAGGGCGGCCGTTGATAGCGTAATCAAGACTGCCGTAATCTGTTCCGTTCCGTAAGCCACTGATGATAACGCATCTGACGACAACAGGGCTAATCCCTTAAAAATCGTAAGGGACTGCCCTGATTCATCGGTACTTTTCAGCGGTCGGCCAATAATTAAACGTTTTAAATATCGCCACATGAAACTGTACTCCTATATCTTGAATTTGCTAACTAGCATTTTTATACAACTGCTACTATACTCCGACTGCCCGTTTCCGACAACAAAAAAAGAGAAGTTTACTAGTGTAAACTTCTCTTTAATTAGTTCGCTTACATCATGCCAGGCATTCCTTGTGCCATGGCCGGATTATCGTTACCGCCATCTTCCTTTGGTTCTTCCGCAACCACGGCTTCAGTGGTTAATAATAAGGAAGAAACAGAAGCAGCGTTTTGTAAAGCAGAGCGACTAACCTTGGTTGGGTCAACCACCCCGGCGGCAATCATGTCTTCATACTTGTCGTCCGCAGCGTTGTAGCCAATTCCTGGTTTTTCTTGCTTCAAGTGGTCCACAATCACAGCACCGTCTACACCGGCATTTTCAGCAATTTGCTTAACCGGAGCTTCCAGAGCCCGACGCACGATGTCAACCCCAGTTTGTTCATCGCCTTCTGCTTCCACAGCAGCCACATCGTTTAAGATGTTGATGAAGGCCGTTCCACCACCAGGAACAAATCCTTCTTCTACGGCAGCTCGGGTAGCGTTCAAGGCATCTTCAATCCGGTACTTGCGTTCTTTCAATTCGGTTTCCGTAGCAGCACCGACTTTGATAACAGCCACTCCACCAGCTAATTTAGCCAAACGTTCTTGCAACTTATCTCTATCAAAATCAGAGTTGGTAGCAGCAATTTGACCCTTAATTTCGGCAACGCGTTGGGCAATGGCATCCTTGTCACCCTTACCTTCCACGATGGTCGTCGAATCTTTCGTAACGTTTACTTTATTGGATTGTCCCAATTGATCAACCGTGGTGTCCTTCAATTCTAAGCCGAGGTCATCACTAATGACAGTCGCACCAGTTAAGGTTGCAATGTCCTGTAATTGAGCTTTCCGGCGGTCACCAAAGCCAGGAGCTTTAACAGCAACCACGTTGAAGGTTCCCCGCATCTTGTTCAGAACCAAGGTTGGGAGCACTTCGCCACCAATGTCATCGGCAATCATCAATAACGAACGACCTTGTTCCACAACTGATTGCAGCAACGGCATGATGTCTTGCATGTTGTTAATCTTCTTGTCGGTGATTAAGATGTAAGGATTGTCTAAATCAGCTTCCATCTTTTCTTGATCAGTGACCATGTATTGGGACATGTAGCCACGATCAAATTCCATTCCTTCAACCACGTCCAAGCTAGTTTCTACTCCCTTGGAGTCTTCGATGGTAATTACCCCATCGTTTCCAACTTTTTCCATGGCGTCGGCAATCAAACTACCCACTTGTTCGCTAGCAGAAGAAATCGAAGCGATTTGGGCAATATCATCTTTGTTTTCCACCTTGTGGCTCATCTTGTGTAAGCTATCAACAGCCGCTTTCGTGGCCTTTTCAATTCCGCGACGAACCCCCACTGGATTAGCACCAGCCGTCACGTTTTTCATTCCTTCTTTAACGATGGCTTGGGTTAAAACCGTGGCCGTCGTAGTTCCGTCACCAGCAACATCGTTCGTCTTGGATGCTACTTCAGAAACTAACTTAGCTCCCATGTTTTCAAAGTGATCAGGTAAGCTAATTGCCTTAGCAATCGTAACCCCATCGTTAGTAATCGTGGGGTCGCCAGCAGTTTCTTCCAAGACCACGTTCCGACCTTTTGGTCCCATCGTTGTTTTAACTGTGTCAGCTAACTTGTCGACACCATTTAGCATGGCGCTCCGTGCGTCATCAGAAAACTTTAATTCTTTAGCCATTTTCATTCACCTCATGTTTAATTAATTTGAACTTGCTATTTCAGCCTAATTGTTAAATTATTTAACGATTGCGAGGAGGTCGCTTTCGTGCATCACAAGATATTCTTGATCTCCATCGTTAACTTTAGTTCCGGCGTATTTATCAAACATTACAACGTCACCTTCGCTAACTACGGGAGCAACTTTTTCACCGTTATCAAGCACTCGGCCGGTTCCAACCGCAACTACTTTTCCTTGGGTTGGTTTTTCCTTAGCGTTTTCAGCTAATACAATGCCGCCAACCGTTTCTTCCGGTTGGTCTTGAATTTCAATAATGACACGATCTCCAATTGGTTGTAACATCATTAATCCCTCCAATAAAGTAACGTTTTAGCACTCAGACTCATCAAGTGCTAATTACATTATTTAATATAAGCTCCTTCGAATTTAAATGCAAGAATTTAGTTCAAAAAAAGAGTTCCTATTTCCGGAACCCTTAGTCATCGCTGCCATGATCGTAATGATCAATGAAATAAATTAAAGTTTGGAGCTCATTGGTAAGATCCACGTTGTGCACCCGAATCCCATCTGGAACGTTTAAACGGCGGGAGGTAAAGTTCAAGATGCCCTTCACGCCTGCTTCTGAGACCTGATCTGCCACATCTTGAGCCACGTTGGTTGGCACAGTTAAAATAACCACACTAATCTGTTGGTCCCGGAGTTGTTTAATCATCTGGTCCATGGGATAAATCGGAACGCCCCCCTGAATCGTGTTAACGTTTTTGGGATTTACGTCAAAGGCGGCAGAAATCCGGATGTTACTATCCTGGTGAAAGTTAAAGTTTAATAGCGCGTGCCCGAGGTTTCCGACTCCAACTAACGCTACGTTGGTTAAACGGTCCTGGTGCAGGATGTTTTTGAAGAATTCCAAGAGGTTCGTAACGTCGTACCCATAACCCCGTTTTCCCAAGGCTCCAAAGTACGAAAAATCGCGCCGAATCGTCGCCGAATCCACGTGAATGGCATCGGCCAGTTCCGTCGATGAAACCCGCGTCTTTCCTCCATCGTGTAAAATATTTAAATAACGATAATAAAGTGGTAGCCGTTTTGCGGTTGCACGGGGAATTTTCACTTCTGCCATTTGCTGATGGCCTCCTTCAAATTAGTCGTTCTACTCTTAATCTCATTTTACCACAAACTATGCGCTTGTGAATTTTTTCGTTAAGCCGGCAATGATTCCCGATTTGATTGGACTGTTCAACTAAAAAAGATGCTTCTTTTTCAAATTCAACCCGCTTAGTTAATTCCACTGGGTTTGTGAATGATTTCATCTCGGTTTTAATTAGCAAACCACAAAATATGATAAGATTACGGCAGGAGGAAGCACAATGATTATTTTACAGGCACAACAACTGACTAAACGCTTTAACGGGACGCCCATTTTTGACGACCTCAATTTAACCATCAATGATCACAGCCATATCGGACTCGTAGGTCAAAATGGGGCAGGAAAATCAACCTTATTAAAGCTACTGGTTGATCCTAAAACCGCTAGCGATGGCCGCGTAACGATTAAACAAGGGCTGTCAATTGGATACCTCCCCCAAAACACGGGGTTACATTCTGACCGGACCATTGAGGCCGAATTAGAACTCCCCTTTGCACGTTTAATTAAAATGGAAACTCGAATTCACGAATTAGAAACCGAAATGAGTCAACCAGCGGTTATTGCTGATCCTGAGAAACTAGCGGCCATTTCCAAAACCTACGATCAATTACAAGCAGATTTCAAGCGCGACAATGGCTATGGCTATCATGCTGAAATTCGAACCGTCATGAGTGCTTTTGGGTTTTCAACTGCTGACCAAAACCGACCGATTAATGAACTTTCCGGTGGTCAACAAACTCGGGTGGCCCTGGCAAAACTGCTATTAGAAAAACCAGACCTTCTGATTCTCGACGAACCGACCAACCACATTGACATGGGGACCACGGCCTGGCTTGAAAACTTTCTAAAGTCTTATAGTGGCGCCCTGTTGGTGGTTTCCCATGATCGGTACTTCTTGGATCAAGTGGTTAATGAAATTTACGACCTCGAAAACGGCCGGTTGACCCACTATTCAGGAAACTACAGCTTTTTTGTAAAGGAAAAACAGCACCAGTTATCGATTGCTGCCAAGAAATACGAAAAACAACAGCATCAAATCAAAAAGGACGAAGAGTTCATCCAAAAAAACATGGTCCGCGCTTCGACCACCAAACGAGCTCAGTCCCGCCAAAAGCAATTGGCAAAAATCGAACGGGTTGAAAAACCGCATCCCCAACATGCAACCGCTCGCTTCCAATTTCATCCGGATCGTAAAAGTGGTGAAGTCGTACTCGACGTAGAAAAGCTGGGTATCGGCTACCAAAAGGAGCTTAGTTACCCCATCGACCTCCACCTAAAACGCGGTCAACGGTTCGCCATCTTTGGCCCCAATGGAGTCGGTAAGTCGACGTTGTTAAAAACAATCGTAGGTGAAATCCCCCCACTGCGGGGAACCATCAACTTTGGCACTGGCGTCCAAATCGGGTACTACGACCAACAACAGGCCCGCCTGCATCCTGAAAAAGACGTGCTTCATGAACTTTGGGATGACTATCCGACCACGCCAGAACGAGAAATTCGCTCCATCTTAGGCAGTTTTCTTTTTAGTGGGAATGCGGTCGAAAAACAGGTTGCCAACCTTTCTGGTGGGGAACGAGCCCGGTTGCTATTGACCAAACTTTCGATGCAACACGATAACGTCCTAATTCTGGACGAACCAACTAATCACCTCGACGTTGACAGTATCAACGTTTTGGAAGGGGCTCTGTTGGAATTTCAGGGTACGATTCTCTTTGTCTCTCACGACCGATACTTTATCAATCAATTAGCGACCCACATCGTGGAATTGAGTGCGGATGGCTCCACCACCTACATGGGGAACTATGATTACTACACGGCTAAAAAAGCAGAAGAAGCAGAAATTGCGGCCCACGAACAGTCAGAAGCAGCTCCCGCACCTAGTGAACCGATTTCAGAAAAGAAACAACAGTTCCAACGCCAAAAGGACGTGCAACGCCAACGCCGCAAATTAGAACGATCCGTACAGGACTTAGAAAAACAACTGGGTCAGCTAGAGGAACAAGTAACTCAGGTTCAAACTGATATGACCCAACCGGAAAACTATCAGGATCCAGAGCGGAGTCAACAGCTCCAGGAACAGCTCCATCAACTCCAATCCGAACAACAACGGGTGGAAAATGAGTGGGAAACCGCGAGTGTGGCACTCGAAGAACTTAACGAAGCTTAAAAACTCCCCATCGGCATCACGCTGACGAGGAGTTTTATTTATGACTATTTTAATGATAGCAGGGCAAAATGAATCAATAGGGATAGAACTCCTAAGATACAAACCCCCCGTTTGTCCTGATACTTAGTAAAACTAGCGTAACAAAACGTGAGGACTAGGACTTTAAGAGCTGCTGTGAGGGTCGGCGTATTGATGTGAAATAATCCGGTCACTAATATGGTAATGGCATCCGCAATCAAAATGGCAAAACCCATTGCCACAAACAAGGCTTGGCCATCTAAATTCCGGGAAAGCATTTTTAAAACCAGCCAATTAATTAAATAAGTGAATCCGAATCCCACGGTGGAAACAAATAAAACCAAGAACAGCTGGAAAAACGTAAACTGCAGGTCCGTAAAATGAGCTAGGTCCTTAACACCTAGTAAGGTGGTTCTTCTTATAAAAAACTTAGCGCTGGTAAAGTAAAAGACAACGTTCGGACATAAAACACTGCTAACAAAAAATAGCAGGTAAGTTGGCCACGACCAGCGTTGGTTTGCTTGCTCTTCCATCTAAAATTCCTCCTGATTAAGCAACGTTGCTTAGCATTCTTTATAGTTTAACAAGTAAATATTTTTAAACAATAACTATTAATTATTTGTTAGCTTTAATTTAAGATTAAAACTAAAAGAGGAACGCGGTTGCGCTCCCCTTTTAGTTTGATGACGTTTTAAAATTAATCATCATACTTAATGTTTCGGCACATAGCGTCGGTGCCACACTACAGCTCCGACCACAATTGCCACTAAAACAATCCCCCCAATCACCCACGGTAAGCTGCTGTGATGTGTCTTAGTTTTAGCTTGATCTTGATTCGTTTTTTTCGTTGCTTGCTTTTTCTGATCGGATTTTTTTTGCTTCTTTTTGGTAGTTTGCTTTTGGTCAGCTTTCGTAGTGGTTCCAGTTGCGTCTGTTTGGTCGTCAGCAGTTTGTCCCGACTGAGAAGTAGCTGATTGACCCGTTGCGGTTGAATTTGTTTGACTGGCCCTGGTCGATTGCGAGGTAGTAGCGCCAGAATCACCTTGTTTTTTCGTAGCAGAACTAGTCTGACCTTGATTTACGTTTGCCGAATAAATGATGGTCATTTCCTGAACTCCGGTACCATCGGTAGAACCCCCAAATACCATTGCAGGCCCATAACTATCGTTTTGTCCATTTGCAACCCGGACGTACCGATAGCCATTAATGTTGGGCACCGAAGCATAGTAAGTCGTTCCTGATTGACCCGTAGCCGTGGTTGCTGAGCGGATGGGATTGCCGTTTTGATCAACGTAGTGGACAATAATCTCTCCTTGGTCAGCATTCGAATTGGCCGTTTGGGCTTGAACCGTTAATGGGTTTGCTGACAGGGTAACAACCCCGACCGTTCCCAGTGTTAGTGCGACTACGCCAGTTAATAGGAATTTTGACTTTTTCATTGTGATTCATCCTCGTTTCATTATTACTTCAACGTAATTATATCACCAAATTAACTGGTTTTATGAAACCGTTTTACTGAAAAATTTAATTTCCCCCTTCATCTGCCAGTTTGCGGTTTCTAATTGTGCTAGTTCCTCGTCCATGGTGCTATACTTGCCTTGTACCAAATAATCCATAGAAGAGAGTGACCATCATGGAATTTAATAACGTAACCATCATTGGGGGAGGAACACTGGGATCCCAAATTGGATTCATGTCTGCCTTTCATAACAAAAATGTCACCATTTGGGGTCGTTCTGATCAATCCATCGACAGAACTAAAGCCCGAATTGACCGGTGGGAAACGGCCGTTCGGATTGATTTAAACGCCACTGACGAACAAATCAAAAACGCCGAAAAGCACTTACAGTACACCACTGATTTAAAGGATGCTTTAGCTGGTGCCGATCTGGTAATCGAAGCCCTGCCAGAAAACGTGGCAACCAAGGATGAGTTTTACGATCAGTTCAAGGAATTAGCTGATTCAAACACCATCCTAGTTACCAATACCTCCACTTTCTTACCTTCACAATTTGCTGAAGCAACTGGTCGTCCCGATAAGTTTTTGGCTTACCACTTTGCCAACGAAATTTGGAAATTCAACACAGCCGAAATCATGCCTCAAAGCAAAACTGATTCCGCTCTGCCTGCAGCATTGAAACAGTACTCTCAAGAAATTGGCATGATTCCAGTCATGATTAATCAGGAACAACCGGGCTACATCTTAAACAGCCTTTTGGTCCCCTTTTTAAACAACGCTTTGATTCTTTGGAGCAAGGGCATTGCCAGTCCCGAAGACATCGATAACACTTGGACCATCGGAACGGGAGCTCCCAGCGGTCCCTTCCGGATCATGGATACGGTGGGGATGAAAACCATTTACGAAATTACCCACAATTCCAGTGACCCTGATTTACAAGTAGCCGCTGAAAAGGTCAAAACCATGATTGACGCCGGCAAGATTGGACGTGAATCTGGCGAAGGCTTCTACAAATACAACTAAGTAACTCAAACTAAAAAATGGTCGGCGGAAATTAATTTTTCCGCCGACCATTTTTTATTTCAATTTAACGAGCTGCATTTGCTTCCCAGTCAAACTCCAACCCGGGATTAGCGTTTAACAACATATCAGCACGAGCGCCATGACGTTGCAACATAGCGCCGGCCGCGCCAATCATAGCGGCATTATCACCACAAAGTTTCAACGGCGCCATCACAAACGGCACGCCTTGCTTTTCGACAGCAGTCTGCAAGGCAGTTCGCAAACCGTGGTTAGCAGCCACCCCACCTGCCAAGATAAACTCCTTGGCCGGATATTGTTGTAAGGCTGCTAGCGACTTAGTCACTAACACGTCTACGACTGCTGCTTGAAAACTAGTAGCTAAATCTTGCTTGTTTAACGTTTCACCCACTTGCTCCGCATGGTGTACCGTGTTAATGAAGGCACTCTTTAATCCGCTAAAGCTAAAGTCAAAGTTATCTTCCTTCACCATTGCCCGCGGAAAGTCAAAGGTATTCTGACCACTCTGAGCCCATTGATCGACCGTTGGACCAGCCGGATAGTTAATCCCTAAGACCCGACCAATCTTATCGTAGGTTTCACCCGCTGCGTCATCCCGGGTTTCACCGATAATCCGAAACTCGCCTTCTTTAGGCATCCACACTAACTCAGTGTGCCCACCGGAAACCACCAACGCCAGCGCTGGAAATTGAATTGGGGTCACGAAATTCGTAGCGTAAATGTGGCCAGCTAGATGGTTAACCGGAATTAACGGCAAATTGTGTGCCCAAGCCACTGCCTTAGCGGCTGTAATGCCGACCAGCAAGGACCCCACCAAGCCGGGTCCATATGTAATTGCGACTCCCGTCAGGTCTGCATAGGTAACCTGAGCCACTTGGAGCGCCTTTTTTAGACAAATAGTGATCTGCTCAATATGATGCCGACTGGCCACTTCGGGTACGACCCCACCAAACCGCTGGTGGCTTTTAATTTGAGTGGCCACCACGTTACTCAAAATTTCATTGCCATTCTTAATGACCGCCACGCTGGTTTCATCACAACTCGTTTCAAACGCCAGGATTAAACTTGTTTGTTCTTCCACTTTTTTCACCACTTTTTCGTTGCCTAACGGCCAAAGTTGCTAGCCGCTAGATAGTTTCGTTGATCTAAGTGCAACTGGTAGTTAACCGCCGCTTCCCCGTCGTCGTAATAATTAGGCTCTTCTTCTACTAGGACAAAGCCTAAATCGCGCACTAAACTTTGTGAACGGTCGTTACTCTTGCGACAAGTAAACACGACCCGCCGCAAATCCATCTCCCGAGCCCGTTCAATGATGGTGGTCACCAGAAAATAACCGAGTCCTCGTTTTTGAAAACCGGGCATAATTGCCAAGTTTTCAATGTGACAACAACTTTTTTTCCGGGAAATCATGATGCAAATGAATCCGACTAACTCGTCGGCATGGCGCAAAATGAGGTAAAAGCGATCATTCTGATTTTTCAAGCCGGACTTAAACCGTTTGGGTCCCCACTTGACCTTACTTCCATACGCAGCCTGATCCACCTTCACAATGTCCGGTAAATCAGTCATAGAGCCCTTCCCGAGGAAATACTTCATCCCACTGATTTCCACGATCCGGTTTTTAAATTCTAAAGCTTCGTTAATCCGTTGCTCCTTGCGGTCGTTAATGTTTTGGCGGTACCATTCCTTAAACTTGTTCAACATAGTTGGTCGATCCTTTTCCTGGGTGTTTGTCCTGCCATTCTGCCTCGGCCTGCGTCAGTCGCAAGTAGTTTGGCACCACTTGGTCGATGTTTATAACGGGCGTTAAGCGTTCCCCATACAGACCCAATTGCCCAGTCTGGGGCAAGTTATCCATTCCCATCACCGTATGAACCCGGTGACCTAACCGTGCTCGTAACTGCGGTAAAAAGTGGTCAACGTCTTCCCCCACAAACGTAATCGGTTCGTTCAGAGCCTCTAATTGATCCAGCCAATCAGTAATCCCAATGTGTTGTTCTGGCAAAACCAAGCGGGGGCCGGTCTTCCTAATCCGGTAGCAACCAGAGAAAACGATGTCGTTTCGGGCATCAAACAGCGGTACCACCAGCTGATGCTCCGTCGTGACGTTTAGGGCCAACGTTTGCAAACTCGAAACAGTCACTAAATCAATGTTCAGGGTTGTCGCTAAGACCTTTCCAATCGTCACAGCCACCCGTAATCCAGTATAAGACCCCGGTCCCACGGCAATCACCACGCGTTCTAAATCTGCCGGTGTCAAGTTGGCCAACTTGACCAATCGCGCTACTTCATCCATGGCGTACGCCGCGTGTTTGCGCTGGGTCGTGATTGTAGTCGTTGCAAGAACTTGCTCTCCGTCGACTACGGCTACCGAGAGCGGTCGATTCGACGTATCAATTGCTAGCGTTTTCATGCATCCGCCTTCTTTGGTTTAATCTTTTCCCACTTAATTCGGGCCGTCGCCCGCAACTGGTCCGCCGCCATAATTTGGTGGACCGTAACGGGATGTTCCTCATCTCGATCCAAGAACTGGGCCTGACTAACCACTTCATCCCCGTACCGCACCTCATCAGCATACTTAATGCTAAAATCCGTCGGCAGGTAATCCCGCAGGAAGTCAAAGTCCAAGGTATTGGTAATCCAGCCCACGTAGTGAGTGTTGCTAACGTGACCGTTAAAGTCAATATCCGTAAACAACACGGGATAAGTCATTGTTTGATCCGGTTCCCCACTCAAATTAGGAATCTTGGTTAAGCGTGGCAAGCGTTTGACGTGTTCGCTTCCAAAGGGTTCGGTTAATGCCGGATTAATTTTGACCATTTTTCTCGTCTGCAAATCCATCATGACCCACAGACTTTCCACATCGACCAATAGATTATCCGCTTCGTCATACACCCGGTACAATCGGCGGGCAAAGTAGTTGGTATGAGAAGCTGCTTGGGTTTCAATTCGCACCCGTTCGTTGGCCCGGGGTAACCGGTGGATGTGCAAGTCTTGCTGCACTACAATCCAAGTCACACCAGTGGCCTGCACGTCACTCACACCCACAGAAAGTTCGACCGATTCATCCTCTGAAACCTGGATAAAGCTATCAATCAGACACTGAAGGGTGATTTTCCCGTGAATCTCGGTTTGAAAGTTGGCAATTTTATATCCTTCTGAAAAAATTGAAGCTGGCATTAACTCTTCTCCTCTTGGTCAAGCTGGTGGAAACGATTGTAGACGGTCTGGCGAACCAGATGATTGGTCTTCGCCACTTGTTTAATGGCTTGGTTGGGCTTTAAGCCGGTTTGAATTAGTTGTTCGACTTGGGTTTCAATCGGAACGGTTGCATCAGCCGTTGCTGTGGTGGTTAGCGGCTGGGGATTCGGATTGCCACCAACTAAGATGACAAATTCACCGCGAATCTGATTGTCCGTTGCCCAGTCCAGTAACTCGGGAAGCGTTCCGCGCACGTATTCCTCGTGCTTTTTGGTTAGTTCCCGTCCTAAAGCAGCCGGACGGTCCCCCATGGCTTGCACCATGTTTTTCAGGGTCTGTTTCAACCGATGGGGCGCCTCGTAAAAAATCAACGTCGCGGTTTCGTTCTGTAACTCAGCTAGTTCCGCCCGTTGCTCCTTCGGTTTTCGCTGCAAAAAACCGTAAAACAAAAACGGCTGTGGCGCTAAACCCGAGGCAATCAAACTGGTTAACCCTGCGGTCGAACCGGGCAGGCTCACCACGGGAACGTGGGCCTGAATGCAGGCTACCACCAGTTCGTGACCAGGATCACTAATCGATGGCATCCCCGCATCGCTAACTTGGGCAATCGTGTTCCCATCCTCAAGCATCCGCACCAATTCTGGAATCCGACTGGCCGTGTTGTGTTCGTGAAAACTAATTTGTTTCGTTTTAATTTCAAAGTGATTCAGTAATTTTTGCGTATTCCGGGTATCCTCGGCCGCAATTACATCCGCGGTCTTGAGCACCTTTAATGCCCGCAACGTGATGTCATCCAGATTTCCAATCGGGGTTGGAACCAAGTATAAGGTTCCCGTCTGGTGGGACGCAAAGCTACTTTGGGCATAAATCGTCATAATTACCGTTCTCCGTAAATAATGTCAGTACAAAAGATGCAGCTTTCGTTTTCTTCCCGGCGTTTTCCATAATACTGGTTACAAATGTGATAACCCTGGTTGTAGAGCTTTTCGAGGTTCTTTTTGGATTGGGATAACTCCCGCACGCCCTGATGCTTTTTTTCTGCAGCTCCCAAGAGCTCGCGGAGGTGTTCATTTTCAATCCGTAATTCCGAATTTTCTTCTAAAATCGCGGCTACCTTGGTCCGTAAGGTCGTGATTTTGGTGAGCATTTGCTCAAACTGCGTAGAAAGGTCATCCATGCCCTCATCTACATTTTTGGTTGACAATCCCTTCATCCCTCTCATTTGCTAGTTATGGACTGCAAACATTTTAACGTCAGCACTTCTAAAATTCCCTGAAAGCCCACGTTCACTCGTTGCAACTGGGCCGTTGCTAGTATGCCATTAATCATACTGACAATTTGGTAATCTGACAATTGGTTCGCCGTTGATTTAAGCAAATCATAAATATCACCAAACGCCAGTTGCTCTGGGGTTCGCTCCCTAAATTTAACGTTAAATACATCTTGAAAAATTAAACACATCATCGTAACTGTCACGTTTTGACTAAAGCGGTCCCCGATTAACGGCATCAGGTTCGTTTGAACAAACGGAAAAGCTCGGACATCATCCTTGCTGATCCAAGTAAACCAGCCCTCGATTTGCTGCTTCATCTTACTAAGCCACTGATCAGCAATCAACTGGTCCAATTCGGTGGTTGACTTCGTGATTTGGAGAGCCAGCTTAATCTCAGTCTTGCTTAAATTATGCTCCGCCAAGTAACGTTGCAATGCTTCCTGTTTAATCTGTGGAAATTCTACCAGCTGGGTTCGCGAACGAATTGTGGGCAAAATATGGTGGTAATTGGTAGTTAGCAGAAAAGCTGTTACCGTCGCTAGCGGTTCTTCAATCACCTTCAACAAGCTATTCGCCGCTCCTACCGTCATCGTGTCGGCGGCATCAATGATAAAGACCTTCTGATTGCCTTCGACGGCACTCTTGGAAAACTCGCGTTTGAGTGCCCGCACCTGCTCAATTTTAATCGACTGGCCATCGGGCTCAATCACTAAAACATCTGGATGTTCATCGTTCGCAATCCGCAGGCACTCATTGCATGCTCCACAGGGGAAGCCTTCCTTAGTAGGATGTAAGCAAAACAGGGCCATTGTGGTGACTTTAGCAACCGCTAATTTGCCATCACCGGCACTACCTGAGAATAAATACGCATGACTCAGGTCGCCCGCTTGCACCACTTGGACAAAGTGCTGAATCAAATCGGGTTGTTTGGCGTTCACGTCTGCTAGTAAGTGCTGTGCTGCTGAGGTTTCCATCGGCTAGAACCGGAAAAAGTCTTCAATCGGCAGCACCATGACCGTGGCGCCCCCAACTTCAACTTCGACCGGGTATGCCGTATCGTTAATGCTCCCCACCAGGTTAATGGGTGGCGTTACGTACTGATCCCGAGCCTGACAAGAGTGCTTAATTAAATCGAGTAACTCTGGGACCCGTTCGTCATCGATTCCTACCATGTACGTCACGTTTTTGGCCCGCAAAAAGCCACCCTTTGTGGGTAATTGTGTGGCAATGATTTTGTGTTCGTTTAACTGTGCCTGCAGTTTACCGGCATCTTTTTCTTGAATAATCGCTAGGACTAATTTCATGTGTAGTGACCTCCTCTGGGCTTACTTCAAGTGCTGCATAATAATGGCGAGTACCTGGTTAGTTACAGTTGTTACTGATTGGGTCGCATCCACCCGCACAATTCGTTCGGGATGCGCTTGGGCCAGACGTTCGTAAGCATCATGAACTCGGACGTAAAAATCGCGCTGCTCGCGATCTAACCGATTAGTGGAATGTTCATCGCGGTGTTCAATCCGTTCCAAACCCACCGCAACTGGAACCGCAAAGTAAATGGTTAACTCAGGGAGCACGCCGTTCGTGGCAAACTGATTTAACTCCAACACTTTCTGTTCGCCTAATTGCCGCCCGGCCCCTTGATAGGCCACCGAGCTATCGACGTAGCGATCACAGAGTACCACTCGTTCTTGTGCTAAAGCAGGCAACACCTTTTGTTCGAGGTGCTGGCGCCGTGCCGCCGCAAAGAGGAGCGCTTCCGTGCGGGCATCCATGGCCTCGTTTTGTTCATCAACAATTAAATTCCGGATTTTTTCCGCGATTGGATCGCCACCAGGTTCGCGAGTAACCACCAACTGGTCCCATAACTGGGGTTGCAGTCGGTCTACAACCTGGTTTAAGACGGTAGTTTTTCCAGCGCCATCGTTTCCTTCAAACGTGATAAAGTGCCCACTCATTCAGTCATCATTCCCCTTATTTTATGTTTCGATTGTACTGTAATTTAACCAAATTGTCTATTTTCCGCCCCGGTCCAAAAATGCAAAAAAGACCGCCAACGCGGTCTTTTTCCCAGTTTAATTATTCAGCACTTAAACTAACTACCGGATCAACCTTAGCAGCTTTACGAGCTGGTAAGAGAGCGGCCAGTAAACAAATAACGACGGAAACTAAGAGTCCAAAGATGGCGTTTCCCACCGAGATTTGCATGATGTTGTATTGAATTCCACTTTGCGACAAGGAGTTCGCCCCCCATTCCACCAAGTAAGCCAGAATGATAGCTAAGACGGCTGAAAAGAAGCCCAGAAACACTGATTCGAAGATAAACAGTTTCCGGATGTTCCCCTTCGAAAAGCCAAGGGCTCGCAAAATTCCGATTTCCTTAGTCCGTTCGGCCACACTGATGTAAAGCACCACAATGATCATGATGGCAGATACCAAGAGTGAGATGGCTGCAATTGAAGTCAAGACGGCTACCGCAAGGTTTACGTAAGTGTTCAACGTGGAGACAATCGAACCGGCTCCCGTAATCTGGAAGGCAGGCTTGCTTCCGTTCTTAACGGCCTTAATCCGATCTTGGACTGGTTGTACGTTTTGTACGCCTCCGGTGATGTCAACCGCAAGGTAGTTCGGGCCAAACGCCACGTTGTTATCCTGATACATCGACTTCAACGTTCCATAGGTCACGGCATCTGGTAGGCTATTACCATCAGTAATCCCACTGATGGTCACTTCCTTTTGCATAACCTGCGGTGTCTGGGTTTGATCATCAGAAGCACTAAGATAAAAGGTTGCTTTCGTTCCCAAGACCCGGTTGGGGTGATCATGGTTAATTTGTTTGGCTTCCTTTTTACTAATCAAAATTTCATTGGTCTGCGGAGCCCGACCAGTTTTAATGTTGGATTTCCGCAGAGTGTTATCAAAGGTCTGAACCATTGTCAATGGTACGGTTTGATTGCCACTCTTTAACCGGGCGCTACCAGCCGCAAAATAACCAGGTGACACCTTTTTTACCCCAGAAATCTTTTTCAAACGGTTAATGTCACTTTGCTTAAGTGTGGTTTCTTGAGGCGTCGGATTATCACTTTCCACGTTTTTAGCCACTTGAATCGTGTTTGGATTAATTTGGGAATAGATTTCGTGATTGATATACCCCTTAGTCCCGTTTCCGAGACCAAGCATCAGGATCACACTAAAGATTCCGATGGCGGCGCCAAACATGATTAACAGGTTCCGCTTCAAGTTATAGCGGAAGTGTTGCCAAGCCATTCCAGCCATCGACTTCATGCTAGCTACTTTATCCCGGAATGGTTTTTGTTGCTCGTCAACCGGATAAGCCGGTTTTAGAACCCGATCATCGTCAATTAACCCGTTGGCAAGGTGCACAATCCGAGTTCCGTAATCAGCAACCACTTGAGAATGAGTTACGGCAATTACCAGTTTCCCATTTTCTGCAATTTGGTTTAATAACCGCAAAATTTCGTCGGTGTTTTGTGCATCCAAAGCCCCCGTTGGTTCATCGGCAATGATGATGTCTGGGTCAGAGGCCAACGCCCGGGCAATCGAAACCCGTTGCTTTTGACCACCCGATAATTGGTTCGGGTACTTGTTCTTATGTTCGGACAGTCCCACCTGATCTAACAGTTCGTCGGCGCGTTTCACTTGTTCGTGGTGCGATAAGTTCGTCATCTCTAACGAAACCATGACGTTGGCACGAATCGTCAGGTGGCTAATCAGGTTAAAACTTTGGAACACAAACCCAATCGTACTCCGGCGATATTGGTCCAGTTCCTTCGGCGTATCGTGTTTCAACGATTTCCCGTTCAGCAGCACGTCTCCGGTATACTGACTGTCTAATCCCGCAATGATGTTCATTAACGTGGTCTTTCCACCCCCAGATTCGCCCAGGATGGAAACGAATTCCCCCCGTTCGAAGTCTAGGTTAATCCCGTTTAAAACGTGAAATTCCTGATGATCCACTTGATAAGACTTGTGGATATCCTGCAGTTGTAAATAGGCCATCTAGTTCTCCTTTAGTCTAATAATAATTATTAGTTTAGTTGATAGTATACACCATATAGCATTCATTGTAAGCCCTTTTTAATCCATTAATTAAAAAAGAGGTCCCTACCCTAAAGTAGTTTCCCCTTCTTTTAAGAATCGTACACGCTTGACTGAATGTGATCGTTTTTAATCTTCCGGAGTCGGGCTTGACGGTACATAAATTCAAATTTCTGCTTGGCCAACTCAGTCTGTGCCTTCACCTGCGGATCGACATCCGCCACAGCCGCTTCTGTTTGTTGAGCCTGGTCCCAATCCTGCTTTAACAGGTTCAACGACTGGAGTAACTCTTCATCGTACTCCTTTTCGAAGTCCTTGGGTTTAAAAAAGTTAAACATCCTAACCTCACATTTCCGTTCGTCCTTCGACCGCCCGAAACAGAGTCATTTCATCGGCGTATTCAATGTCACTTCCCACGGCCAGTCCCCGGGCTAAACGTGTCACCTTTAAGCCAGCGGGTTTTAACAAGCGAGCTAAGTACATCGCCGTAGCGTCTCCTTCTGGGGTAGCGTTCGTGGCAATAATCACTTCTTTGATGGTCTCATTTTTTTGCAACCGTTTGATTAAAGAGCTGATGTTGATATCATCAGGCCCCTTGCCTTCCATCGGCGACAGCACTCCGTGTAAAACGTGGTACAAACCGTGGTAATCTTTCATCTTTTCCATGGTAGCAATGTCTTTAGGTTGTTCTACTACCAACACTTGGGATTGATCGCGCATAGGATCACTACAAATTTCACACGGGTCAGTCTCTGTTATGTTCCCGCACACGGAACAAAAGGTTAGCTTTTCCTTCGTGTCATTTAAAGCCTGAGCAAACTGTTGCACCTCATCCTTCGGCATATCAATCGTATAGAATGCCAACCGGGTGGCAGTTTTTTCCCCGATTCCAGGTAGGTGCATGAAACCATCAATGAGCTTAGCTACTGGTTCTGGGTACTGCATGCTGATTCCCTCTTTACTATTAAAGTCCGGGGATGTTCATTCCCTGGGTGAATTGTCCCATCTTATTTTTCGTGGTTTCGTCAATTTGCTTCAACGCATCGTTCACGGCTGCAATCGTCAAATCAGAAATCATGTCCGGATCATCGGGATCCAATGCTTCTTTTTTAATTTGTAAATCCTTCATCTTCCGATCCCCGGTAAAAGTAGCGACCACGAGGTCATCAGGAGCTTTGCCCGTGAATTCTTGTTGGTCGATTTCTGCTTGTTGGGCACTCATCTTGCGTTGCATGTCTTGTGCTTGCTTCATTAACTTGCCCATGTTCATTCCGTTCATTGCCATTGTAATTTCTCCTTTAAATTATAAATTAATCATCTTCCACGTTCACTAATTCATCGCCAAAGAGTTCTTTGGCTCGACGGACGTTCTTCGGTTCTTCCGCCGTTGGTTCAGACTGTTCTGATTGTTGATCAGCTGTTTCTGATTGCGTTCCGCGTGGATGTTGTTGCAGGTATTCCTGTCGTAACGTGGGCCACTCTTCTTTCGGAACAAAGAAGACTTTGGGAACCTGACCCAACAACTGTTCCAAGCCCTGTTCGAGCGCTGTCATTAATTGTTCATCGCTTCCAGCTTTTTGGTATAAGAAACCGTAGTCAAAGGCGATTACGACGCCAGTATCACTGGCAGCTACCGGTCGAGCTACGTGTAAAACGGCCCGCTGAGTAACGCTCAGTAACTGTAACAACGCACCCCAGTTGCTACGATATTGTTCCAAGGCCGATTTAGTTGCTGCATCCAAAATCCCAAAGATTCCGTTCATATCTGGTTGGGGTGCTTTGGGACTATTTGGAATTGCGCGCTTGGCGGGCGTAGTTTGCTCCGCCGGTGTTACTGATGCAGTTACTGGTCGTTGTTGTAACGACTGCAATTGTTGTTGCAACTGTGCCACCTGCTCTTCTAGCTGCTGGTATCCAGCTGGCGGGACCGATTCTGCCGGTTGTGGTTGCACTTCTGCATCCGCGAGGCGGACGGTCAAAATATCCAGATAGAGGTCTGGGTGATAAGTAAATCGCAGCTGCTGTTGGACCTCGTTCATGATCTCTACGAACTGGTAAATCTTACGCCGGTCGACTTCCTGAGCAATTTTTTGGAAGTTATCGCCCAGCAGACCTAACTCGTCAGCCGTTACCAGAGCTTCGTTTTGTTGGTAAAGCAACAAGTTCTGACAGTAGTCCACCAAGTCTTCAATAAACTGACTGGCGTCTTTTCCATCCGCCAGGGTGGCTTCCACCACCTGGAGCCCGCTGCTAACGTCACCTGCTAATACGGCTTCAAAGTACCGCTGCAGCTCATCGCGGGCAACACTCCCCGTCACTTGGAGAGCGCTGTCATAGGTCAACTGCTCCGGATCATATGAAAGGGCTTGGTCCAGAATACTCAGGGCATCCCGCATCCCCCCTTCGGCGCTCTTAGCAATGATTTTCACAGCGCGGTCATCGAATTGAACCTGTTTACTCTCTAAAATCTTTGTGAGCTGTTCCTCAATGTCCGTCGCGCTAATGCGTTTGAAATCAAAGCGCTGCAATCGCGACAGGATGGTTGCCGGAATCTTATGAGGTTCCGTCGTGGCCAGGATAAAGATCACGTGGGACGGTGGTTCCTCCAAGGTTTTTAACAACGCGTTAAACGCCCCGGTTGACAACATGTGGACTTCATCGATGATGTAAACCTTGTACGTTGCCTCCGTGGGGGCATACTTGGCCTTATCACGAATGTTACGAATCTCTTCGACCCCGTTATTAGAGGCCGCGTCAATTTCAATCACATCGTTTAAAGCACCCTGGTTAATGGCGACGCAGGTTTCACACTCGTTACATGGCTCGCCGTCTTTTAAATGCTGACAGTTAACCGCCTTAGCCAAAATCTTCGCAGTTGAAGTTTTCCCCGTTCCACGGGGTCCACTAAACAGATAAGCGTGACTAATCTGATCGGTTATCAAAGCGTTTTTTAACGTCTTCGTAATGACCCGTTGCCCCACAATTTCATCAAAGCGTTGGGGCCGCCAGACCCGGTATAAAGCTTGATAACTCATGTCACCCTTCCTTTCTTCTGGAACGCCACCTGCTAACATTATAGCGAGAATGCCGCTGAATTACCATAATTCTAATTGAAGCAGCTGCATCCGTTTTTACCATATTACTGTAAAAAAAATCTCCTAGCCAAATTGACTAGGAGTTTATTTGCTAACAACAAGAAGCACAAGGCAAAAAATACTTAGTGCTGCTTCCTTCCGGACCTGACACGGTTCGTAAGTCTGCCTTTGCTTCAAGGCCTTACGGCAGTTACTATCATAACTTAACCACGGCTACTTGTCCAGTCCTTGCTTCCGTTTTTTCCGGCGCTGGCGCTTATCGCGAAAGAAGGATCGCATCACAGCTCCAGCTTCGGTAGCCCGACAACCAGTTTCGAGTTCCACCTGGTGATTTTGGCGTTCGTCCGTCAGGGCCTGGTACAAACTTTCCCCCGCCCCAGCCTTCGGATTCGCCGCTCCGTAAACTACCCGATCAATCCGAGCGTTCACAATCGCCCCGGCACACATCAGGCAGGGTTCAATCGTGACGTACAGAGTACACCCGGTTAACCGCCAACTTTGCACTGCCAGACAAGCCTCTTCAATCGCAATCAGTTCTGCATGCTGGGTGGATAACTGCGTGTGTTCGCGCAGGTTATAGCCGGTTCCAATGATTTGGTGGTCCTTGACAATCACTGCTCCGATGGGAATTTCGCCGATTTGGGCCGCAAAGCGGGCTTCCACCAGCGCCTGGCCCATGTAGCGTTCATCCTCAGTCATCATGATTGTTGCACGCTCGCTAAGACGTAGTACCCCTTGTCACGTTTGATGACTTCCGCATTCCCAAAGGTCGCCTGCATCAACCGTTTGGCCGACGGTGCCCCTTGCTTCTTTTGTAATACCACAAACAGCCGGCCGTTGGGTGCCAGATGGGCAGCAGCTCCCGTAATCATGGTATCTACTACGTCTTTGCCAGCCCGAACCGGCGGATTCGTGACCACAGCAGCAAATTGCTGCTCGCTTACCCCCGCATACACGTCCGACGTCGCAACGGTAACGTTGCTAATCCCGTTGACCATGGCGTTTCGTTCTGCGAGCGCCAGTGCCCGTTGGTTTACGTCCACCAACTCAAACTGGTGGTCTGGATATTCTTTAGCTAAAAACAACCCGATTGGCCCGTAACCACAGCCCAAGTCTAAGATTGGTCCGTCCGGTAAATCAGCGAGATCCACGTTCTCAATCAGGACCCGAGAACCGTAGTCCACGGTTCGTTTAGAAAACACTCCGTTATCTGAAATGAAGTGGAGTGCCTGTCCTTTAATCGTAAAATCCCATTCTTTTTCATCGTGAATCACATCCGGATTCGGTGTATAATAAAAATTGCTCACAAAAATCACATCCTTTAATTTAATTAATTATGCTAAAATTTTGTTTCACACACCACATGTAGTGTGTTTCTCAATCGAGTGACACAACATGTGGTGTTTTTTGGGTTGAAAGAATCCATTTTAGTAGTAGAATCAGGATATAGTCAAACGAAAGAAGGAGTCCATTATGAAACAGATTACCGTTTACACTAAAAACAACTGCATCCAATGCAAAATGACCAAACGTTTTTTAACCGAACACAACGTGGATTTTACTGAAAAGAACACCAGTGAAAATCCCGACCTAATCCCCTACTTGAAGGACCAAGGTTTTCAAGCAGTTCCAGTTGTGGAATCAAAAGTATTAGACACCTTTGGTGGTTTTCGGCCCGACCAACTGAAACGCTTAGTTGAACAATTAGCCACTGCATAAATCACTACTTTCATTATACACATTAAGGGGAATCAGTATATGTCGCTCAAAGATCACACAGATGCTAGTTACTTTCGCCTCAACAACGAAATTAACATTCCAAGTAAAGACGGAAGAATTCGGCTAGATAAAGATCAGGAAGCTCTCAAAGCGTTTATAAATGAAAACGTAAACCCCAACCTGATGCATTTTAACTCGCTCCAAGAACGCCTTGACTACCTAATCGACAATGACTACGTAGAAGAAGCATTTTTAAAAAAATATCCTGTGACGTTCATTGAAAAACTATACGACTACTTAAACAGTCAGGACTTCCACTTTCATTCCTTTATGGCCGCTTACAAGTTCTACGCCCAGTACGCTTTAAAGACGGATGACGGCAATCAATACCTCGAACGTTACATTGATCGGACGGCAATGAATGCCCTCTACCTGGCCAACGGAGATCAGGAATTGGCTCTCGCCTTAGCCGACGAATTAATTCACCAACGCTTCCAACCAGCAACGCCGACTTTCTTAAACGCCGGGAAAAAGCGCCGGGGAGAATTCGTCTCCTGTTTCTTAATCCAATCAACCGATGACATGAACAGCATTGGTCGGACGATTAACTCAGCCCTCCAACTCTCTAAAATCGGGGGTGGCGTTGGGATTAATCTCAACAACTTGCGCGCAGCCGGTGATCCCATCAAACACATTCAGGGAGCTGCTAGCGGGGTCATGCCAGTCATGAAGCTGTTGGAAGATAGCTTTAGTTATTCAAACCAGCTGGGTCAAAGACAAGGAGCCGGCGTTGTGTACCTAAGTGTCTTCCACCCAGATATTATCGACTTTCTCGCCGTTAAAAAGGAAAACGCAGACGAAAAAATCCGGGTCAACACGCTGTCCTTAGGAGTAACCGTTCCTGATAAATTCTACGAACTGGCTGCTGAAAACAAGGACATGGCCCTGTTTAGTCCCTACGACGTTGAACAAGAATACGGCGTCCCGTTCTCCTACGTGGACATCACTCAGGAATACGACAACCTGGTCAACAACGACAACATTAAAAAGAAGTACATCAAGGCGCGGGACTTAGAAACTGAGATCGGTAAGTTACAACAAGAATCCGGTTACCCCTACATCATCAACATCGACACGGCAAACCGCGAGAATCCCATTGATGGCAAGATTATCATGAGTAACCTGTGTTCTGAAATTATGCAGGTCCAAACTCCATCCATCATTAACGACGAGCAACAATACGAAAAGCTCGGAACCGATGTTTCCTGTAACTTGGGTTCCACAAACGTTGTGAACCTGATGCAGTCCCCCGACTTTGGTAAATCAATTGAAGCCATGGTCCGCGCTCTCACCTTTGTGACGGACATCAGCAATATCAACACCGTACCTTCGATTCGCCACGGTAATGAACTTAGTCATTCGATTGGCCTAGGAGCAATGGGATTACATTCTTACTTTGCCCTACATCACATGTACTACGGTTCACCCGAATCAATCGAATTTACCAGCATCTACTTCATGCTCTTAAACTACTGGAGTTTAGTTGCTTCTAATCAGTTAGCCCGCGAACGGGGGAAAACTTTCCACAATTTTGACAAGAGTAAGTATGCCGACGGCAGTTACTTTGATAAGTACACCCAACAAGATTGGGGACCCACTTCTGACCGGGTTAAGGAACTATTTAAGGATACCTTTATTCCAAGCCCAGCAGACTGGGAAGAACTAAAATTGGCCGTAATGCGGGATGGCTTGTACCACCAAAACCGGTTAGCCGTTGCACCCAACGGATCGACATCTTACATCGGTGATGCCACGGCAAGTTTGGCGCCCATCGTTAGCCGAATTGAAGAACGACAAGAGGCCAAGATTGGAACCATCTTCTACCCCGCTCCCTACCTGTCTAACGACACTATCAAGTACTACGAGTCGGCTTATGATGTTGACATGCGCAAGGAAATCGACATTTACGCAGCAGCTCAACAACACGTTGACCAAAGTCTTAGTATGACCATGTTCATGCGGTCCACGATTCCAGAAGGCATGTATGAGTGGAAAAACGGACGGGACGAAAAAATGTCGACCCGGGACCTCACGATTCTGCGGAACTACGCTCATCACAAGGGAATTAAGTCGATTTACTACGTCCGGACGTTTACCGATAACAACGATACCATCGGGGCCAATGAGTGTGAAAGTTGTGTAATTTAGGAGGGGAAAAGTTCATGGATTTAAACAAAGTATTAACCGGAAAATGGGAAGGTAATTACGACGCCATCAACTGGAACGAAGTTTCCGACGAGATTGATAAGGCGACCTGGCACAAACTAACGGAACAGTTCTGGCTCGATACCCGGGTGCCGGTATCCAACGACTTAAAGGATTGGCGCGAACTAGATGATGATCACAAATGGTTGGTCGGTCACGTCTTTGGGGGGTTAACCCTCTTAGATACACTTCAATCCCAAGACGGAATGGCCGCTCTGCGGCTTAACGCCAAGACCCAACATGAAATTGCGGTGTTAAATAACATCCAGTTCATGGAATCAGTCCACGCCAAGAGTTACTCCACCATTTTCTCAACCCTGAACACCCCGAAGGAAATTACCGAGATTTTTGCGTGGAGTGACTCAGAAGAATTTCTGCAAAACAAAACGAAACGCATCTATACCCTCTACCACGACGATGAAAGTCCTTTGAAAAAGAAGATTTCCAGTGTCTTTTTGGAAACCTTCCTCTTTTACTCTGGTTTCTTTACGCCGCTCTGGTACCTGGGTCACAACAAATTAACCAACGTGGCCGAAATCATCAAGTTGATTATCCGGGACGAATCAGTGCATGGAACTTACATCGGTTACAAGTTCCAAACCGAGTTTAACCAGCTCTCAGACAACGAGCAACAAGAACTCAAGGACTGGATGTACAGCTTCCTGTATGACCTCTACGAAAACGAAGAGAAGTATACCCACCTCTTGTACGACGAAGTCGGCTGGACGGACAAGGTTTTGACCTTCATCCGTTACAACGCCAACAAGGCGCTCATGAACCTCGGTCAGGATCCAATGTTTCCTGATACTGCCGAAGACGTGAACCCCGTGGTTATGAATGGAATCTCCACTTCAACCGTGAACCACGACTTCTTCTCTGAGGTCGGTAATGGCTACCGGCTCGGAAATGTCGAAGCCATGAGTGACGAAGATTACAAGATTGATTCTTGGGAAAATAAACATAAGCAAGATTAAGCATCTTAAACAAAAAGCTGTCACCCAATTGGGTGACAGCTTTTTTCGTGTACTAATTTTTGTACTTCTCGTAGTTTTCCTTGATGAAATCCGCCGAATTTTGCAATTTGGCCAGTTCTGCATCCGTCAATTGCAACGGCACGTCGGTAATCACACCGTCACGTCCGACAATCACCGGATGAGACAGGTATACGTCGTATTCGGGACGATAATTCGACACTGGCAAGACGGTTTTAGCGTCTGACAAGACTACGTTCGCTAACCGAACGGCCGCCGTTGCTACCCCATAGTTGGTGTAACCCTTCCCCTTGAAGACCGCATAACCACCGTGCCGGGCTTCGTTATCCAAAGCTTCCAAATCAAGGCCCTTAGTTTCTGCCAACTCCGTTAGTGGTTGGTCTAGAGCGCGGACCGTCGACCAAGCGGTAAACTGGGAGTTTCCGTGTTCACCCAGGTTGTAACCCGTCACAGACCGTGAATCAATACCGAGTTTTTCGGCAACCGCGCGTTTCATCCGAGCGGAATCCAATAAAGTCCCCGTTCCAATCACGTGTTTCTTCGGTAATCCCGTGATTTGTTGGTACAACTGGGTAATCACGTCCACCGGATTAGTAATCGCAATGATGATACCATTAAAGCCGGAATCCCGAATCCGCGGGGCCACTTCTTTGACCTGTTCACTGTTATAAGCTAATTCGGAAAACCGATCTTCATTGGCCCCGTCGTTTAAGCGGATGTTTCCCAGGGCAGAAATAATGACATTCGCATCCTTTAAAGCCGCGTAATCATTCGCCGTAATGTTGGTGTGAAACGGTAAATTGGGCATGGCTTCGCGAAAGTCAATCGCATCCGCAGTAACCTTGGCCTCGTTCTTATCGATTAAGACCAGGTCATCCGCAAACCCGTTGGCCACGATGTAGTGGGCCACCGTAGAACCAACGTGTCCCATTCCAATTACTCCAATTTTTCGTGTCATAAAAATCCCTCCCGTTCGTTGTTGCATATTTTAACACAAAGTTAAGTTTTTACCATTATTTTTTTAATAATTTTGCAATTTGTTCGATATCCGCTGGCGTAGTCCGGCAGCAACCGCCAATAATGTTCGCACTTGCAGCCAACCAATCCGGTACTACATCAGCGAAGGTCTGGGGATGTTCGACCGCCGTCCAGGTTTTGGTTGCTGGATCGTAAATGTCACCCGGATTAGGATAAACAACCAGCGGTTTTTGCGTGACTTGGCGCATTAATTTCAACGCTGGCAGGACGTTGGCAAAAGACGTGCAGTTAATGCCAATCCCACTCGCCGCCTGTGAATGGTCCAACCACCCTGCAACCACGTCTAACGGCGTTCCATCGCTAAGGTGATAAGGATCCTTGATACTCAAGCTAATCCAGGTCGGGACTAAATTAGATTGCTGCGCCAGAATCGTAGTTAAGGCCTGGACCTCCGCAAAGCTGGGAATCGTATCAACCGACAGTAAATCTACTCCGGCATCCATTAGCGTTTGAATCTTTTCCGTGTGAAAGGCTTCGTATTCATCAGGACTTAACTGGTAGTCTCCCGTGTATTCGGAACCATCTGCTAGATAAGCCCCATACGGTCCCACGCAGCCGGCCACGAGACCATCCGGTTTAACGTTGTCACGCGCTTGTTGGGCTAACCGAACCCCCAGGCGAATCAAGTCCAACGCCGCTTCTTTTTCAATGCCGACTTTCGCGAAGGCCGCCACGTTGGCTTGATAAGTATCGGTGATGGCAATCTCTGCCCCCGCCCGGAAGTAACTAGCATGGACGTCATAAATCGCATCCGGATCCGTCAGCGGTGCGTTGGCAGACCATAACGCATCATTGGTTTTAACCCCACGTTTTTCCAGTTCCGTTCCCATTGCGCCGTCTAACACAACGGGAGTTTCTAAACTGGCCGTAATTAGATTAGTTTGTGACATGTTATTTCCTCCTCTTTTGGAACCATTCCTTTAGCTCATAACCACCATAACAGATTAGGACGAAGGGAAGCGTAACTTCTAAAGCAATCCGTTGGTTCGGATCAAACCAAATCAAGATGCACGATAAAAAGCACAGGATAAAGGCCAGCCAGGATAACCAGGGATAACCCGGCGTCCGAAACTTTAACTGCTGCGCCTCCTGCTTTGACAATTGCGCTCGAAACCGAATTTCTGACAGCGCAATTGCCATCCAGACAAAGACCACTGCGAGCCCCGAAATGGAGACCAACACCAGGTAGACCGTTCCGGCAGCGTACACGGCCGACAATAAGGCCAAAATTCCCCCAATCATACTGGTTAACAAGACGTAGATGGGAATCTCTCGTTTGGTGGTCCGCTGAAAGATGGGAGAAATCACTCCTTGATTGGCCAGCGACCACAACATTCGCGTCGAGGCGTACAACCCGGAATTAGCTGACGAAATAATGGCGGTTAACACCACGAAGTTCATCAGGTTGCCGGCCCATGGTAAACCAATGGCCGAGAGAATGGTTACAAACGGACTCTCCGTTACCCCCGCTTGTTGGTACGGTAGTAAAGCACTCATAACTACCATACTGCCGACAAAGAAGATCACCAGTCGTCCCAGCGTGGTTCTGATTGCCTTGGGAATCGAGCGTTCCGGATGCTGAGCTTCTCCAGCAGTAATCCCAATGAGTTAGGTTCCAGAAAAGGCAAAGTTGACGGTCAACATGGTGGTGAAAACGCCGCCAAATCCATTCGGAAACCAACCATTCTTGGTAAAGTTGGTCAGACCAATGAAATGGCGAACGCCATGGTACGGTAGCAAGCCCAAGATGGCTCCACTCCCCAACCCGATAAACGCCACGATTGCAATCACCTTGATGCTGGCTAGCCAAAACTCGGTGGTGGCAAACCATTTCACCGAAAAAGCGTTCATCAAGAAGATGAAGACAATCAATAAGCTACTCCAGATCCAGACTGGGACGCCCGGAAACCAATGCCACATAATCAGACCAGCCGCCGTAAATTCCGACCCCAGCGCAATGGTCCAGGTTAGCCAGTATAAAATGGCAACCACAAAGCCCGCACTCTTGCCTAAGTACCGTTGAGCATAGACGTGAAAGGAGCCCGTCTCTGGCATGACCACCGCTAATTCGCCCAGGCACAGCATGACTAGGTACACAATCACTGCTCCTAATAAATACGCTAAAATGGTTCCCAGTGGTCCTGCTTCGTGAATCGTATATCCCGAACTCAGAAACAGTCCGGTTCCAATCACCCCACCTAACGAAATCATCAGGATTTGTCCTGAAGAAATCTCGCGAGCTAAATGTTGTTTGCGTTGCACGTTATCCCTACTTTCTCAATTACCAAATAAAAAACACCCGTCCTCAAAAAGGACGAGTGTACTCGCGGTGCCACCTTCATTTCTCCCCTTCTCACAAAGCGGAGCTCGGTCAGTTACAGCTGGTCAGTATAACTGAGTCTTGATATCGGTAACTACCCCGCGTCGGGCTCATGATTCACCCCACGACCAGTTTGCCAGTCCATCTTCAGTCGGTTAGTTTCATCCCTTTGCACCACCCAGGGACTCGCTGAGAAACGCTCCGACTTACTCAACTGCAGCGGTTTTTCATATTTTTAACAGTGTAGCGCGCCTTTTTAGCAACGTCAACATGCTAATGAAGGTAAAAATCAATTATTTGCTAACAATCATGAGATATTTTGGGATATCATTCGATAATTTATCGTAAAAAAATAAAAGATTAGTCTAACGATCGTTAATCCTTATTTTGCCGAACTTTCTGGACCGTTAATTATAAACTTATATTAATTATCATTTGACAAGGAGCGCCTTTTTCGAAATAATCTGCACTAACTAAATTAAAGTAAAAAAAGGAGATTTTTATGCGTAAAATTTACGACTTAGCCATCATCGGTACCGGTTCAGTGGGCGCAGCTGCCGGTTACTACGCCAGTCAAGCGGGTCTCAACGTCCTCGAACTCGATGCCCACGTTCCCCCCTCATGGCATCGGCTCGCATCACGGCGGTGCTTGTACCTATGATTTGTAGCCCGACCAGAACTTCATCATTGACTACCTGCCGGACAATCACAACTTCCAAATCGTAACCGGATTAAGTGGTCACGGTTTTAAGTTTGCCAGCGTGCTGGGCCAGATTATTGCTGACCGGGCAGCGGAAAAACCAACTAACTTTGATCTCACTCCCTTTCAACTCAATCGATTCTAACCAAAAAAGCGTTTGGCAACTGCCAAGCGCTTTTTCTTGTTTATTGTTGCTTTGGTCGTTCGTTCACAACCGCTAATAACTGGAGCATCGTGAAGACCAGTGAGTTATTCTTCCGGTACACAAAGTACTTCGATTCCCACTTATCCACGTATTTTTGCTTGTACGAACGCAATCCTTGAAAACTATAGAATGCGTCCCCATATTCGTAGATCAGGTGAGCAATCTTTTCGTTAATGAAACTAAAGCGGGAATTTCCCACGTTGGCTAACGGAGCCATCCCTAGATTAAACCATTGATAGCCCTCGTCCTTTGAGTATTGGAACAGGTTAATGAAAATCCCGTCCATTACTCCTGATGGTGCGTTTGAACTAGAGCGCATCAAGTCAATCGAGGTCATCTTATGATCCCCCGTCGGCATGATGTTGGCAAAGGCCACAATTTGTTGGTCTTCATCTCGAAAGACCGCAATCGGCGCCTGGTTCAGGTAGTACGGATCAAAGAACCCGAGCGAGAAACCCTTTTCTTCGCGACCGTGCAACCACTCGTCAGAAATTTCCTTCAACTCACTCAGCAGTTTATCACTGAACGGTGGTTGTAGAATCTCAAAGTGGTATCCATCACGTTCAAACTTGTGCATCAGAGCCCGTTCCCCACGGTGCCGTTTTCCGACTAAGGTAAAGTCGTTCAGATCAACTTGACCTTCTTCACCGGCCTTGATAAAGTCAAAACCTTTATCGTGTAGCATCATCGTCAACGATTCACTGACTTCGTAGAAGACGAGGGTCAGATCCGCGTTATCAACATCAATCATGAACTGGTCAATTGCTGCCTCTAGTTTCTCCTGATTTCCAAAGGGTTCCCCCATGATAATCAGCTTATTCGCTTTTTGTTTATACATAAACGCGATTTGATCTTCGCCGTCTTCTGTATAGAAGTACACCTTTTTATCCCGCAGGAAAACCAAGTGACTAACTTCATTACCACTGTACTGATTGATCAGCTTTTTAATCCGTTCCCCATCAAACGGTAGATCATACCATGCTAGGTTTGCGTAGGTTAAATAGCGATACAGACCATAGAGAATACAGATGGCAATTACAAACCCAATCAACCCGATCACCCAGGTTTGTTGGGACGGCAAGAGGTAGGCGTTCGTTAACCGTACGTGGCGGTGATTGCCAACCACAAAGCCGACTAATACATAAAGTCCAAATGTGGCAATGAATAAGCCGGCGTCAGTAATCAGCGCTCCCCACGAGTAGGTTAGCCGTTTTCGGTAGAGTCCTTTCCGGGCCAGCCACAGGCAAATAAGGATAAAAATCAGAAAGATGACCAGTGGGAGCGGAAAATCTTCTTTCCACAGAGTATTCGCAATCGCAAAGACTAACACAATCACTGTGGGCCAGAATGCTTTTTGCACCCGGGCTCCAACTCCGCGCGCTAGTCCGATTAAAAGGCAACCAACAATCACATTTGATAATTGCCCCAAGAAGTACAGACTAAAGGGAGCCAGCGAAAAGTACAACGGGTTAACCAGCACCACGTTCGGCACCGTAGCCAACAGAATCATCATGATCCCAGAGAAATACATAAAACAGGTCACGATAATCTGCGACGACCGTTGCACAATGTTCGCCGGAATATCGTCTAAGAATCGGTTAAACCGCTTCAATAATTCCTGGACAAACAACACGACCCCAATTCCAAACGGAATGAAGTAGTAAAAGACCCGGTACAATAGGACCCATACGGTTGCAGTTGTCGGTGAAACTCCCAAAATTGCTAACCCATTAATCATCGTGATATCAAAGGTCCCCAGTCCCCCGGGCAACATTGAAATCACCCCAATGACGTTCGCCGCAATGAACAACGGAAAGACACTGATAAAGTCGATGTGTAGATTCATGAACATCCCAATGATGATGAAGAACAATCCACAACTGCCCCATTCCAAACAGGAACCGATGATTAACTTAATTTCACGTTTAATCGTCAGATCAGCAAAAAATTTCGAGTTATTGAAGCGGGTAAACAGGAAGATCACCGGGAAGTAAATTCCTCCTCCTAGCAAAAATGGCCAGTAACGATGATCCTGATGACCCACGCCAAACCCGTAAATCATCACTAACGACACAATACAATAAGTGGATAATCCAGCTAGTAAGAACAGCGCAATCTTAGAAATTGCATAGAGCACCTGTTTCTTAGACGCATTCTTACTGTAAAAACTCGCCCGTAAACTTGCTCCTAAAAAGCCCCCAAAGCCGGCAATGTTGGTAAAACTATTGGTAATCCAGCCACTCTTAATGATGTAACCAGGTTTAAACTTTCCTGGCAAGAACTCAACGATTGTAAAATCGTAGGTCAACATCGGCGTGACTGCCAAAAGACCGAGCACGGTTAAGATTAGCAAATGCATGGGTGACTGAGAAGCCAAACTCGCCCGCATCTGATGTCCGTTAATTTCTTGCAGGATGTTATGTCCTTCATAGATGACGAAGACTATCATCACTATTAAAAACAGTGCCTTAAGCACGTTTAAATAACGGTTGAACCAATCCGATACTCGTTTAATAAAATTTTTCACAGGTTTCCTCCAAAATTCTGGTCGCCTCGTGGTTTGATCATGTAAAAATCCTTCTAGTAAAAAAGGATGTGTGAAAAACACACATCCTTGTTTACGAAGACTATGACTACTTAAGGGTAACAGTAGCGCCTTGAGCTTCAAGTTTGTCTTTAATATCGTTAGCTTCGTCTTCTGAAAGACCTTCCTTAACGATTGATGGAGCGTCATCAACCATTGCCTTAGATTCTTTCAAACCAAGACCAGTGATGTTTTTAATTTCCTTGATAACTTTAATCTTACCAGCACCACCAGAAGTTAATTCAACGTCGAACGTTGATTTGGCACCAGCGTCACCACCAGCAGCACCGGCAGCAGCAACTGGAGCAGCAGCTGAAACATCAAATTCTTCTTCGATTGCTTTTACCAAATCGTTTAAATCAGTAATAGAAGCATCTTTTAATTGTGAAATAATTGCATCTTTATCAAAAGCCATTTTTATTCCTCCTCATAGGACAGTAATTTTATTATGCGGCGTCATCGTCGTCTGATTTGCTTTCAGCCACAGCCTTTACAGCGTAGGCAACGTTACGGATTGGTGATTGTAACATACTTGCAAGAGTAGCAAGTAATTCTTCACGGCTCGGTAACGTAGCAAACTCGTTAATCTTATCAAGGGAAGCAACTTCACCTTCGATAATTCCACCCTTAATTTCTAAGGCGTCGTTATCTTCAGCGAACTTCTTCAAAATTTTAGCGGGAGCAATTGGATCTTCGTGAGAAAAGGCAACCGCACTAGGACCATTGAATACTTCCTTCAGGTCAGCGTGACCACTTTCGTCAGCAGCCCGTTCCAAAATCTTGTTCTTGATTACCATCAACTTTACACCGTTATCACGTAATTCTTTCCGTAATTCAGTGTCTTGAGCAACCGTTAACCCACGTGAGTTAACTACGATAGCTGAAACGGCTTCTTTAAAATCATCAGCAACTTCAGTTACCTTCTTTGCTTTTGCATCAATAACTTCTTTCTTTGGCATAATTTCACCTCCCGTTTTAATTTGGGACCTAATAAAAAATCCCTATGCTCGCCAAAACATAAGGAAAAGTCGTTAAACTCCTCGGCAGGCGGTGATTAAGACCATGAAGGCCACCTGAGTCTTAGGCGATTCATATTCAATTAACAATTTATCATATTTATGATTAGTCGTCAATCTGGGATTTTTTTCGTTACAGCCGTTCATTTAGAATGATTCAGGAGAAACCTTCACACCTGGACCAAATGTAGATGAAACGGAGATGTTTTGGATGTAAGTTCCCTTCACTGAAGAAGGACGGTTCTTAACCAAAATATCTTCAACTGTCTTAAAGTTTTCGACTAACTTGTCGGCGTCAAATGATGCCTTACCAATCGCAACGGCAATGTTTCCGTCCCGGTCAGTCCGGTAGGTAACTTGACCAGCTTTAGCGTCTTTAACGGCCTTTTCAACGTCCATCGTAACCGTTCCCGTCTTAGGGTTAGGCATTAAGCCCTTTGGTCCTAAGACCCGACCTAAACGACCCACTTGAGCCATCATGTCAGGCGTGGAAATGGCAACGTCAAAGTCTAGCCAACCATCCATAATCCGTTGGGCTAAGTCATCTTCACCAACGACGTCAGCACCGGCAGCTTCTGCTTCCTTAGCCTTGTCACCCTTGGCGAACACAACTACCGTTTGATCTTTACCAGTTCCGTTAGGAAGCACTACGGCACCCCGTAACTGTTGATCAGCTTGTTTCGTGTCAACGTTTAACTTGATAACTGCTTCGATGGAGTCATCAAAGTTAGCAGTGTCTAATTTTTGCACGAGCTTGACTGCTTCATCGACTGGGTAAGCTTTACTCTTGTCGATTTGTTCAACAGCTGCTCTGTATTTTTTCCCTCTTGTACGAGCCATGTAATTTCCTCCTTGCAAATGTGGTGATGACGGAAAGAATATCCTCCCACGCTCACACGCCGTCTTTTGACGACGTAGCGACTAACAACGTAGTCCTAAAGATTAACCTTCAACGGTGAATCCCATACTGCGTGCAGTACCTTCGATCATACGCATTGCTGCTTCAACGTCAGCAGCGTTTAGATCTTGCATTTTGGTTTCGGCAATTTCCTTCACTTGGTCTTTAGTAACACTAGCAACCTTCTTTGTGTTGGGTTCACCAGAACCAGATTCCACACCAGCAGCTTTCTTTAAGAGCACTGCGGCTGGTGGAGTTTTGGTAACGAATTCAAACGTGTGATCTTCGTATACCGTAATTACAACTGGAATCAACATTCCTGCTTGATCAGCAGTCCGAGCGTTGAAATCCTTTGTAAATTCCATGATGTTTACTCCAGCTTGACCCAATGCAGGTCCAACTGGAGGAGCAGGTGTTGCTTTACCCGCTGCAATTTGTAACTTAACAATATCAGCTACTTTTTTAGCCACGAGACATACCTCCTTAAGTCCGTGTGTGGTCACTGAAGAAAAATTCTTCTCCCACGTTGATTATGCATAAATACACTAGACTATTCTAACACACCGACTAATGATTAACAAGCTCATTATTCTAAGGTAATGGGTTTAACCTGATTAAAGTCCAGTTCGGTAGCAGTTTCGCGTCCAAACATATCAATGTTAACTTTGAGTTTGCCTTTTTCGTTATCAATACTAGTAATCTTGCCAGACAATCCCTTGAAAGCCCCTTCGACGATGGTCACCGTATCACCAACTTCGCTGTCTAGCGGTTTAACGGGTTCCTTAACCCCGAGGCTCGCCATCACGCGTTCCACCTCTTCTGGTAAGAGCGGGTTCGGTTTGGATCCCTGACCGTGAGAACCAATAAATCCGGTCACTCCCGGTGTGTTCCGAACCACGTACCAAGCCCGGTCAGTCATGACCATTTGAACTAATACGTAACCAGGGAAAGTCTTATCCATAACCACTTTTTCCTGCCCGTTTTTAACTTCGTGCGTTTCCATTTCGGGCACCACAACGTCAAAAATGTAGTCCTGCATCCCCATGGAATCGCGCCGTGATTCCAGGTTTTCCTTAACTTTGTTTTCGTAACCAGAGTAAGTGTGTAAAACGTACCATTGTTTTTCTGCTGATTCTACCATCGCAATCTCTCCTCTATTCTAACTTTTTTATCTCTCATCCAATTCCGTACTGCCAGGTGGAGGTAAAATAAAAAAACCTCGCACCCACGAAGTTTTTCAATCTAACTATACCAAAAATACACCAGTAAAACCAGACTAGCCTGCGTTTAATAACAACGCTTCTAGTGCCCAGTCGATTAGACCTAAGAAAACAGTAAAGAACAGGGTCGTTCCAATTACCGTTGTCGTATCAATCCGGGTTTGTCGAGCATTCGGCCACGTAATCAGTTTGAGTTCACCAACCACGCTCTTTAAAAAGTTCCAAAATCGTTTCATAATACTTCGTCTCCTAGCGTGTTACACGATGCAAAGTGCTTTTCCCACAGTGCTTGCAGTATTTATGAAGGGCTAAGCGGTGGGACTGCTTTGAAACGGAAACATGATAATTCCGTGCACCACACACAGAGCACGCTAACGCCATTTTGGTTTGGACCATCAACGACTCCCTCCTAACATGAATATACTCTAGCATCAAACCAGCCGGGCGTCAATCCTGGAACCGACGGTACTTGCGTTTGCACCGCAACAGCGCATTTTGAACCTGTTGTTCTTCTACGCGCAGAAGCTGAGCAATTTCGGGAATCGTTTGTTGGCGCAACGTCGCTAATAACACCTGCCACTCAAAGCGCGAACAAGCCGCGCCGACTGCTTGGAACCGTTCCGTCAGTTCACAACAAAATAATGGGTTGGGGGCAGCGTGATCCTGAATCGTTTCGGCGTAGTACTCCGGACTGGCGCTAAACGACGTCTGTAATCGTTCGGGAATTCGTTTTTGCGCGTTCTTTTTGCGCAGTAAATCAAACATGTGATTACGTAAATTGGTCTTATAAAAAGCGCCAAAGGGTACCCGTTTCCCCGATTCATAACGATGTAAAGTCTTAATGAAAACCAAGGCGGCCTCCTGACTCCAATCGGTCAATTCCATATCGTTTAAAAAATAGTCCCGCCACAATTTTAAGTGAACCGGAGCAAACTGGCGAAATAAAGTGACAAACTGGTCCTCATTTTCCTGAGCTGCTTGTATCGTTGCATTATCGAACTTGTAAATTAGTTTCGTTACCATTCTCATCGCACTCCTTGTGATTACTTGCTCTTAAATTACAGAAGCATGACTAAGCCCACAAGCGAACGATTGTTCCAAACAATGACCATTCGCCTAGCCCAATGGCTAGCAAGTGAAAAGCCACTAACTAATTAATGAAAAATAAATCAGGACCAGTGATTTATCACTGATCCTGATTTAAACGCTGATATAAATCCCGTAACTTTTGGGCCTCTGTTTCGTTAAAATTAATCCGATTCCCTAACGGGCGCTGGTGGTAGGTCTTGGTAACCTGCTTAATTTCCACCTTGGCGCGTCTCACCGATAGCAAGAGTTCTGGCGCAGGGATTCGTAACGCTCCAGCACTAAAAATGGTCCACTGTTCAGCGTGGTCACTCGTGGCCACTTCAACCTGTGTGAACAGCGACTGCTCCTTCGTGGCTAGGGTCTCAATGTACGAATCAGCCGTTTCGTTCTTACTGGTCCAAACAACATTGATGTTTTTAACCTGTACGGTGCGGGCGTTACCCGGCACGTACATCGCATCAAAGACCACGATAATCTTTTTGCCACTGTACTTTTGGTATTCTGAAAGGTCCCAAAGCAATTGATCACGTGCCTCTGGCAGTTGATCCTTTATTTTCAGTTGATTTAAGTGGGGCCAGCTTCCAATCACGTTGTAACCGTCCACAATCAACAGTTCTTTTTTCATGTTTTCACTTCCTCGCCCAGCATTCCAGTTACAGAGGGTGGCGAGAGTTAAAGCCCTGATACATCAAAAGTCCCGCAGCCACTGCCGCGTTCAGGCTTTGAATGTCACCAATCATCGGGATGGTTAATAATTCATCCATCTTTTGTTTCACCAAGGGCGAAATTCCCTTGCCTTCGCTTCCAATTACGAGGGTCACAGCCCCCTGGGCATTCCAACGCCGGTAATCAGTTCCCTGCATATCAGTTCCAAAGATCCAAACGTCGCGTTCCTTCAGCTCCCGAATCGTATTAACCAAGTTGGTAACTCGTGCGACGGGTACCCGTTCCATGGCACCGGCCGCCGTTTTAGCCACCGTGGCGGTTAAGCCAACCGAGCGGTGTTTGGGGATAATCACCCCGTGCACTCCGGCAGCATCCGCCGTCCGCAGGATTGATCCCAGGTTATGCGGATCAGCAACGTTATCTAACATCACAAAGAACGGCGCCTCGCCTCGTTCCTGAGCGTGAGCAAACAAATCGTCAATGGTGGCGTATTTAAACGGAGCGACCGCTAAAATTACTCCCTGGTGATTCTGTCGGTCAGACATCAGGTCGAGCTTGGCCTTAGGGACATTGGCAATTACTAAGTGCCGACCCTTAGCTAACTGTAAAATGGCTTGAATCGTCCGATCCTCTTTACTAATTCCGGTTTGTAAAAATACTTTATTAATTTCCTGGTCGCGGTTGCGTAACGCCGCCACGACCGGATGCCGACCGATAATAAAATCGGTCTCTGTTTGTTTATTTGGCATACCGTACCCTTCCTGCTTCTACCTGTTCAATGCACCACTGGGATAACGTTTGGAGCCGTTCAGCTTGCCCACTCAAAGACAAGAAACCAAAGAGGGCTTCAAAACCGGTGGACACCCGGTACGTAATCACGCTGGTATTTTTGGCATGAGTGTAACTCTTCGCATTGCGACCCCGTTTGTAAAAATACCACTCTTCGTCCGTGAGCAGGTCGTCTTCTTCCATTAAAGCAATTAAACCGGCCTGCGCCTTAGCGGAAACATACCGGGTCGCTTTGTGTTGCAATTGGTTGGGGCGGGTTAAACCTTGGTCAATCAGGTGTCGTCTGATAAAAACTTCATACACGGCGTCGCCCAGGTATGCTAACGCAATCCCGTTTAACTGGCGGAAGGCTAAATTTTGTTCTGCATCATCCATTCTTATTGTTGTTCCCTTCTAAAGCGGGTTCCCTGCGGAGTGTCTTCCAACACAATCCCCTGTTCTTTGAGTTCGTCTCTGATTTCGTCACTGCGGACAAAGTCCTTGTCAGTCCGCGCTTGCTCACGTTCGGAAATCAGTTGTTCCACCTGCTCGTCATTAAGTTCTTCAGTAGCAAGCTCGATACCAAAGATGCCCGCGAGTTGTGCCAACCGACTGCTAATCGTCTGCAGTGTCTCCGCAAAGACCACCGGCCGTTCACTGTAAATGTTTCCCAACTTAGCCAGTTCGTAAACACTGGCAATTCCGTTTTGAACGTTAAAGTCGTCGTTCATGGCATCCTGAAAGTCAGCTTGGACCTGCCGCACTTCTTGTTCCAGCTTAAAGTCACTGCCTGGTTCAGCATCCTTTAACCGGTATTTAAGGTTTTGATAAGCCGTCTGCAATTTCTTCAGGTTAGCCTGCGCTTCGTCTAAGCCGGCTTGGCTAAAGCGAATCGGGCGTCGGTACTGGGTAGTGGCCATCAAAAGCCGGATTACTTGAGGATCAACCTGTTTGATCAGTTCGTGAACAGTCACAAAGTTCCCCTTGGACTTGCTCATCTTTTCGTTGTCATCCCCGACCGTCACAAAACCATTGTGGAGCCAGTACTTCACAAATAATTGATCAGTTTTGGCCTCACTCTGGGCTCGTTCGTTTTCGTGGTGCGGAAATTCAAGGTCAATCCCGCCCCCGTGAATGTCAATCGTGTCGCTCAGATACTTGGTGGCCATCACCGAGCATTCGATGTGCCAACCGGGACGACCCGCACCCCACGGTGAATCCCAGGAGATTTCGTCTGGTTTTGCCGCTTTCCAGAGCGCAAAGTCAATCGGGTCTTCTTTTTTGGCTAGCTCCGCTGCAGAAATGTGTTCGCTGGCTCCACTTTCCAAGGTGTCGATGTCTTCGTGCCCCAGTTCTCCATAGGTTGGGAACTTGCGGGCTCGGTAATACACGTCACCATCGACGGCATAAGCGTAGCCCTTATCAATCAGGTCCTGCACAAAGGCAATGATTTCCGGGATATTTTCCGTGGCTCGAGGATTAACGGTCGCCGGTTTAACGTTCAAGGCGTTTGTATCCTCGTAATAGGCTTGAATATACCGGTCAGCGAGTTCCGGAACCGTGGTTCCCTCTGCTTGAGCCGCCATGATTAGCTTATCATCGACATCCGTAAAGTTAGAAACGTAGGTCACATCGTAGCCCAGGTATTCCAAATAACGACGAATCGTGTCAAAAGCCACCACGCTGCGGGCGTTGCCGATGTGAATGTAGTTATAGACGGTCGGTCCACAGACGTACATCTTCACCTTACCAGGCTCTAACGGTGTAAAGGTTTCTAACTGGTTATCCAGTGAATTGTAAACTTGTAATTTCATCGTGGCAGACCCCTTTTTCAAATTATTTATGCCCTATCATACCATAATCAGTTGCTTAGCTGATAAAACAAAAGGCCTAGTATGCACTAGACCAATTGTCAGAAAAATATTTTAGTTTGCCTGGATTTGTTCCAGCGTTTGATGCACGTGTTGCAAGGCCGTTTCTCGTCCAATCAATTCGATTGATTCGGGCAATTCGGGACCTTCCATTTCGTGGGTTACGGCAATCCGGATGGGCATCCAGAGCTTGCGTCCCTTAATCCCTGTTTCCTTTTGAACTTCCTTAATGGTCCGTAAGATGGCCACCTTATCAAAAATTGGAAGTTCCTGGATCTTTTGTGCGAACGTTTGTAACACAACCGGAGCGGTGTCATTTTGCAGTTCGGCTAAGGCATCTCCCGCCACCTGTTCTGGTTCGGTAAAGAAGACCGCTGCCATTTCGTTGATTTGGGCCATGTAGCTCATTTGACGCCGGTAGACGTCAATTAACTTGCGGGCCCATTCAATCGTCTTGGCATCTGGATTTTCCGGTAAGTTACCGGCCTTAATCAGTTGTTGCAAGGCCAGGTCCACGATTACATCTTCGTCGCCATCCTTCACGTACCGGTTATTAATCCATTCCAACTTCTTGTTGTCGAAGGTCGCTGGTGACTTACTCAAGCGCTTTTCATCATACATTTTGATGAACTGCTTTTCGGAGTAAATTTCGTCTTCACCAACTGGTGACCAACCGAGCAGCACGATGAAGTTAAACATTGCGTCTGGAAGATAACCTAGGTTCCGGTACTGTTCAATAAATTGCAGCACGGTTTCATCCCGTTTACTCAATTTCTTGCCGGTATCGGCACTGATAATCAGGCTCATGTGACCGAACTTCGGTGGTTCCCAGCCAAAGGCTTCATAAATCATCAATTGCTTGGGCGTGTTGGCCACGTGGTCGTCACCCCGGAAGATGTGACTGATTTGCATGTTGTGGTCATCGGCTACCACCGCAAAGTTGTAGGTAGGCATGCCATCCCGTTTCACGATGACGAAGTCGCCCCCAATGGTATCGGAGTCAAAGGACACGTGACCCTTCACGATGTCGTCCCATTCGTAAGTCTTGTGCTTGGGTACCTTAAATCGAATCACCGGTTTTAAGCCTTTGGCTTCGGCAGCATCCATCGCTGCCTGCCGTTCTTCAACCGTCATGCCGGCGTATTCGTATTCGTAATGTGGCATCACCCCACGAGCTCGTTGTTCTTCCCGTTCTGCTTCGAGTTCTTCTTCGGTCTTGTAGGAATAGTAGGCCTTGCCTTCGTCGAGCAGTTGTTGAATCAACGGATCATAAGTGTCCTTGCGTTCTGATTGCCGGTACGGACCGTAGTCTCCACCGACGTCTGGACCTTCGTCCCAGTCCAAACCGAGCCACTTCAAGTTATTTAACTGGCTCACTTCTCCGTCCTGCACGTTCCGTTTCGTATCCGTATCTTCAATTCGGATGATGAACTTACCCTTGTAGTGCCGGGCAAATAAATAGTTAAAAATTGCCGTTCGTGCGTTTCCGATGTGCAGATGTCCCGTGGGACTAGGTGCATACCGAACGCGAATCTGATCGTTTGCCAATTACATTCTCTCTTTTCTATTTATGATATGGTTTAACCTTAGTTTACAATTTATACTCACAAAAATAAACCTGCACTGCTTACTTTACTTGGGAATGGCCAACTTTAGTGCTTCCTCAAGGGTCGTCACTCCGATTACTTCAATGCCATCAGGAACGTCAAGCCCTTCCAAGCTGTGTTGGGGAACCACGATGCGGTCAAAGCCCAACTTAGCGGCCTCCCGAATTCGTTGTTCCATGCGATCGACCCGCCGCACTTCTCCGGTCAGGCCGAGCTCTCCAACATAACACTCGCGTGGATTGGTACTAATGTTTTCGTAACTGGAGGCAATGCTGACCGCCATCGCCAGATCAATCGCGGGTTCGTTCAATTTCACGCCCCCAGCGGCCTTGACGTAGGCATCTTGATTTTGCAGCATCAAGCCGGCTCGCTTTTCTAGGACTGCCATGATCAACGAGATGCGGTTCCGATCCACTCCGGTCGCGGTTCGCTGTGCGTTCCCAAAGACCGAGGGCGTAATCAGGGCCTGGAGTTCCACCAAAATCGGCCGGGTTCCTTCCATCGCCACCACAATGGCTGATCCGGTCGCATTCTTCAGCCGTTCCTCTAGGAAAATCTCCGACGGATTTTGCACCTCTTGCAGGCCCCCGTCCGCCATCTCAAAGATGCCGAGTTCGTTGGTCGAGCCAAACCGATTTTTGACCGCCCGTAACAAACGGTACGAGTGGTGTTTGTCACCTTCAAAGTACAGCACCGTATCCACCATGTGTTCCAGGGTTTTCGGTCCGGCAATTGCACCGCCCTTGGTCACGTGGCCCACGATAAAGACCGTGATGTTGTTGGTCTTCGCAATGTTCATCAGGTCGGTCGTTACCCCCCGGACCTGCGAGACCGAGCCAATCGCGGAGTCCACGTCGCCCTCCTGCATCGTTTGAACGGAGTCAACAATCACGACGTCCGGTTTTAGGTTTGCAATCGCATCGCGCACCGCCGTCATATCAGTTTCTGGAAAGACGTAGAGACGGTCGTTTGCCGCAATTTGCAACCGATCCGCCCTCATCTTGACCTGATCCGCACTTTCTTCTCCGGTCACGTACAAGACCCGTTTTCCGAGTGTGGCTAATTGACCGGAAACTTGGAGCAGTAAGGTCGACTTCCCGATTCCGGGATCGCCCCCGATTAAAACCAGGGATCCGGGCACAATCCCGCCCCCGAGCACCCGATTTAACTCGGCTGATTGAATCTGGTAGCGTGGTGCGTCTTGAGCGTCAACCTCGTTAATCAGTTGCGGTTCTACGCGCCCCCCCGTCAAAGACACTCGAGTCGACTTGGCGTTTGTTCCACTATCCTTTGTGACCGTTTCTTCGGTAAACGTATTCCATTCCCCACAATTGGGGCACCGGCCCAGGTAGGTCGGTGAAATGTAACCACAGTTAGAACAGACAAACTGGGTTTTTGTTTTACTCATACACGTTCTTCCTCTCTAATCACCAGAAGAGCCAAAGCCACCGGTTCTCGTTGTGTGTGGCGTTTCATCCGCATCCGCTAGGAGATACGGCATGAAGATTCCCTGGGCAATCCGATCGCCCTTGTGAATTTTACGATCCCGAATCCCCCAGTTAACCAGCTGGACAAAGATCTCTCCCTCATTTTTTTCATTATTATAGTAATCGGCGTCAATTACGCCGATTCCATTTGGTAAAATTAGGCCCCGTTTCAGTGGATTACTGGACCGATTGGCCAAAATCAATACTTCATTGGGTTGCATGTAGGCCTTGATGCCGGTTGGAACTAAGTAAGGCTTCAAATCTTGACTGGCATCGTCGGCTTCCGTAGCGCTTAACTTCCGGCCTTTACGCAGAATCTTAAAGGCGCGTAAAAGCCCCTGCTTCCAGATCGATGGTAGCACCATCTCGGTTGAACTCGCCAGGTCATAACCGGCTGCTTGTTTCGTCGCGCGCTGGGGTAATTGAATCCCCAAATCAGCCGCTTGTGATGTAATTTCAAACCCTCGTTTCATTTGCAAAACTCCTCACCTTTAAATAATTGGATAGTACCATTCTAACAGGATTTAGAGCAATTCAACATTACTTGACAAATGCTAAAAAGCCATGGAAAATTAAATACTGAATTATAAATTATATGGTGGATGAAAGGGACAGTCAATGGATAGCGAAGCAATTAAACAACAAAAGGCGCAGGTGGGTCAAGAAGCCGTTCAATACATTGAAGATGGCATGGTTGTCGGCATTGGGAGTGGCTCCACGATGTGGTACATGGTCGAAGCCCTGGGGAAACGAGTCCAGGAAGGCCTCAACATCGTCGGGGTACCAACTTCCAAGGCCACCCGCAAGCATGCCAACGAACTAGGAATTCCGCTCAAAACCGTCGATGAAGTCGACCGCATTGACCTCACGATTGACGGTGCCGATCAGATTGACGAACACTACCAAGGTATCAAAGGTGGGGGGGCTTCCCATTTAATGGAAAAGATTGTGGCCACGAACTCCACAAAGAACATGTGGATTGTGGACGAAAGCAAGATGGTGACCGCTTTCAACTATCCAGTTCCGGTGGAAGTCATTCCCTACGGAAGTACGCAACTCGAACGCCGCTTAGACCGGTTAGACTTACAACCCAAGCTCCGCAAGAACGCAGCTGGCGAGTTCGTTACTACGGATTCTAACAACTACATCATTGATCTCTACCTCGATCCCTTAGATGATCCCAAAGAACTGGCTCACATCCTCGATCCCCTAGTTGGAGTAGTTGAACACGGTCTATTCTTAGACATGGTAAACACGATTATTGTGCAACACGCCACTGGTCCTGAGGTCATTAACGTGCGTTAAACACCTAAAATGCGGTATAATATTCGTAATTTATTGATGGAGGTCATTGCAATGCCAAAGGAAATTTCACCAGAAAACATTGAACGTTATCAAAATAACCTAAAGGAACAACCAGATGCTGACGTGATCCGCCGGGCCGTTACCCACAACGGGATTTTAGCTTCCGCCGCTGACTACGAAGCCAACAACCAGTTAGACCCCGTCTTTTCCGTGGACGTCTCGAGCCAACCGGTTTCTGACCAAAAAAGGAGCGGTCGCTGCTGGCTCTTTGCCGCCTTGAACACGATGCGGTCCAAGGTTGAAGGCAACTTTAACGTCCCGAAGGAATTCGAACTTTCTCAAGTTTACCTCTTCTTCTGGGATAAGTTTGAAAAGTCGAACTACTTCTTAACCAACGTCTTAAAGACGGCTGACCAACCATTGACTGATCGAAAGGTGAACTTCCTCTTACAAACGCCACAACAAGATGGTGGTCAATGGGACATGATTGCCGCTTTGATTGAAAAGTACGGCGTGGTACCGAAGTCTGCCATGGCTGAGACTGCCAGCAGCAATAACTCCAGTGAGTTAAACAGCGCCTTAAACACCCAGTTACGTCATGATGCAATTATCTTACGGAAACTGGTTAAAGACGGTCAAAGCGAAGAAATCATTAACGCCAAAAAAGACGACATGTTAAACGAAATCTACCGGATGTTAGTGTACGCCTTTGGCAAACCCACGACAAAGTTCACTTTCGAATACCGCGATAGTGACAACCAGTACCACGTTGATCAAAACATCACGCCTCGAGAGTTCTTTAAAAAATACGTAAACGTTAACTTAGCAGACTACGTATCCATCATTAACTCCCCGACGGACGACAAGCCGTTTAACCAAACTTACACGGTTGAAATGTTAGGAAATGTTGTAGGTGGACAACCAATCAAGCACTACAACTTACCAATCGAACGTCTGAAGGAATTAACCATCAAGCAACTCCAAGCCGGTGAAACGGTCTGGTTCGGTAGCGACGTGGGTCAAGACAGCGACCGGAAGAACGGTTTGATGGACACCAACCTCTACCACGTTGACCAACTGATGGACACCGACATGAGTATGAGCAAAGCTGAACGCCTTGACTACGGCGAAAGTGTCATGGACCACGCCATGGTGATTACCGGAGTTGACATCGTGGACGGCAAGCCAACCAAGTGGAAAGTCGAAAACAGCTGGGGTGACAAGGTCGGAACCAAGGGTTACTTCGTCATGAGTGACGCCTGGTTCAGCGAATTTGTTTACCAGGTTGTCATCAACAAGAAGTACCTGACTAACCAAGAACAAGAAGAACAAGCCCAGACACCAACGGTTCTTGCTCCATGGGATCCAATGGGCACGTTAGCTTAATTAACTAAATTAAAATGCGTAATCACGAAATGTGGTTACGCATTTTTTAGTTGATGAAAAGAAAATCACACTGGATCAACTAAAATTATTTTCCAACCCGCCTATCTAATTTAATTCTTATTGCTACTGCAAAATCTGCTTATCCGCAATTTGCAACTGGTCATCCAACGTATAGACAATTGGCTGGGCATTCGGAACCTCAACCCCGTCAATGGCTACATCTGAGAGGTGTTCGAGGTACTTAATCAGTGCCCGCAACGAGCTGCCGTGGGCCACGATTAACTGATTTTCATGTTGTAAGAGCCGCGGAGCTAGTTGATCCTGCCAGTATGGCAATAGGCGGTCGTAGGCCATCTTCAGGCTCTCTGCCCGTGGTTCCTGGATACCAATTCGCGCGTAGCGCCGTTTCGTGGCTACATCGTCTAGCAGCGGAGGAACCGCCGTAAAACTGCGGCGCCACTGCATGAATCGTACTTCACCAACTTCTTCCCGGACCACCGGTTTCTTGCGCCCCCTTAGTGCGCCGTAGTGCCGTTCGTTCAGCCGCCAGGTCTTATACTGTGAAATCCAAAGCTGGTTGATGCTGTCTAACACGATGTTTTCTGATTGAATCGCACGTTTCAAGTAGGAGGTGTGCGCCGCAGTAAAGGACAGATCTAGTCGCTGCAGACGTTTACCAGCTTCTCGAGCTTCCAGTTTCCCCTGCTCTGTCAGCGGAACGTCATTCCACCCCGTAAAAATATGCTGTTGGTTTGCGGTACTTTCTCCGTGCCGAATCAAAACTAATTTAGCCATCTAAACGCCCACCTCCTAGTAAATTCATTATCTGTTATTCTAACACACACCCCAAAACCACTACTGACGATTTAATTGTAAAAAATTCCTTAAAATCACCGTTTTAGCGTCGGCTTTTTTTCGGAATAGTTTATAATGAAAAATAGACTGATATAAAAACGAGGGTTATCATGACAGAGAAACGGAATAATCAGCCGGACAAACGTACCGGCCGCAACCATTTTATGAATGAATCACAATCGACACCTAAGCGTTCGACACCACCAAATCGACCGAATCCCGATGAGATTGAGTGGCATCCCAAGGCTTGGACCTGGATGGCCGGGTTACTAATCGTAGCTATCGCCATCCTTAGCTTCGCCTTCTTTCAGTATCAACGGGTGGCTTCCACGTTAAACTCGACCTACTCTGGAGCTAAGAATTCCCGGGATGTAGCCAAAGTAATTAAGCAACGCAAGCCATTTACCGTTCTATTGATGGGAACTGATACCGGAGAACTCGGGCGGACGGATAAGGGACGCACGGACTCCATGATTTTGGCAACCGTGAATCCGAACACCAAGAAAACCACTTTTACTAGTATTCCGCGGGATACCAAGGTCGTGGTTCCCGGCGATTCTCAACCATACGAAAAGATTAACGCGGCTTATACAATTGGCGGGGCTGATACGGCAACTGAGGTTGTCCACAAGCTCTTTAACGTTCCCGTCGACTTCTATGCCGTCGTTAACATGAAAGGGATTAAGCAGATGGTTAACGCCGTCGGGGGTGTGGACATTACGCCGAACCTAACTTTTGACTACGAAGGAATTAGCGTGAAAAAAGGGAAGACCGAGCACATGAACGGGCAAACTGCTCTACAATATTCCCGGATGCGCTACCAAGATCCGCTCGGTGATTACGGCCGGCAGATTCGGCAACGTCAAGTCCTCAACGCCATCCTCCAAAAAGGATTAACAATTGGAAATGTGGGTCGATACGGTGAAATTTTGAATAGTTTGAAAGGCAACCTGCAAACGGACCTTTCCTTTGACGACATGGTCACCATCGCTGGCAGTTACAAGGATGCTACCAAGAACTTACAACAAACCGCCTTGCAATGTGACAACGCTATGGTTGATGGTTTGAGTTATCAAGTTGCTTCCGATAAAGAACTGTTGAAGGTTTCCAATCAAATCAGACAGTCGCTTGATTTACCAACCGAAAGCCAGTTAACGCCAACCCAACGCAAGGTTAACTCCAATGAAGAAGATGGCGAAGACGGTTCCTTCTTCAACAGTGATGACTCCGTTAACAATAACAACGAATTACCGAAAAATTAATTAGAAACCGATTCCACCCATAGAGGTGGAAATCGGTTTTTTGTTTGTCACCGATTTCCTAATGAAAAAAGGATTGCTGAACTAATGTCAGCAATCCTTTTTAATAGTGCGGCCAAGAAGATTCGAACTTCCACCGGGAAAAATCCCGACAAGATCCTTAATCTTGCGCGTCTGCCAATTCCGCCATGGCCGCAAATTAACAATAGTTATCATAGCAAGAATTCGGCAGAGATGCAAGTCTTTTTACTTGGTGACTGGTGAATTAACTACTTTTAAGCGATGACGGCACTTACTGCAGACATAGCGCTGCACATTGAGACGGCGCTGGCGAGGGTATTGTTGTCCACAGTGCTCACACTGATAGAGATAGCGATCTTGCTGGTCCATCCGCGGGGCGTAGCGACTCCCGCCTACCGCTTTTAGTAACTGCTTAAAGGCCGACGTATTGTGTTTGCCCGATTGGCCCATCTGATGCAGGTGGTAGTGGACCAACTCGTGCTTAATCACCCCGGCTAACACAGACTGATCCTGCGCCATCTTGGTATTAATGTCGATGTTATGCGACTTTAAGTGATAGCGTCCTCCGGTGGTCTGTAGCCGCCGATTAAAATAGGCCCGGTGACAAAACGGACGCTGAAAAGATTCTGCCGAAATCGTTTCCACTAACTGCTGTAACTGTTGGTCGGTCATGATCATTTCTCCTTGTGTGGATCAATCATCGATAACTGAATTCGCTGGCGTTGTTCATCGACCCCAATCACCCAGACGGTGACCACATCGCCGATTGCGACAACCGTAGCTGGATCCTTGACAAAGGCTTTTTTCATCCGGGAAATGTGGACCAATCCGTCCTGTTTAACCCCGATATCCACAAAGGCTCCAAAGTCGGTCACGTTGCGCACCGTTCCCTGCAGCTGCATCCCCTCGCGGAGATCCGACATGGTTAACACGTCATCTTTTAACAAGGGCGCCGGCATCTGGTCCCGAAGGTCACGGCCGGGATGAGTTAGTCCCTGTAAGAGATCTGTGACTAACAAGCTGGGTAAATTGAGCTGTGCGACTAACTGTGCGACATTAGCGTGCTGCAGCTTCGTTTGACTATCCTTATCAGTCAAATACTCCCGGTTAATTTGCAGTTCGTCCAGGATCTGCTGGGCCGCCGAATAACTTTCCGGGTGAATGTCAGTATTATCGAATGGGTTGCTTCCCCCTATAATACGTAAAAACCCAACGGATTGTTCAAAGGCTTTCGGTCCAAGGCGTCGAACCTGCTTGAGCTGATTCCGATTGGTAAAACCGCCGTTGGCTTCCCGGTAATCCACCACGTTGCCAGCAACAACGGGCGTCAGTCCTGAAATATGGGCCAGTAGTTGCGGACTGGCGGTGTTCAGATTAACTCCAACCTGATTCACTGCCGTTTCCACTACTCGATCCAGTTGCAAATCGAGTTCCTTTTCGGATACATCGTGCTGGTATTGCCCGACTCCAACTGCCTTCGGGTCAATCTTGATTAGTTCCGCCAGAGGATCCTGGAGCCGGCGGGCAATGCTAATGGCGGACCGTTCCTCGACCTGGAGTTGCGGAAATTCTGCCCGGGCTAACGAACTGGCCGAGTACACGGACGCTCCTGATTCGTTCACAATCACGTAATGAACGGGCCGATTTAAGGACTGCAACGCCTGCGCCACAAACCGTTCCGATTCTCGCGAAGCCGTTCCATTCCCAATTGCCACCACGTCCACGTGATACTGCGTAATTAACTGTTGCAACTCTTTCATGGCCTGCTTGATCTGCTTTTCGCTAGCCGGCGGGGTCGCATGAATGATTTTTTTCGCGAGAAACTTCCCCCGTTCGTCGACTACTGCCAACTTACAACCGGTGAGGTAGGCTGGATCAAAACCCAGCACCACTTTCCCTTTCAACGGCGGTTGCATCAATAGATGATAAAGGTTGGTCCCAAAGACGCTAATTGCATGGGTGGCCGCGGCCTCCGTGAGCTGATTGCGGAGTTCCCGATCAATCGCGGGGCGAAGGAACCGTCGAAAGGCTTCCATCAGAGCTTGCTGCACCACCGTGACGCTCGGACCAGTGTGCTTACCAATCACGTGAAACTGCAGATAGTTAAGGATCACATCCTCATCCACGTCGATTTTAACCTGCAGGACCTGTTCCTGTTCACCACGGTTAATTGCGAGCACCCGGTAGGCCGGAATCTGAGTCAAGCGCTCCGTAAAATCGTAGTAGTTCGCGTAGACCTGGCGTTCGTCCTGTTCTTTTCCATGCGACTTCACTGCCGTAACTAACTGTCCGTGTTCCCAGGTATAATTCCGAATCCAATCCCGGAACCGAGCCGTTTCGGCGACAGCTTGGCTGATAATTTCCTGCGCCCCACTGATAGCTGACGCCCCGTCCGGAAGCTCCTGATCAGGATTAACAAACGGTTGCGCGAGTTGTTCCACCGGTTGGGCTGAAAACTGCAGTAATTGATTAGCCAGCGGCTGCAAGCCCCGTTGCTTGGCTAGTTCGGCTTTGGTCTGCCGTTTCGTTTTATACGGCAGGTAAAGGTCCTCCACCTGCTGCATGGTAGTTGCTGCCGTTAACTGCCGTTCTAACTGCGGCGTTAGATGCCGTTGCTCGGTCAGTTGCTTGGTAACTTCTGCCTTGCGGTTAGCTAACTTTTCCGCCCGCTGGTAGCGATCTGCCAATCCACGAATTTGCACTTCATCCAGATCACCAGTTTGTTCCTTCCGGTACCGCGCGATGAATGGCACCGTATTGCCATCCTCTAATAATTGTAACGTCCGTTGCGCCTGCCCGACTTTGATTTGATCAAGTTCAGCAACAACTTGTTTGACTAACTTTTGTTCCATTTAAATCTTCACCTTTTCGCTGCAAACGAAAAACTCCGTTATCGCTAACGAAGTCTTTTAGTTTAGTCGCTAATTAATTTTTCCAGAAATCGTCGTAGACCGTGATCGGCGTGTGGCGTTTGTGTTCCGTTTTGCGGTACCAGTCCTCAATGGTGGCTGCCGCTTGCTCACTGACGTCCTGACCTTCCAGAAAGGCATCAATCTCAGAATAACTAACTCCCAGCGCCACCTCATCTGGTAAGGCCGGTCGGTCATCTTCCAAATCAGCCGTCGGCGTCTTGGCAATCAAGGCTGCAGGAGCCTCGAGATACTCCAATAATTCCCGTCCCTGTCGTTTATCAAGGCGCCAGAGGGGGGTAATATCCGCTGCTCCGTCACCAAACTTAGTGTAGAAACCGGTCACAGCTTCCGCCGCGTGGTCTGTTCCCACCACAACTCCGTGATGCGCACCGGCAATCGCAAACTGCGCAATCATCCGTTCCCGGGCTTTCAGGTTCCCCTTGTTAAAGTCGGATAACGTTTCATCGTTAGCATCGACGGCGACAACCATGGCATCCGTTGCCGCCTTGATATTAACCCGTTCGGTCTGATCGGGTTGGATAAAGTCAATCGCTGCCATCGCATCCGCTTCGTCAGCTTGTTCTCCATACGGTAACCGCACGGCGATGAACTGATAGTCAGCATCGCCCGTTTCCTGGCGTAATTCGGTCACGGCTTGTTGACTTAATTTTCCGGCTAACGTCGAATCCTGTCCACCAGAAATCCCGAGTACAAGGGTCTTCAGACCCGGATTTTGGCGCAAGTAATCCTTCATAAAATCAACGCTGCGACGTACTTCCATTGCCGGATCAATCTCTGGTTGAACCCGTAACGCTTGGATAATTTGTTGTTGGATGGCGCGTTGTTCCGCATTCATCGCTTGTTCCTCCGTTTATTGTAAATGATTTTCGTGCCCATGTTGAATTTGTTTGATCAAGTTCATCTTGTTGTCCCAGGCAGCCTGTGACAAGTCCACTGGGTATTCTTGTGGGTTCAGCATCCGCTTGTACTCTGGCCACAGCATGTCCTTCACCTGGTTAGCGTGTTGCTTAATCTCTGCCAGACTCGGTTGTTCGTAGACTAACTGGCCGTCTTTAAAGATGTCCTTTAAAAGTGGTTCGGCCTTGAAGTCCGTAATCGTCTTGTTGATGTAGGTGTATTGCGGGTGGAACATGTACAGTTCCGCTTCGTCACGGGGATCCTCAGCAGCTAACGCCACGTAGTCCCCTTCGGACTTACCATCTTTCTGTTCCGTAATCCGCCAAACCTGCTTTTTACCGGGCGTGGAGACCTTTTCGGCGTTGTTAGAAATCTTAATGGTATCAATCATTTGGCCTTGGTCGTTTTCGACCGAAACCAGTTTGTAAACTGCTCCTAAAGCTGGTTGGTCAAATGCCGTGATGACTTTGGTACCGACGCCCCATACATCAATTTTAGCGTGTTGCATCTTTAAACTGCTAATCGTATTTTCATCGAGGTCATTGGAAGCATAAATCTTAGCATCCGGGAAACCACCTTGATCCAACAGGTCCCGCACCTTCTTAGAAAGATAGGCCATGTCTCCAGAATCAATCCGCACTCCCTGGAAGTTAATCCGATCGCCCATCTCGCGAGCCACCTTCAAAGCCGCTGGCACCCCACTTTTCAGCGTGTCAAATGTATCAACCAAGAAGACACAGTCGCGATGCGTTTCGGCGTAGGCCTTAAAGGCGTCGTAGTCGTTTCCAAATGATTCTACCAACGAATGAGCGTGGGTTCCGGAAATCGGTAGCCCAAATTGTTGACCAGCCAGTACGTTTGACGTGGCATCAAAGCCGCCGATGTAAGCGGCCCGGGTTCCCCATAAAGCAGCGGAAACTTCCTGGGCCCGCCGACTCCCAAATTCTAGCAGCGGATCGTCACCAGCCACGCTCCGAATCCGAGCGGCCTTAGTGGCAATCAAAGTTTGGTAATTCACGATGTTTAAAAGCGCCGTTTCAATCAGCTGACACTCTGGTAATGTCCCTTCGACTTGGACAATTGGTTCGTTGTTAAAGACCAAATCCCCTTCTTGGGCCGAGCGAATCGTTCCGTGGAATTGAAAATGCTTCAGGTAGTCCAAAAAGGCTTCCGAATAGTCACTCTGAGCCCGCAGGTAATCAATGTCGGCATCCGTGAACCGCAAATTATTTAAGTAATCAATTAAGTGGTCTAAGCCGGCAAACACGGCGTACCCGTTGCCAAACGGCATTTTGCGAAAGTAAACTTCAAACACGGCGTGGCGGTCTGCCATTCCCTTTTCAAAGTAAGTCGCCATCATGTTAATTTCATAATCATCGGTATGAAGCGTTAAGTTGTCAGCAGCATCAGCCAGTGCCATTATTATCCTCCCAAAATCATTTCCTCATAAATAGTTACCGCTATTTTACCATTCTTTAGCAACTAAAGAAAAACCAACCCCTTCGTGGAGTTGGTTTCACTACTGTTTCAGATAAAATTCAAAACGTTCTGCCGCATACTGGGTTTCAACGAACTCAAACGGCTGTTGGTCGGAGAAATATGAAATCTGTTTCAACTTGAGAATTGGAGCGCCCGGTTTAATCTGGAGTTGCTCGGCCACTTCCGGACTGGCTAAAATTGCCGAAATGTACTGTTGGGCGCTAGCTGGACTCTGCCCCCACCGTTCTTCCAAAGAACGATACAACGATTTTGTGACCTCGGCTTGGCTCATGTCGCTGACTAAGCGGGCCGTGACCACCGTGGTTTCTAAGCAAATCGGTTCGTCATCACCATAGCGAAGTCGTTCCATCCGTAAGACCCGTTCTCCCGGATCTAGCTGCAAATGTTCAGCTTCGCGAAAGGTCGGCTCGACAATCCGATAGGATAAGGTCTTACTGGAGGGTTGCTTGCCCAATGACAACATGGTTTCCGTAAAACTGGAAATCCCTGACATGTGTTCTTGCACCTTCTGGTTGGTGACAAAGGTGCCGGAGCCGGCCTTCCGTTTCAACAAACCCTCATCAATCAACGTCCCAATTGCCTGGCGCAGTGTCATCCGACTCACCCGGTACTGTAGTGCTAATTTACGTTCCGCTGGCAGTCGCGTTCCGACCGGCCAATCACCACGCTCAATTTTAGCCTTCAGGTCGTCATGAATTTGGATGTAAACTGGAAGTGCCATGAGATCCTCCTCATTGTAAAAAAATACGACTGACACAAGTCAGTCGTATTAGTTAGTTGGGCTAGCTGGGTTCGAACCAGCGCATGCCAGGATCAAAACCTGGTGCCTTACCACTTGGCTATAGCCCAATAATAAAATGGAGGGGAGTGGATTCGAACCACCGAACCCGAAGGAGCGGATTTACAGTCCGCCGCGTTTAGCCAGACTTCGCTACCCCTCCGACATTCTTAGGTGACTCACATCACCCAATCAACATATATTATATTACCCAAAATCCCGGAAAGCGTCAAGGAAAAAATAAAAAAAAGTCCTAAAACTTTTAGGACTTTTTCTAATGAATTAACGAACCCCGTCCATCAGCTTTTCCACTGGTTTAACAAGGAACAATAAAATAATACTAATCAAGATGGCAACTAATCCGATGACAGCAAAGTACCCAACCTCATTGCCCGGCGTATAGAAACGAGCAATTTGGGAGTTAATGGCTTGCCCAGCAGCATCACCTAAGAACCACATACTCATCATTTGCGCTCCAAAAGCTTTCGGGGCTAACTTCGTCGTAACTGACAAACCAATTGGCGAAATCAGCATTTCTGCAATTTCAATGATGGCCCAACTTCCCACTAACCACAGCGGACTTACCATCGCATGCGTTCCAAACAGCACAAGTGGAATGACCATAAAAAGGAACGATAATCCAGCAAAGAAGAGGCCGTACGCAAACTTTTTCGGTGTGCTAGGTTGATTCTTTCCCAGTTTTGTCCACAACCACACAAAAAGTGGCGTGTACAGCATGATGAAAAGTGGGTTTAACGACTGGTACCAACTGGGGTTAATCGTCAGCCAACCAAGATGATTGTTAGTCTGTTTTAAGGCAAACGTTGCCAAAATACTAGATCCAGATTCTTCAATGGCCCAGAAGATGGCTGCTCCGATGAACAGTGGGATGTAAGCCCACACCCGGGAGCGTTCTACCTTACTAACTTTTTTACTCCGTAACATGATAACGAAGTAAATCACTGGCGTTACTAGGGCAATCACACTCAATACACTAACAAAACTATCTAGCGTCAGAATATCCATGAAGTGCATTACCACCAGCACTGCTGCAAAAGTAATCAATCCAATGATAATCCAAAGTGAAATTTTGGCTAATTCATCCCGTTGGATGGGATCAGTTGGATTAATGCCATCGTCACCTAGGTACTTTTTCCCACCGTAGTAGTAGAAAATTAATCCAATCAACATTCCCACAGCGGCAAAAGAGAAACCAAAGTGGTAGCTAACTGAACTAGCACCCCAACCACAGACAAACGGAGCAATAAAGGCCCCTAAGTTAATGGCAAAGGTAAAAATCGTAAAGGCACTATCCCGACGCGCATCCGACTTGGAATAGAGATTGCCCACCATGTCAGAAATATTCGGTTTCAAGCATCCCGTTCCCAGGGTAATTAGGCCAATCGAAGTAAACAATCCAACTAAACCCATTGGCAATGCTAAGGCGATGTGCCCCAACATAATCAAAATTCCACCCGTAAAAACGGTGCGACGACTTCCTAAAATCCGGTCACTAACGTAACCACCAAAGACAGAGGCGAGGTACACTAACGCTCCGTAAATCGACATAATCGACAAACCGGTCGTTTGTGAGAGCCCCAGTCCCCCTTGCGTTGCCGCAGCCACCATGTAGTACAGCAAGATGGCTCGCATTCCGTAGTAACTAAACCGTTCCCAGAATTCGGTTCCGGCTAGATACTGTAAACCTTTTGGTTGACCAAAGAAGGCATGGTCAACGTCGTGTTTCTTTTCCAAAAAAATAACCTCCCTTAACTAGTGAAGAAAACAATAAATCTCCTCTTAACTTAATGAATTATTAAACATTAGTTAAGAGGAGATTATACAGGAACTATTTTTAGTTTACAACGTGCATTTTAGAGCATGTCAAGGTAACGGTTTCTTTCCCATTGTGAAACGTTCTGACTGTAAGCCGTCCATTCCATATTCTTCGCATCTAAGAAGTTTTGGTAAATATGGGGACCCATAGCGTCTTTCATCATGTCGTCAGTAGCATAGTTTTGTAAAGCATCATGCAACGTGGATGGCAGTTTTTGAATATGGTCTAACTTCAATTCTTCGCCGTCCATGCTGTAAATGTTCCGGTCAATTGGATCATCCGGCGTAATCTGGTTCTTAATTCCGTCTAACCCAGCCTTTAAAATAGCAGCAACGGCTAAGTATGGGTTAGCAGATGGATCCACACTCCGTAATTCGAGTCGAGTTCCTTTCCCCCGAGCAATCGGAACCCGTACCATTGGCGACCGGTTAGCACCAGACCAAGCAATGTATACGGGAGCTTCAAAGCCCGGTACCAGTCGTTTGTATGAGTTAACCGTTGGGTTGCAGACCGCCGTCAATGCCTTGGCGTGCTTCAATAAACCACCTAAGAAGTAATAAGCAGTTTGGGAAAGTTGGTCATCCCCATTTTCGTCGAAGAAGGCGTTCTTCCCGTCTTTGTCAAAGAGAGACATGTTCATGTGCATTCCTGATCCATTGACCCCGTTCAATGGTTTGGGCATAAACGTTGCGTACAATCCGTAACGACGAGCAACCGTCTTAACCACCATCTTGAAAGTTTGAATGTGGTCAGCCGCCCGAATGGCATCGTCATATTCAAAGTCAATTTCGTGTTGGCCAGGAGCAACTTCGTGGTGAGAAGCTTCCACGTTGAAGCCCATCTTTTCTAATTCTAGCACCATGTCCCGCCGTACGTTGGCAGCTAAGTCCATCGGAGCTAAGTCAAAGTAGCTACCTTGATCATTTAATTTCTTCGTGGGACGACCATTTTCATCCATTTCAAAGAGGAAGAATTCTGGTTCTGGTCCAATGTTAAAGTCACTGAAGCCCATTTCGCGCATTTCTTCTAAGACACGCATCAGGTTGTTACGAGAATCACCAGCGAATTGTTCACCATCAGCAGTGTGAACACTACAAGTTAAACGAGCAACTTTACCGTGTTCATCACCCCAAGGAAAGACCATCCAAGTTGATAAATCTGGCTGAAGGTACATGTCACTTTCTTCAATCCGGACAAACCCATCAATTGAAGAACCGTCAAACATAAGCTTGCCGGAAAGGAGTTGTTCCAATTGGCTAATCGGAACCTCCACGTTTTTTACCGTCCCTAACAAGTCAGTAAACATTAACCGTAAAAAGCGCACATCCTCATCTTTTACCATTTTTCGAATGTCATCTGGGGTGTACTCAGTTGTTTTGTCCATATTCCTACTCCTTCTTCAGCATGTCTTAGATTAAAATTGTGAGTCATCGTTTTGATATAAGCCGCTGGCCTTTAAGATATCTTTACGCAAGTACTGACGCACTTTCTGGTCGCTAACGCTTTGCTGCTTGGCCGCCTGTTTCTTTGATTGGCGTAAGCGTTGTTTCTCGTAGACTCGCTTAATTTGCTCGATATTCATGCCCTCATCAAGATAATCTTTGATTTCTAAAATCCGGTCAATATCATTCAACGAGTACAAACGGCGGTTACTTTCCGTCCGTTCCGAGTTTACTAACCCACTGTCATCGTAATATCTAATCTGGCGAGCCGTGAGTGACGTTAACTTCATCACCGTTCCCATGGGCAAGACCGCTAAAGATCGTCTTAATTCCTTTTCACTCATATCCACAACTCCTCATTGTCTGCAATCTTAAACTTAAAGTGTCAACTGGTCAACGATTGATGTTACGTTTAGTGACATAAACTAAAAAAGCAGCTTGACATTGAACGTCAAACTGCTTTTCACATTAAAATAAGTGCCGACTAGAGGATTCGAACCTCCGACCTCCGGTTTACGATGCCGATGCTCTACCAACTGAGCTAAGTCGGCGAAACTAAATTTAATTCCGCGAGTTATCTCGCGAAGATAACTCTAAACTCCGACAGGCGGGCTCGAACCGTCGACAACCTGATTAACAGTCAGGTGCTCTACCAACTGAGCTATGTCGGAATAATCGCGTGGCAACGTCCTATCCTCGCAGGGGGCGATCCCCCAACTACTTTTGGCGTGCTAAAGCTTAACTGCTGTGTTCGGCATGGGAACAGGTGTATCCTTTAGGCTATCGCCACCACACTCTGAGTGAACTTCGTTCCCTCAAAACTAGCTAATATTATTTCCTTCCGATTCTACCATTGTACTTTCCTTGGTTAAGTCCTCGACTGATTAGTATTAGTCCGCTGCACGTATCGCTACGCTTCCACTTCTAACCTATCGACCTGATCATCTTTCAGGAGTCTTACTTCCATATAGGAATGGGAAATCTCATCTTGAGGCGAGTTTCACACTTAGATGCTTTCAGCGTTTATCTCATCCATACATAGCTACTCAGCGGTGCGCCTGGCGGCGCAACTGATACACCAGCGGTATGTCCATCCCGGTCCTCTCGTACTAGGGACAGCTCCTCTCAAATTTCCTGCGCCCGCGACGGATAGGGACCGAACTGTCTCACGACGTTCTGAACCCAGCTCGCGTACCGCTTTAATGGGCGAACAGCCCAACCCTTGGGACCAACTACAGCCCCAGGATGCGATGAGCCGACATCGAGGTGCCAAACCTCCCCGTCGATGTGAACTCTTGGGGGAGATAAGCCTGTTATCCCCAGGGTAGCTTTTATCCGTTGAGCGATGGCCCTTCCATACGGTACCACCGGATCACTAAGTCCGACTTTCGTCCCTGCTCGACTCGTCTGTCTCGCAGTCAAGCTTGCTTCTGCCTTTACACTTACAGAATGATTTCCAACCATTCTAAGCAAACCTTTGAGCGCCTCCGTTACTATTTAGGAGGCGACCGCCCCAGTCAAACTGCCAACCAGACACTGTCTCCGAGCACGATTAGTGCTCAGGGTTAGAGTGTTCACATAGCAAGGGTAGTATCCCACGGGTGCCTCCACCGAGACTAGCGTCCCGGTTTCAATGGCTCCTACCTATCCTGTACAAGCTATGTAAACACCCAATATCAAGCTACAGTAAAGCTCCATGGGGTCTTTCCGTCCTGTCGCGGGTAACCTGCTTCTTCACAGGTATCTTAATTTCACCGAGTCTCTCGTTGAGACAGTACTCAAATCGTTACGCCTTTCGTGCGGGTCGGAACTTACCCGACAAGGAATTTCGCTACCTTAGGACCGTTATAGTTACGGCCGCCGTTTACTGGGGCTTCATTTCGAGGCGTCGCCGAAGCTAACCTTTCCACTTAACCTTCCAGCACCGGGCAGGCGTCAGCCCATATACTTCATCTTACGATTTTGCATAAACCTGTGTTTTTGATAAACAGTCGTTTGAGTCTTTTCACTGCGGCTGACCTGACGGTCAGCACCCCTTCTTCCGAAGTTACGGGGTCATTTTGCCGAGTTCCTTAACGAGAGTTCTCTCGCTCACCTGAGGATTCTCTCCTCGACTACCTGTGTCGGTTTGCGGTACGGGTAGTTAATTACTCACTAGAAGCTTTTCTCGGCAGCGTGACATCGGTTGCTTCTCTACTTTAATTTCGATCCTCATCAACGCTTGTCAACCCGGTCAGAAGCATTTCACTCCTCACCTGACTTACGTTTTAAACATCCTTTTCCAGCCGGATGCTCAACCTAGCCTTCTGCGTCCCTCCATCGTTCCAACATAATTAACTAGTACAGGAATCTCAACCTGTTATCCATCGCCTACGCTTCTCAGCCTCGGCTTAGGTCCCGACTAACCCTGGGTGGACGAGCCTTCCCCAGGAAACCTTAGTCATTCGGTGGACCAGATTCTCACTGGTCTTTCGCTACTCATACCGGCATTCTCACTTCTAAGCGCTCCAACAGTCCTTCCGGTCTGCCTTCATTGCCCTTAGAACGCTCTCCTATCACGCAACGTAGTTGCGTCCGCAGTCTCGGTAATATGCTTAGCCCCGGTAAATTTTCGGCGCAGAATCACTCGACTAGTGAGCTATTACGCACTCTTTAAATGGTGGCTGCTTCTGAGCCAACATCCTAGTTGTCTAAGCAACTCCACTTCCTTTTCCACTTAGCATATATTTAGGGACCTTAACTGGCGGTCTGGGCTGTTCCCCTTTCGACGATGGATCTTATCACTCATCGTCTGACTCCCGGACATAAATCAATGGTATTCGGAGTTTATCTGAACTCAGTAATCCAAGACGGACCCCTCGCTCAAACAGTGGCTCTACCTCCATGATTCTAATTCCGAGGCTAGCCCTAAAGCTATTTCGGAGAGAACCAGCTATCTCCAAGTTCGTTTGGAATTTCACCGCTATCCACACCTCATCCCAGCACTTTTCAACGTACACGGGTTCGGACCTCCGGTGCGTATTACCGCACTTTCATCCTGGACATGGATAGATCACCTGGTTTCGGGTCTACGGCAACATACTAATTCGCCCTCTTAAGACTCGCTTTCGCTCCGGCTCCGCTTCTTCGGCTTAACCTTGCATGCAACTGTAACTCGCCGGTTCATTCTACAAGAGGCACGCCATCACCCCTTAACGGGCTCTGACTGCTTGTAGGCACATGGTTGCAGGAACTATTTCACTCCCCTTCCGGGGTGCTTTTCACCTTTCCCTCACGGTACTGGTTCACTATCGGTCACTAGGGAGTATTTAGCCTTGGGAGATGGTCCTCCCAGATTCCGACGCCGTTTCACGTGTGGCGCCGTACTCAGGATCCTGAACTGAGGGAATTCAATTTCGCTTACGAGACTATCACTCTCTTTGGTGCAGCTTCCCAACTGCTTCAGCTATCAAATTCTTTTGTAACTCAAATGTTCAGTCCTACAACCCCGAACCACGAAGGTTCGGTTTGGGCTATTCCCAGTTCGCTCGCCGCTACTTTGGGAATCGAAATTTCTTTATCTTCCTGTGGGTACTTAGATGTTTCAGTTCCCCACGTCTGCCTCTGCGTAGCTATGAATTCACTACGTAGTGATTAGTCATTACCCTAATCGAGTTTCCTCATTCGGAAATCTCCGGATCACAGCTTACTTACAGCTCCCCGAAGCATATCGGTGTTAGTTCCGTCCTTCATCGGCTCCTAGTACCAAGGCATTCACCATGCGCCCTTTCTAACTTAACCTATAATCCGACGGATTATAAATTATTGAGTTTAGCGATTAAACACATTAAAAAACTCAAATTACACAATGGTTTTCTCGGTTAAAATTATATCAATCAATATAATTCTTACAGAAAATAATATTATCTAGTTTTCAAAGAACTAAGTTTGAGAGTAATCCTCTCAAAACTAAACAAGACTTTGATCGGTGTAAGGTTCCGTATTTTTCCTTAGAAAGGAGGTGATCCAGCCGCAGGTTCTCCTACGGCTACCTTGTTACGACTTCACCCTAATCATCTGTCCCACCTTAGGCGGCGGACTCCTAACGGTTATCCAACCGACTTTGGGTGTTACAAACTCTCATGGTGTGACGGGCGGTGTGTACAAGACCCGGGAACGTATTCACCGTGGCATGCTGATCCACGATTACTAGCGATTCCAACTTCATGCAGGCGAGTTGCAGCCTGCAATCCGAACTGAGAACGGCTTTAAGAGATTAGCTTGACCTCGCGGTTTCGCAACTCGTTGTACCGTCCATTGTAGCACGTGTGTAGCCCAGGTCATAAGGGGCATGATGATTTGACGTCATCCCCACCTTCCTCCGGTTTATCACCGGCAGTCTCTCTAGAGTGCCCAACTCAATGCTGGCAACTAAAGACAAGGGTTGCGCTCGTTGCGGGACTTAACCCAACATCTCACGACACGAGCTGACGACAACCATGCACCACCTGTCATTCTGCCCCCGAAGGGGACACCTAATCTCTTAGGCTAACAGAAGATGTCAAGACCTGGTAAGGTTCTTCGCGTAGCATCGAATTAAACCACATGCTCCACCGCTTGTGCGGGTCCCCGTCAATTCCTTTGAGTTTCAACCTTGCGGTCGTACTCCCCAGGCGGAATGCTTAATGCGTTAGCTTCGGCACTGAGAGGCGGAAACCTCCCAACACCTAGCATTCATCGTTTACGGCATGGACTACCAGGGTATCTAATCCTGTTTGCTACCCATGCTTTCGAGCCTCAGCGTCAGATGCAGACTAGACAGCCGCCTTCGCCACTGGTGTTCCTTCATATATCTACGCATTTCACCGCTACACATGAAGTTCCACTGTCCTCTTCTGCACTCAAGTTTCCCAGTTTCCGATGCACTTCTTCGGTTAAGCCGAAGGCTTTCACATCAGACTTAAAAAACCGCCTGCGCTCGCTTTACGCCCAATAAATCCGGACAACGTTTGCCACCTACGTATTACCGCGGCTGCTGGCACGTAGTTAGCCGTGACTTTCTGGTTAGATACCGTCACGCCGTGAGCAGTTACTCTCACAGTCGTTCTTCTCTAACAACAGAGTTTTACGAGCCGAAACCCTTCTTCACTCACGCGGCGTTGCTCCATCAGACTTTCGTCCATTGTGGAAGATTCCCTACTGCTGCCTCCCGTAGGAGTATGGGCCGTGTCTCAGTCCCATTGTGGCAGATTACCCTCTCAGGTCTGCTACGTATCATCGCCTTGGTGAGCCATTATCTCACCAACTAGCTAATACGCCGCGGGTCCATCCAAAAGCACTAGCATAAAAGCCAGCTTTCAAACTAAAACCATGTGGTTTTAGTTGTTATCCGGTATTAGCATCTGTTTCCAGGTGTTATCCCCGACTTCTGGGCAGGTTACCCACGTGTTACTCACCAGTTCGCCACTCGGTCCAATCTAAAGTCAAATCCGTGCAAGCACTTCATTTCATTTAGGAGACCGCGTTCGACTTGCATGTATTAGGCACGCCGCCAACGTTCGTCCTGAGCCAGGATCAAACTCTCATTTTAAATGAGAACTTTACTAGCTCTACTTCATTATTTGTTTCTTAAGCGAATTGACTTCGCAAATGTTTAATTTTTAAACGCTAGTTTAAAAATTCCTTACACTTTTTGTAATCAAAATCTTGTTCAGTTTTCAAAGAACTACTCAGCACTGCTCTTCAGTGCATTTATAATAATACGACCTCCACCAATAAAAGTCAACAATTTCTCATCATTTTTTTACAAATCAAACTAAATAGGTTCTAACTAGCAAGCGGCTGTTTGCCAAACCACCGATAAGCACCATAAATTCCGTTCACCAGTTTAATCACTTCGAGCGCCAGCATGGAAGCCGAAGCGGGACTCAGAACCTGAAACTGGCGGTACCAAATGATTAGACTAACCACATCCCAAGCAATCCAAATTAACCACTGGGAGCGGTAACCGCCTAGCATTAAAAGCATTCCCATGACACTCAACGGTAACAAACAGGCATCTAAATAAATCTGCGTACCGTGTAGCCGTTTACTAAAAAACAGCACGATTAAATAAAGCAATACTAATCCAGTAATTACCAACCCAATCTGCCATTTCTTTAGCTTCCGTGGTTGCAAAAAACGCTGTTGCGTTTGCTGCTTTAGTTCCTTTCCCCACCAAAAGATCCCCAGGGTTTGGGTAACCAGATAATAAAGATTCGTCGCTAAATCACCAATCAAACGATTTTGCCAGTCAATCACTAAAAACAAGAGCGATTCAAAAATGCCCCAGCTATAGTTTGTAATTTTACCTTCATCACACAACATTAAGTTAATCACGCTAAAAACACTAGCGGCTAACGAGAGCCACCCAATCAGGCTGGTAAATTCCCGACTAATTGCAAACACCACTAAGATGATTACTAAGTTAATCGTTAATAGAAGTTTGGTCGCTAATTGTAAATGACGTAGATCAAAGGCATTCTCCCGCCAGCTAAAGGTTTTTTGAACTGCATCCCACATTGACATCACTCCATCTTTTTTAAGGTAAACAAAAAACCCTTTAAGTTTACCTTAAAGAGTTTCGTTTTCATACTAATTTTACTTATTCGGGATCTTCTTCTGGACGCATAGTTGGGAATAACAAGACGTCCCGAATGGATGGGGCATCCGTCAAGAGCATTACTAACCGGTCAATTCCGATTCCCAATCCACCCGTAGGCGGCATGCCGTATTCCAAGGCTTTAACGTAATCTTCGTCAATTCCTTGAGCTTCGTCATTTCCGTTTTCACGTTCCTTAACCTGGGCTTCAAACCGTTCCCGTTGGTCAATTGGATCATTTAATTCAGAAAAGGCGTTCGCATACTCGTTCCCTAAGATGTACAGTTCAAATCGATCCGTAAAGCGCGGATCTTCTTCGTTCTTCTTAGCCAGCGGAGAAATTTCAATTGGGTGACCGTACACAAAGGTTGGGTCCGTAATCGTTGGTTCCACAAAGGTTTCAAAGAAGGCGTTAATGATGTGACCCACTTTCCAATACGATTCGTATTGAACGTGGTGTTCGTCGGCTAGTTGCTTAGCTTTGTCATCCGTCATTTGTGGCCAGAAGTCCACACCCGTTACTTCCTTAATGGCATCCACCATGTGAATTCGTTTGAAAGATTGATCCAAGTTCACTTTTTGACCTTGGTATTCAATCTGACCGTTATCGCTAACCACTTTAGCTGCACTGCGGAAGATTCCCTCCGTTTCGTCCATCACATCGTGGAAATCAAAGTAAGCAGCGTAGCTTTCTAATTCGGTAAATTCCGGATTGTGTTCCTTATCCATTCCTTCATTCCGAAAGACCCGACCAATTTCATAGACACGACCCATGCCCCCTACAATCAACCGTTTCAGGTGCAATTCCAGCGCAATCCGCAGATATAAATCAATGTCTAACGCGTTATGGTGAGTAATGAACGGACGAGCAGAAGCTCCCCCAGCTGATTGGTGAAGGACCGGCGTTTCTACTTCCGTAAAATCTAATTCATCATCAAGGTATTTGCGAATAGCCTTAATAATTTGGGCCCGTTTTTGGAACCTGTCAAAACTTTCCCGGTTCGAAATCAAATCTAAGTACCGTTGCCGATATTTTTGTTCCTTGTTTTGTAGACCATGATACTTATCTGGTAACGGTCGTAATGACTTGGACAAAAAGGTCACGTTGTTTGGTTTTACCGTTAATTGACCCATATCTGTCTTAATCAATTCGCCTGTAAAGCCGAGAAAATCACCGATGTCGGCCCGTTTAAAGATGTGGTACTCTTCATCACCAATTACGTCTTTTCGAACGTAAACCTGAATCCGGCCGGTCCGGTCGAGAATATCGGCAAAGCCAACCTTCCCACTCCCCCGCTTGGCAACCATTCGGCCCGCGATGGAAACCTGAATGTTCTTTTCTTCTAATTCGACTTTTGAGTATCGATCGTATTCATCAGTCAACGGTTGGGCTAACGCTGTCACCTTAAACCGGTGGCCAAACGGATCGATTCCGGCTTCGCGGAGCTCGTTCATTTTTTCCCGACGCACCCGCATCTGGTCGTTCATTTGGCGTTCTTGTTTTCTCTTTTGTTTCGGATCTTGTGCCACACTAATTCCTCCAAACTAAATAACTAGTTCAATTTTAACATAGACCAATTAACCTTGTACGGCCGCCTGGCGTTTTTTCTGCCGAGCTTCTGTCTTAGCCACAAAATCATCCATAATTTGAATCATTTCGGCCTCGGTATCTGCACTCGTCAGTGCAACCTTGGTCCGTGCGGAGTGCGACAGCCCCTTGAGGTAGTAGGGAGCGTGCCCTCGGAATTGATGGGCACCCACGTATTCACCCTTGAGATCTACAAGCCGGTGCAAATGTTCCTTAGCCACCGTCATTTGTTCCTCTACTCCAGGTTTGGGTAAAATTTCACCCGTTTCTAGGTAGTGATTCATCTGGGTCAGAATCCATGGATTTCCTTCAACGGCTCGCGCCATCATAACGGCGGTCGCCCCGACTTCATCTAGCATCTGTTTGGCCATTTGCGGAGTCGTCACATCCCCGTTTCCAATAAATGGAATCGTTAAGGCATCTGAAACTTCCTTCAAAATTTCCCAGTTAGCGTGTCCCCGGTACATTTGTTCTCGGGTCCGACCGTGCATGGCCACGGTCGACGCGCCGGCCTTTTCAGCTGCTAGTGCGTTTTGCACAGCGTAGATATGATCATCATCCCAACCAGTCCGCATTTTGACCGTGACGGGTTTGCTAACGGCAGCCGTTACGGCTGACACCATCTCGTACACTTTATCCGGATTTAAGAGCCACCGCGCTCCCGCTTCACACTTAATGACCTTGTTTACCGGGCACCCCATGTTGATGTCAATGATATCGGCTGCCGTTTTTTGATCAATAAACTTGGCTGCTTCCACCAGCGTTTTCTGATCTCCACCAAAGATTTGAATGCTCATGGGGTGTTCTTCAGCTTCCACGTTGGTCATATCCAACGTTTTCTGGTTCTTAAACATGATTCCCTTGTCAGAAATCATTTCACAAACGACCAGTCCGGCTCCAAATTTCTTACAGATAACCCGAAAGGCTGAGTTAGTAACTCCTGCCATTGGCGCCACTACCAATGGATTATCAATTTGCACGTTTCCAATTTCCCAACTGCGGTCTTTACTCATGATTGCCACCCTTTGCTTGCTTGTTCAAAATGTTTACTAAATCATCTTCAGAAAAATCATATTTAGTGCCACAGAAATTGCAAACCACTTCAGCACCGTGATCCTCATCAATAATTTCTTGCAGGTCTTTGCGACCAATTCCGGCCAACCGTTGTGCAAATTTTTCTTTAGAACAATCACAGTAAAAGGAAACCGGCAAATGTTGTAAAATTTTCACGTTTTCTGCACCAAAGATGACGTCAATCAAGTGTTCCGGATTACCATATTCCTTTAAGGTGATTGCAATTCCAGGAAGGGTCTTCAAGCGTTTTTCTAATTTTTCAATCGCATCTTCGTCCGCACCCGGCATTGTTTGAATCAGGTAACCACCGGCTACTTCCACTTCATTTTGTTCATTAATTTCCACGGAGACCCCGAGCGCCGATGGGATCTGTTCTGACTTAGCCAAGTAGTAAGCAAAATCGTCGCCAATTTTGCCGCTCACTAACGGCACACTACTAGAATACGGTTCTGTACCGCCAAGGTTCTTTAACACTTCTAAGAAACCGTCGGTACCGACTCCAGCAGCGACGTCAATTTCACCATCGTTCAACCGGGGTAGATCAATATCAGGGTGCTGAACATAACCCTTAACGTGACCGGCCGCATCAGCATCAATCAACATCCCGCCGACCGGTCCCTGACCGTTCAAACGAATTGTCATCCCTTCTTTTCCCTTTAAAGCTGAGTTGGCCAGCAATAAACTAGCCACTAACGTTCGTCCCAGCGCTACCGCTGAGGTACTTTGCAAGTGATGTGCTTGCTGTGCCGTTTTCACTACATCCGTTGCGTTCACAGCTAAAACCCGAAAGTTTTGGTCGTTCGTAAGGGCTTTAACTAATTGATCTTTTGTATTTGGCATAATTATTCCTCCATCAAAATAGTTTTTAGCTTGATGCGAAAAGAGCGCAAGCATTTCTGCTTACGTTCTTCATCGCACTATTCATCATTAGAATCGTCATCGCCATGAATGGTGATGTCATCATCATGTTTGATTTCATTGTTCAATTCATGAGCTTCCTGATTTTCCTTTGTTGTTGCCTTACGTTCGGCTTCCGTAAAGGTTTCACTTTCGTTTTCAGGAGCTTCATCTTCTGCCGGCATCTTCCCAGTCTTGTACAAGCTTAGAATTTGCTTTTCGTCTAACGTTTCGTACTTCAAGAGGGCGTCGGCAATCGCCTTGTGTTGTTCACGGTGTTCCGAAATAATCTTCTTGGCCATCTGGTGTCCTTCATCGGTAAAGTGCTTAACTTCTTCATCGATGGCGTTAGCCGTTTCCTGCGAGTACTTCGGTGCCGCATATGGATCAGCATTCGGATCTTCTAACGCAACTGTTCCCAGTTTATCGGTCATCCCGTACTGGGTCACCATAGCCCGGGCAATTTGGGTTGCCTGCTGGAAGTCATTGGATGCTCCAGAGGATTCGGAATCAAAGATGATTTCTTCAGCACTCCGGCCCCCCATCATTCCGGCAATTTGTTCCATGGCGTCCTTCTTAGACAACAATTGTTGGTCTTCTTTAGGGAGCATGATGGCATACCCACCAGCGCGACCCCGTGGGACAATCGTAACCTTGTGGACGACCCGAGCGTCGTTTAAGACCAGCCCCACAATCGTGTGACCGGCTTCGTGGTTGGCCACCACTTCTCGTTCGTGTTGACTGATGACCCGGTTCCGTTTAGCTGGTCCGGCAATTACCCGATCTTCCGCTTCATCTAAGTCGGCAGCGGTGATTTCAGAACTATTCCGTCGTGCCGCTAGCAAGGCCGCTTCGTTTAAAAGGTTAGCTAAGTCAGCCCCCACGAAACCAGGCGTTTGCTTGGCAATTTCTTTTAAGTCAACGTCCTTAGCCATTGGCTTATCTTTGGAATGAACCTTTAAGATAGCCTCTCGGCCGCGCACGTCTGGTTGACCTACGAGAATCTTTCGGTCAAATCGACCGGGACGAGTTAAGGCTGGATCAAGAACGTCAGACCGGTTGGTAGCAGCCATCACGATGACTCCTTCATTTCCAGAGAATCCATCCATTTCCACCAGTAACTGGTTCAAAGTCTGTTCCCGTTCGTCATGACCGCCACCCATGCCATTCCCACGGCGACGGCCTACTGCATCAATTTCATCAATAAAGATGATTGCTGGTGCTGATTTCTTGGCTTCCGAAAATAAGTCCCGCACCCGGCTTGCACCGACCCCGACGAACATTTCTACGAAGTCAGAACCAGATAGAGAGTAGAACGGCACACCAGCTTCACCGGCAACTGCTTTAGCCAGTAAAGTTTTCCCCGTTCCGGGAGGTCCCTCTAGTAAGACCCCTTTGGGAATCGTAGCTCCCAAACTAGTAAATTTCTTCGGATCCTTTAAGAATTCAACCACTTCAACCAGTTCTTGTTTTTCTTCATCTTCACCAGCCACGTCCTTAAAGCGAACCTTGCTTTCAACTGGCTTAGCTTTGGTCTTGCCGACCTTCATCACGCCACCAGGGCCACCGGCACCACCACCAGCCTGTTTCATCATCATGTAAAACAAGTAAATGAAGATTAACAGGGGTAAAACAGAAACAATTAGGTTAATCCAAAACCCACTCGACTGCGTGGGTTTTGCGTTCACCTTCACGTTATGTTGTTGGGCAACGCTATTAACCTCTTTAACGGTTGAATCACTCTTCACCAACGTCGTGGTAAAATTCTTGACCTTTACGCTAGCTTGATCAGATTTCTCCAATCCCTTTTTGGTTACCGTAAATGAAGGAAGTCCCCCCGATGTGGCTACTTTAGCCTTTTGGGGCTTCCGATATTGTCCGGTTACCTTGTAAATTCCATCTGCCGATTCAATGTTAAAGTTACTTACTTTATCGGACTTCAAGTCCTTCATGAACTGGCTAGACTCAATTTTTTGGGATTTTGGTCCATTGCTGGTGCTGCCACCGGTAGCAAACAGGACAACCCCCATCGCTAACACAAAAGCAATGATATAAAACAGACTACTTCTAAAAAGTCCATTTTTATTATTTTTCATTTGTGTCCTCCAATTTGATTAAATTAACATACAAAATCTTATCACTTTTTGAAATGAGAAACGACTGATTAATCTTGATAAATTTCCGGCTTCAAAATTCCCACGTATGGTAAATTACGATACTTACCTTGGTAGTCTAGTCCATAGCCCACCAAAAATTCGTTGGGAACGTTAAAACCGACGTAATCGGCCTGTATCCCTTCAACCTGCCGAGCCTCTGGCTTATCCATTAACATGCAAACCCGCACCGAAGCAGCGCCCCGTTTTTTCAGCAGTTCCTTCAGATAAGCTAACGTGTGCCCGGTATCAACGATATCATCAATCAGGAGGACGTCGCGGTCGGACACGTCTTCATCAATGTCTTTCACCATTTGAATATCACCACTGGACTGCGTGCCCCCGTGGTAACTAGATACGTCAATAAAGTCGATATCCATGTACAAATCCATCTGCTTAATTAAATCTGCCGTAAAGGGAACGGCCCCCTTTAAAACACAGATCACTAAGGGTTTTTTGCCTTGGTAATCCCGGGTCAGTTGCTGCCCGAGCCGTTGGCAGGCGTCTTGAATCTTTTGTTCACTATACAAAATGGTTTGGATATCGTCGTTCATCGTTTTTCCTTTCATTTTTAATTGCCAAGAGATACTTATGTGCACGAGCGTCGTACACTTGATAACTTACTTTAAATCCAATTAGCGCTACCACAAACTGTGTCGCGGTTTCTAACACCAGACAGTGTTGTCGTTGCTCCAAAGGAACCTTTTGGTTAATTAAAACCCGCCGAATCCGTTGCGAATGATTATCAGGCAGTGCAATTCGATCGTCAGCTTGCCATGGTCTAACATGTAGGGGCAGTTGTTGCTCCGTGAACCATACCGATTGCGTGTGCACATCACTTGGAAACGAATGCTCAGGGGAAAATACCCCAAATTGCCCCTGCCCCGGGAGTTCATACCAGTGGTTTAATACTACCATAAACGGTTCAGACGCTTGGAAATTTTCTGCTAAATTTGCGGATTTTTTTTGCAACTGGATCCACCGGTACCGTTTTTGTAACTGCCATCCTTGTCCCAGGTCAATTTCCCCTTGCGGCTTGCTCCGATTCTGGATGAGTCGGCAGGCCGCTTGTAACTTGGTTGTAGATAATGGTTTAACTTGAATCCGATGCCACAAAGCAGGTAGCAGGGACTCCAAAACCGGCTGATCCGTCGCAGTTACTTGATAAGCTAATCCATTAGAACGTTCGTGTAAACGGTTTGGATCAATCAGACGGTCCGCCAATAACGCATACTGTTTTTCCAACCGTTGTAAGTTAGTTGCAAACTGGGATAAATGAGCGGTTGCTTGCGCATTTTCCTGCTGCAATGCAGGCAACACATGATGCCGAATTCGGTTTCTCATCACCCCATCTGCCAGATTAGTAGCGTCTTCAAACCAGGTTAGGTGGTAGTCACGCGCGTACTTGACCAACGTTTGCTTAGGGACCGCTAACAATGGGCGAAGTAACTGGCCGGAAAAAAACTGGCGCTGTGCTTGCATTCCTTGTCCCGCCCCCACGTCTCCAGAGCGAATTAACTTCATTAAAACCGTTTCGGCCTGATCGTTTTGATGATGGGCAGTCACCACTGCTTGAGCGTGCTCTTGGTCCAAGACTCGATGAAAGAATTGATAGCGAGCCCCGCGAGCCTGGTCTTCCATCCCCTGGCTAACATCCTCATGGTCCCAGTGCCACACAGCTAGGGGCAAATGATGAGCTCCGCAGTACCGCCGTAAAAATCGTTCTTCGGTTTCACTAGTAGGACGCAACTGGTGGTTAACGTGAGCCACCACTAGACGAAAATGGGGCTGGGCCACTCGTTCTAAAAGATGAAGCAAAACCATCGAGTCCACCCCGGTAGAAACTGCCACAATCAATGTTGCCCCGGGGAATAGTCGCGCAGCTTGTAGGCGGGCCTGCACTTGTTGTTCTAACTGGTCCATCATTTCTCCTCAGACGAAAAAAGCCGAACCCACTGGTCCCGCTTTGGTAATTTACTTGCGACGACCGCCACGACCGCCACGTTTTCCTTCGGTATTCTTTTTAATTTCTGACAAACGAGTTTCACTCTTCTTTAAAAATCCCGATAACATGTCATCAAATTTTTCATCTTTCGTTTCCGCATGATGAGGAGCTTTTGCTTGAGCGGAAGCATGACGTTGTGGCTTGGAAGATGCTGGTCGTTTTGAACCATGATGTGCTTCAGCCTGGTGCTCTGATTCCTGAGCAGCCCGAATGGACAATCCGATCTTCCCGTCGCTGCCCACTTTGGTTACTTTCACCTTTACTTCGTCACCAACCGCCAAGACATCATGGATATCCTTCACATAACCATCTGCAACTTGGCTAATGTGAACCAAGCCGGTTTGATGATTCCCTAAGTCAACAAATGCTCCAAATCCGGTAATTCCGGTAACTTTCCCTGTCAGGATTTCTCCAACTTCAAGCGCCAAAAATTTGTTCCTCCTCAGTTAAATTATTAGCATTATAACATAAAATCACAAAGTCGTGAAAAAAGCGGAGACCCGTCCGGGTTTCCGCTTTATTTATTTCTTTACGAAGTGATAATTGGTTTCGCCTTTTTTCCCATAGTCGTACTTAGAATGAGCCAGGGCTTTCACGTAATCTTGATTCTGTAACCGTTGATCTCGTTTTTGTAATTTACGGTGTTCGCGTTGCCGTTTTTGTAACGTCGTTTGCTCCCGATCAATGCTATGATTCATCGAGCGAATTTGGGCATTCGTTGTAAACAGTTGGATACCCAAAAACACCAGTCCTACAGCAAAAACTGCGATTAACATAATGGCTCGCCGAATCCGCCGTTTAACGATCTGAGGATTGCGACCTTGTTGATGGGGACGACGCGGTCCAATTGCTTCATGCAACTGGGCTACGTTACTTTTTTCATTATTCACCAACTATCACCTCGACCTTTGATTATTTTCCTTGTTAATCATGATACAACAAGAAATTGTACTTTACAATAATTCGTCGGATTCTTTTTGGTAATCCCGTTGGTATTCTTCGTTAACCACTTCATACATTGCAGATGCATCCGTTTTTTTCGTAGTTTGCAAAAGTTGTAAGACCCGAACGGTCAAGGTTTTGTTTCCAAATTCAATTGTTACTTCATCTCCAACGCCGACCTTACCAGCCGACTTCGCGGGTTTGCCGTTAATTAAAACCCGACCCTGGTCAGCGATTTGCTTGGCCACGGGCCGGCGTTTAATAATGCGAGATAATTTCAAAAATTTATCAATTCTCATGGACTTTTTCTCCTTTTACTTGTGGTTTAGCTTTTTCTAACGCCTGAACGAGATGATCTAATTCGCTCAACCACTCGGCTTCTGACATGGTGGATTGAATGATCAATTTTAGTTGAAATCGTCCAGAAACCATGTTAACTGTGGCGCGGAACTTTGTCGTGGAGATCGCTCGCAGTAAGTCTTGGCTTTGATAAAGTTGAGATCCCTGCTTGCTCAGCGTAATGACAACGGTCTGCCCGTCTCGATTGATCCGATCAATCAAGGCGTAGTCAGCTACCATTTTAATGAAATCAATGGTTAACAAGTTAGCAACGGCCGGTGGATACTCCCCAAACCGGTCAATTAAATCACTTTGCAACTCGGTAAACTGCTCTTCACTATCGAGTTGCCGAATCCGCTTGTAGAGTTCAATTTTTTGCTGAGGATCAGCAATGTAATCGCTTGGCAAGTAGGCTTCAATTCCCAGTTCCACAGTTGCATCCGTCTTAACCGATTGCCGGTTCTTCCCTTGTTTGTTAGCGACCGCGTCGTTTAACATCTGGGTATACATGTCGTATCCGACCGAATCAATGAAGCCATGTTGCGCCCGACCGAGCACATTACCGGCTCCCCGAATTGATAGATCTCGCATGGCCACCTTAAATCCAGAACCCAGCTCCGTAAAGTCCTTAATGGCTTCCAATCGATTTTCCCCAGCTTCCGTCAGCACCTTGTTCGGTTGGTACATAAAGTACGCTTGCCCGACTCGGTTACTTCGACCAATTCGTCCCCGAATTTGATACAACTGGGCCAGTCCCATTCGATCAGCATCCTCAACGAACAACGTATTGACATTGGGCATATCCACTCCAGTTTCAATGATAGTGGTAGTCACCAGCACGTCATAATCGCCGTTCATGAAGTCGTATAAAATTTGTTCCATCTGGTTTTCAGTCATCTGACCGTGAATATAGCCAATCCGTGCGTCCGGAATCAGAGTTTGAAGATGTTCCACCTTAGCTTCAATGTCCTTAACCCGGTTATGCAGGTAAAAAACCTGACCATCCCGCTGCATTTCGCGCCGAATTCCATCCACAATCGCCGCATCATTTTGCTCCATCACGTAGGTCTGAATTGGATACCGGTTGGCTGGTGGCGTTTCAATTACGGACAAATCACGAACCCCCATCATGGACATGTTTAAGGTCCGGGGAATCGGCGTGGCCGTCAGGGTCAACACGTCCACGTTTTGCTTCAGTTCCTTCAATTTTTCCTTGTGCTTGACCCCAAACCGCTGCTCTTCGTCCACAATCAGTAAGCCCAAGTCGTGATATTTAACGTCATTAGAAAGCAGACGGTGAGTGCCGACCACGATGTCCAGCTCGCCACTCTTTAGATTGGCTAAAGTTTGCTTGGTCTGGCGCGCACTGTTAAATCGAGATAACACCCCAATTTCCACCGGAAAGTTTTCAAAGCGGTTCGTGAGCGTTTCATAGTGTTGCTGGGCTAAAACTGTGGTTGGTACCAGAAAAGCGACCTGCTTACCCGCTTCCACTGCTTTAAACGCAGCTCGCATGGCAACTTCCGTTTTTCCATATCCGACATCCCCCACTAACAAGCGATCCATCGGGTGAGGTTGTTCCATGTCATGTTTAATTTCTGCCGTACTCCGCAATTGATCTGGAGTTGGTTGGTAAGGAAAGGCGGCTTCAAATTCTAATTGATAGTCATCGTCATCTGGAAAGGCAAAGCCCGGGGTGTGTTCCCGCTTAGCGTAAAGTTCGACCAACTCATCCGCCATGTCGTCAACCCTTTGGGCCACTCGACTTTTGGTTTTGGCCCATTCATTCCCGCCAAGCTTGTTTAAACGGGGATGTTGCTCCTCTGCCGCCACATATTTTTGAATCAGATTTAACTGTGTAACCGGAATAAAGATGTGCGCGCCTTTTTGGTACGTAATCGTCAAATAATCCTGATGTTTGCCGTCAACTTCCATGGTTTGCATTCCATCGTAGCGCCCAATTCCGTGATTGACGTGCACCACGTAGTCTCCCGGTTTTAAATCGGTATAGCTCTTGATTCGCTCCGCGTTTGTAAACCGTTGCTGGCGCATCCGTCGCGGCTTATTCCGTTCGTTAACTCGTTGAAAAAGTTCGTGTTCCGTAATCAACGCAAAGTTCGCGTCGGGTAGTTCAAAACCAGTCGTTAAGTCTCCCGTCACAATTTGCGCTTGATCTGCAGCTAACTGATCAACACTGGTTGCCGTCAGTTTCATGTCAAAGTCCTGAAAGGTCTGTTGGACCTGGTGAAGGCGTTTGGAATCAGTGACCATCACCACCACCGTCGTTAGACTGGCTTGGTAACGTTCCATTTCCGTTTTTAACAGTGGCATCTGGCTAAAGAAGCGCTGCATCGGTCGCACCGAAATATTAATAATGTCATCCAATCGCATCCGTCCCAGCCCTTTTTGAAACAAGGATAGCAACAACCACGGCTGCTGGCTAGCACGCAAAACGGTAGTTAAATTTAAACTAACTGGTTGGTTCGGAAAGAGTTGGTGTTTCTCTTGGACCGATTCCTTCCAGTTGGCTTCATCTTGTTCTAACTGTTGGTTAGCATCGCGGATCCGGGCATAGTCATCAAAGACTACGATTCCCGTTTGCGACAGGTAGTCTAACAATGAAGTTTCCTTGGCGAACAAAAAGTGCGCGTAAACCTGCCACTCCGGATTGGTCACCTTAGTTTTTAAATCGCTAATTAAGGCGATTATATTGTCATGAAGCTGTTCGTCCGTTACCTTTCGCAGTTGTTCTTGTAAGGCAGTAACGGCATGTTCCCGGTCACTAGCCGTGGGTAAGAAATCCGTAGCCGGTAGAATAGTGGCCTCTTCTAAATTTTTAATGCTACGTTGGCTCGCCGGATCAAAGCTCCGCAGTGAATCAATTTCCGTATCAAAGAAATCCAGTCGGACAGGTGATTCGGCGTTTAATGGATAAATATCAATAATCGAACCCCGAACCGCAAACTCACCAGGTACGGCAACCAGGTTCTTACGACTATAACCCATTTCAGCTAGTTGTCGTTGTAGCTCGATTAAATCAAAATCTTCCCCAAGTTTGATCACCAACCGGGCAATTGCAAAGTCAGCCGGACGCGGGAGATCCCTTTTTAAACCGGCAGTTGAGGCGACCACTATTGCTGATTGATCCCCCTGCAGCGCCTCCAAAGCCTGAACCCGTTCGGCCCGAAACTCAGGAGAACTGGTCGCCACCTCGGCCGCAATTAATTCTTCAGCGGGAAACAAAAACACTGGAACGTTCAGTGGTCCTTCACTAAACTCCTTAACCGCCCTTTCAGCGTGTTCCAAAGTATCAGTCACGTACAGTAACGGTTGCTGCCGGTCTAAAACCAGCGTTTCTAACAATAACTTTTGGGCAATGCCACTGGTGCCGGTCACTAACTGACGGTTCTGGGGCGCTAGGTTTGCCTGAATTTGTTGGTACTGTGGTAATGCTTGAAAGACGTTCGTTAATTCCACAATAATCCTTTCTGACCCCCCGGCCTAGTTAAATTGGTTCTCAAGCTTGGGAAAGTCCGTCCCGGCTACCCATTCTTCTAGTGCTTTCGTGCTGTGGTCGAGTGCTTCAGCCAGTGGCCCTTGTTGTTCTAAACTAAAACGACTGAGGACATAATGCACAACGCTCTCTCGTTTTGGGTGATCAGTCCCAATCTTAATGCGGTTAAACTGGTCGGTCCCTAAATGCGCAATCAAACTCTTAATCCCATTGTGACCACCAGCTGATCCGTGGGTCCGGAGCCGAATTCGACCGACATGTAAATCCATGTCATCATACACCACCACAAGGTCGTCTAACGTTAACTTATAAAATTTCATCAGTGGACCCACGGCGCGTCCCGATTCGTTCATGTAAGTCGTTGGTTTCACCAACAGCACCTTTTCCCCGTTTACCATCCCACTAGCTAGGTCTGCTTCCATTTTATGTTGGGTAAAGGTCAGTTGGTGCGTCATCGCAAACTGATCTAGCACCATAAATCCCGTATTATGTCTAGTTCCGGCGTATTGATCTCCCACGTTGCCTAAGCCTACAATCATTTTCATCTCGTTTTCTCCTTTGCTCTAATTATTAGTAACGCCGAAAAAGAGACTGGTTTGTTTTCCACCCTCTTTTTCGCTATGTATAGCCCATTTAATCAGTTCCTACACTCAGGGACAACGCTTGGTTCACGCGGTCCATGATGGAATCCGCTAAATGGGTCACCTTATCGCGTAATCGTTGTTTATCAATCGTCCGGATTTGTTCCAATAAGATTACTGAATCTCGTTCAATTCCGGTTTGCTTGGCAGCGATAGCAATGTGAGTTGGCATCCGCGGCTTACTGATTTGTGCTGTAATCGCCGCCACAATTACCGTGGGGCTGTAATGATTCCCAATGTCGTTTTGAATCACCAACACCGGGCGCAACCCCCCTTGTTCAGATCCAACGACCGGTGACAAATCAGCAAAAAAAACATCACCACGCTTAATGGACGTTTCCCTCATTAAATCTAACCTTTCGTTCTTAAAGTCTATGGTTATTGCATTTCATCATAATATTTATTTAAGTTAAAAATCGACTCGTACTGACAGGCCGAAAATTCATCCACAATCCGTTGGTTTAAACCAGCCATCGACTGATAGCCATACGCCATTTGATTCACAAGCGGATTAAGGTTAAAGCGAAACGCAGTTGGTACAGAGACCGGTCGCTGATTCCACATCCAACCAGTTGGCATCGAAAAAGCAGTCTGAATAGCAGCTAAACGGTAACCCATGGTCAATCACCTCGACTCCTTGGTCGCTAAATTAGTTTGATAATACACCCGTGGCAGCCGTTGTGAAAAGCCACAGGCTAGTTCATAATGAATCGTTTGACACTGTTCTGCCATCTCTTGCAGAGTAATGGTCTCACCGTGATCAGTTCCAATCAAGGTGACAGGCGTATGCACGGGTACGGACCCCGGTAACTTCACCATCATTTGATCCATACAAACTCGCCCCACGATTGGACAACGTTCCCCGTTTACCAAAACAGAAAAACCCTGTAACGAGCGCCGAAGACCATCCGCATATCCCAGCGGAATTGTACCAATCCAGGTGGGTTTGGTAACTGAATAAGTGGCCCCATAACCAATCGAACGACCCGGTACCACCTGCCGCACGGACACCAGTTCTGAAGTTAAGCTCAGCGCTGGTTGCAAAGAAAACGGTGGTTTGATGGCAGTTCCTGATGGATTTAATCCGTACATGGCAATGCCATAGCGGACTAAGTTGGCCTCCGGCACTGGATGCCAGAGATCAGCAGCCGAATTGGCCACCGAAACGTAGCGAGGTAAGCACTCAATGACTGCTAACATGGCGCGAAAGTTCTGCAGTTGAAAATTGAAGTACCGTTCATCGGGACTATCCGCGGTCGCAAAATGCGTATACAACCCCTGCCAGTCAAATTCATCCTGCATCTGTTGCAAGTTGACGTCAAAATCCCGCACCTCAGTAGGCGTTTGCAAACCAATTCGTCCCATCCCACTATCTAAGGCTAAGAAAAATTTAAGCGGTTTTTCAACCCGCAACTCGTGTTTTAAACGAGCAGCAGCGCGTAGCCACGTTACATCCGCCACTGTAACCGTAATGTCATACTTTGCAATTAGGTCTACCTTGGTTTCGTCCGTGAGCCCTAACACTAAAATCGGTTGAGAGACAAAACCTGCCTGCCGTAACTGAATCGCTTCGTCTAAGACCGCCACACAAAACCCAGTAGCACCGGCTCGGAGAGCGGCTTGGGCTACTTGAATCGCTCCGTGACCGTAAGCATCAGCCTTAACGACCGCAAACAATTCCGTTCCTGGTTGCAAGCGCGTCACAGCGTTGTGAACGTTTGTTTCAATTGCAGTTTCATTAATTAAAATTTGTCCGTTTCGATTCCGTGCAACGACCATCTTGTTCTCCTCATTCGTTAAATTGTTCTCATTATATCATTTTCAGGAATCCAGCGAGGGTCTGAGCTGACCTTCCTTGGAAATAAATACGCAATTCCCCGCTAAATACTGGTAACAAAAAAGTCCTTTAGCTTTTCAACTAAAAGACTCCTAGTTATTTAGTGTTTGTTCTTAATCACAAAGTTGTTTTTGCGACTGTGATGTTGGTCGCCATGTTCGCGATGATCGTTACGGCGTTTGCCACGGTAGTTACTGGAACCACCCCGGCGATTATTGCGGCGATATCCACCTCCACTGTGACGACCATTCCCGCGACCACCATGACTCTTCAGCGGACGTTCGGGTGTGATGTGGACCTTCACCTGGTCACCAGAAAGCTCATTTAACAAAGCAGCCACTAAATCAAGACCATCGTACTGGTCCAATAACTCTTGGGCTACGCCGCTAAAGCGATTGGTATCGGTCTTTTGCACTAATTTGGCAACGTCATCCTTAGCAAACTTAAGTTGACCAGCTAAGGCTTCATCAGCTGTAGGTGGCTTCAATGGTAGCATCCGCACCTTGGTTAACTTTTCAATTCCCCGCAAGTAACTCATTTCGCTTGGCGTCACAAACGTCACAGACGTTCCGTGATGTCCGGCTCGACCCGTCCGGCCAATCCGGTGCACGTAACTTTCTGGATCCTGTGGGATATCAAAGTTATAAACGTGGGTTACCCCAGAAACATCAATTCCCCGAGCTGCCACATCAGTAGCGACCAAGTAGTTAATTTGATCACGTTTAAATTCATTCATGATCTGGGTCCGTCGATTTTGGGTTAAATCTCCGTGTAAACCAGCGGCCTGGTACCCACGGGCAATCAGGCCCTTAGCCACTTCATCCACCCGCCGTTTGGTCCGACAGAAGATGATGGTAACTTTCGGTTGGTTTACATCAAATAACCGGGTCATCGTATCAAACTTCTCATTATCACGAACTTTTACGTAATACTGATCTACTAAGTCGGTTGTCAGTTCTTTAGCCTTAACCTTAACCTGCTTGGGGTCAGTCATGAACTGGACTCCAACCCGTTTAATCGGAGCGGGCATCGTAGCTGAGAATAACATTGTTTGTCGATCCTCAGGGGTTTGTTTGATAATCTTTTCGATGTCTTCTAAGAAACCCATGTTTAACATTTCGTCGGCTTCATCGAGAACCAGGAAACGCACATGGTCTAACTTCAGCGTGCGGCGTTGGATGTGATCCAACAACCGGCCGGGAGTTCCCACGATAATCTGGGGTTTCTTCTTTAAGTCATAAATTTGTTTCCGGATGTCAGAACCACCGTACACTACTTGGGCGCGGGCTCCTTCTCCTTTCCCCAGCTTTTGAATCTCACGTTGGGTCTGAATGGCTAATTCCCGGGTGGGAGAAATTACTAGCGCCTGCACGTCCGGATTGTTAACGTCAATCCCCTGCAAAATGGGCAGAGCAAAAGCCGCCGTTTTTCCGGTTCCCGTTTGGGCTTGTCCAATCACATCTTCCCCATTTAAAGTTAAGGGAATCGTTTGGGCCTGAATGGCAGTTGGTTCCGTGTACCCGTTGGCTGCCACTGCTTCTAATAGGCTAGCTGTTAATCCTAATTCTTGAAAATTCAAATGTGTTCCTCCTACTTGAAACATCAGTGTAAATTCAATTCCGTTCTTGAAAAAAATCCGTTTTTCGCGTTTCGATCGGAATCTGATTTACTAGTTATATGCTAATAATACCGATTAATCGTGCTTAATTTTAAAAAAAACAACTTCTCCAGCATACAACAAAAGTCAAATTTAATCAAACTATTCGTTATCGGAACTTGTTAAAGTAGTGAGGATTTTTTCTAAGTGCATTCCGTGACTGGCCTTTAAGAGAACCTCGTCTCCGGGAGCAATGTGCTGACGTAAATCCTGCGCTAATTCTGGCAGTTGATCTGCAGAATAGTGAAATAGCGTCTGTTCCGGTTGGTAGCGCTTCATGAGCGCCGTAAATAAGGCGGTCATTTGAGTTCCAACTAGAAAGACCAACTCAATTGCTTGGGAATCAAATGCATCTGCCAAACCGGCGTGCATTTGTTCAGCATGGTCCCCTAGTTCCAACATATCTCCTAACACCACGATTCGTTTTCCGGTTAATTCAGTGTTAGAAAAGGCCTGTAAAACAGCTCGGACCGCGGTAGGGTTGGAATTGTAAACATCACTTAGAATTAATTCACCCTGGTTTCCCTTCACCCATTCTGCTCGGTTAGCAGTTAAATTCGGATGTGCTAAGCCACTGCGCAAATTAGCGGGCGTCACCTTGAGCAACTCCCCCACACTTAGCGCGGCTAAGGCGTTGTTCACGTTGTAATCACCGATGAGCGGAATCGTAAATTCAAAGTCTTGCCACCGGTTAGTTTGAAACCGTGTCTCCCGATCACTTTCCTCGATCTGGGTCGGATAAATATCGTTGGTTCCCTGCCGACCAAAGCTAAAGCGGCGCAAATCTTTATCCAACGGATGGTCAGCTAATAAAGGTTCATCGCCGTCGTACACAAACACCCCGTCGTCAGTCAAGCCATCCGTAATTTCTAACTTGGCTTCTGCAATCCTAGCACGGGTTCCAAAGAACTCAATGTGAGCTTCGCCAATCATCGTAATGACCGCGATGTCAGGATTAACCAACTCACTCAATCGATGCAATTGTCCTGGCCGATCCATTCCCATTTCGACCACCAAGACCTCGGTGTTTGAATTCATCGATAAAATGGTGATGGGCACGCCAATTTCGTTATTAAAGTTATCTTGGGTTTTGGTCACGTTAAAAGTGGTTTGCACCACTCCCGCAATCAAGTCCTTCGTGGTGGTTTTCCCGTTGCTACCAGTTACCGCCACCACTTTCGGATTGATTTTGGCTAGGTAGTATTTGGCTAGACGTTGTAAGGAGGCCAGTGGATTCGCCACAATGATGACTGGAAAATCGACTGGTGCATCCGCAACACGTTCATCGGCCCATAAGGCTGCTACTGCGCCATGGTCAATGGCACTTTCTATGTAATCATGACCGTCCCGTTCTCCTTCTAGCGGAACAAACAAAGCGCCTGGTTTTAACGCCCGACTATCAAACGCTACAGAAGTAACTTCAAGTGAAGTCGCTGTTACTGGTTGTAATTTTCCTTCAACCGCCCGAGCAATTTCATCTAGTCTCATTTTCATAAATTAATACTCCTAATGGGTACAAAATCAATGCATCAACTACAATTCTTCTCATTATAACATTAATGACACAAAACCGGATTCACTCCTAGACGAAGTCGTTTAAGTCGGTTCCCTCGGGTTGTTGATCAATGGCAATCGTCCACTTGTTGCTCATCGTGTTGTAAGTCAACGTGCCACCCGGTCGTGTCTCCGCCTTGAGTTGCGCCTCACTACTCCAGATTACCTTTTCTGGTTCTGTTTTCTTCAAGAAAATCGGTACCTCAAACTTCCGATGGTGTTCTTTCGTGAGGTCAAAGGCTAAAATCATGCCTCGGCGACTCAGATGGAGTAATTGATCCAAAATCGATTGATTTAGGTCTTTAATTGGTAACGGGCGGGCAAAGATCCGCTTTGAATTCCGGAATTCCCGCAGGTGACGCTTAATGCTTAAGGCCAGGATGTGATCTTGTTCGGCAAAGTCTAAAAAGTAAATTCGTTTAAATCCATTGTTACCACCAACATAGACAATTTGATTACGTAGTTTACCTAAAAAAGGCGTGCGTCGGTAAGTGGGAATCCCCATATGACCAAGATACAGCAGATCAGCAATTTCACCATCCGTTAATGAGTCAATTCCGTCTTCGGTTTGATAGTTAATCCACTTGTTATTATTCTCTAGACCTTGTTCCCCCAGAATGTACTCACGCACCTGATTACGTCCTACTACTAATGGGAACTTAGCGTGTGAGTTGTACCGATTAGACCGTTCAAAATCATCGTTTAACAACAAAATACTGTGTGGAATTTCACTAACTCCATTAATAAAGTCGGCAGCTGTAATGCCCCAGGCCACGCCGAAACGTTCGGTGACACTCACGCGTAGATAAATGAGATTGTTTAGCATGTGCTCACCCCTCAATAATTCAATCGTCTCCAATTATACGCCCTCGCAGCCTAGAAAAAACAGGAATTGATGGATTTCTTCTCAATTTACCTCTCAAATAATCAAAACAATGCCGTTTTCAAGTTTAATTTGCTATCATGGTTATTACGAAGCATTTTTTAGATTGGAGTGAATTAACGTGAAACCAACTAACGTTTTATTCGTTTGTTTGGGTAACATTTGCCGCTCACCAATGGCGGAATCCATGTTTAAACAGTTAACCGCAGAAGCAGGTGTCGCAGATCAATACGTCATTTCGTCGGCAGCAACTAGTGATGAAGAAGCAGGAAATCCACCCCATCCAGGGGCACTCCAGACGCTTAAAAAACACGGCTTGGACGCAAGTAATCATCGTTCGCATCCCCTAACGCCGACAGATTTAGAAGCCGCTGATTACATCATTACTATGGACACAACCAACCTTGTGGACGTCCGAGAACGGTTATCAAAAGCAGAGCAAGCAAAAGCCCACCTCTGCATGGACGTGGTTCCGGGACAAGACGGGATTAGCATTGCTGATCCCTGGTACACTCATAAGTTTGAAACTACCTACGACATGCTAACCGAGTCCCTGCCCCTCTGGCTAGACCAGATGCAACAAACACGACGGGAGGCGAGCCCCCATGAGTGAGACAGAACAGTCTGCCGATAGCGAAGCCCCCTTTACGGTGCCTAAAAAGATTTGGCACCGCAACTTAATCGCCCTCTGGGTGGGTCTCTTTTTAACCAGTATGGGTTTCAGTGAGTTAATGCCCTTTCTTTCCTTATACATTGAAACTCTGGGGAATTACACCCACAGTGAACTAAGCCTATACAGTGGACTCGCCTTTTCGGCGTCCTTCATTGTGGCAGCGGTCGTATCCCCGCTTTGGGGCAGTTTAGCCGATCGGTACGGCCGACGGCTAATGCTGTTGCGAGCTTCACTCGGAATGGCCATCTGTGTGCTGTTGATGGGATTTGCCACCAACGTTTGGATGATTATCGGACTGCGGTTCATTCAGGGAATCTTTTCGGGGTACATGCCCAATTCCAACGCATTGTTAGCCATTCAGGTTCCCAAAAAGGAAAGCGGAAAGGCGCTTGGAATCCTCTCCACTGGTGGTGTTTCTGGTGCATTATTTGGTCCCTTTCTGGGCGGGATTTTAGCCTCCGTTTTCAGTTATCGAGTCACCTTTTTCATCACGGGCAGTTTGATGCTAGTCGTTTTCTTTGTCACTTTGTTCTTTGTCAAGGAAAAGTTTCAACCCGTCGCCAAGGAAGACAACTTACACACTAAAGAAGTCATTCACGTCCTTCCCCACCCCAAGTTAATCTTTGGAATGTTTGTGACGACGATGATCATTCAGGCTTCCAACAACTCGATTTCTCCAATTCTCTCTTTGTACGTCAAACAGATTATGCACGGGAGCCCCACGGTAACTTTCTTTAGTGGAGTGGTTGCTGCAGTGCCCGGAATTTCCACCCTCGTGGCTGCTCCCCGCCTTGGGGCCATCGGAGATCGAATTGGCTCTGAAAAAATCATGATTTTTGGCTTTATTCTAGCCATCTTCCTCTACGTTCCAATGGCATTTGTGACGAACGTCTGGGAGCTGATGATCCTTCGCTTTCTGTTAGGCGTCTCTAACGCCTGTATGCTACCGGCGGTGCAAGCCATCATTGCCAAGAATACGCCGGCGCAGGTTACCGGCCGGATCTTCAGTTGGAACCAGTCCTTTCAGGCGGTTGGAAACTTTAGCGGACCGATGATTGGTTCGGTCGTTTCCTCAATCTTTGGTTACTCTGGAGTGTTCATCTCCACCTCGATCCTGGTGTTCTTAAACCTGTGTCTGGTTCTCAATGATACGAAAACCATCCGCCAGGCTCATTAAACGTAATTAATATTAAACAAAAAAGCTTCTTCCAAAATGGAAGAAGCTTTTTTCGTGGTTGTACCTTAGTTGGCAAAACCATATTTTTTGTTGAAACGATCCACAGCTCCATCGGCTTGAGCAGTCTTTTGCTTCCCAGTGTAGAATGGGTGGGAATCAGAAGAAACTTCAACCCGGATCAATGGGTAAGTCTTACCATCAATGTCAATCGTTTGATCTGAAGTAGCGGTTGAGCCCGTAATAAACTTGAAGCCCGTACCTGAATCTTGGAAGACTACTTCATGAAAATCTGGATGAATTCCTTTTTTCATAATAATCTCGCTCCTTTGCCCTGAATTTATAAAACCCAGAGATTGATTTCAAAATTCTCAACTTTTGTAGTGTATCACTAATCTAATTTACGTGCAACCGCGCCTAATCAAGCTGGGTAATCAGTTCGACGTCCGCATGCAAGTCAGTTAATTTCCGTTCAATGTTATCGTATCCGCGTAAAATATTATCGCTTTCTTCCACGATGGTTTCCCCATCAGCCATTAACCCGGCGATCATCAGCGCCGCTCCGGCTCGAATTTCTCCGGCGGCAACAACTGCTCCGTGTAACTCAGGGGTGGGATGCACAATAATCTGATTGCAATCATTAACGCTAATCCGCGCCCCTAACTTTTGTAGTTGAGCGATGTGCTTTTGCCGTTGGGGATAAATCGTATCAGTAATGATACTCTCACTCTGAGCAGTCAGTAACAACGGAGTTAACGGTTGTTGCCAATCCGTTGCAAAATTAGGGAACGGTGCCGTGGTCACGTTCACGCCCCGGAGTTCCCCCGATTTTTGCACATAAATGGCATTGTCATTGATCGATAGATCCACGCCCATTTCCCGCAGTTTTGCAATAAACGGTTGCAGGTGCTCTGGAACCACATTTTTAATCAGAATGCCATCCCCAACCGCTGCTGCTAGCGAAAGGTAGGTTCCCGCTTCAATCCGATCCGGAATCACAGTGTGAATCTGTTGTTGGTGAAGATGATCCACTCCTTCAATTCGAATTACATCCGTTCCGGCTCCAGAAATGTGCGCCCCCATTTCGTTTAGAAACGCAACTAAGTCAACAATTTCTGGTTCCCGGGCCACATTATGAATCGTGGTAACCCCACGTGCCCGCGTTGCCGCCAAAATAGCGTTAATGGTGGCTCCGACAGAAACCATTTCAAAGAAGATGGGTGCTCCGACGAGGCCATTTTCGGTGGCATCAATGTATACGGTGTCCCCGTTTTCGGTTACGTGGGCTCCCAGTGCCTCAAAAGCCCGAATGTGTTGGTCAATCGGCCGGGGTCCGATGTTATCGCCCCCGGGGAAACTCACCACGGCCCGATGAAACTTGCCTAACAGCGCCCCCATAAAGTAGTACGACGCCCGTAATTTTTTAATTGCTTTACTGGGTAAGTGACCAGTTTTAATTTCAGTAGGATCGATTTGTAACACGCCATCCGCAAAATAGGATGAAACGTTCATTGATTGGAGAATTAACATTAGATTATGAACATCAAGAATGTCTGGGACCATGTCTAATTTAACCGGGTTGTCGGCGAGGACAGCCGCTGGAATCAGCGCGACAACGCTGTTCTTAGCTCCGCCAATCGTTACTTCCCCGTGTAAGGAATGACCCCCATGGATTTTCATAATACTCATTGTCTTTAATCCTCACTATCTTACTTGATCGTCACGTCTTCAATCATAAGTAAAACCAGCGTGGATTACAACACATTCCCCAAATTGAAGGCAAAAATTTTATTTATCAGCGTGCGCTTGGTGATTCTTAGCAGCTGCAGCCACAAAGGCTTTGAATAATCCTTCCGGACGGTTAGGTCGTGATAAGAATTCTGGATGATATTGAGCTGCTACAAAGAATTGTTTATTAGGAACTTCAACCACTTCGACTAGCCGGTCATCTGGTGAGGTTCCGGCAATGACTAACCCGGCATCTTCCAGTTCTTGTCTAAAATTATTATTGAATTCATAACGGTGTCGGTGTCGTTCTGAAATTTCTGCTTGGTTATCGTAAGCAGCGGCCGTTTGGGTACCTGGCGTTAACTTAGCTGGGTAAGCACCCAAGCGTTGAGTTCCTCCCATTCCAGAAACGTCATTTTGGTCAGCCATCAAGTCAATCACATTGTGCTTCGTGTCTTGATCAAATTCCGTGGAGTTTGCATCTTGATACCCCAAAACGTTTCTAGCATACTCGATCGTCGTCACTTGCATTCCGAGACAAACCCCCAAGAACGGAATGTCGTTTTCCCGAACATAGCGAATGGCCGTCACCATTCCTTCGATTCCCCGACTACCAAATCCACCCGGAACAATGACTCCATCAAAACCAGCCAACACGTCGGCTACATTCTCGTCCGTAATTTTTTCAGCATCAATGTTGGTAATCTTGACGTCCACATCTGCGGCGTATCCAGCATGACGTAAAGCTTCATCCACCGAAATGTAAGCATCCTTTAACTTAACGTACTTACCCACTAAAGCAATGTTAACCGTGCCACTTAAATGCCGGATGTGGTTTTCCAACTTTTTCCAGTCTTCCATGTCTGCCTCGGGAGTCTTCATTTTGAAGTGCGCCAAGATTTGGTCATCCATGCCTTGTTTTTGGAAACTTAATGGTAATTGGTACAGGTTTGGAGCGTTAATTGATTCGATAATGCTTTTTTCGTTCACGTCACAGAACATGGAAATCTTTTTCTTCATGCTTTCGGGAATTTCTCGTTCAGAACGTAAAACCAACATATCAGGTTGAATCCCCACACTCCGGAGTTCCTTGACGCTGTGTTGGGTTGGTTTTGATTTCATTTCCCCGGCTGCTTCCAAATAAGGAACCAACGTCGTGTGAATGTAGTAGGTGTTGTCATAACCGACTTCGTTGCGCATTTCTCGAATCGCTTCTAAGAACGGTAACGATTCAATATCTCCGACCGTACCCCCAATTTCCGTAATGACTACGTCAGCATCCGTCGTCTTAGCGGCGCGCATGATTTTTTCCTTAATCATGCCAGTAATATGCGGAATGACTTGTACCGTGGCTCCTAGATAGTCACCATGCCGTTCTTTTTCCAGCACTTCTTGGTAAATCTTTCCGGTTGTAACGTTTGAGTACTGATTCAAATCGTTATCAATAAACCGTTCATAATGACCTAAGTCTAGGTCGGTTTCGGTTCCATCATTTGTCACGAACACTTCTCCGTGTTGGTACGGGTTCATGGTTCCAGGATCCACGTTAATGTATGGATCAAACTTTTGGACCGTGACGTTTAATCCCCGATTCTTTAACAACCGTCCGAGCGAAGCTGAAACGATTCCCTTTCCAAGCGATGAAACCACACCACCAGTTACAAAAATATACTTTGTCATGTCAATCGACTCCCATCTAAATCAAAAGTGCAAGAAACAATAAAAAAAGCTCCCCATACATAGCCAGTAGGGGAGCTTTGGATTCGAATGCTTTACAATTTGTAAAGTGCCCAAGAATGATGATAATAAAAAAATTGTACGCCGTCAAGTTTAATCTTCTTAATCGTCGTCCTCGTCTTCGTCGTCATCCTCATCATCTTGAAGTTCTACGTCGTCAATGTCGTCATGAACTTCTTCATCTTCTGGATCATCGTTGTCGTAATCAATGTCATCATCGTCAACGCTGTCATCGTCATCATCGTCGTAATCAACCACGTCATCATCGTCTTCTGGATCATCATTTTCGTAGTCAATCACGTCGTCGTCATCGGATGCATCAGCCAAGAAGGCGTTAATTTTGTGCCGTTTTTTGGTCTTCGGTTGGTCATCACCTTCACTGGCCGTGGCTTCGTCCACGGATTCATAAGGATACCACGTCCGCAATCCCCACACGTTGTTTCCCAGGGAGATAAAACTACCGTCGACGTTTAAGTCCGTATAAAATTGCACGAGCTTGTCCTTAATTTCATCATCGCTAAAGCCCGTGTATTCTTGAATAGCATTTACTAAATCAGGAAACTGAATGGTTTTACCCCGATCGGCCAAAATGGCATGGGCAACTTCAATCATTGATAGTTCATTTTTGTTGGTTTCATCGAGCTTTTTTAGTTCCAAATTAGACACACGCCTTTCTAGTTTACCGTTACACTTAATAATACTAACTTATCGGTAAAATTGCAATCGAATCTGGTGGTTCCCAACCTCTTCGTCGTCCGTAAAAATCCGGTAATCTGCGCTCACGGTTCCACGCAACTCAGCTAAATCAAATTCAGTTTCCACGGCAGTGGCTTCGGCAGCGATCTGTAACTTACCGTAGGGAGTCACGTCAACATTTTGCGTCCGTTGCCCGGCAATCAACTGTAACGTTAACTGGCTTTCTCCGCGGCGACTAATCCGTAGTGAATTAGACCCATCAATTTTATAGGTTACTGGAACCGCTTCCTCGTTATCCTCATTAAAGCGCAGATAAACCGTGGTGCCAAGTTGGACCAGCTGACCTACGGCGCTAAACCGATAATGCTCTTCTTCTCCTGCTTGATGTAAGATGGTTTCTCCCTCAATGTGAACGGGTTGACTTGGTAATTTATGGGGCATCAGCACCCTTCCTTTCTCTCTTTTTAATGGTTAATAATTAGACACAATCACATTCGCCTCTGACGAATGCTCGTTGATACGCTATAATGGTATGGAAATGGAGGTGGAACGATGGGCTACCAGACAGAAAAACTAAAACAGGAAAAGGTCATTAGAGATCCGGTCCACAGTCACATTTACATTCAAGACCAAATCATCATGGACTTGATTAACACAGCGGAATTTCAACGCTTACGCCGAATTCATCAGCTTGGCACCACGTCGTTAACCTTCCCGGGCGCAGAGCATACCCGTTTCTCCCACTCGCTAGGTGTATACGAAATTGTGCGCCGAATTTGTAACCACTTTCAAAGAAATTACCCCACGCAAACGCCCGGTGATGGTCTTTGGGACGATCAAAATCGTCTCGTGGCGGAATGTGCTGGGTTACTGCATGACATTGGTCACGGAACCTATTCACACACTTTTGAACACATTTTCCAAACCAATCACGAAGAAATTACGCAGGAAATTATTACTTCGGAAGGCACGGAGGTCAATCAGGTCTTGCGCAAAATGGGACCGAACTTCCCCAATCAGGTGGCGAGCGTCATCAACAAGACCTATCCGAATCAACAGGTCGTCCAGATGATTTCCAGTCAGTGCGATGCGGACCGGATGGATTACCTGTTACGGGACTCTTACTTTACCGGCGCTCAGTACGGTAACTTTGACTTAGACCGCATTTTACAGGTGATGCGCCCCTACGAGCAAGGAATCTGCTTTAAAAAAAGTGGGCTACACGCGATTGAATACTACATTGTCTCGCGGTACCAAATGTACCTGCAGGTCTACTTTCACCCCACCTCGCGTTCGATGGAAGTGATCTTGGCCCACTTGCTTAAACGAGCCCGGCAGATTGCCCAGGATCCCCAGTATCAAGATGACTTTCAACCAGGACTATTACGGCCCTTTTTAACCGAACAGTTTGATTTAAAACACGATTTGTCCAACTATCTGCAGTTAGACGATGGCGTATTAACCACTTATTTTTCTGCCTGGCGGACTTTTCCCGATCCAATTTTAGCGGATCTAGCTACACGTTTCTTGGACCGCGAGCCGTTTAAATCTGCCCAGTTTACTCCGGAGACAAAACCACAGCTGACCGAGCTGCGCTCCTTAGTAGCGGATGTCGGCTTTGATCCAAATTTTTACACCGCCACTGACAATAGCTATAACCAGCCTTATGATGTATACGATCCTACCGATTCGCATCCCAACGCTCAAATCGAGCTCATGGAAAAGGACGGCAGTCTCATCGAACTTTCGCAGGCCAGTTTGTTAGTCCAAACCATTACCGGCCGGGATGTCGGTGACAGCCGCTTCTTTTTCCCCAAGGAAATGTTCCACCCAGAAGCAGCAGGATTATTTGCAGAAACGACTGCTCAATTTCAAAGCTATCTTCGTAACGATCACGTTATTCAACCAAAGGAGTCTCAACATGACTGACATTAAACTAATTGCCATTGACATCGATGGTACCCTCTTGAACGAAAAAAATGAACTCGCTCCGGCTACCATCAGTGCCATTAAGAAGGCGAGAGAAAAAGGCATTAAAATCGTGCTCTGTTCGGGTCGGCCCCTCGCCGGGATTCGCCCCTACTTAAAACCACTGGGGCTCAATGGTAAGGACGAGTATGCGATTGCCTTTAACGGCTCTGTGGCTGAGGACTTGACCGGTCAAGTTATCTTTGAAACGACCGTTCACTATGAGGATTTCTTAGAAATCGAAATGATGTCGCGAGAAATGGGCGTCCACTTCCAAATTGAAACCACCGACGGCATTTACGCCACCAACCGGGACCTCAGTCCCTACACGGTTTATGAAAGCCAACTGGTGAACCTACCGATTCATTATCGCACTCCCGAAGAAATTACCCCGGACTTCAAGATTGCCAAGCTGATGTTCATCGACGAACCCGACAAGATTGACTTGGCTAACCACAACATTCCGGATTCAATTAAACACCGGATGGGCGTGGTGAAGAGTACGCCCGTCTTTTTGGAATTTATGAACGCTAAAGCTGGCAAGGGAACTGCTGTGAAGCACCTCGCCGAAAAATTAGGCTTAACGGCCGAAAACGTGATGGCCATCGGTGATCAAGAAAACGACCTCAGCATGATTAAGTACGCCGGCACTGGAGTGGCCATGGGCAACGGAATTGACGACGTGAAGGAAAACGCCCAGTTCATCACCAAACCCAACAGTGAGGACGGCGTGGCCTATGCCATTAACAAATATGTGAACCAAGCGAAATAATCCATTCGATAGAAAAGGAGTGACTTAGCATTTTGCTAAGTCACTCCTTTTTTTAGTCTTGCTTCATTTCGTCTTTTTCGTAGTTAAACCGGGAGTTAAAGAGTGGACTCACCGGTCGATTCTGATCGATGCGCAGGATGGCATCCCCGACGAGCGGAGCTACGGAAATCTGCTTAATTTTCTCAATCTTCTTCTCCTCAGGAAGTTGAATCGAATCGGTAACCACAACCTGCTTGATGGGTGAGTTCGCCAACCGTTCCGTGGCTGGACCAGACAGTACCGGATGCGTACAGCAGACGTAAACTTCCTTGGCACCGGCATCGATTAGGGCTTGAGCACCTTGGGTAATGGTTCCCGCGGTATCAATCATGTCGTCAATCATAATAGCCCGTTTGCCCTTGACGTCCCCAATGATGTTCATAATCTTCGCCACGTTGGCTTTGGGACGTCGCTTATCGATAATCGCAATCGGATCACTGAGGAATTCAGCAAGCGCCCGGGCCCGCGAAACTCCACCGTGGTCAGGCGAAACCACCACGGCGTTTTCGTTCAAATGATTTTGAATGAAGTAATCAGCCAATAACGGAGCGCCCATCAAGTGATCCACCGGAACGTCGAAAAATCCTTGAATTTGCGCTGCGTGCAGGTCTAAAGCAACGACCCGCGTAATTCCAGCGGTTTGGAGCATATCAGCAACCAGCTTAGCCGTGATTGGTTCTCGGGAGCGGGCCTTCCGGTCTTGCCGCGCATACCCATAATACGGAATTACCACGTTAATCGTAGCGGCACTAGCCCGACGCAGGGCATCCACCATAATTAACAATTCCATTAGGTTATCATTCACTGGATTGGAGGTTGACTGGATGATGTACACGTCATCTCCACGGACACTTTCATCAATCGTAATTTTAATTTCGCCATCACTAAAATGGGAAACAGATGCTTTCCCGAGTGGAATCCCAATGTGATCCGCTACCTTTTCGGCGAGCGGCACGTTGGAGTCCAACGCAAAAATTTTCATGTTTGAGTCAGTTGTTTTGGTGTCCATAAGTAGCCCCCGTTAGTAATTTGTCCTCTCAACTAGATTATATTATGCTTGGCTTTTTTCAGCAAACTAATCTGCTCCGTCAAACGGTAGCTTTTGGTAATAATTGGGTTTATTTGTCTGACGACTGCGCGCAATCGCCATGTCGTATTGGTGAATGTCATCCGTAATGGTCGAACCCGCCGCAATGAAACTGTGGTCGGCAATTTTAACCGGCGCAATCAGGTTGGAATTGCTTCCAATAAAGACGTCATCTCCGACCGTGGTTTCGTGCTTATGCTTGCCATCGTAGTTCGCAAAGATTACTCCACAACCGATGTTAATGTTCTTGCCTAGGGTAGCATTCCCGACGTAGGTTAAGTGCCCTAATTTGGTTCCATCTCCGATATGGGACTTCTTCACCTCGCAGAAGTTTCCAATGTGGACGTGTTCACCAATCACAGCACCCGGACGCAGGTGACTGTTGGGACCAATGTCTGAGTGCGCGCCCATTTCTGCTTCTTCCAACGTTGAGGACGTAACTGTGACGTCGTCGTGAATCACAGTGTTAACCAGTTTGGAGTTCGCACCAATCACACAGTCTTTACCAATCTTAGTTCCCTGTTGCAACTGCACTCCCGGTTCAATAATGGTATCTGAACCAATTTCAATTCCCGCATCAATGTATGTCGAAGCTGGATCAATAATGGTAACCCCGTTGTTCATGTGGTATTCGTTAATCCGTTGTTGCATTACCTTGGTGGCAGCGGCTTGCGCCACCCGATTGTTAACCCCCATTGATTCGGAGAAATCGGCCATCTTGTAAGCAGCAATCGTGTCGCCCTGTTGCTTTAAGACCTCAATGGCATCCGTCAGGTAGTATTCTCCCTGGGCGTTGTCGTTGTTAGTATCGTGCAGTGCGGCAAATAGCTTTTGATTATCAAACACATAAACACCTGTGTTAATTTCATGAATCGCTTTTTCTTCGGAATCGGCATCCTTTTCTTCCACAATTTTTTCCACGATTCCTAGGTCATTCCGGATAATCCGTCCGTATCCAGTGGGGTTCGGGGCCATTGACGTTAAAATCGTTGCTGTCGCTTTTTTATCCTCATGGTAAGCAAAGAGGTTTTTCAAAGTGGTTGCTGTAAAGAGCGGCGTATCACCACTAATTACCAGTGTTGTACCCGTTGCATGCTTTAACAGTGGTTCAGCTCGCAACACAGCGTCCCCCGTTCCAAGTTGCTGGTCTTGAATCACGTACTTGGTTCGGTCCCCTAGTTCCTCTTGCACGGCTTCCGCTCCATACCCAACCACTGTAACGATTTGGTCCATGTCCAACTGACTCACCTGGGTTAAAACGTGGTCCACCATCGATTTCCCGCAAATCCGATGTAATACTTTGTACAACTTGGACTTCATCCGCGTTCCCTTGCCAGCCGCTAGAATGATTGTATTTCTCGTTCCCATCTTTTCCTACTCCTACTTACTTGGTCCAAAAATTTTTTCGTCGTAATTACCCTTGGTAATCCGCATTTCTCCGTCATCCCGGTTCTCCATCTTAACCAATGACGTATAGTTGCCTACGTTTTGTTGCCCGCTTTGGTAAGCCCCTTCAGCGAAGAAAGTACTGCCGACCAAGTTACAGTCAAATTCTTCAATCAGCGAGGTTAATCCATTAATAGTCCCCCCGCCGTGAATGAAGTCATCCACGATTAAGACGTTGGCCCCTTGATCAAGGCTCCGTTTTGAAATCGTCATCCGTTTAATCTTCTTACTGGAACCGGAAACGTAGTTCACGCTTACGGTGGATCCTTCAGTAATGTTAGTGTCGTGGCGCGCAATCACTAGGGGTACGTTCAAATAAGATGACGCTGCTTGGGCAATCGGAATTCCACGAGTCGCTACAGTCAAAACTGCGTCCACGCGTTGATTAAGGTACTGGGTGGCAATCAGCCGTCCTAAATAGCGTAATTTGTCGGGATCACCTAAAATATCTGACATGTAAACGTATCCACCAGGTAACAACCGGTGCGAATTGTTTAGAATTTCAATCACTTCGTCCATAAATTCGTCGGCGGCTTCCTTTAAGATGTACGGGATGTATTTTGCCCCTCCGGCAGCCCCCGGCACCGTTTCCACTAGACCAATCCCGCGGTCTTGAAATGTCCGTTTTAGAATAGTCAGGTCTTCACTAATTGAGGACTTGGCAGAATCGTATCGTTGTGCAAAAAATGTCAACGGAATCAGTGCGTGTGGTCGATTTAACAGATAATCAGTCATGTCGACCAATCGTTCGCTTCGTTTAATTTTCATAATTTCACCTCATTATAGATTTACTCTACTAAAATTTTAGCATAATTGTTCGGTTTTTACGTCAAATCACATAAATTTATCTAAAAATTAAATCAAACAGAAGAAATCACTAACGTTCGTCAAAAAAGTACCCGTGGTGGCGCAATTTTTGGATTAGCCCGGGTCGTGTTACGATAGAGAAAACGAAACTAAGGTGGTGAAGTGACATTGAAACGTTGGAAAGCGATGCTCGTGATTGAAATCCTGAGCCTGCTCGTCTTTATTGCTGCGCTCACGATGCGGCATCCCAACGCGGTCCTTGGTGCCGCCCCCCTGCCGTTGCGCATCATTGTGCTGGTCGTCTTATTGATAATTTATGGTATTATTTTCGGCCTCCAATACCTCTGGTACCGATCTTTACATCGAAAAAATCATTAAAAAAGAGACTGCAGAAAATTATTTCTGCAGTCTCTTTTAAATTAGGATCGTTCTTTTAAGTAGTTATAACCTAGTGCTAAGAAGTACAACGCACATTCAATCGTCGCAATGAAGAAGCTGACGGGAAGATTCGTAACGTAACCGAGATACAAGCCGAGCCAAACACCCAACAAGCCACAGCTAATCGCTACGGCAATCATGCCACTGACCGAGTGAGCAAAGTACTTGGCACTAGCCGCCGGTAGAGTTAACAGGATAAAGATCAACAAGGAGCCCACGATTTGAGCGGCAACGGACACACTCAATGCTAACAACAATAAAAAGATTACGGACATTAAACCACTGTGCACATGCTGGGCGCTAGCCCCCACCGGATCAAACGAGTCAAACTTCAGGTTACGATAAATGATAAAGAGGATTAAAAGGACGATAACCGCCAATACCAACATTTGGTAAACGTCCGCGGGACTAATCCCGACGACGCTCCCAAACAAGATGTTGGTTGCGTAACTGGCACTTTTATTGGAGAGGGCCAAAAACAGCACTCCAAGCCCGATAAATAGCCCGGAAATCGCACTAATCGAATTCTCTCGACGAGCCGCCTTAGTACTCATCCGCCCGACTAGAACCGAGCTGAACATTGTAAAAAGCAGCATCCCATTTAGCGGTGTGATTCCCACAAACATGCCAAAGGATGCCCCTGCAAAACCAATTTCTGACAGGGTGTGGGTCAAAAAGGACATGTTGCGGGCCACCACAAAGACGCCGATGAACCCACAGACAATCGCAATCATAGTGCTAGCTAGGTAGGCATTGCGCATAAAATCAAAACTAAACATGTTGTTCCCCTCCTTGATATTCGCTAACCTGTAGTTGATCAATCGGTCCAAATTGATAACCCTCTGGTTGTAACAACAGATAATCATCCGAAAATTGTTTGGCTAGCGGAATATCATGGGTCACAGAAATCACCGTGACGCCCGTCTGCTGGTTGAGCTTGCGCACCAAGCGCAGTAGTTGCTCCTTCGCAATCGGGTCCAAACTGGCCGTGGATTCATCTAAAATCAACAAATCCGGTTGCATGGTGAGAGCCTGGGCCAAATAAGCCCGTTGCTTTTCTCCTCCAGACGTCCGCCCTAACGGCTCATTTTGTAGTTTGGTCAGGTCCGTTTCTGCCAACACTTCAGTCAGCCGGTGACGTTCTTGCGGTTTCAGCCAGGGCATTAGGGAGTGGGTAAAGTTGAGCGCCACAAAGTTTTTCACCGAGAGCGGATATTCGTCATCAATGTTGCGAAATTGTGGCACGTACCCAATCCGAATCGCTTTACGACTGGGGAAAAACTCCACGCTACCGTGGGTGGGCTTTAGCTGTCCGAGAATAATCCGGACTAACGTGGTCTTGCCGACCCCGTTTTCTCCCACAATACTCAAAAAACGCCCCCGGTGAAGCACAAAGTTCAGATTATTTAAAACGCGTTTCTCGGTAAATTGTTCTTGCAAATCGTGTGTTGCCAAAATTAGGTCGTCCATCGCTACTCCTCCAGACCGATTGCTGTGCCGATCATCATTTAAGTATAAGTTACCGAAAAATAGAAATAAAAAAAAGACCCCTGCAGTCTTTTTAATTTGGTTATTTACATAAATGTAACTTGAATATCTTTGGTTAAGATCTTGGTGTAGGTAAATGAAGCGTGTGCAGGTTGATCACTTGAATCAAGATCAACAATAAATACCGCTGGAAAAACCTCAACGAGGACTCCATCGTATTCATTCGTTCGTTTTCTCCCAGCTTGTTCAACAACTTTAATGTCACTGCCAAGGTGGTCTTGAATCCAATTTCTGATATCCGGCAAATTCATTTGCATTACAAATCACCTCACAAAGCAAATTGTACCACAAAAACGCCGGAATGTAAAGCATTACCCTATTTCAGCAAGCCGACTTTGTGAAATTCGTTGGTCAGGGTAATAAACTGGCTGACCCCCAGGGTTTGGGGACGAACGTTCGGTTCAATTCCAACTGTCGCCAGCACCGTCCGAATCGTGTCCTTCGTCGCCGGCTGTTTGTCAAAGACCGACTGCAAGTTATTCCACAAGGTCTTACGCCGGTGCATAAAGCAGCCGTGGACAAAGGAAAAAAAGGCCGGTTGACTGTAAGCAGTTTCCTGTTTAACTGGCCGGGGCGTTAATTTGACCACCGCAGAATCGACCTTGGGGGCCGGGATAAACGACTTTTTGGAAACCTCCAGCGCAATCTCGACTTGGTACAGATACTGCGTCATCACACTTAATGCTCCGTAGTCATGCGAATTTGGCCGCGCCACCAGGCGACTAGCAACTTCCTTTTGCATCATCAAAACAATCGTCGCAAAGTGCACCTGACCCTTTAAAAAGTTCATCAAAATCGGTTTGGTAATGTAATACGGCAGGTTGGCCACGGCCTTTAACTCGTGGTGTCCGTCCAGCCGTTCGTCTAGCACTTCTGGCACGTTGGCCTGTAAAAAGTCCTGATTAACGATCGTGACGTTCTTGTAGTCAGCAAGGGTTTCAGCTAACACCGGCATCAGGTTCTGATCAATTTCAAACGCCAGGACCTGGTGGGCTCGTTGAGCAATCTGTTCGGTTAGCGCTCCGATTCCCGGGCCGATTTCGACCACGTCGTCCTGCTCTGTCACGTTGGCAGCGGCCACAATCCCCTCTAAGACGTTTAAATCGTCCAAGAAGTTTTGACCTAGACTTTTCTTGGCACTTAAGTGATAGCGGTTTAAAATGCCAAGTGTCCGGTTTCTAGTCCCGATGGCTGGTTGGTTCATGCGTTGTTCCTCCTTCTAGGTGCGTAAGGGCTTCGTTAAATTGCTCCTTGGTAATCCCAAACATCCGCAGCCGGCGTTGCAGCTGTTTCGCGTTCACATACCCGAGGTGCAAATACTCACCAAGCTCTAAGCGACGTTGCTTGGCGGCGTGATTCCCCACCAAATTAGCGGCCATCAACTCTTCCCGGCTAATGACCTCGGGGTTACTCTCACTTTCCGTGTACACCTGGGCTAGGACCTGGCGAATGGCAGCGAGAGAGGCGTGCTCCACCCCGAGCGAACCGTGCGCCTTATCGGGAGTCGCAGCGTGCTTATCCAAAAAGGCATGCTTGGCCTCGGGAATTTCATCAGCAATGATGCGGCGAATCTTTTCGCCCGAAAAATCGGGGTCAGTGAACACGATTACCCCCCGAGTTTGCGCCAGTCGGTCAATCAGAGCCAGTGTTTCGTCGCTAATTGCTGAACCCCGGGTTTCAATCGTGTCGGCATCCACGGCCTGCTGAATCCGCTCGGTATCTGATTTGCCTTCGACCACGAGGACTTCTTTAATTCGTTTCATCTAATCTTCCAATCTAAAAATCCGATTTGTATTTTTAAAGGTGGCAGCAGCAATTTCGTCGGGATCAACGTCCTTATACCGCGCAATTGCTTCTAGGGTGTACAACGTGTAACCTGGTTGGTTTTCGTGTCCACGCAGTGGCTCTGGCGCTAAGTACGGGGCATCCGTTTCCACTAGTAACCGCTCCATCGGCGTCTGCCGGACCGCCTCATGCACTTCCTTGATCTTTTTAAAACTGGCCACGCCACTGTAAGACAGCATCATCCCAAGGTCTAAAAAGCGCTGCATCCATTCCACGTCTCCGTTAAAACTGTGGATAATGCCGCCCACCGTTTCAATGTGTTCCTCACGTAAAATCCGATAGGTGTCTTCAAAGGCATCACGATTATGCACCGAGATTGGTAGGTTGAGTTCCTTAGCCAGCCGAATTTGCTGCCGAAAAACGTTCTGTTGCGTGGTTCGATCCACTCGGGTTTGGTGGTAGTCCAATCCAATTTCTCCCAAGGCAACAACTTGCTCGTCTTGTAATTGGGTGCGCAAGAGTGCTTCCGCTGCCAGATTGTAGCCATCCGCATCCTCTGGATGCCACCCAACAATCGCCACAAGTCCTGGATATTGATGGGCCAATTCAATTGCGCGCTGGTTCAAAGCGAGGTTCGAACCCACGTTCGCCATCCGCACGACCCCGAGCCGGTGGGCGTGTTCAATTAGTTCGTCCTCTCGACCAGCAAAGGTGGCATCGTTTAAATGAGTATGAGAATCAAAGATTTGCATGACAAACCTCCCTTTCGTGATTACTAATTAAAACCAAAAAAGTTTCACGAATTCGTGAAACTAATTGGTGATTATGCTAATGTGCTGCCATTTGGTAAGGAAGCGTCGACCGTTACCAGTTGCACGTCTCCATTGGCTTTTTCAACGGATAACAACATGCCCTGGCTCAGTTCGCCCCGTAGTTTAATCGGTTTCAAGTTAGCCACGATGATGACCTTTTTGCCCACTAAGGACGCAAAATCTGGGTACCATTTGGCAATTCCAGACACAATCTGGCGTTCCCCGTCGTCACCAGCATCCAATTTAAACTGGAGCAGTTTGTCCGCTTTGGGAACCTTGTTCACGGCCTTGATTTCTGCCACCCGGAGTTCCACTGCGTCAAACTGATCAATGCTAATTTGGTCTTTCATCTGCTTAAGCGTCGTTACTCCAGCTGGTTTTTCTGCTTCGCGTTGTTTCATAGCAGCGCGACCTTTGGTCTTATCACTGGACGTCATCTTGTCCTTGATGTAGTCAATCTCAACGTCGCGATCGACCCGAGGGAAAATTGGTTCCCCGTTCGCAATTACCTGTTTGCCCTGTGGGAGGTCACTTAACTGGGCCGTGTTTAAATCAAAGAGTCCGTCGTTTTCTAAACCGAGTTGATTTTGAATCAGGTTCGCCGCGTTGGGCATTGCCGGGCTAACTAATAACGAAATGACGCGGAGACTAGCAGCCAAGTGAGCCATCACGTTGGCTAATTGGGCTTTGGCGGCGTCATCATCAGCCTTGGCGAGGACCCAGGGTTCCGTTTGGTCAATGTACTTGTTGGTTTGCCCGATTAACTTCCAAACCGCGGAGAGCGCGTCAGAAAGGTGGACCGTGTCCATTAACTCATGGTATTCCTGGGTGACCGCTTGGGCCGTTTCCTGCAGTTCTTGACTCGGAGCGTCGTCCGTATCGTGATAAGCCGGCGTCACACCATCTTCGTACTTGTTAATCATAGCGACGGTCCGGTTCAAGAGGTTCCCCAGGTCGTTGGCCAAATCATAGTTAACCCGGTCCACGAAGTCTTCAGGGGTAAATACCCCGTCTCCGGCAAACGGCACGGCCTTTAACAAGTAGTAACGGGTGGCATCAAGGCCATAACGGTCAATCAAGTCTTCTGGATAAATTGCGTTCCCCTTGGACTTTGACATCTTACCGTCTTTCATCGTAATCCAGCCGTGTCCATAAATTTCTTTTGGTAATGGTAAGTCCAACGCATGCAGAATAATCGGCCAGTAAATGCAGTGGAAGCGGACGATTTCTTTTCCAATCATCTGCAGGTTAGCCGGCCAGAATTTCTTAAATAAGGCATCATTGTCACTACCATAGCCAAGCGCCGTAATATAGTTGGTTAACGCATCAATCCACACGTACACCACGTGCTTGGGATTAGCAGTTACCGGAATCCCCCAGGAGAAGGTCGTTCTCGAAACAGCTAGATCTTCTAACCCTGGTTCCAGGAAGTTCTTCACCATTTCATGCATCCGGGAACTGGGTTGAATGAAGTCCGGGTGGTCCTGATAGTACTGCATCAGCCAGTCGGCGTACTTACTCATCTTGAAGAAATAACATTCTTCGTTAACCAGTTGGACTTCGTTGCCAGTGGGCGCTTTTCCCCCAGTCACGTTGCCATCTGCATCCCGGTAGACTTCTTCTAGTTGCGATTCCGTGAAGTACTCTTCGTCAGAAACTGAGTACCAGCCGGAGTACTGCCCGAGGTAAATGTCGCCCTGATCCAGTAAGCGTTGGAAAATCCGTTGCATCGCTTGGACGTGGCGGTCATCGGTTGTCCGAATAAAATCGTCGTTAGAAACGTCCAGGTTCATCCAGAGATCCTTAATTTGTTGGGCCATCTTATCGACGTAAGCTTGCGGTTCTAGGCCTAGTTTCTCAGCCTTTTGTTCAATTTTTAAGCCGTGTTCATCGGTCCCCGTCAGGTAGAAGACGTCTTCACCGAGCGAACGGTGGTAACGCGCTACCATGTCGGCAGCCACCGTCGTGTACGAGTTTCCGATGTGTAAGCGTCCCGACGGATAGTAAATCGGCGTCGTGACGTAAAAAGTGGATTTTTGGTCAGCCATGAGCTTTCTCCTTTAACCTGTTATTTTTTCATTATACAATACCTTGCCTAAAATAAATTCAGCTGTTCGGCAGGTAATTCTGTTCCCTCCTGGTGCAACATCCGTTGCAAGGTTAACGCGTTAGAAGCCGCGTCGTGACCAGTATTATTGTTAAAAATGACCACCACGGTATCCGCCTGCTGCGCCAACGTTTCGGACGTCTCAGCCAGTGTTTGTAACTCCGCATCAGAGTAGTGATAGCGATACCGTTCCCGGGTGCCCTTGGCCCACTCAGTCGCATTTTGCCCATGCAGACGCATAAAAGCCAAGCGCTGATTCGTAACCACCGGCGTAAACGGAATCCCGTTCGCCGCAGCGTGCGGTTCATCTACGACTACTTCGCTCATTTGCAAACTCCGGAGGAACGCGGCCGTGTCCCGGCTTAATTCTTCTCCGTCTAACCAGGAATGGTTGCGAAACTCAACGGCAAGCGGCCAATCGCCCAGTTGCTCCCGGACGGTCCGTAAGTACTGAATACTGGTTTGGGTGCAGCGAAACGAGGGCGGAAACTGAAAAAGAACGGTCAACAGTTTCCCTGCGGCGCGCATTGGTTCCAAGGCCGTTTTTAGTTCAGTAAAGCGAGCCTGACGCATCTCATCCGTCACCTCGCCGAACCGGGGCATTGGGGTTTTCGTCATCATGTAATTGGCCTTCACCACAAACTGAAAATCAGCGGGTGTTTCCTGAACCCATTTTTGCACCCACTCGGGTTTAGGAATGCTGTAAAAAGCACTGTCAATTTCCACCACCGGAAAACTCCCGGTGTATTCAGCTAGCGTTGCCTTCTTCTTTCCGTGGCTTAAAAGCGGATGATCCGTCCAGGTGGTTAATCCGACCTTAATCATGAGTTTTCTTTAATCTGGAGCCGGTCAAAGACCTCGGTGGCGTTCAACTGATACTGAGCTGTAACGCCCGGGATGTCCAGACGTTCCTGGTTAATCACCACGACCGGTACGTGCGGTTGCCGGTAGTCTAACAGGCCGGCAAAAGGATACACGCGCATCGAGGTTCCGACAATCAAAATCAAATCGGCGTTATGGACGGCGTTCACACTGGTTTGGGCGACTTCCTGATCGATTCCTTCGCCGTACAAAACGACATCCGGTCGTAAAATCCCCCCGTCTAACTCGTGGTACATGCTGTGGGCATACGTTGGATAATCAACCTCCATGCCGCACTTTTGGCAGTAAATCCGGTAGAGATTCCCGTGAAATTCATGTAGGTGGGTCGCACCGGCCTGTTCGTACAAATTATCAATGTTTTGGGTCACAATCTCCGCCCGATTAGCATTGGTAAAGGCCGCTTGCTTCTTCTGAATGACGTTAGGCTGGGCATCCGGATAATAGAGATTCTTCATGACAAACTGGTAAAAGACCTTCGGCTCGTCAACCAAACAGTCGTGACTTAAGTAGTATTCCGTGGGCCGGTTGGTGTGCCCGTTGGTATACAATCCGGTTTTAGAACGATAATCCGGAATCCCCGAGGGCGTTGAAACTCCTGCTCCCGTCAAAAACACGATTCGTTGGGCTTGATCCACTTGCGTTTGTAATGCGTCAAAATTTTCCACGTTGCCTGCCTCCTTGTTTAACGTTCCAAGTACGGAATGTGGAGTTCATCAAATAATTCTTGCACCGTTTTTTGGTAGAGTGACTGAATGTGGTCAGCACTCACCTTTTCGCCGACGGGACCGTCCATGACCAACGAGTTTTGGTCGTCACTGATGGTAAAGCCAACGTAGGCCCGCTTTCCGGTTTCCCGGTTGCGCAGTTCTGAATAGTACAGTTTAAAGACCTGTTTGACCTGTAACCCGAGTTGGCGCTTAGAAAAGACCGAGGTCAACATCGCAAAGTCGTTGAGGTGTAGAGCCGGTAAATCCCAGTCCTGCAGTTGTTGATCAAAGGCCCGAAAGAGTTTTACCACGTTCCGGCGTAAGGCAAACGGACTGTCCGTCGGCTTTTTCGTCAGTAACTGGTAGAGTTGCTCGGCAGCTTTAGTTGCAATTGGAAAATCGTGATCAAAGAGGTAGCGGTAATTGTCAAAGTGGTCGCCCAAAAAGACAAAGGCATCTAAGACCGTCACCAAACGGGTAATCATCTCGGCATCGACTTGCCCCTGTTCCGGGGTAATCGTCTGCCGGATACCCTTCACAACTTCTTCTTCCACCGTTTCATCAATCAAGCCATGCTTCCGTTGTTCGGCATATACCACGAAGTGACTAACCGTATCAAAGAGGTCGGTTCCGATGTAGCGCAACTGTTCGTCGAGTTGTTCATCACCGGTAGTCAACGGAAAGTACACCTGCGGAAAGCCCCGCAGGGTCATTAGCACGTGCAGTAATTCGTGACTGGCCAAAAAGTTGAGATCGGTCACATCACTTAACTGCACAAAGAGGTGCTGTCCGTCTTGCATGGTTTGCACTTGGTCATGGCGCAGATAGCCGGACTTCAAATCACCGATAATTTGGACTTGGACATCTCCGTCAAAGAAACGGGATACGGTGTTAAGCAGGTCCTGGACCGCTGGATTTAAGTTTACGTCATTCGCCATCGGTTTCATCCTCCTTCAACTTTGCTACCAACTGATGGGCGTGGGCTAAATCTTGTTCGTGTTTTGGTAACTTTTGAAGCGCGCTGACCACTTGGGTCACTTGCGTAGGCGTAGCACCGGCAGTCAAGGCCAGTGACTTCAGTTGCAAGCGCATGTGCCCCTGTTGAATCCCATCGGTCACTAGCGCCTTTAGCGCCGCCAGGTTCTGGGCAAGTCCCACTCCCGCCAACACGTTCATCATTTCTAAGGCAGAGTGAATTCCCAAAATCTGGTAGTTAACCTTACTCATTTCAAGGACGTGGGTGGCACCCCCAACAATTCCCGTGGGGATCGGAAGCCGAATTCGACCCTCTAAGCCGTCCTCAGTCACCCGCCACTTACTCAGGCCCTTATAGTTCCCCTTGCGCGCAGCAAAGGAGTGAGCGGCACTTTCTACGGCTCGCCAATCATTGCCAGTGGCGACCACGACTGCATCAATCCCGTTCATGATGCCCTTGTTATGGGTCGCAGCTCGTTTCGGGTAAATGTTGGCCACGTCCGCCGCCTCGGCAATCCGGGCCGCAACTTCCTGCCCCGATAATTCGCCACGTTGCAACGCCACAAACGGTACCATGCCGGTTGCAATCACAACGTTGTGATCCCCGAAGTTCGACAAAATGCTCATTAACACTTGTTGCCCTAGTTCCGCTTCGATTTGATCGGCAACAGCTTCTAGCATGGAGTTTAAAGTGTTGGCTCCCATGGCATCGCCGACGTCCACAAAGAGTTCTAAGGAAACGTGAGATTCGTCAATGATATTGAACTCCACGTCCTGAATCCCACCGTACTTAGTAATGCTAGGATGGGCTGCTAAGGCCGTTTTCATGATGGCTTCCTTGTGGTTAGTAAACCAATCTTGGACGGCGAGCACGTTATCGGCCTTAATAATCACTTCACCGGTTAAAACTCGGCTTTCAGCATGGGCGGTAATTCCCCCGCCCCGTTTTAACATAGCGGCGCCGTTACTAGCCGCTGCGATAACAGACGGCTCTTCGACCACCATGGGCACTAGGTATTCCTGACCGTTAACCACGAGGTTCGTAGCAATTCCTTCGGGTAAGCCGTAGTCAGTAAGATAGTTTTCAATTAGATCACCACTAACCGCGTTATAGTGCTGTTTAATCACGTTAACTTCAGTTTCATTTAGCGGAACCACCTCCGTTAACAAAGCCAACCGGTCTGCGTACGATTTGCGGTGAAACCCATGCATTTTTTCCATTATTCACTCCTCCTTTCTGCTAAACTTGCGTTCGTTGCTCTAAGTATTCGTTAATGACCCCTTCACGGACCCCGCCATCGGAAAAAATGACTCGTTTCGAATCAATGAAATCCATCACGGTGGTCAGGTTAATTAAGCCCCCAATGATAACGTCCGCACGGTCACTTTCAAGCCCGTTAATTTGCTGGCGTTCGGCCAGTTTTTTGCTCAAAAGCTCCTGCATGGTCCGTTCCACCTGTTTCCGGGTCAACTGGTAGTTTTGAATCTCATCCACCCGGCGAAAGTGTTGTCGACGCCGGTTAATTCGGGCTAACGTCCGGGCTGCTCCTCCGATTAGGACAATTGGATAATGAGCTGGATGACCTAACCAACCAATTTTGCTGAACTGTTCGATGATGTGTTGTTGCGCGGCAAAGAAGTTCGCCGCCGTCACCTGGTTTTGCAGGTGGAAACGCTCCGTCGTCTTTACGGCGCCCGTCGGGAGACTCACGTAGTTAATCGCCTTCCGGTTGCGCACATGCACAATTTCCACGCTGGCACCCCCGATGTCCATCAACACGAAATCGTGCGCCTTGATGCGGTCAACGACCCCTTCATAGTCAAAATATGCCTCCTGATTCCCGCTCAGGACCCGCACCTCAATTCCTAATTCGTCCTTAATGCTCCGCAAGAAATCGGCTTGGTTCTGGGCCTGCCGGACCGCGGCCGTGGCAATCGCACGTACTACCACGTTTGGGAACTGTTCGTACTCGGTTTGAAAGCGATGGAGTGCCGCAATTGTCCGTTTCATCGCGGAGAATTGCAGAATGTTGTTAGCCCCCATTCCTTCCGATAGCCGAGCATCGTTTTTCATCCGTTTTACTTCATGGTAGTTACCAGCTGCATCAATCTCATAGATCGCCATGCGGACCGAGTTGGAGCCAATGTCAATAATTACAAAGTTTTCCATGGGAAACTCCCTTACTGCGTCTTGCGACTAGTCAAAATAGTTAAGCCCCATGGCATTCCGGACCTCAGTGAGGGTCTGTTCTGCCACTTGGTTGGCTTTCTGGCTGCCTGCTTTTAAGATGTCAGCGACCGCAGCGGGATTTTGTTCGTATTGTTCGCGCCGCGCCCTGATGGGAGCCAAAGTTGCTTGTAAGACTTCATTTAAGTACAGCTTAATTTTAACATCTCCTAACCCACCATGAGCATATTGTTCCTTCAGTTCCTGAACGTGTGCTTGGTCGGGGGCAAAGATGTCAAGGTAGGTAAAGACCGTGTTCCCTTCCACTTGACCGGGATCTTCCACGTGAATGTGGTTCGGATCCGTGTACATCGACATGACCTTTTGCTTAATCATATCTGCACTATCGGAAAGGTAGATGGCGTTGTTTAACGACTTACTCATCTTGGCATTGCCGTCTAAACCAGGAATCCGACCCTCGCCTTTCGGTGGGAAGTATCCCTCTGGTTCCACCAGCACATCCGTGTGGTAGGCCCGGTTAAAACTGCGGACGATTTCACGAGTTTGCTCTAACATGGGTTCTTGGTCATCCCCAACGGGAACCACCGTGGCCTTAAAGGCCGTGATGTCAGCGGCCTGACTAACTGGATAAGTTAAAAAGCCCGCCGGAACGCTTTCATTAAAACTTTTTTGTTGAATTTCGTGTTTAACAGTCGGATTGCGTTCTAACCGCGCCACGCTCACGAGGTTCATGTAAATCATGGTTAACTCGTTTAAAGCGGGAATCTGGGATTGGACAAAAATGGTTGATTTAGCGGGATCTAAACCCACGGCTAGGTAGTCTAGCGCTACCTGAAACAAGCTGTTGTGAATCTTTTCGGGGTCACGCGCGTTATCGGTCAACGCCTGCATGTCCGCAATCATAATGTAGGGATCGTATTTCCCAGTGTTTTGTAATTTCACCCGGTTTTCCAAGGACCCCACGAAGTGTCCAATGTGCAATTTTCCCGTCGGGCGATCACCCGTTAAAATAATTGGTTTGGTCATGTTTGATCTTCCTTTCTAAAAAAGCGCCCATTGATTCAAAATCAATAGGACGCCTCGACGTGGTACCACCTATATTGCAAATTAATGCCACTCAAATTAAAGCTCAGTTTTAATGGTTCCAATTCGTAGTCACCTAGTTAGTTTCAGCGCTTCTAACCTCTCTGTTTGTAGGGTGGTGCTACTACTCAACTTTACTGTTATTTTAGGGGTTTTTTATCCCAGTGTCAAAGGCGTCGCAATTGACACTGCCCCCCTTTTCCCCTTAGAATGATGAGCGACTTTGAAACGAAAGAGGATCGATTATGAATCAACAAGAAGAACAGGAGGAACGTGACCGCGTTACCCGGGTCACCACTTTTTTACACCACCAAATTAAAAAAGCAAAGCAGGCCGTTAAAAAGGCCCAGGCTGAATCAGATCGGGTCCAAAAAAACTACGGCATCAATACTTCCGTAAACTACTTAGAAGCAGATGACCGGATTGAAACCAAGGCTGATCTGCAGCAACAACGAAACCTGGTGAACCGGACGGTCGAAAACGAAGCGATTGTAAAGAAACAACTGACGACCTACCAGCAACTTTCCCACTCCCCTTACTTTGGGCGAATTGACGTTCAAGATTCCGGAGCCCCAACCCCAGAACCACTTTACATTGGAACGGCCTCCCTAATGGATGACAACGGAGAGTTTCTAATTCACGACTGGCGGGCGCCCATTTCTAGTGTTTATTACAACGGAACGCTCGGACCAGTCCACTACCAAACTCCGAACGGGGAACGAAGCACCAATCTGAAAAAAAAGCGTCAGTTTAAAATCAAGGACGGCCAGATCCTGCACATGTTTGACACCAACGAAACGGTAGGCGACGAGATGCTGCAGGAAACCCTGGGTAACAAGAGTTCTGACCAACTGCAAAACATTGTCGCCACGATTCAACGTGAACAAAATGACATCATTCGCGACGTGCGTAGCGACCTCCTGGTGGTGCAGGGAGTGGCTGGTTCTGGAAAAACTTCCGCTCTGCTTCAAAGAATTGCCTTCTTGCTATATCACAGCCGCAACGAGCTGAGTGCCAACCAGATCCTACTCTTTTCTCCGAATCTCTTGTTTTCAAACTACATTAAGGACGTCCTCCCGAGCCTGGGGGAACGCAACATGCGCCAGGTGACTCTCCAAGCATTCTTTGCGCAACGCTTAGAGGGTTTACGCGTCCAAACCCGGTTCGATCGCTACGAAGCAAGCCCGGTTCACAATTCGTTGACAGCGTATAAAGAAAGTCAGGTCTTTATTGATAAGTTGCGAGCCTACTTACGACAATTAAGTCCCCGTGAGATTTGTTTTACGGGACTCTACTTTCAAGGAGAACTCTTTTTCTCAGCAGCAGAGATCCGCAGTATCTATGCCCGGCTTAATCCGAAACTCCCCTTAGCAGACAGGTTCTTAAAAACGAAGAACACCCTGATCAAACACCTAAAAGCTCGTATCAACGAAGAAGCCCACGAAGACTGGGCGTTAGACGAACTGGATAACCTTTCTGATGAGCAGTATCATAACTACCTCGGCGACCATGACCCAGCCGACTTCTTTGATTTTGACGAGGAACGGGACTTTGTCGCCCGTAAACTGGTAAAGGACCGGTTGCGCGTGGTTTATAATGCCATCTACAACGATCAGTTCTGGGACCAATATTCGCAGTACGAGCACTTTCTGGGTCAACTTGATTCTACTGATCAAATTACGCTTGCGGATTGGCAGCAAGATCAGCGGGCCTTTACAGACACCCTCGAGTATCATCAGATTCGATTGGTGGATGCCGCTCCCGTCCTCTTTTTACAGGACTACTTTACCGGGGAAAACCATAACCGCCACATCAAATACCTCTTTATTGACGAGGTGCAGGACTACTCGGTTGCCGAACTGATGTACCTCAAGTTGACCTTTCCACGGGCCAAGTTCAATCTGATTGGCGATAGCGAGCAGGCGCTCTTTAAGGATGTGGAAACGGCGCAAGCCCTTTTAAATCGACTCAAAGCGGCGCTACCCGTCCGGCATCCCCGTTTGATTAACTTGAACCGGTCCTACCGCTCGACCTACCCAATTACTACCCTGGCTAGTAGTATTCTGCCGGATGGTGATCACATTGAGGCCTTTAACCGGGCCGGTGCTACCCCGACCTATGCGGAGTTTCCGGATGAAAAGCAATTGCTGAAGACATCCCAATCAATCATTAAGACCGAGTTACAGGACCATGAAACGGTCGCCATCATTACGAAAACGAAGAATGAGGCGCAACACGTTTATCAAGAATTGCGCCACCAGTTTGACTGCCTGTTGGTAACGGACAAGGCTCGTACTCTGAACAAGTCCGTCTTAATCCTGCCGGTTTATCTGGCCAAGGGGTTGGAATTTGATACTGTCATCGCTTGGAACGTCTCAACAGCCAACTTCCCCACCCATCATGAACTGGGCATTTTATACACCATGATGACCCGGGCCATGCACCACTTAGTTTTGTTAAGCCAGGGACAGCTGACCGACTTGATTCCTGAGCGGGCCTTGCAACAACAATTGTTAGTTAAAGCAAAAAGCACTTCGTAAGGAAGTGCTTTTTTGCAACCATTTAATTAGCAGAAACGTAGTGCCTTGTCCCGCGCTGCCACAGATAAAAGGAAAAGACCAGGAGAAGTACCGTTACGATTACCAGCGGGACTAGCATCTGCCACGCCGTACTCTGTTTAACGGTCACAGTCACAATTCCGTTAGAAAGCGCGAGCACCGGTAAGCCCGTCGAAAGGATTAGTTGTAACCACCGGGGATAAATCCGCGCCGGACGACTAGCGGCAGAGATTACATCTTCTGGAACCCCGTTTAAAGCGGTTAAATTGTCATACCAAAAAGAAATTTCCACCACGATTTGGTTCAGGGCAAAGACAAACAAAACTCCAACCACGTAAATTACTAAAATCAAGCTCCAGGCACTCCAAGACAGCGGGAATCGAGTCAAGAGGAACGCCGTCACCGGAATGTAAACCAGCAGATTAACGCCGCTGGGAAAGTCGAGCTGCCGCAAAGCATAGTACCAATAACTCGGCAACGGACGTAAGAACAAGTAATCCAAATTACCATCGATAAGATCACCCGCTAGGGACTCGTGGGCGCCCACGAACAGAAATTGATAGGTGGTCGTAATCGAGATTAGGCTCATAATCAAGATTTCATACTGCAGAAAATTAAGTCCGCCAATTCGATGAGCAAAGGAATAGTACACAAAGCCAGCCGCAATCTCAATCGCAGTAAACATAAACCCAAAAAGCACCACGAGAACCGACGTCATCCGGTAGGTTAAAAAGGTTTTAAAACTTTGTTGGGCTAGCACTCCATATAACCGAAAACTCATACGCCCACCCCTTCAAATTTGTGCAATCCGACCCGAAAGAGCCACCGACTTATTCCCACTAATGCGATTAACCAAACGATGGACAGACCCAGATAGAGGAAAAGCAACTGTGGCTGACGCGGTCCTTGTAAAACCGTCTGCACTAAATCACTGGAAACCAGCGCTAGCGGAGAAAAACGTAACCCCTGATAAGCCCAGGTTGGCAACACATCGAGGGGAAACAACAAGCCACCGCAAAATAGATACAGCGCGCTAATTACCGGACGTAACGGCCACATTTGCACTAGCCAAAAGGCCAACGTTCCCAGCAAGAACATGATTTGGTGCCACAAAGCGACGCTCACTAGTGCGTAGAGCAAAATCAGAAGCATGCTTAGGCCATAACCGCGCGTTAAAATCACGATGAGCACTCCCAATAAACCAATTAAAATCAGCTTTGCTCCCACAAAGTTACTTAAACTCTCTAAATTCAAATTAATCGGGCGCAGCAATAATGTACTAATTTTCCCCGTTTTAATCTGACGGGCTAAACGAAATAAGGGTTCAAAGGTAAAAATTAAAGATAATAGTCCCGTAAGGATTAAGTATTGCATCATGTGGGTTTGGGAATAACCGTGAATCGTGGTTTGCCCGGACTCCAGGTATAAAGCCCGCCACATTAACAAAGAAAGCCCCACTTGTAGCAATCGGGTTACTAATGAAATCAAGAAATTAGCGCGGTAAACCAGCGAATTCTGAAATCCCAGGAATAAATTACTAATGTACTTCATTAGACCTCTCCTGCTTGCGAAACATGGAATAAACAACGTCCTCTAAGGAAGGCGTTTCCACTTGCATTTGCTCAAGCGCCATGGTTTTAAAGGTGATCGTACTATCTCCTTCGGCCGCCCGGACCACGGTTTGGTCGTCACGCTGCGATATCTCCGCGGCCTGCGTCGCCACAATGGCGTGATTTGGAACGTTCTTTAGCGTAATCGGACGCTGGGGATCCCGGACAGTCTGCATTAACTTAGCTACGGAACCATCAAACTGAATTCGACCGTCGAGAAGCAACAACAGCCGATCAGCCACCGCTTCGATATCGTTCATCTGATGACTAATTAACAAAATGGTCACGTTGTTGGTCTGGTTAATTTGATTTAAAAAGGCATGAAACTCGCGTTGACTCACGATGTCCATTCCTAAGGTGGGTTCGTCCAAAATCAGCAGTTCTGGTCCATGTAACAACGTAGCAATCAACTCTAGTTTGGTCCGTTCCCCGAGGGACAATTTTCGGACCGGAACGTTTAACACCGCCTGAAGGTGAAACATTTGTACATACTTATCTAAACGAGCTTGATAACTCAGGGTGTCCACCTGATAAATCGTCTTTAGGAGTTTAAAGGTATCTAACGCGGGTAAATCCCAGTTCAACTGACTTTTTTGGCCCATCATGACCCCAATCCGCTTTAAAAAGACATAGTCATTGGGGTTCGGGCGTACACCGGCCACCCGTAAGTTATCAGTATCAGATTGTAAAATTCCGGTCAGAAGTTTAATCAGCGTAGATTTCCCCGCTCCGTTAGGTCCTAACAGTCCGACTTTTTCGCCCTGGCTAATGGTAAACGTGATATCTGTAAGCACCCGTTTTAATTGATAGTGTCGGTGAAAAAAGTCCTTCAGATTATTTTTAAATCCTAACTTCTTTTCAAATAGACGGTATTCATAGTTGAGGTGCTTGGTTTCAATGTAGGCCATTTGAAACTCCTCTCGCCGTGCGGTAATTGTCCTTGCTGCAATAAAAATAAATTGGATTAATTATAATCCTAACATCAACGAGAAACAATCGTAAAAAAAGAGGATCCCGCACTAACCGTGCCGAATCCCACTATCTAATTATTTAGTTTCCTTAGTTTCCTGACTAGCTTCGGATTGACCTTGTTCTTGTTTTAATAAGGTCACGATTTCTGCCAAGTATTGTTCGCTCTTGGGCGTTGTCTTTTCTTTATCCTGCCGCAACCGCATTTTCCCTAAAATTTTCACTATAATGAAAACCACGAACGCAATAATAAAGAAGTTGATAACCGCGTTGAGAAATACCCCGTACCGGAAAGTGGCGCCTCCTACTTTAAAGGAAAGAGAAGAAAGATCAATGTTGCCGATGAATAACCCGATTAAGGGGTTCAAAATGTTTTTAACTAAAGAACTCACAATCCCCGTAAAGGCCGAACCGATGATAACCCCGACGGCCATGTCAATGACGTTCCCCTTGGAGATGAAAGCTTTAAATTCTTTAATCATGTGCACTGCTCCTTTCTTGTTACTACATTAATTACTTACCTAAACTGCTCACAATTGTCATTAATGTCACAATTACCTAGTTTTTTACAATTTAGGAATTAAGCCGCATCCGGGATTCGAACCCGGAGTCTTTTCCTTACCATGGAAGTGCTCTACCTATTGAGCTAAAGCGGCACCAACATTTTAACATAATCACAGCTTTTAATTGCAAATAATTTAGTTAATGACTAAAATAATGTAAAGTTAATTAAGGGAGGGATAGACATGGCCGACATGGATAAGTTTAAAAAAGATGCTACTGAAACTTTTGACAAAGTAAAAGATGGCACCAAAGATGTGATTGACGACACTAAAAAAGGTGCTAAGGATGTCTTTGTTAAAGTAAAAGACGTAACCAAGGATGTTGTTAATGACGCCAAAAAGGATAGCAAAAAAATCGTTGATAAAGCAAAAGACAAACATGACAAGTAATCTTTTATTAATTAAGAACCTATAATTGCAGGTTCTTTTTTTATTAACTAAAAAAGGCACCTTCGAATTGCTTCGAAAGTGCCTTTACTGCGCGTGGCAACGTCCTATCCTCGCAGGGGGCGATCCCCCAACTACTTTTGGCGTGCTAAAGCTTAACTGCTGTGTTCGGCATGGGAACAGGTGTATCCTTTAGGCTATCGCCACCACACTCTGAGTGAACTTCGTTCCCTCAAAACTAGCTAATATTATTTCCTTCCGATTCTACCATTGTACTTTCCTTGGTTAAGTCCTCGACTGATTAGTATTAGTCCGCTGCACGTATCGCTACGCTTCCACTTCTAACCTATCGACCTGATCATCTTTCAGGAGTCTTACTTCCATATAGGAATGGGAAATCTCATCTTGAGGCGAGTTTCACACTTAGATGCTTTCAGCGTTTATCTCATCCATACATAGCTACTCAGCGGTGCGCCTGGCGGCGCAACTGATACACCAGCGGTATGTCCATCCCGGTCCTCTCGTACTAGGGACAGCTCCTCTCAAATTTCCTGCGCCCGCGACGGATAGGGACCGAACTGTCTCACGACGTTCTGAACCCAGCTCGCGTACCGCTTTAATGGGCGAACAGCCCAACCCTTGGGACCAACTACAGCCCCAGGATGCGATGAGCCGACATCGAGGTGCCAAACCTCCCCGTCGATGTGAACTCTTGGGGGAGATAAGCCTGTTATCCCCAGGGTAGCTTTTATCCGTTGAGCGATGGCCCTTCCATACGGTACCACCGGATCACTAAGTCCGACTTTCGTCCCTGCTCGACTCGTCTGTCTCGCAGTCAAGCTTGCTTCTGCCTTTACACTTACAGAATGATTTCCAACCATTCTAAGCAAACCTTTGAGCGCCTCCGTTACTATTTAGGAGGCGACCGCCCCAGTCAAACTGCCAACCAGACACTGTCTCCGAGCACGATGAGTGCTCAGGGTTAGAGTGTTCACATAGCAAGGGTAGTATCCCACGGGTGCCTCCACCGAGACTAGCGTCCCGGTTTCAATGGCTCCTACCTATCCTGTACAAGCTATGTAAACACCCAATATCAAGCTACAGTAAAGCTCCATGGGGTCTTTCCGTCCTGTCGCGGGTAACCTGCTTCTTCACAGGTATCTTAATTTCACCGAGTCTCTCGTTGAGACAGTACTCAAATCGTTACGCCTTTCGTGCGGGTCGGAACTTACCCGACAAGGAATTTCGCTACCTTAGGACCGTTATAGTTACGGCCGCCGTTTACTGGGGCTTCATTTCGAGGCGTCGCCGAAGCTAACCTTTCCACTTAACCTTCCAGCACCGGGCAGGCGTCAGCCCATATACTTCATCTTACGATTTTGCATAAACCTGTGTTTTTGATAAACAGTCGTTTGAGTCTTTTCACTGCGGCTGACCTGACGGTCAGCACCCCTTCTTCCGAAGTTACGGGGTCATTTTGCCGAGTTCCTTAACGAGAGTTCTCTCGCTCACCTGAGGATCCTCTCCTCGACTACCTGTGTCGGTTTGCGGTACGGGTAGTTAATTACTCACTAGAAGCTTTTCTCGGCAGCGTGACATCGGTTGCTTCTCTACTTTAATTTCGATCCTCATCAACGCTTGTCAACCCGGTCAGAAGCATTTCACTCCTCACCTGACTTACGTTTTAAACATCCTTTTCCAGCCGGATGCTCAACCTAGCCTTCTGCGTCCCTCCATCGTTCCAACATAATTAACTAGTACAGGAATCTCAACCTGTTATCCATCGCCTACGCTTCTCAGCCTCGGCTTAGGTCCCGACTAACCCTGGGTGGACGAGCCTTCCCCAGGAAACCTTAGTCATTCGGTGGACCAGATTCTCACTGGTCTTTCGCTACTCATACCGGCATTCTCACTTCTAAGCGCTCCAACAGTCCTTCCGGTCTGCCTTCATTGCCCTTAGAACGCTCTCCTATCACGCAACGTAGTTGCGTCCGCAGTCTCGGTAATATGCTTAGCCCCGGTAAATTTTCGGCGCAGAATCACTCGACTAGTGAGCTATTACGCACTCTTTAAATGGTGGCTGCTTCTGAGCCAACATCCTAGTTGTCTAAGCAACTCCACTTCCTTTTCCACTTAGCATATATTTAGGGACCTTAACTGGCGGTCTGGGCTGTTCCCCTTTCGACGATGGATCTTATCACTCATCGTCTGACTCCCGGACATAAATCAATGGTATTCGGAGTTTATCTGAACTCAGTAATCCAAGACGGACCCCTCGCTCAAACAGTGGCTCTACCTCCATGATTCTAATTCCGAGGCTAGCCCTAAAGCTATTTCGGAGAGAACCAGCTATCTCCAAGTTCGTTTGGAATTTCACCGCTATCCACACCTCATCCCAGCACTTTTCAACGTACACGGGTTCGGACCTCCGGTGCGTATTACCGCACTTTCATCCTGGACATGGATAGATCACCTGGTTTCGGGTCTACGGCAACATACTAATTCGCCCTCTTAAGACTCGCTTTCGCTGCGGCTCCGCTTCTTCGGCTTAACCTTGCATGCAACTGTAACTCGCCGGTTCATTCTACAAGAGGCACGCCATCACCCCTTAACGGGCTCTGACTGCTTGTAGGCACATGGTTGCAGGAACTATTTCACTCCCCTTCCGGGGTGCTTTTCACCTTTCCCTCACGGTACTGGTTCACTATCGGTCACTAGGGAGTATTTAGCCTTGGGAGATGGTCCTCCCAGATTCCGACGCCGTTTCACGTGTGGCGCCGTACTCAGGATCCTGAACTGAGGGAATTCAATTTCGCTTACGAGACTATCACTCTCTTTGGTGCAGCTTCCCAACTGCTTCAGCTATCAAATTCTTTTGTAACTCAAATGTTCAGTCCTACAACCCCGAACCACGAAGGTTCGGTTTGGGCTATTCCCAGTTCGCTCGCCGCTACTTTGGGAATCGAAATTTCTTTATCTTCCTGTGGGTACTTAGATGTTTCAGTTCCCCACGTCTGCCTCTGCGTAGCTATGAATTCACTACGTAGTGATTAGTCATTACCCTAATCGAGTTTCCTCATTCGGAAATCTCCGGATCACAGCTTACTTACAGCTCCCCGAAGCATATCGGTGTTAGTTCCGTCCTTCATCGGCTCCTAGTACCAAGGCATTCACCATGCGCCCTTTCTAACTTAACCTATAATCCGACGGATTATAAATTATTGAGTTTAGCGATTAAACACATTAAAAAACTCAAATTACACAATGGTTTTCTCGGTTAAAATTATATCAATCAATATAATTCTTACAGAAAATAATATTATCTAGTTTTCAAAGAACTAAGTTTGAGAGTAATCCTCTCAAAACTAAACAAGACTTTGATCGGTGTAAGGTTCCGTATTTTTCCTTAGAAAGGAGGTGATCCAGCCGCAGGTTCTCCTACGGCTACCTTGTTACGACTTCACCCTAATCATCTGTCCCACCTTAGGCGGCGGACTCCTAACGGTTATCCAACCGACTTTGGGTGTTACAAACTCTCATGGTGTGACGGGCGGTGTGTACAAGACCCGGGAACGTATTCACCGTGGCATGCTGATCCACGATTACTAGCGATTCCAACTTCATGCAGGCGAGTTGCAGCCTGCAATCCGAACTGAGAACGGCTTTAAGAGATTAGCTTGACCTCGCGGTTTCGCAACTCGTTGTACCGTCCATTGTAGCACGTGTGTAGCCCAGGTCATAAGGGGCATGATGATTTGACGTCATCCCCACCTTCCTCCGGTTTATCACCGGCAGTCTCTCTAGAGTGCCCAACTCAATGCTGGCAACTAAAGACAAGGGTTGCGCTCGTTGCGGGACTTAACCCAACATCTCACGACACGAGCTGACGACAACCATGCACCACCTGTCATTCTGCCCCCGAAGGGGACACCTAATCTCTTAGGCTAACAGAAGATGTCAAGACCTGGTAAGGTTCTTCGCGTAGCATCGAATTAAACCACATGCTCCACCGCTTGTGCGGGTCCCCGTCAATTCCTTTGAGTTTCAACCTTGCGGTCGTACTCCCCAGGCGGAATGCTTAATGCGTTAGCTTCGGCACTGAGAGGCGGAAACCTCCCAACACCTAGCATTCATCGTTTACGGCATGGACTACCAGGGTATCTAATCCTGTTTGCTACCCATGCTTTCGAGCCTCAGCGTCAGATGCAGACTAGACAGCCGCCTTCGCCACTGGTGTTCCTTCATATATCTACGCATTTCACCGCTACACATGAAGTTCCACTGTCCTCTTCTGCACTCAAGTTTCCCAGTTTCCGATGCACTTCTTCGGTTAAGCCGAAGGCTTTCACATCAGACTTAAAAAACCGCCTGCGCTCGCTTTACGCCCAATAAATCCGGACAACGTTTGCCACCTACGTATTACCGCGGCTGCTGGCACGTAGTTAGCCGTGACTTTCTGGTTAGATACCGTCACGCCGTGAGCAGTTACTCTCACAGTCGTTCTTCTCTAACAACAGAGTTTTACGAGCCGAAACCCTTCTTCACTCACGCGGCGTTGCTCCATCAGACTTTCGTCCATTGTGGAAGATTCCCTACTGCTGCCTCCCGTAGGAGTATGGGCCGTGTCTCAGTCCCATTGTGGCAGATTACCCTCTCAGGTCTGCTACGTATCATCGCCTTGGTGAGCCATTATCTCACCAACTAGCTAATACGCCGCGGGTCCATCCAAAAGCACTAGCATAAAAGCCAGCTTTCAAACTAAAACCATGTGGTTTTAGTTGTTATCCGGTATTAGCATCTGTTTCCAGGTGTTATCCCCGACTTCTGGGCAGGTTACCCACGTGTTACTCACCAGTTCGCCACTCGGTCCAATCTAAAATCAAATCTGTGCAAGCACGTCATTTCATTTAGGAGACCGCGTTCGACTTGCATGTATTAGGCACGCCGCCAACGTTCGTCCTGAGCCAGGATCAAACTCTCATTTTAAATGAGAACTTTATTAGCTCTACTTTATTATTTGTTTCTTAAGCGAATTGACTTCGCAAATGTTTAATTTTTAAACGCTAGTTTAAAAATTCCTTACACTTTTTGTAATCAAAATCTTGTTCAGTTTTCAAAGAACTACTTTGTACACTTCTTTAGTGCGCTTATAATCATATTGTGTTCACAAAGGAATGTCAAGCAAGAATTAATTAAATTCAAGCGCTAACAACTAATCCTCGTAACGCGCATTTACTACTATACAAGCAACAATAGAAAAGGTCAAGCATAATTGTAAAAATAATGAGTTTTACCCAAAGAAAAAACCACTCATAGTTGAGTGGTTTTAAGCTTATTTTAAATTCATTTCATGAGCGACTTGTTGAACTAGTTTCTGTTGGGCTTTCTGCTTCATTTGTGCTTGAAATTCAGCTTGCCACTTCTTCATCAACTTCTGCCGTTGTTGATCAGAAAGCTGGGGATTCTTTTGCATTTCAGCTTGCATTTTCTCCTGGATATATTGTTGAGCTTGTTGTTTAACTACCATTTGAGCATTAGGATTTTGTTGTTGCTTTTGCAATCCAGCTGCCGCTTGCTTCATTCGTTGCCCAAATTCCTTCGCCTGTTTTGGTGTCATTACCAAGTAATCATTTGCAACGTAAAACGTATTGGTCCGCTTAATGAACGTTTCCTTTTGCGCCAAGCCAAACATCATCCGGTAAAATCCATTCTTGTAAACCCATTCTTGTTTCTGAGTTACCAATTTGTTCTTGGTCCCTTCGTGATGAATGATGTTTTTCGTATTAATTGCTGGAGTAGTCGTCGGTTTCTTTTGACTTGCGCTCTTCTTGTAGATTACAACCTGTTCCTTACCCTGCTTACCGAGTTTTTGGTAAAGAACCATGCTCATCTGTTTATTAATGGAAGTAAATGATTGCGTGGTCGTAACCGTTGCTTTTTTCATTCCTAAGTGATTATGGAAGTTTCCAATGATGCTCAAAACCGTCAGAATTACTAATAATCCAGCAATGGCTCCCGTTAAATTAGCAATTTTATGGTTTGAAATTAAATTAAAGCACAGGAAAAACGCCAGAACCGTTCCAATTAAAATCATAAAAATCATTCTGCGTCTCCCCCTTTCGTGGTTGCTTTTTGACTAACCCGACCCTTTTTCAGAGCAAAAGCTAATCCAAACGCAATTAAAGCAATTAAAAAGGCAATTCCAAAGGTTGCCGTGTAACCCTTTAAGGTCGCAGAAATTGCTAAATCCCGGAAATGGATAGGGTCGTTAATCTTCACCGTGTTGCTAGGCATGTTGTTGCTCGTCACGTTCGACAAGATGGAAACCATCACCGCCGTTGCAATCGAACCACAAATTTGCCGAATCGTATTGTTAACTGCCGTTCCGTGTCCCATCATCTGAACCGATAATGAGTTCATCCCAGAAGTCGTCACAGGCATCATTACCATTGCAACCCCAAACATCCGAACTGCGTACAATACCATGATGTAGGCATTCGATGTATCCTCTGTTAAGAACATAAACGGAAAGGTTCCTACCGTTAATAGGAACAAGCCACAAATTGCCAACCGGCGAGCTCCATACTTATCAAAGAGTTTCCCAGTGATGGGGCTCATAATCCCCATCATCAAGGCTCCTCCTAACAGGGTTAACCCCGAATGAAAGGCGGACATTCCTTTCACAATTTGCAGGTAGAGTGGCAATACCATTTCCACCCCAATCATGGCCATGAAGGAAACGGAGGCCAGCGAAGTAGATAAACTAAATTCAAACGATTTCAGCACCCGGAGATCTAAGAAGGGATGTTCAATGGTCAACTGTCGCCAGATAAAGAAGCCCACGAAAATTGCTCCGATTACCAACGACCAAATAACTGTTTTGCTTCCCCAACCGTCATTTCCAACGCTCGAGAATCCATACAAAGTGGACCCAAATCCAATCGTAGATAACACTAACGAAATGTAATCTAGCTTAGATTTATGGGTGGGAAGTACCGGTTTAATGAAAAATAGTCCGACCACTAACACAAAGGCTGCAATTGGAATGATTAAGCTAAAAATCACCCGCCAGGAATAATTGTCAATAATCCATCCAGACAGAGTGGGACCAATCGCTGGAGCTAGTCCAATGACGATTCCTCCCATCCCTAAGGCAGCTCCCCGTTCATTCGCTGGAAAGATGGAAAGCAAGATGGTCTGCATCAACGGCATGATTACTCCGGCCCCGACCGCCTGCACTAGTCGCGCGATAAAGAGCACGCTAAAGGTGGGAGCAGTCGCCGCCAAAATCGTTCCAATTTCAAAAATTAACATGGCTCCTAAGTAAAGCCACTTGGTGTTCATACGACTTGTCAACCAGGCACTAACCGGAATCAAAATCCCGTTAACCATCATGAACCCCGTTGTCAGCCACTGGACAGTTGACGTACTAACGTTAAACGCATTCATCAAAGTGGGAAATGCGGTTCCTAAAATCGTTTGATTCAAAACGGTCACAAAGGCCCCCACCAGTAATAATAGAACAAACATCGTTCGATTATACGGGTTTCCGTTCGCATCAACGGTCTGTTTTGCGCTCATTGAAATCCCTCCATTTATTTTTTAAAGTCTACCAGTTACTATACGAGCATCACTCGTCCTTGTCAAGTAAGCTAACAAATAATCAATAAACAAAAAAAGAACCCCACTAATTCGTGAGATTCTTGCTTGATTTCCGTTAATGATTAACTTTTATTGATTTGTACCCTTCATCGTTTTTCTAACAATCCATTTTCTTAATTCATCGATTAAGATTAACGGAATTGGGATACAAATTAAGAATAACCAGTCATGAAGACTAAGATTTGCCGTTCCAAAGAGGCCGTGAACAAACGGTACGTAAACTAAGAAGGCCAGCAAACAGATTTCAAAGGCAATTCCCCATAAAATCCGGTGGTTGGAAAAGATTCCCACCTTAAAGAGAGAATTCCGTTGCGTCCGAATGTTCAAAACATTGGCTACCTGACAAAAGACAATCGCAGCTAGCGTCATGGTTGTTGCCACCATGTAGGTATTCCCACTAGCGGCCAAGGCAACGTGCGGCCAACCGTATTGCCAATTTACAAAGAAGTAGGCAAAGGTGGAAATGACCGTCGCAATTAGCCCATAATAACCAAAACTCTTCCAAATGATAGTTTTTGTTAGTAGGTGATCGGTTTCTTTGCGCGGGGGACGTTCCATAATTCCCGGTTCACTCTGTTCCGCTCCAAGCCCTAAGGCCGGCAGCATGTCCGTTCCTAAATCAACCGTTAAAATTTGCATTACCGTCAGGGGTAGTGGAATGGCTCCTCCTGAAAGTAAGAATAGGATGGATGGAAATGCTTCTGGAACATTACTAGTAAAGATGTAGAGCAAGAATTTTTGAATGTTACTGTAAACCGTCCGCCCTTCTTCAATCGCATTCACAATCGAAGCAAAGTTATCGTCGGTTAAAATCATATCCGCTGCATCTTTAGCTACGTCGGTTCCCGTTACTCCCATGGCAATCCCAATGTTAGCCTTCTTCAGAGCTGGGGCATCATTTACCCCGTCCCCCGTGGAAGCCACCACATCACCATTAGCCTGGCACATGGAAACAATCCGATATTTATCCTCTGGAGCAACCCGAGCAAAGATAACCTCACCCTTTACGGCTTCTCGGAGTTGATCATCACTTAGCTGCTTCATTTCTTCCCCAGTAATCACCCGGGCCGCATCGGAAACAATGCCAATTTTAACGGCAATGCTTTTGGCAGTAAGGGTACTATCACCGGTCACCATGATGATTCTAATGCCAGCGGTATGACATTTCCGCACAGCTTCGTAGATTTCTTCGCGCGGTGGATCTTGCATGGCTGCTAATCCCACGAAGGTTAAATGTTGCTCCGTATTAGCAGGCGTTGCATTGTCAAAGTTAGTGGCATCAGTTGTCGTGTAAGCGAATGCCAACGACCGCAGTCCTTGCGCCGCGTAATCCCGGTTAGCTTGATCAATTTGTGACTTATATTCGGGTGTCAATGGTTCGACTTTGCCGTCAATCAGAATCGTATCACAAACTGTGATTAAGTTAGACAGGGCTCCCTTAGTATAAACATAGGTTTTGCCGTCTTGATTCTTTTGAATCGTTGTCATCATCCGGCGGGTAGAGTCAAACGGTAATTCTTTCAACCGCGGTGAATCTTGCAAACGGTCAGCTAAATTCAATCCGGCTTTAGCGGTCAAAATGTTCAGTCCGGCTTCAGTTGGAGTCCCTAAAATTTTAGGAGCATCACCGGCGTTTTTCGGTTCCTGAATCTTAGTATCGTTATTCAATAAAGCAATGTCTAACAGTAAATTCAAGTCAGGATAGTTTTTCAAATCCACGTCTTGATTCTGAAACTGAATTTTCCCGTTGTTGTAATATCCCGTTCCGGTTACCGTAAATTCTTGATCCGGTAACCAAATGTGGTTCACAGTCATTTGGTTTTGCGTCAGAGTCCCAGTCTTATCCGAACAAATGACGTTAGTTTCCCCAAGGGTTTCCACGCTGTCCAAGCTCTTCAAAAGCGCATGCCGCTTGGCCATCACCTGGGTTCCGTGAGCTAATGACAGAGTCACGGTCGGTAATAATCCTTCCGGAATAAATGCCACAATCATTCCCAAAGCAAAGATGAAGGATTTGGTCACGGGATAGTGAACGAAGAAAATGGCTAGAATGAAGAATGCCAGTCCAATTGATAGTGACAAAATCGATAATTGCCGAGTCAAGTGGTTTAATTCTTGGGTCAACGGTGAATCTGTCTTCTTCTGGTTTTGCGTTAAGCTGGCAATCTTACCAAATTCGGTATTCATCCCCGTTTCAATGACCATCACGGTAGCGGTCCCACTCGTTACCACGGTTCCCGCAAACACAATGTTTTGAATCGCAAACTGACCATCACTGTGCTTGTATTCAACAAATTTGTCCACGGGCACGGATTCTCCGGTTAAGGCCGACTCATCGACCTGCAGCGAAGAACTCGTTAGCACCCGCGCATCGGCAGGAATGGCGTCTCCTGCCTGTAACTCAACTAAATCACCAGGCACAATGTCTTCGGCAACTAACTGGGTCTGTTTTCCATCCCGAATGACGTTCACGTAGCTTGGTAACAACTTACTGAGTGCGTCGGTCGCTTTTTTAGCTGCTCGTTCTTCCCAATAGGAAAATAGACCATTAATAATGTTCACGGCCCAGATGGCAATCCCTAGTTCGGGCGTTCCGGCAAAAAAGGCAATGATTCCCGAGACCCAGAGCAAGCAGGCCATCAACGAAACAAAGTTTTTCAAGAAATTAAGGAGCTCATTTTCTTGCTTCCCCTTTTGAATCACATTTTTTCCGACCGTTGCAAGTTCCTGCTGGGCCGCGGTGGCGGTTAAACCAGTTTGCGCTGATGAATTCAAATCCTTGGTTAATTCACCCACTGGTAATTGCGCATACTGATCATCAGTTAATTTATCGTTTGGCATCTTACTCACCCCATTCTAAAAGTTTTACAAATCATGGACATATCTTTAGCTTACATCATTTTTAATCTTTGTTTAAGCTCTTTTCCCCTGATTACTAAATTAGTACCGGTAATTAACCATAAAAATCAGGATTTTCCATGATTATGCAACAAAAAAGTGCAGCTAAGCACATTAGCCACACTTCATTAAAATTATTCACCTAATTTTTGCTTGCTAATCACGTTTAAATTGGAATCAATGTCGTACACAATTGGTTCCCCAGTTGCAATTTCAACGTCCATGATGTCTTCGTCAGAGATGTTCTCAATGTACTTCGTTAAAGCTCGTAATGAGTTACCGTGGGCAGCAATGATTACGTTTTTGTTGTCTAACAACATTGGAGCAATGTGGTCTTGCCAGAATGGAATTACCCGTTCCAACGTAACCTTCAAGTTTTCTCCCGCTGGGATGGTCCGTGGGTCCAAATCAGCGTAACGACGATCCTTAGTAGCAGATCCCTCATCATCAGCGCTCAACAGGGGAGGTAACACGTCGTAAGAACGTCGCCAAATATGAACTTGTTCGTCTCCATATTTTTCTGCGGCTTTAGCCTTGTTTTTCCCTTGTAAGTCACCGTAGTGACGTTCGTTTAAACGCCAGGTTTTCATTTCTGGAATCCAAAGTTGGTCACTTTCGTCTAAGGCGTAGTGTAAGGTCTTAATGGCGCGTTTTAGAACAGAAGTGTAAGCTTGGTCAAACTCTAAACCAGCGTCAGCAATTAACTTGCCGGCGTTTTTAGCCTGCTTAACCCCTTCTTCACTTAAATCCACGTCTACCCAACCGGTAAACTTGTTTGCTAGGTTCCATTCACTTTGTCCGTGTCGGATTAAACATAATTTAGCCATTGTTTTAACCTCTTTCAATTTATTCAATATTTAGTTCGTTTTTATCATACATCATTTGAGGCGCTTTTTTAAGTTCTTTTTCAGAGCTTGCGAATCCAGTTTCGGCAACAGTGGATGATCCACCTTTTTGACTCCGAAAACATCTAAGAAGAAGGTAAAAACGGGAACCGCCACAATTAACCCCCAAGTTCCCCAGAAGTGTTCACCCACCAACAACACCACAAAGGTGTAAAAAATGGGGAGCTCTGTCTTAGATGACATAAATTTCGGGTTCAAAACATACGCCTCCAACATGTGAACCACGGCAATGATAATCACAACGTAAATCACATATTTAATCCCTCCCACCGTATAGGCAGAAATGGACAGTGGGATTAACGAAATAATTACTCCTGCCACTGGGACTAAACTCAAGAGAAAAATCATAATGGCAAAGATAATCAAATCAGGCATTCCTAAAACGGCCAAACAAATCGTGGTCAGAACTGTATTACAAATAGCAATAAAGAACTGCGCTTCTAGTACTACTCCAAAGGTCTTCACAAAGATGTTCCCAAAATAGGCAACGTCTTGGAAAAACCAGCCAAAGGTACTCGATAAAAATTTACGGGAAAATTCCTGAGTTTGCTTGAGTTCTAGCGTAAAGAAAAAACTCAGCAAGAGTGAGATAAACATCGAAAAGCCAATGTTACCCACGCTTGTCACGTAACTCCAAATTACGCCCATACTGTCCTTTAACTGTTTTGGGACGTTCACGGAGTGCATCAAACTGACCACTGCATTTCTAACCTGGGGATTTTGAATCGTATGGGGTCTTTGATAAAACTTATAGATTGCCTTTGAGTATTCCACTCCCTGATCGATGATGGTGGGTAAATACAACACAGCCACCAACACAATGCATCCAACAATTAGTAAATACAAAGCAATTACCAGGATGGGGGTCGGGATTTTGACCCGCTTTCTAATCCACAGAACCGCCTTCGTCACTAAAAAAGTAAAGATAAACGTCAGTAAAATAGTGGTAATCATTTCCCGGCAAAAGTAAATTAGAGCAATCAACAGCAGCAAAACCACCGTTCGGCGGAGCTGAACGTTCTTTAAAAAATTTTGCCAATGATTCTCCATCTTTAAAATCTCTCCATTAGTTGTTGATTAGTTAAACCGGTTTGAGTATTCGCCTGGGTTCGTGTAAACGTTATAAGGATCGTTGTTAGCATTGTAATCATTTGGGTTCGTGGTAGTTTGACTTCCAGAATTAGCTCCATTCGTCATGTTCGAGCTGTTACTGGTGTTCTGGTCTTGACCGGTGTTAGGGTCCACAAATCGATTAGCGTATTCACCTGGGTTTGTGTAAACATTCAAACTATTAGAATCCGTTTGAGCCGTTGCTTGTGGGTTTTGCTTCTTAACTGCGGCTACAGCTGAGTTAGGATTTTGGGCGTTGGCTTTCACAGCCGCCTGGGTTGACCCAACTTGGTTAACCGCTTGAGTAACCTCTGGACTTTGCTGGGCGTCCATCGCAGAAGCCTTCTTTTCAGAAGTGTTCATCTTCTTTAAAGCCTTGTCATTGGACTTCTTCAAGTCCTTAGCTTGTTTCTTGATGTCTGAGTAATAACTTTGATTAATCATGTGAGCAGTTAAAATTCCCTGCAACGTTTGGTTGGATGCATCGTATTTCTTATCGTTATGTTGCCGAACTGCTTCTTTGTAAATCTTCTTGAACAATCCGTCATTTTTAATCACTTCGTCGGTAGTCTTAACTTTGGCTTCGGCTCGTTTAACCATCACATTCGAACCGTTCTTTTCGTTCTTAACGGCGGAATATGATTTCTTGGCGTTCTTAAACTGCTTATCCTTCATCTGGGTGTTCCCATCAATGAAGTGTTGCGTTTGGTTTAACAACGCGTTGGCTTCCTTAGAGTTGGGCTTTTTATCAACGGCAGCTTGAAAGTTATCCTTAGCCTTGGAATAATTAGAATCTTGCAAAGCCGTCTTTCCATCGCTCAGTTGACTAGCATAAGCTTGGGTTCCATTGGAATGGCTAGCATACATCCAGCCTCCAAACACGGCAACAATCACAACAATGACGATGCCCCAAATCCATTTCTTCATTAAAATTACCTCCATAAAAATTCTTTTGCATCCGTGGACTCATTATAACATAGATGGAAAATGGTTTTTTATCTACCACATTAGTTACGGAAAAAAAGAAAAAAGCATATAATTAAACTGAATTTATCGAAAAGTGAGGTAGCATCTATGTTAGAAAAAGTATTTTACAACGAATTCCTAAAACGGAGTTTTGCCGAACCCTTAGAAGTCACTTTTTGGGACGGGAAAACTAAGAAGTACGGATCGGGAACTCCGAAGGCTCACATCACCATCCACAAGCCGATTCCGATTCGAGAAGTAAAGAAAAACGCTTCCATTGCATTGGGAGAAGCTTACATGGACGGCACGATTGAGATTGATGGGAACCTGGAAGACCTCATTACCTCAGCCTACCAAGCTGCTGACAGTTTCTTTCGTAACAAAAGATTCATCAAGTTCTTACCCAAGGCATCGCATTCTGAATCAGAAAGCAAAAAAGACGTGCAAGATCACTATGACATTGGGAACGACTTTTATCGGCTGTGGTTAGACAAAACGATGACCTATTCTTGTGCTTATTTTGAAAAACCAACTGATTCTTTATACCAGGCACAGGAAAATAAGATTCACCACATCATTCAAAAATTAAATCCCCAACCAGGTCGGACTTTGTTAGACATTGGTTGTGGATGGGGAACCTTAATGTTAACGGCTGCCAAAGAATACAATCTCCGCGTAACCGGAGTAACCTTGAGCCAGGAACAATATGACTACGTGCAATCCCAAATCAAGAAATATGGACTAGAAAATCTAGCCGAAGTGCGCCTCGAAGATTACCGGGAATTACCGAAAGACGAACAGTTCGATTACATTACCTCCGTTGGCATGTTTGAACACGTCGGGAAAGAGAACTTGGACGAATATTTCCAGACCGTTTCTACCCACCTCAAAGACAACGGAACGGCTTTAATTCACGGAATTACTCGGCAACAAGGTGGAGCTGTTAATGGTTGGATTAACAAGTGGATTTTCCCCGGTGGTTACATTCCTGGTTTAACCGAAAACATCCAGCACATTGTGGACAATGGTCTGCAGATTTATGACCTTGAATCATTACGGCGCCACTACCAGCGGACATTGGAAGAATGGGATAAAAACTTCAACCGGGTTCGTCCAGAAGTTACCGAAATGTTTGACGAACAATTTGTCCGAATGTGGGACCTCTATCTCCAAGCTTGTGCCGCTTCCTTCAAATCGGGTAACATTGACGTGATGCAATACCTGATTTCCAAAGGACCATCTGGGGCTTCATTACCAATGACTAGAGATTACATGGCCGAAAAAAACAACTAAATTCCAAACGAAAAAGGAGCTGAACGTTCAGCTCCTTTTTTTGCTGTCATTTTTAATTTAACTAAAGTAGAAAGGTCAATCCAAAGACCAGTGCTAATCCGATAATTACCGACAGAGCCATGGATCGAGTCCAAAAGGCCACGATAATTACCACGATACTCGCAATTAATTCCGGAATCGAATTAGCAATAGAAAAGGTATAGGTCTTAGTAATAAATAAGTCCTTCACCACCAACGATGTAAACAAACAAATTGGCACGAATTCCATCCATTCGTTGAACCACTTGGGAATCTTCCGTTTCCGAAAGAAGAATAAGGGGAAAAAACGCGGGACCAGTGCTACAAAGAAGCATAGTATTACCAACAGAAAGTGTTGCATTCCGTTCCATTCCATAATCTTCGTCCTTCCGCTTATTCTTTGGGAGTTCCGGCTGGGTTTTTAAACATCTTCACCAACCGACTCTTCTTTTGTTGTCTTCTGAGGTAGTTATCTGCCACAAAGCCGATAAACGAAGCGGTCAAGGTGGCAAATACAAGCCCCAGAGTGGATTTAGTCAGTACCAAGAATAAAATGGCCAAACCAGCCGCCAAACCAGCAATAATAATCTTCAAAAAGCTCTTTACCTGCATCACAATCATGAAGAGGAATAAGGCCGTTAACGCAAAGTGAACCACGGTTAAATCAATCGAGATCGCCGTTCCCACCAAGCTTCCCACTAAATTACTAACCGTCCAAAATAGGAGCGACCAGTGTTCAATTTGGAGAGCGTCTCGTTGGGTAAAATCTTTATCGGTCGAAAACTTCAGGTAGTTAACGGCATAGTTTTCATCATTCATGGATCCCGCAAAGAAAAGTAAGAACCAAGTACTTTGTCCTCGCAAATACTTAGATAAACTGGATCCCAGCAACGCATACCGGAGTTCCAAAAAGAACAACATTAACACAATCGTTAATAGCGGAGAATTGATGGCCAGCATTGAGGCAATCAAAAATTGCGCTCCTCCCGAAAACACGAGTAACGACACCAAAATTGTATTAAACGTATTAAAGCCGGCAGCATGTAATAAAATTCCGCAGGCAATTCCAATCGGAATATAGCTAATGTCTAACGGAAAGGACGTCCGAAAGTTTTTCCGCCAGTTTGGTTCATTAGGGTTTGGTACCACTTTAGTCAATTGAAATCCTCCAAATAATGATTTCATCGTAGTCTGTATTTTGCACCGTACATTTCATTATATTGGATTTAGATTGAATAAAAAACCATTTTCCCGATTTTTTTCTAGATTTCACGCTTTTTTCGTCCTTTATAAAAAAACTAGCTAAAAACGCTTAGCTAGTTTGCGGGGTTAATTTTAGCGGCAATGTGAACGTAAAAGTGGTCCACTTACTGTTGGACTCTGCCTGAATCGTTCCTCCCTGATTATTAATAATTTCTCGAACAATGGCCAAACCCAGCCCACTTCCGCCAGTTTCCACGTTTCGCGACAATTCCTCACGGTAAAACCGGTCAAAAATCTTGTGGATCACTTTCTTTGGAATCGACTTTCCGTCGTTGGCGACCTGAAAGGTCACTGTAGTTGGATCTTCCTGGTTAGCCGTTAGCCAAATTTGGTGTCCATCGTTACCATATTTTAAAGCATTCATAATCAAATTATTGAATACCCGACCCAGCATTTCGGCATTGGCTGACATGGTGACATCCATTTCCAACGGTCGCACCCGAATTTCCATCCCCCGCTTCTGCGCTTCTAGGGCAAAGGATGTTTCTAACTGGGCTAGCAACTGGTTCACATCAATTTGATTAATCTCTAGTCGTTGTTCACCAATGTTATTGGCCTTGGTGTACTCAAATAACCGATCCACCAATTTTTTCATTTGTTGCGCTTTTTGATAAGCAATGTGACAGTACTTACGCAGTTCTGCTTCGTTTTGGTACTGGTGATCCTCAATTAACCCCAGATAACCAATGATGGAAGTTAATGGAGTCCGCAGATCGTGGCTGACGCTCGTAACCAAATCGTCCTTAGATTTTTCAATCCGGCGTTCCTCCTCTAAGGACTGAATCACGTTATCAACCAACGTATTGACGCTGTTCACCACCCGCTCATTATCACCCGTGAGGCGAAACGGAATCCGATGATCAAAGTGACCGTCTGAAATGTAGTGGAGTTCATCAATAATTCGACTGATCTGAATTCGCCGGTAAACCCGGATAATCCGCCACCATACCACCACAGCATCAAACAGTAACATTAAAATCCAAAAGAGCCCTTCCCAGCTTAAAAAATGCTGATGCCACGGACCAAAAGTAATCGATTGCTTAATGATAAAAATTCCATCCGTAACCCCTTGATTGGTCCGGATGAAATTAGTCAAAATGTTGCCAATCGCAATGTTAGCCAACAGCAATAACACAATCGTCATTGCGGTTTCAAACCACAGTTCGTTTTTTTCCCGATTGGTTAGTTTAAAATCCTCGTTTCTCTCTCGCTTAACCTTCAACCTTGTATCCTACTCCCCACACCGTTTTAATGACGTCTTGGCCATTCGTTGCTTCTTCAATCTTATCTCGTAAGTGACTCATGTGTACCATCACAGTTTTCGCAGAGATCACGCTTTCTTGTTTCCACACCCGTTCAAAAATTTCATCAGCAGAAAAAACCCGGTTCGGATGGCTTGCCAGGAGATAAAGAATCCCAAATTCAATCGCCGTTAGTTGAATCTTCTTGCCTGTATCCGTTACCACTTCGTGTGAATCCCGATTAATGGTTAGCATATCCACGTGAATTTCGTCTGGTTCCGACTTTGTCATGGCGTTCTTACTCCGCCTTAGCAACGAGTGAACCCGTGCCATTACTTCCAGCGGGTTAAACGGCTTGGTGACGTAGTCATCGGCTCCCGTGGTGAGTCCCTGAATCTTATCTAGGTCTTCCGTTTTGGCGGATAACACGATAATCGGAATCTGCGAGTCTTTACGAACCCGGTTAATCACGTCAATTCCACTCATCCCTGGCATCATGATATCTAAAATCATCAAACCAATGTCTGGTTCCGTGTGTAATTTTGACAAAGCTTCTTCTCCATCATAAGCAGCTACTGGCTCGTAGCCTTCGTTTTTAATGTAAATCTCTAGTAATTGAGCAATTTCTTGATCATCATCTACTACTAATATTTTCATAATTAATCCTCTTCTTCATTCTTCTTTTTGTTTAGTTTATCAAATCCCACTCTAAAAAAAAGAATTTAGACCAAAGATAAGAAAAACTTAGCAAACTAAAAAACGCATCTACACTAACGTAGATCCGTTTTAAAAATTAATTTACTTGCGACCAGCAAAAATTCCACTGGTAATTTTGAAGCGAGAACGCATGTAAAGAATGGCAACCACCCCAATGGCTCCAATCACGATGTTGATAATTGGGTTAACCACTGGATTAATCATCCGTGGTAATAAGTTGGTTCCGTAAAAGACCAGCATCCAGATTAAGAACAACAGGGCCATGATTCCAGCACGAACGAACCAGTTATGTTTATGTTGCACGTCTGGAGCAAAGAGTTGGGTGATAAATGGCATTCCGGCTCCGGCAACTAATGAGGAAAGGATGATACAGGTAATTCCTGCTGCACCTGATTGTTGTGCTGAAGCAGGGGCCATTAACGCCATAATCCCGTACATAAAGTTGAATAAAATTAAGAACCACAAGAAATTGTAAGTGGCATCCGTTAGATAACGTTCCTTGGTCATCGGACCAGTTGGTTCCTTCGGCGGGTTCAGGGTATGCTTCACTTTATCTGTTACAGTTCCATACAGGTTCTTGGCAGTTGTTCCCCGCTTTTGCGCCGCGATAATTTCTTGCACCATTGTTTTAATCAATTCACTTTGTTTTTCCGCTGGGTACTTGGTTTCTGCCAATGCGGCACTAAATTTCACCATGTATTCTTCGTTACGCTTGGTGAGACCCAGATTAGCAAACTCTTCGTACCGTTCCTTTTGACTAGAATGACGGTGTTGCTGCACGTGGGCATTCCGCTTTTCGTTTTCAGTTGCCATAGTTCCTCCTATACGTTAAACCGGAAGTTGACGATGTCACCATCTTGCATCACGTAATCCTTACCTTCGATGCGAAGCTTACCGGCTTCCTTCACGGCTGCTTCACTTTCATATTTATCTAAATCGGCGAATGACATGACTTCCGCCCGGATAAAACCCCGTTCAAAATCCGAGTGAATGATTCCCGCAGCTTGGGGAGCTTTGGTACCCCGGAGGAAAGTCCAGGCCTTGGTTTCCTTTCCACCGGCGGTAAAGAAGGTTTCCAAATCTAATAGTTTGTAGGCTGCCCGAATTAATTTATCTAACCCCGGTTCAGTTACTCCAGCAGCAACTAAGAATTCGTCCTTATCGTCATCATCTAGCTCTGCAATTTCTTCTTCACTTTCAGCGGCAATCCCAATGGCCTGGGCACCGTGTTCGTTAGCGTACTTTTCTACGGCTTGGAAATACGGATCCTGTTCGGGATGTGCCATCGAATCATCACTAATGTTAGCCACGTAGAGAACCGGCTTGGAAGTTAACAAGAACAGTCCCCTTACGATTTTGGCTTCTTCCTCATCAAAATCAATGTCGCGAACAGCGCCGTCGTTTTCGAGCACGGGTTTAATCTTGTTTAAAACGTCCAGCTCGGCTTGGGCTTCTTCGCTTCCCTTGGCAGCACGAGTTACCTTGCCAATCCGTTTATTAACGGCTTCTAAATCGGCTAGGATTAATTCCAGGTTAATCGTTTCGATGTCAGCAACTGGATCCACCTTATCGGAGACGTGGGTAATGTTGGGATCGTCAAACGCCCGGACCACGTGAACAATTGCGTCCACCTGTCGGATATTTTCTAAGAACTTGTTTCCCAGTCCTTCTCCGCGGCTGGCTCCTTTTACAATTCCTGCGATGTCCGTAAATTCAAAGGTCGTGGGTACCACCTTTTTGGCCGGAATCAACGCTTGAATCCGGGCGAGCCGGTGATCTGGCACTTCAACCATCCCCACATTTGGATCAATGGTGGCAAAGGGATAGTTCGCCATCTCGGCTCCCGCCTTGGTGATGGCGTTAAACAGGGTGGATTTTCCTACGTTAGGTAACCCAACAATTCCCGCTGTTAATGACATCTACATTACCTCTTTCTACTTTTCTGCATGTTTTTCTAGTACTTTTTTCATTCGTTTTTCAAACTGACGCCGGGGCATCATCACAATGTGGCCACATCCCTGACACTCCAGCTTAATGTCAGCTCCCACCCGGATAATTCCCCAGCGGTTCACTCCGCAGGGATGGGGCTTTTTCATTTCCACTACGTCATGTAACTCGTACATCGAAAATTCCTCCTAATCCAGATGAACATCTAGTAACGCTAAGATGCGGTTCAAATCATCGTTAGAAAGATAATCGATTTCAATCTTTCCCCGTCCAGAATTCGGTCGACTCTCACTGATGGCCACCCGAGTCCCAAATTTATCCTGCAACTGTTCTTCTCCGGCCCGTAAGTAAAGAGATTTTCGGTTGCGTTGTTTGGTTTTGGTCCGCGGGGTTTCCGTCTGATTTAATTTTTCAATTTCTTTTTCTAACTGCCGCACTGTTAACGTTTTTTCCACGGCTTGGTTCGCTAGTTTCACCAACGCCTGCTTATTTTTCACCGCTAGCAAGGTCCGAGCCTGTCCCATTGATAGCTGACCCTTTTGCAGCATTTCCTTAACAGGAACCGGTAAGTTTAGCAACCGCAGGTAATTAGCAATATACGGTCGGCTCTTTCCCAATCGTTTGGAAACCTGGGCCTGCGTCATGTCGAGATTCGTCATCAACATCTCGTAGGCCTTGGCTTCTTCCAATGGATTTAAATCTTCTCGTTGGAGATTTTCCATTACCGCAATTTCCATCATTTGTGCATCAGTAGCATCCCGAATAATGGCCGGAATAGTCGTCTTACCTGCTGCTTTGGAAGCCCGAAAGCGCCGTTCGCCAGCTAAAATCTCGTAACTAGTTTGGTGCGGATTAGGTTGGCGCACAATAATAGGTTGAAAAACTCCTGAAACTTTAATCGAATTAGTCAGGTCCTGGAGAGCTTGTGGTTCAAATTTCTTACGCGGTTGGTACGGATTCGGGTGCAACGTCGTTAAATCAAGTTGTTGCACCGCTTCGTCGTTTAAACTCAATTCGGTGCCATCAAAGAGTGCATCAAGTCCCCGGCCGAGCCCCTTACTGTTCTTACTTGTCATTGGCAGCCAATACCTCCTTGGTTAGTTCCAAATAAACCTTCGCTCCCTTAGAATGAGGGTCATAATCAATAATTGGAAGGCCGTGACTCGGCGCCTCCGACAGGCGGACGTTCCGCGGAATAACGGTCTGATAAACTTTTTCTTTAAAGAATTTCCGAACCTCTTCATTTACTTGTGTCCCCAAGTTAGTCCGAGCGTCATACATCGTCAGTAATACTCCTTCAATGTAAAGATTCGGATTAAAGTGCTTTTGCACTAATTGGACCGTGTTTAACAATTGGCTCAATCCTTCTAAGGCATAGTACTCACTCTGCACAGGAATCAGGATAGAATCGCTGGCTGTAAACGCGTTAATCGTAATCAGTCCAAGCGATGGAGGACAATCAATTAACACAAAGTCGTATTGATCATCAACCGCTCCTAGGGCGTTTTTCAGTCGGGTTTCTCGAGCCATTTGGGGCGTCAATTCAATTTCTGCTCCGGATAGCTGGATGGTGGCCGGTACGATGTCTAATCCCTTGTGTTGCGTTTGCATAATCACAGAATCTAACGGTGCTTCGTTAACCAACACGTCATAAACGTCGTGTTGAATGGATTGCTTGCTAATCCCTACCCCACTGGTGGCGTTCCCTTGGGCATCGGAATCAACGATTAAAACCCGCTTGCCAGCACTCGCCAAATCAGCGCCTAGGTTTACAGCGGTAGTTGTTTTCCCGACCCCACCCTTTTGGTTGGCTAAAGCAATAATGTGTGCCATCTGGTAACCTCCTTGTTTGTTATTGAATCGGTTCCTTGTTAGGTGTTCCAGCTTTGCGGGGATACTTAATCGGAGTCTTTTTCATTTTCTTAATCACAATAATGTGGCGCTCCTCATCGTGAGGAAGCAACGTCAGCGCTTCATCTTCCGTAACCTGACCACCAAGAACATGGATCGCTTTAGTGGCCGCGGTTAATTCTGCTTCGGCTTGAGCACCCTTTAGAGCAATTAGTGCCCCACCCACTTTAACCAGCGGTAAACACAATTCACTCATCACACTTAAGCGCGCCAGCGCTCGGGCCGTGGCATAGTCAAACTGTTCCCGATCTGGGGAACGACGTCCTCCAAACTCTTCAGCGCGCGCGTGAACCAGGCGCACGTTACTAAGCCCCAACCGGTCGACTAACTGCTGTAAGAAGACGATTCGTTTGTTCAAGGAGTCGACGATGGTCACTTGCAGCTCCGGATTTAAAATTTTAAGCGGTAACGACGGAAAGCCAGCTCCTGCCCCAACGTCAACTAATGTCGTTGCTTTCAGTAGTCCAGGTACGTAAAAAGCCGGAGTTACAGAATCATAAAAATGCTTTAAATATACATCTGGTTCGGCCGTGATCGTAGTTAAGTTGACCCGTTGGTTATAGTCAACTAACATCCGGAAATAAGCTTGAAATTGCTGCATTTGCCGCTCACTCAAGTTGATTCCCTGTTTTGCTAAGGCCGCTTGAAACTCTTCTGGCGTCATTAATAACTCCTAACTACAGCCGGTTGAACGAATTTGCTCAATCATTTCTCATTTGTATAACTATCATCATATTATACATTATAACGAAAATCAGGCGTTTTCGTGAGAAAGAATAAAATTTTGTAAAGAAAAAACAGAATCCAAGTGAATTCTGTTTTTTTTAATCTCATTCAAGGAAACTAACTAATCCATTTGTTCCACTTGCGCAATGAACCACCGGTTAAAAGCAGCCGCATCAATGTCAGTTCCAACTAGCGCGTTAGTTTGACCGTCATGATAAGCGCCACGAACGTCAGCAACCGTTTCCCCAAGTGCTGGTCCATTCGTTTGAATGTCAATCCAATACGGCGTGGTTGTAACTGATTCAGGATGCCGGAGGTAGAAAATGGTGTTGACATCGTGCATTGCTACCCCCGCAGCGTTCTGATCACCATCACTAATGATGATGTCGTGTAACATTTTACCGGCCCGATTCATTTGGTTAATCGTCTCCAGGGTTGAAGGCGTCAACAACGCCTTCATGGTAACATCTAACCCAATCATTACAATTGGAATCCCGGCTTGGTACATAATTTTAGCGGCATCGGGATCGGTAAAGACGTTAAATTCCGCTGCACTCGTCATATTTCCTCGCCCTAAGGTTCCCCCCATGGCGACGATCTGCTTAATTTGACCTTTAACTTCGGGATACTGTGCTAACAACAACCCAATGTTGGTATATGAACCAGTCGGTACCAATGTAATTGGTTCGGGACTGTTCATAATGGTCTCATGCAAAGTAGTGACAGCCGATTGTGGCACTGGCTTAGTCGTCGGCTCGGGAAAATCATACCCCCGCATTCCTGACTCACCATGAATCCGGGCGGCATCTTCAAACGGCTTCACTAACGGTTGCTCCGCTCCAGCAGCGACCGGAATCTGGTTGGCTTTGCCAAAGAATTCCAAAATCTTCAAGGCGTTGTTAGTCGTCTTATCCACGGTTACGTTACCCGCCACCGTCGTAACTAGCTGCACGTCTAAATCAGGATGATTAATCGCCACGGCGAGGGCAGCTGCGTCATCAATTCCCGGATCAGCATCAATGATAATTCGTTCCATTAGAGTTCTCCGTTCAGAAATTGTTGCTTTCCGTTTCCAAAACTAAAGTCCTCAGCATGGTTAGTGGCGAAGACAATCATAATGTCTTCTGGTTTCATGCCCATTTCCTGTTGAAAAGCTGCTGCCATATCTTGACAGTACTTTTTCTTTTGTCCCATAGTCCGAGGGGTCGATAGGATTTCAAACAACAGAATGTCATCCGTTCGTTCGATGCCTAAGCCCGCGTCCATCAATTTCATTTCATAAGATTCGTGCTGCGTCACAACTTGGAACCGATCATCCTCTGGAACACCTAAATCTTTCCGCGTCAAATCGTAAGCCAGTTGCATCACCTTTTTAATTTCGTCTGGAGTTCTCCGACCTTTTACCATATCAATCCGCATTAATGGCATTTTCTTCACATCCCATCTCTTAATTTACTTCTATTCTAGCATAGCTCGGCACCGTTCTTCGTGTCCAAACCTTCTAAACCAAATAAAAAACGCCTCTGCCTTGCAAAGACGTTTTTTTAATTTAGTGCTCGCTTACCAAACAAAGAGACCCACGATTCCGGCTGACATCAATGATACCAAGATTCCAGAGAGGAAGAGGTACAGAATGTTTTTGGAAACAAAGTCGTTTTTGTCCCGACTCACGATTCCCTTCAAACAACCTATGATCATGCCGACCGTACTGAAGTTCGCAAAGGAAGTTAAAAAGACCGTTAATTGAGCTTGATAGTGCGGATTAAAGAAGTGATGGTTGTTAATGTGAGGAGCGATTTGACCCATCACCACGAATTCATTCGTAACCAGCTTGGTTCCCATGAATTGGGCAAATTGGAAAGCGTTGTTGACGTCTAGTCCCATTAACCAAGCAAACGGGAACATGATAACTCCCAAGATGTGTTCAAGTGATAACCAAGGATTAATCAGACCCAGTAGCTTACTAATCAAAGCAGCTAAAGCCACGAAGGCAATTACGTTGGCCACGATAATCAGAATCAACTTCCCGGCACCTAGAATCGAATCCCCTAAGAATGAGAAGAACGGTTCTTTGTGCGGTTTTTCAGGACGATCAGCGACCGTTTCCTCGGCAATTTGTTCGTCCGCCGTGGAACTACCCCCAATTTGGTAAATAACGTCTTCGCTTGGCGTCACCCGGACGGGATTCAAAATGTTAGTGATGATAATGGCGTTTAAAATGTTCAACGGAATCGCAGTCAATACGTATTGACCTGGTACCATCTGGGCGTAAGCTCCCACCATGGCCGCCGTAATACACGACATGGACATCATGGCAATTGTCAAGACCCGCTTAGCGGAAATATTTTTCAACTGTAAGCTAGAAACCGCCATGGCTTCCGTGTTCCCTAAAAACATCATTTCAACGGCGTAGAACGATTCAAACTTCGGCTGTCCCGTTACGTAGGCCATTCCCCGGCCAATCCATTTGATACAGAAGGGCATAATCCCAAAGTACGTCAAAATATCAAACAACGGCACAATCATTAAGATTGGCATCAGAGCCGACGTAAAGAAGTTCATTTGTTTGACGTGGACCCAATCGGGAAAGGCAAAGGCAATTCCCGTGTAGGATACGTTCACGAGCCACTGGAAACCGCCAGCAATGGCTTTAACCAAATCCCGGCCCAGACTAAAGTTCGTCAGTAAGTAAGCAACTACTAAGTTTAGCACCAACACTACGATAATGGAGCGCCAGTTAATGTGCTTGTGATCCTTAGAAAAGAGAAATGCAATTCCCAAAAAGACTAATACTCCAATGATATTGACCAGTAGATACATGTTCAAATCCTTTCGTTATCCAGCAGCAATTAATCGACCGTTACTTGAGCTTCAGGGAGTAAGTTATGTTGGGGCGAGGCCACTAAATGTTGTAACCCTAGGGCGGCTAACACCGTACCACCGACTTCACACACATACGGTTTTTCCAGAACGTGATGAGGATCTAGGTTCTGGTTGTAGAGCATGAACGGCAAAATTTTGTAGGTGGAAAAACCGTCTTTAGACTGGTTATCCCCAACCCGACTGGAAACCACCATTAAGAGATCATCTGAATGCAAACGTTCCAACAACTGCTTTAGATATTGATCGACTTCATTTAGTGCATCAGTAAAGCCGTCAAAGTCGTTTTCTTGAACGTAATTTTGCAAACTTGGGACCTGCAGATAAAAGAAACCCGGAATTTCTTTATCCAACTGGTGATTTAAGACTGCAAACGCATCGTGATCATTGCCGACCTGCAAGTGTCTAGTGTGTTCTTGGGAAAAAAGGTAACTCATAAACCGAGAAATAATCATCGAATTACTCTGTTTTCCCACTTCTTCAAACACGCTGGAAACTCGGTAGCTCAACGAGCAGTCAAACATTTCTCGTAACCCCGAGCAGGACTTGTTCACGATTGATCGGGTTCTGGCTAAACCATAAGTTGCAATCGGCCACGTATCCGGATCGTCATCGTTGGCAAAGTAAATGTTAAACAATCCTAACTTGTGAAACGTTGGTAACGCTGATTCTGATGATTGGTTCAAAACGTGAGTCAACAACGTATCATTATCTGAATTGTGTTGAGCAGACTCATTATCGGAACGCATTCCTAAGGAAGCCAAATCAACTAGTACCACTCGCTTATAACTCACTTGCTCACCCTCCATAAAGTAATCATCTTATGCTTAATAATAACTTAATTTTTCTGACCGAGCAATAAGGAAATCTTCGGATTATGTTAAGATATAGTCACAGAATTGGAGGTAGCTACAATGACAAAAAAGCGGCTAATCATGCTCGGCGACTCAATTACAAATGGTTTTGACGGTTTTAAAGACCTTACCAACAATCTTTCGTATTATCTACAGCAATTGCTGCCCAATTGGAAAATTGAAAACTGTGGGGTAAATGCCGGTGCTATCATTGGAAATACCGAACGAGATCTAACTTTCCAGATTGAAAGTCATGATTTTACCGATTATCAATTAGCCACTGTTTTCTTTGGCACCAATGACTTTGCTCATTCAGATGCTACCCTAACCACGGTGGCCGCTGGGCTCCAGCACAATCTAACCCGAATGCAAAAAGCTAGCCCACAGCTTAAAATTGTGGGTATTTTACCTTTGCCACGCTTTGATGGTGAGATGGACAATCAAAATATCGAAGGAATGGGACAGTACACGCTTGCTGAATTAGATCAGCGACTTAAATCTGTTTATCAATCCATGGATATTCCCGTCCTGGACTGGCAAAAAGTAGCGCCGAATCTAATAACCATAAACAACTACCGTACAACATTGGGTGACCAACGCTTGCATCCCAACGCCGCTACTTACCGGAAAATGGCCGAAGTGCTCTTTCACTTTCTCCACAACCATCATCTCACTTAAAAAAGCATTCGCGTTTGCGAATGCTTTTTTGTTTATTGTACTAATTGATTGGTTTGAATTTGAAGGGATTGACCGTCTTCGATTCCAACGTGAGCTTGATAACGGTTGTCAAAAGTTCCTAAAGTGTTGTTAATCTTAACGTCACTTTGCACTCGATAAGTTACCAAACTAGAGTCATCTCCAAGCGGTTGCACCTTTTCGATTTGTAAGTGTAGCGTCCCAAACTGAAGATGACTCTGATGATTTTGGTTCACCATGTCGTTGAGCGCCTGATAGTCCGGATTATTAGTTCCATCTTTAAAATTACCTGAAACATTTTGTTGGTCCAAGCTCTGGTTTAAGTTAGTAGCATTCCCCACACCCGTCCACAAATTACTAAACAGCTGAAAGCCATCATCCTTGCTGACGGCACTCGGGAAGGTATAACTAATCAACTTTCCATCATCCTTCTTGGTGATGGCCTTTTTCTCACTGACCACTTGATGACCATCCACGTCCATTTGCAACCATGTAGTCGTTTGTTGCCCCATTGGAACGTCTGTAACAGCCCCGGTTCCATCGTTAGCTATCGTTCCGACCTTCTCATTATTAACGAAAATCTGTGCTCCGGCGGGTCCCTTTACCCGAAATGACATCATCGCTAACGGAACGGTTACCTTTTCATGTTCGTTCGCAAAAAAACTAACCTGTTTAAATGTCGACAATTCTTTTCCGTGTACGTTCGCCGTAATCTTAATGCTATGAAAACCTGGTACTACCGATGGTAATTGAATTTGCGTGTTTTCGGATGTTTGCCCCACGTTATGACCGTCTAATTCAACGGTAGCATTGGGAGCATTAGTTTGCACCACCGGTCGAATTTGGTCAATCACTAGTCGATAGTGGGGGAAAATTCCAAAGTAACTCCCTTTTTTTACAATACGAAACCCATTTGGAGCGGAATTATTTTGATCTAACTGATCCTTCAAAACTGCTAATTCGTGAGGGTGTTGTTGGTAGTAATTAACCACTGGTCGCATGGCGTCCGCATTTACTGATCCCGTCTGGCCACTAATCAATACATTATTGGTAAAGGTTTGTTCCTGTTCGTTCAAAATCCCGCTAGTAATACGGGCAACCTGTTGATCTTTTGCATAATAACGATAACCTGTGAAACCCAGAACTCCAATCACGACCACCACTAGCGCCAAAAATAAGTTCCGTTTCCAATGAGACCGTCGAGGTGATTGTCGATTTCCCTTTTTTGCCATGCGATTACTCCTGTTTTTTCGTTACACTACTATAATTTTAAAATCATCCTATCATACAAGCTAATTTCCCGGAAGTTGTCACCATGTTTATCATAATATAAAAAAGCGCCTGTTCTTCAGACGCTTAATTGAGGTAAAGATTTCCATTAATCATCACTAGCATTAGTAGGATTCGCATTTGGTGAACTAGCCGCATTTTGCGGATTTGACTTATTCACTACGGCTGTAGCGTTTGCTGGACTGGTTCCAGTCGTAGTTTGTTTTTGCATGGTTCCTTGTGGTAAATCCGATTTTACTTCTGGAGCTGGTTTTAAATCCACTTTTTCTGTTTGGGGCTGGTACGGATCCCCCGTTACAGTTACAGGGCTTCCCAATGTAGCATCGTTAGGATCAGCTTTATCAGTAGGAGCATTATTAGCACCACCGTGAGGATCAAACGCTACTACCTGTGGATCACGATTCTTATCATCACCAGTGTACTGAGCTACCGAGCTACTGTTGTCAACATTGGGGGTCGGAGTGTAGTCTGACGGTGCCCCCTCTGAATAACGACTATTTGCAGCACCCACTCCGTTTGGAGTAGTGTTTGTACTTGCTCCAGACCCAACCGGTCCTTTATAGTCATCGGGAGCATTAAATGCCTCTTGATCAACTCGATCAAGATGATTTCTCTGAATACAGCTAATTATGGTTTGGGCGTAGTCAGGGGCGGTTGCATATCCATCTTCGTGGAGAGCATTAGCAACCGAAACATAATCTCTAACTCCAATTAAATTAGAATAACGACTATTACTATGGAGAAAGTTTCCATAATCTTGAATACTAGTTGACCAATCTGGATACGAGCGAAATGCATCCGTAATGGTCACATACCCACCACCACTAAATTCTTGCGTGGGTAAAAAAACTGATTGTCCATTCCAAGCACCTTTAATTCCAAAAAGGTTATGATTCTGAGCGGCCAAAGAAGATGACCCCCAACCACTTTCAATAATTGCTTGAGCAATTGCTACTGACGGCAATACACCGTATTGTTTCCAAGCCATAATAGCACCTGGTCGAACTTGGTTAATAAAATCACGTTGACTAGGAGTTAGATCAGCAAAATCATTTGCTGAGGATTCGGAAGCTACTGGTTGGGAATTAGCATGAACTAACGGACGATTAACAATACTTCCAGTCAAAATTAGCGATGAAAATAGAACCATGTGTAGTTTCAAAAATTTCATTGTCGTAATCTCCTCTATCCAGATTGTGGACAGCACTCAGGAATGTTTCTAGACATATTTAAATACGACGAAATCTAGGATTTCGTCGTAACTGTAAAAAATCCTATTCTAATTATAACATAAATAAAAAAACAGTACTGGATTTTTATAGAGAATTATGTCTAAATTTTAACACAAAAAAACGGCTTCATGAGCCGCTTTGTTTGGATATACTATTTTGGATCAACGCTCCCAGATTCTCCTAGTTCTACAATCTTGCCAGTATCGCTATAGATTAAGTATTCGGCTAGGTTCACAATGTGATCCCCAATTCGTTCTAACAACCGAATTACCATTAGATAGCTGGAAGCAGCGACCGCCGTCGCAGGGTTTTCGAGAATTCCCTCGGTAATTGCCGTTCGGGTGTTGTGATAATACTCATCAATCCGCCGATCCTCTTGAACAATTACCGGCGCAACTTCCGCATCAAAAGTGGTATAGGCATCCAAAATTTCTTCCAGCATCTTACGAATGTGCTTAGTAATCTTGGCAATCACGATTTCAACGTCCGGAATTCGCGGATTTCCTTTGGCTTGGAGGGTTTCCCTGGCAATGTTAACCGCATTATCTCCGATCCGTTCTAAGTCGGTACTAGCCTTTAAGTAACTAATGATAATCCGAAAGTCACGGGCCACCGGCTGTTGAAGTGCAATCAGATTCATGGCGTCCTTTTCCAGTTGAGTTTCATTGCCGTTTACTTCGTTATCTCCGTCAATTACCTGATGAGCTAAATCCACGTCGTGTTCAATGTAGGATTTCGTTGATTGGTAAATTTGTTCGCTAACGTCCACGCCCATGTCTGTAAAGCCCTGGCGGAGCTTTGCTACTCGATCGTCAAATGTACTTGCCATAGTTAATTCCTCCTCTGTTGCCTAACCAAATTTCCCGTTTAAGTAGTCACTAGTTTCCTGTTTTTCTGGATTCAAGAAAATGTGCTTGGTTTTTCCCGTTTCAACCAATTTCCCGTTTAGCATGAAGGCCGTCCGATCCGAAATCCGGGAAGCCTGTTGCATGCTGTGGGTCACAATGATAATTGTATACTGGTCCTTAATTTTCAAAAGGGTCTCTTCAATTTCGGCACTAGAAATTGGATCCAATGCACTCGTCGGCTCGTCTAGTAAGATTACTTCCGGCCGCACTGCCAATAACCGAGCAATGCAGATCCGTTGTTGTTGTCCTCCCGAAAATGAGACTGCATTCTTGTTCAAATCATCCTTAACCTCGTTCCAGACAGCTGCCTGACGTAAACTAGCTTCCACCCGTTCGTCTAACATCTTTTTGTCCTTAATCCCCTGCACCCGTAAGCCGTAAGCTACGTTATCGTACACCGAAAAGGGAAACGGATTGGGTTGTTGAAAAACCATCCCCACCTGTTTACGCAGCGCCACCACGTCTTGTTTTGGACTATAAATATCGTGACCATCAAGCCGGAAACTCCCAGTGATGGAAACGCCATCCACCAAATCGTTCATTCGGTTAATGCAACGCAGGTAGGTAGATTTTCCACATCCAGAGGGACCAATCAACGCGGTAATTTCATGCTGATTAAAGTCGAGGTTAATCCCATGGAGCGCTTCGTGTTCTCCATAGTACAACCGCACGTCGTTGGTAGTTAAAAGTGGTTCTTTCGTGGTTGCCATGTGTTCCTCCTTAGCCAAAGTGTCCCGAGATATAGTCTTCCGTTGCCTGCATTCGTGGATTCGTAAATAATTCTGCGGTCTGATTAAACTCGATCACGTGCCCAAGGTGAAAGAAGGCCGTAAAGTCACTCGCACGGGCTGCCTGCTGCATGTTATGAGTCACAATGATAATCGTGTAGTGCTGCTTTAATTCTTGTAAGGTTGTTTCAATCTTACGGCTCGAAATGGGATCGAGCGCACTCGTCGGTTCATCCATTAACAAAATATCCGGTTTTACTGCAATCGCCCGCGCAATGCACAATCGTTGTTGCTGTCCACCAGATAAAGAAAGGGCACTTTGATTGAGCTTATCCTTCACCTCGTCCCACAACGCTGCTCCCTGCAAGCTCTTTTCGACTTGCTGATCGATGTCCTCCGTCATGCCATTTTCGCGGAGGGCAAACGCAATGTTTTCGTAAATTGATTTGGCAAAGGGGTTGGGGTGTTGAAAAACCATCCCAATGTTTTTACGGACTTCGTACACGTTAATCTGGGCTTGATTGATATCTAACCCCTGATATTCAATTGCACCTTCCACAGTGGCCACGTTATCGTTTAAGCGATTTAAGCTTCGTAAAAAGGTCGATTTCCCGGATCCAGATGCCCCAATCAAAGCAGTAATCTGATTCTTCGGAAAGCGTAGGTTAGCATCAAACGTTGCCTGCTTGCTACCGTAAAAAACGTCTAGGTGTTTAGTTTCTAACGCAATCGGATCTGGAACCTCGGTTAAATAGTGTTCCTCTAAGTTATAAGTTGCCACGGGGACTCCTTTCTCCTACTTGGTACCACTCATCTTGCGGTAACAGTAGTTCCCAAGATAACGCGATAACAGAATAATTAGTAAAATCACAATAATCAAGACGGCCGATGCTCCACTAGAAATCTGGTCTGCATCGGGTGTAATCCCATCCGTGTTCAGCTTCCAAATGTGCACGGCCAACGTTTCAGCGGGCCGCATCGGATTTAAAAAACTAGTTTGGCTAAACGGATTCCAGTTACTGTAGCTAATTACTGGTGTACTTTGACCCGCCGTAAAAATTAGTGCGGCGGCTTCTCCAAAGATTCGGCCGGCACTCAAAATCACTCCGGTCACTAATCCGGGCACGGCCGCGGGCAAAATAATCTTGGTAATCGTCCGCCATTGTGACAATCCTAGCGCCCATCCTGCTTCTCGCTGTGAGTGTGGCACGGCCGTGAGGGCTTCCTCCGTATTTCTCGTTAACAACGGAATGTTAACAAACATTAAAGCAAATGCTCCTGAAATAATGGAAAAGTCCAACTGAAATTTAATGACTAAAACCAAGTATCCAAACAGGCCAACTACAATTGAAGGCAATGAGCTTAACACTTCAATTAACGTTCGCACCGTGCTGGTTAACCAAGATGGTTTGGCAAACTCAGAGAGATAAATTCCGGCCCCCAGTGCCAATGGGCAAGAGATGACTAACGTAATTACTAGAATGTAAATCGAATTAAAGAGTTCGTTGGCAATCCCTCCACCCGCACCAAATTCTTTGGACGGTGACGTCAAAAAGTGCCAGGAAATGTGGGGCAATCCGGTAATCAGGATGTAACCCAGTAAGGCAATTAAAATCAGGACCACGATGCCCACCATGCCCTTGATTACCCATAAGGCCCATCGGTTCACCCGGTTAGCTTTAGTAGTGCTTTCGTTCATTATTTCAGCTCCCCTCTTCTTCCAATCAGTTTCACCAGCACGTTAAAGATGACAGACATCAGCAGTAAGACCAGTGCTAAGGACCACAAAGCGTTGTTGGGCAAGGTTCCCATGATGGTATCCCCCATCTGGGAGGTTAATTGGCTGGTCAACGTTGACGTGGGCGAAGTCAGGCTGGTAGGAACAATTGCTGCGTTCCCAATTACCATTTGTACGGCCAAAGCTTCTCCAAAGGCCCGCGCCATTCCAAAGACCACCGCTGTCATAATTCCAGGTAATGCAGCCCGTAAAATTACTTTGTAAATCGTTTGCCATCTAGTGGCTCCTAGCGCTAACGAAGCATTCCGGTAATACCCAGGAACCTGTTTTAAACTGTCAATCGTGAGGGAAGTAATCGTCGGCAGAATCATTACAAAGAGGACAATTGATCCGGCTAACACCCCGAATCCCGTTCCGCCAAAGACCGTCCGGATGGCGGGGACAATTACCACCAAGCCGACAAATCCATACACAACGGACGGAATCCCAACTAACAATTCAATCACGGGTTGTAACATTCGGGCTCCTTTTTTCGGCGCCAGCTCGGTCATGTACACCGCTACGGCCACGGCAAAGGGAGTGGCAAAGAGCGCTGCTAACAGGGTTACTGCAAACGACGCCACAATCATAGCGAGGGCGCCGACCTCAGGTTTTCCATTAGGTCCCATTTGCCCCGGATTCCAATCACTCTTCGTTAAAAAGTCCCAAACCGAGATGTGGTTATCCGTAAAGGTAGCCAACCCATGAATTGCAATAAATCCAATGATAGCAACCGTTAAGATCATGATAAAGCTGACACAAACGAAACTAATCAAGCGTCCCCGGCGGTCCTGATGGGTTGCAGCGCTCGGTTTTAATAATCTTTTTTGAATGTTATTCATCGCTTCCTCCTTTACTACTGACCCGGCAAGACCCGGTTATCCGGCGTCATGTGGACTTTCATGTCATGGACGCTCACGTACCCTGCTTCCTTCACCAGTTTCGACTGCACCGGTTTGGACATCAGGTAGTTAACAAAAGCTTGGGTCGCCTTGCTGGGATGTTTAGAAGTATACATGTGTTCGTAAGACCAAATTTCCCATTTGTTGGTGGTAATGTTAGCTGCTGTTGGTTCAACTCCATCGACACTCAGCGTTTTAATCTGCTTGTTTAAATATGGAAGCGATAGGTAGCTAATCGTTCCCGGCGTGTTTTGAACAATCTTCTTCACGGTTCCGTTCGAATCTTGTTCCTGGCTCTTCACCGGCTGCTGGCCCTTTAAAACCTTAGTTTCAAAGGTCTTGCGGGTTCCACTTCCCTGGGCCCGGTTAATCACGATAATTGGGAGGTCCTTACCACCAACTTCCTTCCAGTTTTTAATCTTTCCGGTAAAAATCTTTTCTAATTGTTGTTCCGTCAGGTTTTTGACCCCATTTTCTTCGTTGGCTACCGGCGCAATTCCCACCACAGCAACCTGATGATCTTTCAACTTATTAGCATGGATTCCGTCCTTTTGCTCGGCAAAAATATCAGAATTTCCCACGTTGACCGCGCCGGTTTCAGCTTGACTAAGTCCCGTTCCCGAACCGCCTCCTTGGACGGTAATCGTATAATTTTTATGTTCGGCTTGAAAATCACTCCCGGCTTTTTGCACCAGAGGTTGCATCGCCGTTGAACCTACAACGGTTACTGCATTTTCCTTGTTCTTCGTTCCGCAACCGCTTAACAATAAAATGCCCGCCGCGGCTAAGCCCACGGGGATCAACTTGCTTAATCGCATAGGTGCCTCCCTCTTATTCCTGTATTTCATTACAAAACTAAGTATAATTAATCAATGTAAAGGTCCTGTGTGCTTTATGTAAAGATTATGTAAAAATTGAGGTGAGCGTGTGCAGCACGTAACGTTAGTAACCAAACAACTCCGTTTAGCCATTGATTTAGGGCAAGCCTTTAATGATCATGATTTTTTTGTTGATACCGTTGATGATCCAACCCAAGTGGCTTCTGTAATGGAACAAAAACAAAGTAGTGGCTTGCTGTGGGATCTCACGGCGTTCCCACTGGACCAATTTGAAACCCAGTTGCGCGAGTTCCGCCACATGAACCAGCTTCCCATCATCATTCTGGCTAATTCTCCGAAACTAGCCACCACTATTTTTCAAGCCGGTTTTGACGACTACGTGGTCGCTCCGTGGGACGCATTCGAATTGTTAGCCCGGTTTGAGCAAAAGCACCAGCTTTATATGCAACTATCCCAAACTAAGTCCCCACAATCACCAAACCGCCCTAATTTACGTTTTGATGACGTCGTGATTGACCGCCAAAAGTACAAGGCTTTTAAACAAAATCAAGACCTGGGTCTCACTCCTAAGGAATTGAAATTGCTATTGTATCTAATCGAACATGCTCCCCAAGTTCTGAGCCGGGCTCAGTTACTGGAGGGCGTTTGGGGCGATCAGTATGATATTTCTGAAACATCGCGAATGGTCGACATTCACATCAGCCACCTTCGCGATAAAATCGAAGCGGATCCTAAGCATCCGGAACACATTAAGACGGTTCGCGGGTTTGGCTACCACTTTGTTGATAATTACCAAATTAAAAAAAGCTGAACCGATCAGCTCTTCGTTTGCGCTAAATAATCAATAACCGCTTGGGCCATCTTTTCTGATTGGTGGTTAAAAAATGGTGGTAAGTCGGTCAACGGAAAGTAGCGCAAGTCACTAGTTTCATCTGTTTGATGGTCCAGCAACTGACCACCCGTTTTGCGGACCAGAAAGAAATTAGTGATGCATTGCACCTCATCGCCATTGGGGTACTTGAAACAATCGCCGTCAAAAACGTGTAAAAGTCGAATGGGTTCCACGTCTAAGCCGGAATCCTCTTTAAATTCTCGCTTTAAGGTTTCAACGATTCGTTCGCCGTATTCCATGTAACCCCCCGGAAAACACCAATCGTTTTTACCGGTCCGTTCCTGCAGTAGTACCCGATTTTGCTCGTCTAAAAGTGCGCCACTGGCCGTATTCAAAATTAACGGACGATGTCCAACCAATTCCCGCAGTTCATGAATGTAATCTGCCATTATAAAATCCTCCTTTATTGCTAACGTTGATCTTAATTTAGACCCGTTTCAGCTCAAAAGCAAACACTAATTAGTGAACATTACATTCCATTTTGATTTAAATTGTACGGATAACCAAACAATTTAATTTATTTTGCAAAAAAAGGTTGTCAAAACCGAACTAAGTTGCTAAAATATAGTTATTCGCTAAGTCAATCAGTTAGCGAATTTCATTTTCACTCCTTGCTGTGTAGTTCAGTTGGTAGAAACACCTGACTGTTAATCAGGATGTCGCTGGTTCGAGCCCAGCCACAGCAGTCCCAGCAGTCGCTGGTTATCATTTTCACTTCTTGGCGTGTAGTTCAGTTGGTAGAAACACCTGACTGTTAATCAGGATGTCGCTGGTTCGAGCCCAGCCACGTCAGTATCTTTTTCAAAGTCCTTCCCGTGGGAGGGCTTTTTGTTTATTCTAATTTCATAACTAAAAAGACATGCAACTAGATTAGCTGCAGGTCTTTTGCTTTTTAACGTTGTTTGGTTAAGTTGCCATCCACCAGTTCATAAATGTGATCCGCATAATCGTGCATTCGCTCATCGTGGGTCACAACCACGACCGCCCGACCTTGCTGTTTGGCCGCGGAAGCCAATAATTCACAAACTTTATAAACTCGTTTTTCGTCCAATGAGGCCGTTGGCTCATCGGCTAAAATTACAGCTGGTTGCGTGTACAGTCCTCGGGCAATCGCCACCCGCTGACTTTGTCCCCCCGACAGTTCAGCTGGGTATTGCTGCAACAGTTGACTAACATCCAGGGTTTGGAGGAGCTGGTCAAACTGTTCTCCAGCCAAATTCCCCGTGGGTTTTACCTGGTCAACCAATTGGAACTGAGCGTTAACCGTTAGAAACGGAACCAACGTATGAGCCTGTAAAATGAAGCCAATTTTTTCTAATCGAAAATGATCCTGTTCCCGACTGCTGAGTTGGTTAACCTGGGTCCCATCCAGCCAGACTTCTCCGTCATCTGGATTCCGGAGCGCTCCCATAATTGTTAAAAGCGTACTTTTCCCAGATCCAGATGGTCCAGTAATAATCGTAACTTCCCCAGCATTGCTAGTAAAATTCACATTATCTAACACCCGATACCGATTTTCTTCCGTGCCAAAACTCTTGGTAATGTTCTTTAATTCAATGCTTGCCATCGTTATCCTCCAATCGCATCCGCTGGATCAATTCGTACAATTAACAGGGCTGGTAGTAAGGCTCCCAACATGGAAGTTACCAGTAAGCCAGCTACCGTTCCTAACATAATCGGGAAACTAAAGGCCACTGGAACCGCATTGGGAAGGACCAGTAAAGTTCCGACGGTCAACAAGAAACCGGCGCCAATTCCAGTTACCACTAAAATAAAGGTTTGCGCCATCGTTGCTTTCACTAACTTGCCGGCTGGAATTCCTTGGGCCCGTAAAACGGCATAATTTGGTAGTTTTTGCATCGTCAATATGTATAAAAAGACTGCAATAATAATCAGGGAAATAATCATCAAGAACCCAATCATCAGGGTAAAGGTCAACGTTTGAGCGGTGTAACCAGGAAGGTTATTAACCACTGTTTTAGTCGAATATGAATGTAATTGGTTACTAGGAATCTGGAAGTCTGCTTTCTTACTTAGCACGGCACTCCCGGCAAAGCGATTATCGAGATTCCGGAGCGTATGCCAAGTTGGTAATGATCCGTATACAACTGGAGCAATGTTAAACTTTGCATTTTTTACAAATCCAACAATTTGGTAACGTTCCTGAGATGAATTAAACTGCAACTTGTCTCCCAGATGATACCCCGCTTGCTGGAACTTTTGGTCTACCACCACTTGATTTTGATTCCGTGCTTTATGACCGCTGGTTAACCGCAGGTCCTTAGAAACGTACTGGTTCGGATCGATTCCCATAAATTGGGAAGAAATCTTTTCGTGTTTTCCGGTGGCTACGACCGGCACTGACCCAATCACAGCTTCCTGTTTCGGATTCAAATGGATCTTGTCTAAATCGCTCTTCATGATTAAGGACTGTCCCACGTTCACGTTGGAATTCTTATTCAAGACAATTCGCGTGGGATTCCAACTTTTAATCGCTTGGGTATTTTGAGACGCCAGCCCCACCGCTAAGCTGGTTAAAATGAAAATCAAATAACTAATCAAAAGAATCATCGTCATGATTAGTCCATAACGTAGTTTGGAATACTTAATTTCCTTGAGTGCTAAAAACATGTTGCTCCCTCCTTAGTGAAATAATTGTTGTAAAACCCGCTCCAGCCTTTCTAAATACTGGGTTTGCTGGTCAGGATTCAAGAGAATCTCTTTAATGCTCTGGTGCACAAGCACCGAACTAGCCCACTCCAATTCCGTCGGCGTCCGCGGCGAGATGTCAGTGGGCAACAAGTACTGATTACGTTGGTAATAGAGCCGCATGAACTCGCGGTACTCACTCCGATTACTTTCGGAAACGAATTGTTCCACCATCCGGACGATTTCTGTAACGTCCGTGGCTGAGGCTCCTTGTTTAAACGGCGCGTGCAAGCTAGACATCACCTGGCCAAACTCATACCGATAAGCATCGGAAATATCATTGAAATACTTATAAAACGAACCACGCGAAATTTCTGCATCATCAACGATCCGAGCGACCTGCGCCTCTGCAAGGGAATAAGCCGAAAATTCCTTTAGTAAGGCAGTGTTAATCCGTTCTTTCTTTTCATTAGGTAATTTTTCAAATGTACTAGTGGGCATTTTTGTTTCCTCCCTTTGCTAACTTTATTTACAAATAATTTACCACGGTAGTGACACCGTGTCAACATTTTTGCAAAATAAAAACCAGATTGCTAATTTCAACCTGATTTTTAGTAAAATGTGGGTTTGTCGTACTGATCCGAACCGGGTTCGTAAATCCCAATCGAAGCGCGTTGATATTCCTGGGCACCACTCTTAATCAGTTCAGTTAAGAAGTTGGCAACAGCCGTCCGGGTTACCTGTACTCCGGGTTGGGGTTTCCCCGGTTCCGTAATCACGTAGTCCTTTTTCCGAGGATCGTTGTAGAGCCATGTCATCCGCAGATAGGTGTAGTCCAAATCACTATTTTCAATTGCATGGAATCCGTCAACCACGGCGGCTAACAAGTCCCCGCCCATGCGGAGATTCCATTCTCCAAACTTACCAGGAACTTCATTTTCGACACCAATCGCCCCGGTCACGATTAACCGACTTACTCCAGCTTGATCCATCGCTTTAATCACACTGTCAGCCATGCGTTCATCTGGTGAAGTGGCCAACAAGACAAGATCCTCCCCTCGCAGAGTAGCCGCTAATCCATTAACATCGTTAACGTCTAAATCCACTAAATTTTCTCGTTCGGCATCAGTAATCGTCAACCGGGAATCTGCTTCCCGGGCCACTAAGGTTAATTGATCGTCAGTTTCTGTCATCAAGTTCTTGGTTACCAGTTCCGCAATCTGTCCGGCAGCCGCTAAAATTGTTACTCGCATTAGATAATCCCCCTTTAATATGCCAGCGTGCGGTCTGGATCATTAAGAACTTCAAACTGCCGCTGGTTCAAGTCAATGGTACCACTTCCTAAGATTGGTACTCCACTAATTTTAGCTAACTTGTAGTTGGCATAGACGACTACCTGCAACTGCAAATTATGCTTACGTTGGTGAATCACGTAGCGGTAGTTTTCCTGGGCATCTTTGGGAACTGGCACATGCTTAACGGAATGATACTTATTATCCGCTAACTGCCGCAGTTTCCCCAACTTGTTAGTATGTTTCAATAAGTGCCCCTTGGCATCATAAACCTTTACGTAGTCATGACCCTGAGCGGTGAAGGAAAAATTCCGACAACCGACCAACGTTACTACCAATAAACAGCTCACGATGAGCAGGAGCCATCTCCTAGTTTGTTTCACGTTCTGCCTCCTCGTAAGCTTAAATTTAATTCAATTATAGCTGATTCTGATTTAGAAAGGATCAAAAATTAGTATTTTTCGTCATTAGTTTATGGTATTTTAGGACTAACCTAATTATATTTTTAAAGGAGAGCTTATGCCCATTTTTTCCAATGCATCTCATTACGAAAAGCTAAAACCCGGATTAGCCCAACGAGATGGTCACAAACACGTAATCGCCTTTAAACTAAGTGGCTTTAATTTTTTCTTTGACAAGGATACCAATCAGATCATTGAAGAAGTCATGAGTGGCATGCAATACGACGGTTACGAAATTCTGGATACCAACGTTGCTAGCCTGAATTACTATAAATGCCTCATGACGATTACTTATCAATAAAAGTAAAAAAGGTAGCTATCTGCAAAAATTTGCAATAGTTACCTTTTTAATTATTTATTAATTTTAAATAATCATCAAAGCTGTCTGTATTAATCAAAGTATTTGCCATTGTATCTAATTCATCAATTATCTTATCTCTTGTAAAATTTATATAATTAGGTCCAGCATTTCGATAATCTTTATATCTAATATTATTCATATAGACAATTAATTCTTTTCTTGATAAGTTTTTAGAACTTCGATCTTTAATCTCCAAAAATTCATGTGAATAATTTAATGAATCTAAATAATACTTTTTTAATCTTTGAAGTCTTTGTTTTTGGTACTCTTTTTCATCTTCAATTAATTTATCGTAATCAGTTTCAATTTCGAACCCAGCACGTCCCCATATTTCTTTTACAATTTCCAAATTATCATTAACTAATTTAGCTTTAATCTGATAATACTGCCGATTAAATTTATAATGCAAAATAGCATCTTTTAAAAATCTAGATTGAAGTACAAAAAAACCTAATCCTAGAACTGCCCCATCAGGATCAAATTCTTCATGAATCACAGCATGTAGCAATGAATGCTCAATAAAGTTTGCATATACTAGATTTTTCCCCAGCTGATATTCCCATGGATTATTTAAAGCTTGGATTTTATTATTTAGCAATATTACCTTACATTCCATAATATGATGGATATCTAATCCTTCATTTCCTCTTTTAATTCTTTTATTAATAGACTTACAATTCGATTTAATAAAATACGATTCATTAATGTCTCCATACTTATTTTTCAAAAATTCAATCAATTGATTATAATCATAATTTTTTATTTGTTGATACTCTTCACTAAAATTCATATAAATCACCTGACGTAAAAAAGCAGTCGCCAATGACTGCTTTTCGCTTATTTATCCGTATTTAAATTAATCTTGGGCGCCTTTTGCGCACTCGGATCGGCCTTAAACTCATCGTACGGCTTGAGTCCCTTCATGTTCGCAATCACATTGCCAGGAAATACCGCAATCTTAGTGTTGTAGGCAGTGACATCCTGGTTGTAGTCGCGCCGTGCTTGACTAACCCGGTTTTCACTACCCTCAATCTGGGTCATCAACTCCGAAACCTGGTTGGAACTCGCCAAGGTCGGATAATTTTCCTGAACCGCGTTTAACAAGACGTTCGTTTGCTTGTCCATGTTTTGCACGGCCTGGTTCTTGTCTTTCAGGTTTTTCGCATTCGCATATTGATTCCGGGAAGCAGCAATTTCGCCAAAAATCTTTTGCTCGTTTTTCATGGAACCTTGTAACGTGCTCACTAATTGCGGGGTTAAATCAGCCCGCCGTTGAAGTTGCACTTCCAGGTTTCCTTGATCCTGCTTAATCTGCTGCTGGCTGCGGACAAAGCCATTACTGGTTGAAATTAGCCATCCACCCAAGATTACCACGACTACAACGATAATCCCCGTAATCACGTATCCTTTTTTCAGTTTCATGTTGTTTCCTCCATGTCTAAAGTTCGGCATTCCTATTTCCACATTATACCGGCTTTGCGGTTGGGTTACCACCCGCTAGAGTCGCCACCACCGCCGTCAAAACCGCCGGAATCTCCGCCAAATCCATCACCAAAGAATCCGCCAGAATTATCACCGCCACTGTCAAAAAAACCGGAGTCATTCCCGCCTCCAAATGAGGAACCGCTACCCCAGTGGTCATCATGATGGTCGCGATTCAAAAACATGGAACCTAACAACCCGGCAACGGCTCCCCACAACAGCATCCGACTGATATTGCCGCCGTTATAAATCTGGTTCACTCGTCTGCTACTCATCCGATTGACGTAACTAGAGTAAGACCCGGTGGCCCCCTTGTTCTGCATCCGTTGCTGCATTTGAGAATCAGTTTGCATGAAATTAATCAGCATGTGCCGCCGGAATTGGTCTGCAATGGTGGCTTCCACTGCTGGATAATCAGCGCCCGTCTCAATGTAGCTTCGGGCGGCATCAGTTCCCAGTAATGCGACGATGAAAACCTCGGGATCATCAGGATAATTCTGTTGCTTGAGGTATTGCAAAGCTGCTTGTTTTACCTTCTGTTCACGGGTAGCCTTCTCATGTTCATATTGTGTAACTTGTTGCTGGTAATCCGTCACGGCTACGGGTCCCTTCGCTAGATTAGGAAAGAAAACCACCTTGTTAATGCCATGCAATTTCAAGTTTTCTTCGTTAAGGGCCTGCCATAACGCCTCGGAAGTCGGCCGTTTTTGCTTAGCCGTCAGATTATCAACTATCCGATTAATTAAAACCTCATCGGTAGTCGGAAGCTGTTGCTTTTGCAGAAAATCAATCACCTTGCGATCATAGGACTTACGGCTGTAATGACGACGTCCCTTCAGCGAAAAGATCAACGCCACGATTCCAACTAGAACTAACAGCAATGCCACAAATACGAGATTTTTGTGCCGTTCTGCTTGATCCGCCCGGTTAGTTTGGGCGCGGGCTTGTTGTTGCTGGGTTTGGCCCGGAGTGTAAATGTTACTTTGCTGTTGCTTTAATCGTTGGGCCACCAAATTACTAATCGTTTGTACCGCCTGGTCGTAATTTTGTTGGTGCAAACTACTTTGCACCTGTTGGTTGGTGAAAATCTGAGAAACGGCTCCATCGGGAAGCGCGCCCTGTAACCCGGTCCCCACCTCTAAGCGAGCTTCGTGCTGTCCCGGTTTAACGTTAATAACTAACAAAACTCCATTGTGCCAGCCAGCTCGGCCTAGTTTTAAACGCCGAGCTTGATCGATAGCATAGTCATCAATATTTTGCTGTTGGGGTAACCCATTTTTTGTAATTACTGCATACTGTGGTTTCCCTTTAATTTGGCGCAGCTGATTCTGATTTAGGTCATCAACCATTTGCAAGGTGGTGTCTGAGAGAACCCCGGCATCATCATTCACAAAGGTACTCTGATGATCCGCAGCGTGGACCCCGGTCACCAGTAGCAGCAAGCTCACCATCAGCGTGGTCAGAAAGCCTAGGAAGTGCGTTTTTTTCATGGATAAGTTGGCCTCAATTCTGTGCGTTTCGTCTACATAGCGCTATTTTCTTATAGTCCCCGGTTCCTGTCAATTATCATCATGAGTCGTTGCTGCCACATTCGGCCTTCATTTTCCGTATAATAGTCATACTACTAACGAAATCGGGGTGTCCTCATCAATACGACAGTTTTAGAAAGTCTAACGTTACAAGCTGGCAAACTAGCCCTCTTTTTCATCGTCGTCTTAATTGCGTGGCCCCTCGTAGTGGGGTGGCTGACTTCTCATTTAGCTCGCGTGGTGCAACGAACCCTCGTGGTTAACTTCAGCGAACGTGCCCAGTACTGGGTCGGTGGGCTTGGAGTCATTATCCACGAACTAGGTCACCTCGTCTTTGCGTTACTCTTCATGCACCGCATCGGTTCCTTTAAATTGCTGAACCTGTCGGGCAATCGAGATGGCTCCTTGGGGAGTGTAGCATCCAATTATAATCCCCGCAATTGGTACCAGGCCCTGGGTAATTTCTTCATCGGCTTAGCTCCCATGTTCAGTGGCATCTTCGTTTTGACGCTGCTCATTCAATTTTTGTGTCATCCGGACTACACGCCAGTGGGTGCTCCGGAATTCATTAACCAGCAACAACCATTGATCTCCTATGCTCAGTTTGCCTGGCAAACCGCCCAAACCTGGTTGGGAGAAACTGTAACTGCTGTTCTCACCAGTTCTTGGTGGCAGCAAGTTTTATTATTACTGTTAATCGGAACCATCAGTACCACTACGTTTAGTCTCTCAACTGCTGATTTGAAAAGTTCCTGGCAGGGAGCCAAGGTTTACTTGTTCCTTGTCATCGTCCTAAGCATCGTGATCACGGGTGTCAAACTAGTCAAACCTAATTTTGGAAACTCACTAGATCAGTTTGTTCTGTTAACCGGTATCGTGTGGTTAGTGCTGCTGATTTTAATCTGCATCTGTCTCTTGATTAGTTGGCTTGAGTTAATGGTAATTGCGCTGCCACTTCGACTGTTTAAATCTCGATAACAATAACTTAACCAGTAAAAAAGCAAGCTTATCCGGCTTGCTTTTTGTTTTCTAATCGAATAATTTAATTATCTACCCGTTAATGACCGTGAAACGGGTCTGCCGGTGCTTTGGATGTAATACTTCTTGAATCACACTGTCTGCCATCGTTTGTGCAGTGGTTTCAGAAACATGCTTGTCATTGAACAACAGGTAATCAGTTCCTTCAATGATGTGATCTGCCTTTTTACCAGGAACGTAGTTAAATCCTGGAGATACACCAAACCAGCTGACGTTTTTAACGTTGCGTAAGAATTCTAATTCATATAGTTGATTTTCAGGAATGGCCCGCCACGGCTTAGTCGTTTTATCATCTTTAATATCATCGTAAGCCAAGCGTTGTTGACTTTGATCCGTATACAGACTACCGGCTCCTAAGATGAAGCCTAGTCGTTTTTCACTATTTCTAAACATCGCAATTAATTTAGTGGCCAAATCAACGTGTAAATAAGCTTGGTCAGGCGTCGTAGCAAAGGCATCAATGATCACATCAACGTCATTAAAATCAGTTGGTTCCAGCGCAAAGGCATCCTTGGCCAGAACTTCGATCCCAGGAAATTCCGTCTGTAAGTCAGCTAATTTTTGTGGATTGCGTGCGTTAGCGACTACCTGTAAATCATTATCAATTGCTGCTGCAACGAGCTCTTTTCCGGTCATCCCGGTAGCCCCGATAATCATAATTTTCATGGTTAACTTCCCCTTCTTTTAAGATGCTTAAATTTAATTTACACTGATTCTTTTTAATGCTTGTGATTGTCAAAGTTGGTTCTTAATCTCATTGAAATGACATACTTCTAAAACACGTTAATTTGATTAACCACATCGTTTTTAGTTCTTAATCTCATTGAAATGACATACTTCTAAAACATTTTGTCCGATTACGTCCTGCCGGAATGGGTTCTTAATCTCATTGAAATGACATACTTCTAAAACGAAAAGAAGTCGGCCCCGGATTTGCATTTGGTTCTTAATCTCATTGAAATGACATACTTCTAAAACATACCGAGTTGTGTGTCTCCGTTGAACTTGGTTCTTAATCTCATTGAAATGACATACTTCTAAAACTCAAGCGTCCAGGCGTTGCAGTAACTTTCGGTTCTTAATCTCATTGAAATGACATACTTCTAAAACGTTAGCTTCATCTGTTTGTCTGCTTTATTTGTTCTTAATCTCATTGAAATGACATACTTCTAAAACCACAGAATTATCGACTTAACAAAAAAAGAAGTTCTTAATCTCATTGAAATGACATACTTCTAAAACTTAACGGGCTTCTCAACCCGATTGAGTAGTGTTCTTAATCTCATTGAAATGACATACTTCTAAAACCGCATCATGGCAGAATTAATCATAATTTTAGTTCTTAATCTCATTGAAATGACATACTTCTAAAACCAAACTAATGAGCCGGTAAGCTCAGTAACCGTTCTTAATCTCATTGAAATGACATACTTCTAAAACGTTCTTGCGTTCTTAATCGGATCAATTTCCGTTCTTAATCTCATTGAAATGACATACTTCTAAAACGGTTGGGACTACCTGGCCGACGAGTTGCGTGTTCTTAATCTCATTGAAATGACATACTTCTAAAACTTTGTTCTTGTTTTTGTCTTTCTTTACTCTGTTCTTAATCTCATTGAAATGACATACTTCTAAAACGGTACTGTGCTAACGCAACAACCAACGGGGGTTCTTAATCTCATTGAAATGACATACTTCTAAAACCTAAAGGGCTATCCAAAGAAGTACAGTGTGGTTCTTAATCTCATTGAAATGACATACTTCTAAAACCCTCCGCATCTTTATTATAACAAGAACTAAGTTCTTAATCTCATTGAAATGACATACTTCTAAAACGGGGAGTCCTGGTATTAATTTCCTGCATGTGTTCTTAATCTCATTGAAATGACATACTTCTAAAACTGCGGACTGCCGAAAGTCAGCAGGTTGATAGTTCTTAATCTCATTGAAATGACATACTTCTAAAACTATTTGGATGAGCAGGCTCTAAATCAGAATGTTCTTAATCTCATTGAAATGACATACTTCTAAAACAGATTATAATCGTTAAATAGATTATGATTAGTTCTTAATCTCATTGAAATGACATACTTCTAAAACGAAATCAGCTTTTTCAGATTATCAATCTGAGTTCTTAATCTCATTGAAATGACATACTTCTAAAACCCAGCTCGAAACTCAATCACTTCTTTACCGGTTCTTAATCTCATTGAAATGACATACTTCTAAAACCGTCTGTAATATTTCAACAATCAGCGCTCAAAGATAATAAAATCCTTATCAACGCTGTAATAACGGCATTCTTCCAGCAATTGGGAGTATGGTTGCCAGGAAAAATCTAATAGTAAGACATGTAATTCCAACTGTTTAATCAAGTTAAAGATCTGAATTTGATGCTTTTCATCTAAATAATTGAATAAATCATTAAGAACGATCAACTTTCTAGAATTAAATTTATGATATAAGTTAAGAACTTCCTTAATTATATCATACGGTGAAGATAATGAATTATTTAAAAAGCTGACCCCACAGTATTTATACTGCTTTTTTAAATCCCATTCATCATCAACTGACATTGGGAAATCTTCTAAATATGATGAACTTAAGAAAATACTTTTCATTTCTCGATCTAATTGATAAAGTCGTTGGCGCTCTTTCTCATTTAGATTATCTAAAATTTCTTTTTCCATCTTAAGCTTGAAAGGTTGAAAAATATCTGCATTTGCAATGATATTCTCTAAAAAATCGAGATTATTGTTAATGTCTAATTTTTCATCCGCTTCACTTAAAACCACGTTTTCCTTTCTCTGCATCCCTGTCATTAAATCCGTGTAAAAAGATTGGTTGTTGGTACGAATGATAGTTGGAATTCCCTTTTCGATTGAAAAGGGATCATGCGGATACAAAGTGATTTTCATATTACGACCGTCCGATCCGAAGTATTTCGTACATCATCTTTTTGATCCCCAACCAAGAAATGCATGCTATTATATTGTTTTTCCGTAACAGTCAGCGTTTGAATTAATCCTCGCGGTGGTAAAAAGGTTTTAATTCGATTTTCCGTAAACTGGGCTGATTGTTTTGTAACACAAACTCGTGCGTACACAGAATACTGAATCATTAAAAAACCTTCATTAATTAATTCTTTGCGAAATTTTCGGTAATTTCTTTTGTCCTCACTAGTATCTACGGGTAAATCAAACATTACGATTAAGCGCATGATCCGATATCTCATCTCCTAATTCCACCTCTACTTTGGCTGTTTCCCGCTCTCCGTTTAAATAACTAACGCAATTAGTCACGTGGTTTTTCAATGCGTTCCGCAAAATGGTATTCTTTCCGTTAAACTTTAATTCTAAATTCAATAAATCAACTAGCTGGATTTTAATTTCCGGCGTCAGTTCACTAATATCTTGTTCACTAACCCACCAATCAATAATTGGTCGAAAGGGCTCCATTAAATCGGAACCCAAATTAAATTGGTTCTCATCATTATGATGATGAATTCCTAGCTGAGTTAAACAACCAGTGGCAACAATGTTTCGATTAATAAATGACAATAAGATTGAATAACCATAGTTCAAAGCTGCGTTAGCCGGCTGAAAATTACGGCGTTCAAAACCAGTTTCAAATAACAACGGGAAATATTTACGCGCTACAACTGCTTCCCGATTACTAATGTCGTTAACTTCAATTTTATGAAACTCATAATCTAATTCGCTGGTATCAATTTGTTGCTTTTGCAACACCGTAATTTGCATTTGAATCTTAGCAGTTACTAACCAGGTCCAAAGCATTTCTTTACGAGTAACATCCCAATTAAATTGTTGTTGTAACAACGATACACTCCGATTATTGGGCAAATAATCAACGGTTTCACAAACCGGTTCTCCAGTGTCATCCGAAAAAATCACTTTAACCGCCGCCCGAGCTAGTTCACTGACAGCCCGAGCCGTAATGACTGCCTGGGTTGTACTAATCAAAAGCACTTCAATGTCATCAATCGGAATTTCATTGATGTTTTGATTCGTTTGCACAATGATTCGCCGTCCCGAATAAGAAATTTTTGCGTGCTGGGTCACCACAATACTTCTCCACCCCATCTACTTACCTCCTTGACTTTTGTTAGAAAAGTCGTTATATTTATCTTGTTGGTTGGGATGCCAACGATTTTTGATCTCATTGAAATGACATACTGAGTTAAAATCAAACAATGCCTTTGGCAGAGTTTATCCTTGTGAGTCCTTAAGGGCCGTACATAAATGGAAAGGGACACTATCATCTGATAGTGTCCCTTTTTGATACTTAAGTTTTACAAATCAGAAATTTTAACTTTACGTGAAAATAATCCGGTTGGTGATTGGTAAATGAATTCATCATTAGCATTAAAAGTTATCCCTGATCTACAGTTGAATCTACCAAATGTACTACTTAACCCAATTATTGCCAGATTACTTCTACTTGCATTTGCATGCAGCCCAATTAATAAACCATTTATTAATTTTAACATTTCATTTTTATCTTCTATGCTTTCAAAAGATTCAATAATATTATCAACATTATCGAGTTTATACATCGGCATAAATTCATATGCTGTTCTAATTATTTTTTTAAAAGATACTTTCAAATATTCCTTAGATAAAGAACCAATTGACGAGTTCAATGTTTTTAACACATCATCAGAAATTACTAATTGACTTGCATTATGTTTCTCACTACTACTTCCTAACCTAAATAGTTCTCTATCACTTCTAATTAACTGATTAATAAAAACTTTTTTTTGAATAACAGTAAATTCTGTTTTTTTACCGTTTTTACTAGTAAAGTTTTCTTGCAAAAATTTATAAATTAGATTATCTGAATCTAATTTATTTACAATAGTTAATGGAATTCCAATTAACTTATATGAAAATATTTTTTCTTTCTTGTATTTAACAAGTGACATATAAGAAATATTTTGTCCTGAATATCCACCATAAATAGAGCTCGGGCGATTTTCTTTTATATTAACTAATTTTCTTGTCCCTTTGACTTTGGCATCATGGAAAGGTGAGGGTCTTAAAGTTTGATCAAACAAATTACCATGATTAGTTTCTAGTTCCTTCGTCACCAGCATTTTCTTTAGCTGGTACACCTTACGCATATAGCCTAGTAACTGGTCCGAGTCATTTTTAATCGTTCCATCTTCAGCAACTGCATGTTCTTTCTCAAAGCGATACAAAAAGTTAAACTGCTTAAAATCTTTAATTCCAGCTTTAGCAAAGTCCCCATACACGAAATATGGTTTTAACTTCGGATATTGTTGCAATAACCAGTTACCGACAAATGCTGACAAGTAAGCATCAAATGCATGATGATAGTCATTAACGTTCCGATTTTTATAAAAGTTAAACTTGGTTCGCATGTGATGCGTTAAATCAGCTTTAATCGTCACGATGTTAGTTTGCTTATCATTTCCGTACTGATTCTGCAGAATTTCTGCCACTAGCTTAATGACCTGTCTAGTTTCCACTAACTGTCGATTAATGAAACGTCCTTGATTATCGAATTTGCTAATCTTATCCGGCGTTAACATTAAATTATTGTACTTCTTCCAGGTCATTAGTCCGTGTTCACGGAGCGTGTTCCAATATCCTTTCATCTTAGGACCAAAAATTTCACCTGGTAATTGATCAGCTTTCTTAGCTCGGTTATTACTTTGTGAAGTTAAAATCCGATTATCTAATGAATTATCAAGAATAAACGATTGGGGCAAGATGTGATCAATATCATACTGAGAAAGACGATCAATGTCCAATGGTTCCCCAGAATAGAGGTCTTTTCCCCCTTGCACAAAATATAAATACAAACGATCATTAATTTGCGCTTTGTCTTTGATTTTATCTTTTAATTCATCCTGAACGGATTCGCTAACTTCATCCTTGGCTTTTTCAAACATTTGATTTAATTGCCAAGAACGTGAATTAATCAAGCGGTGATCCTTCCGATCTTCGCGAGCAAATTCAATCATGATGTTAGCAGGAGCATGACCCATAGCCTTTTCAATGTCATCAACTACTAACAGTACCTGACGAATGGCCTTTTTGTTTTGTGGGGAAGTATATAAATCAACGATAATATCGGAAACATTTTGTTTGTCTAACTTTTTACCATTAAACTCCTGGATTGCTTCCTTGAAGCTATCATCTGCCAGCGTTTCCATTAAATTTTGTTGGGTATTCCACAAAACGTCAATTACCCGTTCTCCATTAGCGTTGGTAATCCCAGCTAACAGTTGTTTGGACAAACGTCCCCAGCCTTGATAACGATGTTTTACCAGTCGCTCCTTTTGCTCTTGGGTAAGCCAATCAATCGTGTCTAGCTTTAGCTTAAAAATGTGTCCATCTTCAAAAATGGTGGACCACTCAATGATACGCTCTAAATCAGCTTGTCGATTGGGATCATCAAGTTGATCGCCAAAGATACCTTTAAAATCATTGTAGGTCCCCAACGTGTTATTAACGTTCTTCTGATCCGTGGTTCCAGAAAGATAGGCATCCGTACTAAACCAACCTTGCGCTTGCATAAAATCATTAAGCCGTTTCAAAGAAACCCGTTTGTGTTTCTTGTATACCTGATTAAAAATTGCTTGTTTATAATCGGGGGATAACGCTACTTTGTTTCCATTTACGTTAACCTTTAACTTATTCAACTCATTTAAAACCGTAAATTCTTGGTACAACAAACTATTCTTCGGTAAAACCGGAGCCCCAATCAAATAGGTATCAGTCGCGGTCATCCGTTTAATAAAATTAGTGGCTGAAGCTGTTTTATCAACTTTTTCTTCAAAGTTCCAAGGCTTAATTTCACCTTGTTCTTTGCGTTTCATCCAGGCGAATTTCCCATCTACAGTGCTTACTTCTTCGGGATCAACCATCGGACCCACGTAATAAGGAACTCGGAAAGAAATTAAAGCATCTAAATGATCCTTTTCTTTTAATAACCACGGATAATACCGTCCCTGATTCTCAATAATGGCATCTAGTTCTTGTTGTTGTAATTGATACGGAATCGCTCCATTTTCTTTAGAACGTTGTTTAGGCATAAACTGCCCTTTATCAATTTCAGTTTCAATTTCATTAGCCAGTTCCGAATCATCTAATTGTTTCTTGACCCGTTTTGTAAATTCATCCCACGGAATCTTTTTATAACTACTGATTTCTCCATCAACATAATCAGCATAGGACTGCTTCAGTGCTTTGGCTTGTTGCTTTTTCCCAGCTTGTTTTAGTTGTCCTGCCATTCGTTTTAACCGAGCTAAGTCCCGATGATGTTGTTCATAGCGACCAATCATGGCAGCGGAAACACTTTCATACATCGATCCATCTGCTGGATTTTGTAAAATCCCGGCTAAATCAACTGCAAAGTAAAGCTTTTGAAGGATTGCTAGGATCTCTTGATCTTCATCCGTAATTTGCGAGCCTAAAGCCATAATTTTGTCGTCAAAATCATCACTATTAAAAGTTAAAGAAAATTCGTTAGCGTTAGTGACATCTTGAATTCCAAAGATAACGTTAAACTTCGCTTTCAAACCCAAAATGGCTTTCAGTAGTTCAGTTGCAACTTTTTTATTAGCCTGATTTTGATCTTTATCCCCTGTAACAAAAATTTCACCAGCGATTTGCTTTTGCCGATCACTTTTAGAGAGATTTGTATCAATTAACGTTGGAACTAGTTGATTCACATCGGCAGTAGTTTTTAACTCTAACCCGTCGCGTTGTTGCCGAACAAAAATTTCGTTTAACTGTTGGAAAGAATCCGATAAATCAATGTCACCAACTTTAAATTTATCCGCTGCTGCCTTATTTAAAAAATGTCCTCGATATTTAATCAGATGATGTAGGGCTAAATAAATTAATCGTACGTCAAACTTTTGGTTTTTCGTGGCCAAATCATGCCGTAAATGATAAATGGTGGGATATTGATGATGATAATCCTGATCAGTAAAATCAGCATCATCAAATAAAATATTCCCTGCAAACTCATGCTTTTTATTAGGGTCCAACGGTGATACGCTCGATTGGCGTAACCGCGCATAAAAACTCTGATCCACCTCTGCAATTGGCGCATCAAAAATTTCAGACAACAAGCGCAACCGCCACTTTCTTCGTGACAAACGACGCCTCGTTGTTCGGAAACCGCGACGTTCTGCAGCTGATTCCCCTTCTTTAAAAAGACGCGTTCCAATTCCATAATGACCTTTTACAGAAACCAAACGATTATTTTCATCGGTAATCGCCCACCCAATCGAACTCGTTCCAATGTCTAGTCCAATGTTATATGGTATATCCTTTGCCATCTCAGCCTCCAAAGTTAGTTAATACTCTTATTATATCATTTGCAAATCATTATTAGAAAAACAAATTTAACTGGTTAAAATACTGCTCTAGCGAACAATTATTCTATGCCAGTCCCAATTGACGCTCTTTCCATTAAAATCTAAAATGGAAATAGTCTTAACAAAATTTTAAACATCTTACTTCATGTTACTTTAAGAAAGCAGGCTCATGATGGCAAAAAATCAACCATTTAAATTATTATTACTTTCATTAATTGCCTGTCTTAGCATCGGGATACCATTACTTACCAGCCAAGCAGCTTCAAATTCACAAAACTTGCCTATAACCGACCAACAGGTTCAAGCCCAAGCAAAAGGTGCCATTGCCATAGATGCTAATAGTGGTCAAATTCTGTACGGAAAAAACATAAACCAGCGCTTACCCGCCGCTTCCGTTAGCAAATTAGTTACCATCGGCATTGTCTTACAAAAAATTAAGCAACACCAGCTCAGTTGGAACACCAAGGTGCCTATTAGTCAGCCCATTGCCACTTTAAGTCAAAATCCACTGTATACAAACGTTCCTTTGCGAACCGGACAAACGTATACAGTTAGACAGCTTTACAATGCTAGTTTAGTAACCTCAGCCAATGCTGCAGCGATGGCGCTCGGGCGCTACATTGCTGGTTCCAACGGGGATTTTGGTCAAATCATGCGCCAGACGGTCTCTAAATGGGGAGTTAAAAACGCCCAGCTTTACAATGCCTGTGGTTTAACCAACCAAGAATTAGGTTCTTTAGGTAATTCACAGCTTAGCGGAGCTACCGAAAATAAATTATCAGCCCAGGAAACTGCATTAATTGCACAAAAAGTTTACCAACTAGATCCAAAAATTGTCCAAACTACTGCTCTCCAGCAAATTAATTGGAACGGCATTCCAGAAGCTGCTACCAATCATCTGTTGGGAAGTCACGCTGGCTTCCAGGTCGATGGACTTAAAACCGGAACAAGCGACACAGCCGGTGAAAACCTCGTGTCCACCGCTACTAAAGGTAATCATCGGGTCATTACCGTAGTGATTGGGGCTGCTACCGGGCAAAGAAACTTGCAAACCGTTAAGATTCTCAACGGCCTCAATCAGCTCCAGGTGGTCAATCTACAACGAAAGAATTTACCCTACCAAAAGTTACCAGTGATTAACGGAAAACAAGCTTCCGTTCCCTTAGGCTTTCAACGAAGCCCCTACTATTGGCTTCGGAATTCGGATCAATTAAAAACAAAATTAGTGCCTAACGATGGACTCAACCAATTCTCCATGCCGTTAGCACCCATTCATAAACACCAACCCTTTGGTCAACTCAAGGTTCAAGCTCCACACCTCCAATTCATCCAACGACAATCATCATCAATTCCGGTTATCTTTACTAACTCGGATAACATCGCTTGGGGACGAATGTTCCTCGGCTGCTTCGAGTTAATCGTAATTATCGCTGGATTGGGTTACTTAGTCTATTGGCTGCAAAATCGCTACGCTCCCCGCCATTAAATGCAACTAAAAACAGGTTCTCCTATGACAAGGAAAACCTGTTTTTATTTACACTGATCGCTGTAAAAATGTGGCTAGATCCGCATAAAAACGATCTGTTTCGTCAATCATCAAATTATGACCCGAATTTGAATAGCATTTTACCTTTAATTTGGGATAGGGTTGGCGAAGTCGTTCCACGTCCTGATTGCCCACGATATTGTCATATTTACCGACCAACGCGGTGGTAGTTAATTCAGACTTTTGCCCCCTTAAATCCGGTAACGCATAACGATCAGATTGCATGGCATGAGTTAACATTGGACTCTGGTTTTGCGCCATTACGGTGGCAATCTGTTGTTAATAATATCGATATTTAAGTTGATTAAGGACTACATTCACTTCCCCAAAACCAATGCTAAATTGGGCTGCATTTGGGCTTACGTAAGTATGCTGCAATTGAGCTAGTTTTCGTTGAGTAGTTGCAGGCACCACCATTGGCACTACTAATAATTGAGCAGTTAATTCCCGTGGAAAGTAATTGGCTAATCTTGTCGTTAGATACCCGCCGTATGATTGCCCTAACACCACGAATCGTGATAACTGTAACGACTTAATGACTTGTACCACCATTTGCAGGGTTGTCGCTGAATCAATAAAGAGTTGGTCCCGCGGCTGTCCCATCCCAGGTAAGTCAATGTAAATCCGTTGGTAAGTACGCGCTTGATTTTGAAAAAAGGGCTCCAGTAGTGGCATTAAGCTAGTTCGGTCCAGTTCATATCCATGGAGCATGACCACGGGGAAACCCCTTCCTATCGTAATAAAGTTCAACATCTTGGGAGCCCCCTGTAAGCTAATCGATTTAGTTAGTTACTCAAATGATACCATTTTTAGCAGCCACACCAAAAAGCCCTCCAGCTAGAATTCCTAGCTAGAGGGCCTTCGTTTAAATTAGGTTAAACTTCTTTATCGGTTTCAGTTTCCACTCCGATTCCATCGTACTCATCCAAAATGATGTCTTTCAGATCAGCAATCAATGGTTCCTTCGGGTTGGCAGTAGTACATTGGTCCCCGTAAGCTAATTCAGCTAACCGTTGGGCTTTTTCTTCCAATTCCTCCCGGTCGACTCCTTGCGCTTTCAGACTCAGCGTAACACCAACTGAGTGAGCTAAATCAATCACTTTGTGCACCAAAGCTTCTTTTAAATCTTCATCAGTGTTGCCTTCTAAGCCGATGTAACGAGCAATTTCTGCATAGTCTTTATCAGCGCGGAAGGATTCGTACTTCGGCCACGTTGCAATCTTCTTTGGTTGTTTGAAGTTGTAACGAATAACGTGTGGCAAGGTAATTGCAATCGCAATTCCGTGGGTAATGCCGAATTGACCACCGAGTTTGTGGGCGATGGAGTGGGTAATTCCCAAGAAGGCGTTTGCAAAAGCCATCCCGGCAATCGTTGATGCGGTGTGCATCTTGTCTCGGGCTTCCATGTCACCGTTGTAAGAAGCAGTTAAGTTTTCAAAAATCATCTTAATCGCTTGCAATGACAACGGACGCGTGTAGTCAGAAGCCATGACCGAAACGTATGATTCAATGGCGTGGGTCAAAGCATCCAATCCAGAAGCAGCAATCGTGCTCTTTGGAACCGTCTTAACAAATTGTGGGTCAATGATGGCTACATCAGGAGTTAAGGCGTAATCAGCCAGTGGGTACTTGATGTGTAACTTAGCATCCGTAATAACCGAGAACGGTGTTACTTCGGAACCGGTTCCGGAAGTACTTGGGATGGCAACCATTTTTGACTTGCTTGGTTTTTCAAAGCGGTAAGCCCGTTTCCGAATGTCTAAGAATTTTTGCTTGGCACCAAAGAAGTCCGTTTCGGAGTTTTCGTAGATTAACCACATCATCTTAGCAGCATCTAGTGGTGATCCTCCCCCAAGGGCAATGATTGTATCCGGTTGGAAACCACGCATTTGCAGTACTCCAGCATCCACCGTTTCCGTCGTTGGTTCACCGTGAATGTCATCAAAGATGTAGTATTGGACATCGTCGTCACGAGCGTTTAATTCGTCGAGCACCTTGTCAACGTAATGGTATTTAACCATGGATGGACTCGTAACAATAAAGGCTTTGTGAATGTCCGGCATATCCTTGAGGTAACGCACGGAGTTCTTTTCGAAGTAAATTTTTGGTAGTTTAATCCATTGCATATTATTTCTTCTCTTTGCGATTGTTTTGATGTTCAACAGGTCGTAATCCGTTACGTTATGGGAAATTGAGTTTTGTCCCCATGATCCAGTTCCTAATGTTAAGGATGGGGTCATGTTGTTGTACAAGTTCCCAATTCCACCTAATCCAGATGGTGAGTTTACAATAATCCGAGAAGCTTTGACAGAAACCCCGAACTTCGTCGCTAATTCTTCGTTCCGAGTTTGAATGGCAGCCGTGTGTCCTAATCCACCGTAATCCAGCAGCTTGTTTACGATTTCAAAGGCTTCTTTGTGGCCTTTAGCTCGGTAAACGGAAATCACTGGTGATAATTTTTCCCCAGACATTGGGTACTTTGGTCCAATTCCTGTCATTTCCACGGCAAGCACTTGAGTGTCCTTTGGAACCTTGATGTTTGCCATGTCAGCAATTTGTTGGGCCGTTGCTCCAGCGATCGGACCCTTAACGCTTAAACGAGTGCTATCAAACATTGCGTCAGTTAATTGTTGTTGTTCGGCTTCTGGAACAAAGTAAACCCGGTTGCGTTCCAATTGTTCCTTCACATCATCGTAAATATCATCATCAATAACGGCACTGTTTTCAGTGGCACAAATCATTCCGTTATCAAAGGTCTTGGATAACACAATATCGTTCACGGCTTCTGGAATCTTAGCGGTCTTTTCGATATAAACCGGACCGTTACCAGGACCCACCCCTAAAGCGGGTTTCCCAGTGGAGTAAGCGGCTTTAACTAAACCAGGACCACCAGTTGCTAAGGTACATGCTACGCCAGGGTTCTTAATTAAAGCATTCGTAGCTTCCCGACTTGGTTCTTCAATCCATTGGATGCAGTCTTTAGGTGCACCAGCGGCCACAGCGGCATCCCGCATGATTTTAGCGGCTTCAATTGAAGACTTTAAAGCTTGGGGATGCAAACTAAAGATGATGGCATTCCGCGTCTTCATCGAAATGATGGACTTGAACAACGTAGTGGAAGTTGGGTTCGTTACTGGCGTAATTCCTGCAATGACACCCAGTGGCTCTGCCACTTTTACTAAATCTTCTTCCGAGTTTTCGTCAATCACACCAACCGTTTTGTCGTTGCGAATGTCGTGCCAGATTTCTTCAGTGGCAAATAAGTTCTTGATGGCCTTGTCTTCAGCGACTCCCCGTCCCGTTTCTTCGTAAGCCATTTTACCAAGACGTTGGTGCGCATCGACTCCGGCAATTACCATGGCGTGCGTAATTTCATCAACTTTAGCTTGGTCAAAACTACTCATTTCGTCTAAGGCAACGTGAGCCCGTTTCACCATCTTGTCGATGGTATTGTCAATTTGTTTGAGTTGTTTTTCTTCTTTTTTGTCAGACATGTTCTTTCCTCCGGTTACTTCCATGTTCTGCAGTACTTGCCCCTCCGATTGAGGAGCAAGGCGTTTTGCCGGTTGTTACAATAAATTAGGCAGTTGCGCCCGTAAAATCAAAGACTACCCGACCAACAATCTTGCCGGCCTTCATGTCGTCAATCACGTGGTTAATGTTTTCCAATTTGTCAGTTCTAACGATCGGTTCCACTTCACCAGCGGCCCCAAATTGGAAGGTTTCTCGTAAATCTTCTCGAGTTCCGACTAACGAACCAGCGACTTTGATTCCGTCTAAGACCGTCTTATCAATGTTTAAGGCCATATCACCCTTTGGCAAAGCCACGGCAACCAACGTTCCGTTCGGAGCCAAAGCGTTCACCGCGTTGGTAAAGGCAGCTGCACTAACGGCGGTTACGATCGAAGCATCGACTCCACCATCAGTGGCCTTAATGATTTGTTCCGTCGCGTCGTCATCGTGCCGATTAATTACCACATCGGCCCCGTTTTCCTTAGCGGCTTTCAACTTGTCAGGATCACCGTCGGTAACCACTACCCGGGCCCCAAAAACATGTTTTGCCAGTTGCACGGCTAAGTTACCTAAGCCACCGGCCCCGACGATTTCAACCCAGTCACCTGGTTTGGTGTCCCCTTCCTTCAAGGCCTTGTAAGTCGTTACTCCGGCACAAGTTAAGGAAGTGGCTTGGATTGGGTCCAATCCATCAGGAACTTTGACAGCGTACTTGGCATCTACGATACATTCTTCCGCCATCGCACCATCCACGCTGAATCCAGCGTTTTTAACGTTCCGACAGAGAGTTTCGTTACCGGTAACACAGTAACGACAAGTTCCGTCAGCAGAGTAGAACCAAGCGATTGACACTCGATCTCCCACTTTCAGGTTATCCACGTCTTTTCCGACTTGAATGACCTTTCCGACTCCTTCGTGACCAATAATTCGACCTGGAACTTCACCAAAGTCCCCGGCAGCAACGTGTAAATCAGTGTGACATAAACCACAGTATTCAATCTTAACTAATGCTTCATGATCTTCGATCGGACGTAATTGAACGTCTTTGACATCCACGTACCCATCAGAGTTCGGACGCACAACAGCTGCTTTCATGATTGTTTCCCCTTTCCAAACCTTTACTTTACGAATTCATTATATTGTTAAATTATTCACATGTCAACTAAAAAAACACTTATTTTTATTAAAAATAACTAAAGGTAGTTGGATAAATACCATAACAATCGCTTTATCATACCCAATCGGGTAAAACTTAATTTTGTGTGATAATTAACAAAATTAATAAAAAAAGTGGAACCCGCAAGCGCGAGTTCCACTCTAGTCGTAATTCTAATCGGGATAACAGGAATTGAACCTGCGACCTCATACTCCCGAAGCATGCGCTCTACCAAGCTGAGCTATATCCCGTTAGTATCATTACTTAACTATGATACCACAAATTCAGTTGATGGTTAAACCGCAAATTGATTAACATCCCCTTCACTGAAACGGATTGTAAAAACGACCGTGATTAACCTGGAACAATAAAATGGTAATCATCAGCAATAGAATTGCTAGTCCTACCACCAGTGCATCCGTTCCTCGAAAGAGTTGCGCAGTGTACCACGTCCGTTTTTTCTTGCTACCAAAACGACGTAGTTGCATCGCTGTACTGATTCGGTCGATATTTTCAAAACTGGATAAAATCAACGGAATAATGATATTAATAATTCCGTGTAAGCGCGTGGTCAGTTTCCCTTTAGCAGAAAGTTCACTCCCCCGTGCTTGTTGGGCATCCTTGATGTCTCCAAATTCGCGTTGGACGTCCGGGATGTAACGCAGTGTTAGCGCCACGGCGTAGCTAATTTTGTAGCTAATTCCCAACCGATTCAGACTGGATGCAAACAAACTCGGATTGGTTGTCATGATGAACACCAACGCGAGCGGAACCGTGCAGACGTACTTTAAGGTCACGTTTAACAGGTAAAATAGTTCCTGCGTCGTTACCGTAAAATAACCGGCCGAAATGAGCACCGTTTTTGCACCATAAAGATGCACTCCGTATTGCGGTGAAAAGACAAAGACCAGAATCACGTTCAAAATCGAGAAAAAGGCAATAAACTTCACCACAAACGCCACCTGACGCCACTTTAAGTGAGACCACTTGAAAACTAGAAGTGACAAAATAGCCACTAAAACCAAAAAGCGCGTATCAAAGGTCGTCATGCAGGCCACCGATACAATCAGGAAAAAAAGAAGCTTTGCGGCCGCATTAATGCGGTAGATAAACGTGGTACCGGGATGATACCCTAACGTATTGGCCTCATTCATGCTGTTTCCCCCTCTCCTTTAATGCCATCATCAAATTCGCTTCGGTAGTGCCTGCTTGCTTCGCTAACGTAGCCAAACTGGTAGAACAAAGGTGTGCAGCGTTCATCAACTTGGAATTCCGTAATAACTGGTTAGGTGTGACGTCAGCCGCTAATTTCCCATCGTTCACCACTAACACCCGGTTACTATACTGGGCCATCAGTTCTAAATCATGCGTAATTAACATGATGGTAATTTCTTGTTGGTGTAATTGTTCCAAAAAGGTCATAATTTCCGTGTAGGTTTGCCAATCCTGTCCGGCCGTGGGTTCATCCAAAATTAAGAGCTGCGGATGTAACACCAAAATCGCGGCAATCGTCACCCGTTTTCGTTGTCCAAAACTCAACGCACTGAGCGGCCAGTTCCGGAATGGATAGAGTCCACAAATTTTTAAAACATCGTTCACTTGAGTTTCAATGTGCTCCGCTTGCCGTAACCGTAGTCCCAGAGCCACTTCCGCAAAAACCGTTTTTTGTGACAACATTTGGTTCGGGTCCTGCATTACGTACCCAATGTGGTCCGCAATTTCCTTAATGGACGCAGTTGCCAATGATTCGCCCTGCCACGTAATCGTCCCGGTCCCGCGCAAAAAACCACAGATTAACTTCATCAAAGTCGATTTCCCAGCTCCGTTTTGTCCGACCACGCTGATAAAATCCCCTTGGTGAATGGTACAATCAACTCCAGCCAGGGTCGCGTGATCCTGATTGGGATACTGAAACCCAACGTTTTGTAGTTCCAGCAATGCGGAACCCTGAGGCTCTGGACGCGCTTGTTGAACTGATTCTTCACTCCACCGATGAATTTGCTCTAGTTCCGCCGGCATTAATTCTAATTGCTGAACGTGATCTAAATACGGTTGCCGTTGCACGTCAATTCCCGCAGCCTTTAACACCCGCACGTAAAGTGGCGGTTCGATGCCATTTTCTTCTAAGCGTTCTGTTTTTAGCAATATATCCAGATCAGAATCGCTAACTACCCGGCCTTCGCTGAGTACGATGGCATGATCAAAAGCGACAGAGGAAACTAAATCTAAGCGGTGTTCAATCATCACGAGAGTAAACCCGAGTTCTGCTTGTAACTTGGTCACCAGTGCCAAAATTTCGTGACTAGCAACGGGATCCAGGTTCGCTAAGGGTTCGTCTAGTAATAAAATCGGTGCCTGATTGACTAAAACTCCTGCCAACGAAACCTTTTGTTTTTGTCCTCCAGATAGTGACTGGGGTGACTGGTTCAGTAACCCATTAATTTGCAGGCGGTGCGCCCACTCGGCCACCACCTGCTTCATCTGGGCTTGGGGCATGGCATCGTTTTCTAACATAAAAGCGATGTCTTCTGCAGCGGTTAAACCCGTAAACTGACTGTCCGGGTCCTGCAAAACCGTCGAAACTGAAAAGGAAAGGTCAAATAACGACGTGGCTCCAACCGGATGACCGGCAATTTTCCCGGTTCCCGTTATATCGCCAGGATCTTCCTCTGGAATTAAACCATTAATACACTTAGCCAGGGTCGATTTCCCACTTCCGGAGGGACCCAAAATTAATAGTTTTTCGCCAGGATGAACAGCGAGATTTACGTTCGTAAGGTTAGCTTCCGCCTGACTGTTATATTTAAACGAAAAATCACTAAATTTAATGATTGGTTCTGTCATAAGCTCCTACTCTTTTCGTAAACTATCCTTGCGGACCCGAGTAGCGGCGTAGGCTTTAATCAAAATGGTGCCTAAGATTCCCACGGAGATGCTGTCCAAGGTTCCAGATAACAACCCTTGGACGTAAACCTTACTAGCGGGTTCGCTGTAAATTAAAATATCCAAAGTCGGAGCTACAAACGCCCATAAAACGTAGTTAGTCACAATTTGAATCAGATTAAACCACACAGCGTCTTTCCAGCCAAAAATTCCTTGGTTCACCTTGAAGTACTTACCAAAGAATCCAATCACGAGCCCAAATAAGGCGGAACAGAGCACCCAACTCCACCAAGGATTCCCAAACATCATGAAGTCGTTTAACGCATGCCCAATAAACCCGACCGAAAAGCCAACCACTGGTCCGTAAATCAATGCAAAGAGAGCCAAAAAAGCGTAGGTTGTCGCTAAATTAGTATTGGGAAATCCCGTCGGAATGGAGGCAAACCGATCCAAAATCACGAAAATGGCGGCCCCAATTCCAATGGCGACCACTTTTTTTACCGATAAACTTTTCATTAGCAAAATTCTCCTTCTAATTTCTTGTCGATGCTATTCATTATACGGTTAATTATGGATTATCTCAATCCGTTTTGCAAAATAGTTCGGCTTTAATCCTAGTTTTGCTAACTTTTCCTAACTAAAAACGCAGGTTCCTAATTGAGGAACCTGCGTCCGTTTGGTGTTAATTTTTCCAACCGTGATTTTCTAAGTCAAAGTCGCGTTTCGGTAACTTGGAAACGTACGGATTACCAGCAACGTAGAAGCGATACGGTTTTTCCGTCCAACTCCCGCGGTCGCTCACGCCAATCCGACCACTCGCCACGATTTGTTTGGGAATCTTGCCATGATCTAAATCAATGTCTAAATCCGTTTCCCCAAATTCCAACTCATTCAGGTGCTTATCCGTGATACCCAGGGCTTCCATTAACTTTCCAGGCCCATTGGTTAAATCGTAACCATGTTTAGACCGGTTTTGCTCCATTAATGCTCGTCCCTGGACTGGTTCTATCCCGCGAATCAAAATCCCCTCGGGAACGTCCTGCGCTTGCGCCGCCACATCTAAGCAGAGCCGAGAATGAATCGAATAAATGTAAATCGTCCCGGGAACTCCATAAAGAGCTTCGTTCGCAGGAGTACGTTTGCCTTGATAAGCATGTGCGGCCGAATCTCGTTGACCTAGATAGGCCTCAGCCTCCGTAATATAACCACTCATTAATCCTTGCGGTGAGTGATAAATCAAGAGTTTGCCTAACAAGCGTTGCGTAATTTCATCCGTGGTCCCCGTTGCAAAGAACCGTCGCAGTCGTTCTGTCACCGTCCGTGCCCGCCTTTAAAAATCACCATTATCAAATATTACCGTACTACGATTACTGAAATCTTGGCCTTTTTCGCCAACTTCACGCTGATGCTGTAAAAATGGTGTTCTCCATCCTTATCGGCACCACAAACGAGTAAGTCGGGCTTAAAGTCTGGAATAATCGTATCCAGAATTTCGTCATCGATGTCACCACCTTCACTGGCAATGGCTGTGACGTTTTCTACCCCGAATTCCTTAGCCAAATCCACGTACTTGTAAATGACTTGGTTCAAAGCCTCCCGCTTCTCGTCTAATTTCTTCGGTGTCAGAGAATCGTAAATGTTAATGTCACCACCCTCTAATACCGAACAAATCCCGAGCTGAGCGTTAAATGTTTTCGCTTGGGTAACCGCGTAGCGAAGTGCCCGCACGTTAGCATCTGGATCATCAGCGTCAATCGTCAATAAAATCCGGTTGAATTCTAATGGTTCTACCTTAGCCATGTATCTCACCTCCTCGTTCATATCATAGCATGAAACCGACAACCGCGCCCACGAAATTTTGCGCGTTAATCATCGTCGTCATCCTTAGCATTCAACTTGGCAATCATATGCCGGGCCCGAATTCGCCGCATCTTTTCCTTCTTCTTTTCAACCCGCATGTCTTCCATTCCCTTGGCCTTTAACACAATACCTTCGTCGTTTTTCACCATGTGATAAATGGAAATCAGAATCATAATGCAGACAAACATCAACGGAAAACCAGCAATCGCACAGAACGTTTGGATGGTATCAAATCCACCTACAACCACGATTCCAAAGGCAAAGAGGACAAAAACGATGACCCATGTCATCCGGTTCAATTGGCTCGGATCCTGATTGCCCTTTAGCTCCAGGCTTGTAAAAGACGACACGATGTAGGCCGAAGATGAAATCGTGGTGGCCAGGAAGATGAAACAGGAAATACAGTAGACCGCAAACACAATCCCCTTCATTGGCAAGGTCCCTAGAACCGCCGTAATCACGGCCGCCTGCCCGTGGGTGTTCAAGATATGGACTAGGTTCACGACTCCATTTTTCTGCAACCACAGCGAGTAGCCCCCGAGGATGGCGTAGAAACTCAAACAACCGGCCGAACCATACATCAACATTCCCAGCAAGACCTGCCGAATCGTCCGGCCCTTGGAAATCCGGGCAATGAACAATCCCATAACTGGCATGTATGATAACCACCAACCCCAGTAAAAGATCGTTTCAGAGTTAGCAATGTCAGGGGTGCCGTTCGGTACCGTGTTGGTGCTCAATTTCACGAAGTTGCTGGTTAACAGGCCTAAACTGTTGGTTTCGGAACTCAAAATGTAAATCGTGGGTCCCACCAGTAAAACAAAGGCCAGAAACAAAATAGCAGTCCAGATATGCATATCACTTAGACGGTCAATTCCCCCGTTCAAACCGTGCCAAACGGTCCAAGCAAAGATTACGAACAGGATGGCAAATAAGCCCATTTTGAGCGCCATGTTATCGGGCCAACCGGTTAAACCACTCAAAACGTTGGAAATAATCGGAATTTCCATTCCCACGGACGAACCGACTCCACCCATGATTCCAAAGACGACCAAAAAATCAACCAGCTGGCGCCCGACGTACTGCCACTTCGCGTCTCCCTGCAAAAAATTAATGGACTTACTAAGTCGCTGCACCTTGTTTTTCTTAACAAACAAAATATAGCCAATTGAGATGGCTGCGGGCGCAAACATCATCCAGGCCATCGGTCCCCAGTCAAATTGACCTAACATGTGGGCGTAATTATAAGCATCCTCAGAAAAGGGCCTAATCCCAAAGGCCGGGTGGGAAACGTACCGAATTGGGTCCACCATGCTCAGCATTAGGATACTGGCATCAATGGCCGTTGCAAAGACCATGCTCCCCCATTGCAAACTACTGTATTGAGGCACAGAATTAGCATCCCCCAGTTTAATCGAACCGTATTTACTAAAAATCAACCACAAGAAAAAAACGAAGTTAATGATGTAAACCATCATGTACGCCCAACCCATTTGTTTGGTAATCCATGCAAGCGCCGTTGCCAGGTCCCCCTGTAACGTACTGCCACCAGCAATTAGAATCACTGATGCCACCACAAAAATCACCATGGTCGGGATAAAAACGAATTTATCAATGTTGAAATGCTTTAAAATAATGGTCCCCCTGAAAGCGCTAGGCTTTTTTCATACAAAAATACCGCTACGTGAATCGAAATTCAAAATTAATAGCGGTATTTACAACTTTACTAAATTACTCTGATTATAACACTTTTATTTTTCCTGCAAATTGCTGTTATCAATCTGCTTAATGACTTGGGCGGGATTACCGGCAATCACCACGTCGTCTCCAAACGACTTGGTGACAACCGAGCCAGCCCCAACGACCACGTTATTCCCCAGAGTAACCCCAGGTAAAATGGTTACGCCGCCGCCAAACCAAGCATTATCGCCAATCGTAATGGGAGCGCCCAGTTCCACATCGTTAATTCGTTCCTGGGCATTTAAAGGATGGATGTTGGTATACAAACTACAATTAGGTCCGATGTAACAGTTTTTCCCAAACCGAATTGGGCATGAATCAAGCAGAGTCAAGTGATAGTTACCAAAGAAATTATTCCCGATGTGCACGTTAAATCCGTAATCGAATTGCAAGTCCGTTTCCATGAAGAACTCATCTCCGGTCTCTGCGAACAGACCCTTAATCATGGCGTTCCGTTCTTCGTTGTCTGGAGTGTTATTAATCTTTTGTAATATCTTACGCACTAAAATTCTTCGGTTAATTAGCTCGTGATCGAACTGGTTAAATGCTTCTCCAGCGGTCATCTTTTCTCGTTCCGTTGTCATCCTATCAATTCCCTTCCATTTGATCCATCGTCTGGTTTAAACGTTCGTCAACGTACACGTTCCCCTGATTAGTCGCGTGTCCCTTGGTCCAGGCCAGTTGAAGGTGTGGAAACTCGGCCAGTAAGATGTCGAGTTCTTGCCACAGTTCCTGGTTCTTCAATTCCCCAGCTGCCCGGCGCCAACCCCGTCGTTTCCAGCCAGCCAACCAGCCTTTTTGAATCGCATCTAACACGTACTTAGAATCAGACACCACGCCTACACTGCGCTGTTGCAGCTGGTTCACTCGTAACCATTGTAACGCTTTTACTAACGCTGTGATTTCCATCTTATTGTTAGTGACGCCCCATTCACCACCCGAATCGCTGTGTTGGCGACCCTGCCAATCAATTAGATAGGCCCACGCAGCAGGATCGGTTGCTTTGACGTGGCCACCCGCAACGTTGCCGTGGTTACGTGATCCCCCATCCGTAAAGACCACAATTTCCGGGCGACTGTGTGAACTGGAATGAGTCGGTTCAGCTGGTTGCTTGGATGATCGAGGCGTTGCTTGCTTTAAAAATTGCTGGGCGGCCATTTGCGTTGAAAAACTCTGGTACTGAGCTCCCGAAAAGCCCTCGACCTGTGCCTTGGCCTCCGACCAGGTTTGGTAGATACCCGGTTTTCGTCCCTTTTTAACGGCATAATACTTTTTCGTCTTCGTCATCAGATGCCTCCGTTTATCAAAAATAAAAATTTCAGAATTAGTTGGTCTAAATCCTTTGCAGGACGCGCTTTTTATGTAAAAATAATAGTATAAGTAGGAGGAGAATAATATGTCTGAGCTTAATATTAAACTAATCACGGCCGACCAAGCCATGAAAATGTTGCGTGATCGTCACGCCAAGCGCAATGAACGTTTTCCTCAATTAATCTCAGCTGGTAGTTTTATCCTACCTGATTACTATTTAACCAGAAAAAGAGAAGCCTTTAAAATTAGACGGCACACCTTCTTAAAGAAAAAGTCGCGTTCGTACGTAGCCTTTGATTCTGAAAACGGACAAACGTTATGGTTACGGAATTTTAACAGTCTCTCCGAAGCAATGTTTTGGCTAAATACAGGTTTAAAACCAGCTGACACAGACTCCAGTAATTCATTTGCCAAATGGAAAGAGAGTCACGCCACAGAGATCAATGAACTCAAGGATCAACTGCGAGCCATGTCCAAATTGAAGAAAAAGGAAATTGTGAAGGCTACGAAAGCCAAAAAATAAGAAAAGGGATTACGAATTAATTCGTAATCCCTTTTTAATTTACTTAGCAGCAGGTTTTTGTTTCAAAAACTTTTGTAAATCTGCAACTCGTTTTTCTTCTTTTTTGCGTTTTTTCTGGTCAATTGGACGTCGACCTTGGACACCATTTGGATGACAAATTCTCATGATGAACACTCCTTTACTTTAGACTTACAAATAACAGCTCTATGTATTATAATACATCCAACGCAGAAAAATCAAATTTCTCCAGGAAGGTAGATCTCTTATGCTCAATGATTATCCCCAAGTTGTCACCATCGCCGGGAGTGATAGCGATGGTAGTGCCGGCATGCAAGCCGACCTTTTAACCTTTTTTGCTAAAAAAGTTTACGGAGCGACCATCATCACTGCCTGTGTGGCGGGAAACTCCTTTGGAATCCACGCGGGTGTCAATATGGATGCCGACTTCATTAGTCAGGAGTTTAAGGACCTCGCGGATGATTTTCACATTCGGGCAGCTAAAACCGGGATGCTAGCCGATGCAGACATCATCAACACCGTCGCCGATAACTACGAAAAGTACAACTTCGGTCCCCTGGTGGTTGATCCGGTTATCATTACCAAACACGGGGATATGTTACTCGAACAAGCAGCATACGAGACACTGGTGCAACGGTTAATTCCCCTGGCAGAAGTTTTAACCCCGAACTTCTTTGAAGCCGTTAAACTTAGTGGCTTGGATCCCGAACTGCCTGATTTTCAAGAAAAGGCAGCCCACAAGCTCCAGGAAATGGGAGCTCGCAACGTCATGGTTAAAGGTCGGCACGATCAAAAGGAGCAGGAAACGGTGACCGACTACGTTTTACTAGAAAATGGTCAGTCCTTCAAAATGACAGAACCATACTACGAAACCACTCATAAGAACGGAACCGGTGATACCCTTTCCGCGGCCATTACGGCGGAACTAGGTCTGGGTAAATCTGTAGAAACCGCGATTCGGAGTGCCAAAAAATACGTTGATGCCTGCATTAAAAACGGGATTAACGTTGGTCATCAATTTGGTCCCATTAACCACTGGGCCTCTAATTAACCCCATAACCAAAAGTAACCCTAGCTATTTAACAGCTAGGGTTATTTTTTTTACCACTTCGAGGGACTCCAAATCCGGCCGTCAAGCTCAGCTTCGGCTTGTTCAATTCGGACGACCTGTGCATGAACCAATTGTTGTGTGGCCTGTAACAGAGCACTCGTCGTGATGGATTCATTCTGAGTCGCATTTTCTAGTTCAGTTAACTCAGCTAATAACCACTTTTCGGTATCCATGGTTTATCCCTCCTCTGCTTGGCGAATTAGTTTAATTTGTTCCTTTAAATCATCCAGGTGCTCTTGCTGTTCTTGCAGTTGGTTAATAATGAGCTGAATTTGTGGTTGCTGGGCCTGTGGTTGACTAACTTGCCACTTTTGTAACTGGTCAATTATCCACGCCACTCGTTGCTGAAATCGCAACGGCTGGGGAGCGGTTAAATACTGTTGATATTTGATTAGTAATTTTGCTTGCTCCGTGTCCGTTAGGTACGCAAATTGATTAATCACCAACGGCTTTAAAAACTGCATGCCGGCACGGTGCGCCAACGCTCGATACGGAGTTAAAACTTCCGAGATGCTAAAGCCTTCCGTTCCCCCCGCTTGAAACTCTTGTTCTGGGTAGCCTAAGGAAGTAACAATTCCCAGTTGCTTGTCAGCCAATTTTCCCTGTTCACTAGCAAAGGTAAAGGCACGGGTTAACACATCATCTTCCCACTGCTTCAAAAGTGCCGGAGCACTGTACCAGTACATGGGAAATTGAAAAATAATGCGATCAGCCTGCAACAACATTTGTTGTTCTGATGCCACGTCTAACGGTTCATCGCTAACCGTTAGTTTGTGCCAAGTGACCGAATCAAAGTCAGCCTGGGCGCGTCTTAAAAAGGCCTGGGTGCTTGAATCATCGTATTCAGGATGAGCTACAATTACCAATGTCTGCAAGTTAATTTCCTCCATTCTGCTAGCTTTTATTGTACGGTTTCCCGTAACTGCGGTAAAGCAAGGTGGCCTTAGCTAGAAAAAATCATCCATTAGTATTGACTTTGCGATGAGTCGTGTTATACTAAAGTCAATGTTTGATAGGTTTCGAGTTTTTAAGGTTTCTTGTTTTATTTTATATGGAATGACTTCCTTATTAGATTCAAACTAAAGCAACATTAAATTTATATTTTTTATGGAGGTTTCATATTATGAAGCAAGGTACTGTTAAATGGTTTAACGCTGACAAGGGTTACGGTTTTATTACAACTGACGATGGTGACGTATTCGTTCACTTCTCAGCTATCAACAAAGACGGTTTCAAAACCCTTGACGAAGGCGAAAAAGTTACTTTAGACGTTGAAGATGGCGACCGTGGCCCACAAGCTGCTAACGTTACTCCCGTTGAAGACTAATTAGCCTTTACGAAAAAGGACTCACAATTGTGAGTCCTTTTTTTGTTGCCTCAAATTACGTAAAAAGCGATTGCCGGACTCAAATCCAGCAATCGCTTTTTTGTTGTTAACTTTTTATTTTAGGTGCATGTATTTAGACGCAAAAATCACGAGTTCTTCAACCGATTGTTGCATGTCATTCTTAGTCCAGACCACAATCACTTCGGTTAATCCCCCGGATATCATGGCTACCAAAAATTGGGAGGATTGCTCCCGGGTAATCAGAATTTGCTGATCCACCAGGGTTTTAATGTAGGTCGAGAGAGATTCCAGCAACAGGTTAGTCAAATTATTTTGTACCAACGCTTCCATCATCAACTTATTTTCCTTAATTAGTGTGAAAAAAATCGTTGCAACATCGTAAAAGGCTAAATACTTTTGGGTGGAAAGTCGTTGGATGAAATACCCATAAACCATCTCAAATTGACTCTTAATCACTTCTTCCTTAGTATGGAAGTTCCGATAGAAGGTCATTCGCGACACGTTGGCCTGTTTACAAATCGCCTTCACGGTGATGTCTGCGTAGTTCTTTTCCAGCATTAACTCAAATAATCCTAAGATAATGCGTTGACGCGTCTGTTCCCGTTTCTGATGCCGATTTAATTTCACCTGAATCCCTCTTCTCTTCCATTTTTCATTATTATTACTGGATCGGACGAAGATGCGTTGCCTCGTCTGGAGTGAGATGGTGCAACTGACCATTTTGATCAACTAACTCTAAACGCAGTTGCTGATCTAATCCTTGGAGTAAACCCCGTTCCAACTGATTCCCCACTTGGACTTGCACCAGTTGATCCCGCCATAACAAATGTTGATTGTAACAATCCCGTACCTGTTGTCCATCTGGATGAGCGCTAAAATCAACTACCTGCCGATATAGGGCGGCAATTAACTGGTTTTTCGCTACCATCGTCGTACTAAGAGCTGTAGCATTTACGGTGGCTAAAGATCGGTGCGGTGCTAAATTTAAGCCAATTCCAATCAAAAAGCTTTCCGGCTGGTTTTCGGCATCACTTTTGAGCTCGACCAAAATTCCTCCGACCTTGTGGTTGTACAAATAGAGATCATTAACCCACTTTAACGAAGTGGGTTTCCATAGCACCATTTGCAACACCTGCTGAGTGGCAGCGGCCACGCCCATCGTCAATAAACCCGGTTGTTGTAAAAAAACGGGCCGGACGGGGATGACAATCGTCACGTAAACCCCCGTATCTGGCGCCGTAAATGAATGACCTCGTTGCCCACGGCCGGCTGTCATCCGATCAGCTGCAATTAAATGAATCCCGGGTAAACTGAGTTGCTCCGCCACCGTCATGGTGGAATCTACCTCGGCAAACAGATGGAGATGGTGCTCGTCCAATCCGGTTTGAGCTAACAAGTAATCTTGCTCTAACTTAGTCATGGATAAACCTAAGCGTTAAACAGGTGGACCCCTTTATCAACGTAAATAACGTCCCCCGTAATTCCAGTTGCTAAGTCACTTAACAAGAAGGCCACAGCGTTACCAATTTCTAACTTCGAAACACTCTTACCGTCGGTTGTGAGGGATTCTGATTCCTTCAAGAGATCTCCATGTCCTTTGACACCAGTTACTGCTAACGTCCGCACGGCCCCAGCGGAAACGGCATTAACCCGTACTCCGGCTTCACCGAGTTCCGTAGCTAGGTAACGAACTTCGGCTTCTAAGGAAGCCTTGGCAATTCCCATGATGTTGTAGTTTGGAATTGCGTAAGTAGAACCCATGTAAGTCATCGTAACGATACTTCCGGGATTGTTCAAAATTTTGCTAGCGTAACGCGTAACAGAGATTAAGGAGTAGGCACTTACGTCTTGAGCGAGGTTAAACCCAGCTTCCTTCGTGTTAATCACTCCGTTTTGTAACGTTTCTTTATCTGCGTAAGCGATAGCGTGTAACACTCCATCAATGTTTCCAAATTGAGCATGAATGTCTGTAAACGTTTTTTCGACGTTACTGTCGTCAGCCACGTCACATTCAAACATCGGCGTATCTGGATCGACAAACCGGTCTAAACTCTTTTTCATCCGGTCGTTTTGGTAGGTTAAAATTACTTGCCCACCTAGTTCAGTAACAGCACGGGCACAGCCCCAGGCAATACTTTTTTTGTTTGCCACTCCCATGATGACAATTTTTTTACCTTCTAATAAATTAGCAGCCATGATTCTTGGTCATCCTTTCAGTTTCTAATTTAAAAAAACACAAAACTAACTAACGGAAATTAATCCATTAGTTAGCCAACTAAGTTAAAAGTTGCGATACCGTTCAAACCGTTTTTGTAACATTTCGGTTTGTGACATCGCACTTATCTCTTCTATTTTACCAAACAATTCGCTTTTTAACTGCTCGATTTGGGAATCCGTCCGGACTTCCGGAATAATCCGATCAATAATTCCCTGTTGCAGCAAATCGTCTGGAGTTAATTTCATCACTTCAGCTGCTTCGCGCACCCGGCTGGCATCCTTCCATAAAATCGTAGCGTATCCTTCCGGCGATAACACCGAGTAGATACTTTCTTCAAAGGCCCAGACGGTGTCACCTACTGCTAGTGCAAGTGCACCACCGCTGCCACCTTCTCCCACGATAATGGAGATGTAAGGCACCTTCAGCTGCATCCCTTGGATAATCAGCTGGGAAATCATGTAACCCTGACCGTGATACTCGGCTTCCACGTCAGGATAAGCTCCTGGAGTATTTACTAACGTAACCACGGGCCGGTTAAATTTTTCGGCCTGCTTCATGAGGCGCAAGGCTTTCCGATAACCATCCGGTTCAGCAGATCCAAAGTGCACGTCAGCAGCACTCTTTTGGTCATCGGCCTTGCGAATTCCCACCATCGTCACGGGACGACCATTCATTTGACCGATTCCGCCATAAACGGCCGGATCATCCCCATAGGCCCGGTCACCGTGCAGTTCCAAAAAATTGTCGGTCAAACCCGCAATTAAGTCCTTAATGCTGATTTTATCATCTGAACGAGCCTGAAGCACTCGATCAAAGGCATTTGTTTTAGCCATTCCAACCACCGCCTTCATGAATTGCTAGAATCTGATCGAGGGTATTTACCATCTCCCGGCGAGGCACAATGGCATCCAAAAAGCCGTGTTTCAAAAGTGTTTCAGCTCGTTGAAAGTCCTTCGGAGGAACCTGCTGAATCGTCCGTTCAATCACCCGGCGACCGGCAAATCCAATCAAAGCATGGGGTTCAGAAAGCAATAAATCACCTTCCATCGCAAAACTAGCGGTTACTCCACCAGTCGTCGGATCACAAAGATAGCTGATGTAAACGAGGCCAGCACGACTATGTTCGGCAACCGCTTCTGAAACCTTGGCCATCTGCATCAGAGAGTGAATCCCTTCTTGCATTCGGGCTCCCCCGGAAGCGGTAAAAATAACAACCGGTAGTTCCTGCTCAGTCGCAAACTCAAATAAGCGGGCCAGTAATTCTCCGGTTGTACTTCCCAGACTACCCATGATAAAGCGCCAGTCCATGACCCCAACGGCCGTTCGATGCCCGGCAATGGTTCCAGTTCCCGTCAAAACTCCTTCGTTTAAACCAGTGACCTTACGCGCTTGCGCTAACTTGGCCAAGTATTTGGAATCCTGAAATTGAGTGGGAGTCTGGAGTTCCTGATTTATCGGAGTGAAATCATCACATAACAAACTAACCCGTTCTTGAGCACCTAACCGAAAGCCGTAGTGACAATGGGGGCACTCTTTAAACCGGTCAAAGCGCTTCTTATAAATCATGGTGCCGCAAATCGGACACTTCGTCCACACGTCCGGAATCTGATCCATTCGCTTTTGTAACTCAGCAGGACTCGGTTGTTTCGCGTTATTTTGCTCCATCTTGTTTCATCCAATCCTTCAAAAAGACGTTCTCAATGTAGAGGTTATTGAAGTCACCCGTTTGAAAATGTTGATCTTGCAGCACTGCTAGCAAGAATTCTCGGTTGGTTTTGACCCCTTCAATCTCAAATTCGTGCAGAACCCGAATCATCTTGGCAACGGCAGCCGGTTTTGTTGGCATGTGAACGATAATTTTGGCAATCATCGAATCGTAAAATGGCGAAATTAAACTGTCTACCTCGACTCCCGAATCAATCCGCACTCCCTTCGTCCCGACCGGAAAATGTAACTTAGTAATTTTCCCAGCACAAGGTTGAAAGTCTTGAGCCGGATCTTCGGCATTAATCCGGCATTCTAGGGCATAACCATGCACGCCACAATCGGATTGACGAAACGGCAAATCATCACCGTTGGCCACCATAATCATGGCTTTGATCAATTCTACGTCTGCAACTTCTTCTGTAATCGTATGTTCAACCTGAAGGCGCGTATTCATTTCCATGAAGTAAAAATGGTGCTCATGGTCCATCAAAAATTCGAAGGTTCCAGTATTCTCATAGTGAATTCCACGCATGGCCCGAACAACGACTTCTCCCATATGAGCTCGTTCTGCTTCACTGAGTTCTAGGCACGGTGATTCTTCCAAAATCTTTTGGTGGTTGCGTTGTAATGAGCAATCTCGTTCCGGGAAGTAAACAACGTGGCCGTGTTGATCAGCAATGGCTTGCATCTCAATGTGTTTGGCATCTGATAAATCTTTTTCTAAGTAGAGCCGGTCGTCTCCATAGGACAGTTGGCTTTCCCGCTTGGTATCGGAATAGGCTTGGGCTAGTTCCGCCTGGTTGTTCACCTGACGAATTCCTTTGCCACCCCCACCTGCGGCTGCTTTTAACATCACGGGATAGCCAATTTCCGCGGCAATCCGTTTTGCATCTGCTAAAGAATCCACAAAGCCATCGGAGCCTGGAATCGTGGGAACGTCCAGTTTTTTCATAGTTTCCTTAGCGTTGGATTTGTTCCCCATTAAATTGATGACTTCCGCACTAGGACCAATGAACTTCACCCCATAATCTTGGCACAGTTCAGCAAATTCACTATTTTCGGCCAAAAAACCATAGCCTGGGAAAATGGCATCTGAACCAGTTAAAACGGCAGCATCTAAAATGGCCCCCATGTTTAAATATGAATCCTGAGGCAATCCACTTCCAATGCAAACGGACTGGTCTGCCATTTGGACGAACAAGCCATCCCGATCAGCCGTTGAATAGACAGCCACCGCCTGCAGATTCATTTCATGCAGCGCCCGAATGGTCTGGACCGCAATTTCGCCTCGATTGGCAATTAAAACCCTTTTTATCATCAACTTCACCCTACGCTTCAATGGCAAACATGAGATCGGCGGTCACAATGACTTCGCCGTCACGGATGACTTCACCGTGACCAACCCCGATGTTTCGTTTTAACTTGGTCAACTGAACCTTGAGTTGTAAGACGTCACCAGGACGCATTTCATCCTTAAACTCCGCCTGCTTAATTCCACCAAAGAAGACGTTCTGATTGTGATGTTCGGGCATAGACAAAATCGCCACGACTCCCGTTTGTGCCAAAGATTCCAGAATGATGGGGTGCGGTAACGTTAGTTGGTTGCCGTTCGAAAAGTACCACTCGTTCATCGTAATGTTCTTTTGGGCTTGGGCACTTTCACCCGGAGTAACCGCCACAATCTTATCAATCATTTCAAAGGGATACCGTTGGGGGATAAAGTCACTTACCTGATACTCCATGCTAATCCTCCTCAATCTCAAATAATGGCTGTTCGTACTCAACCATTTCACCGTCTGAAAATAGCCGCTTTTTGATAATCCCACTCACGGGACTTCTCACTTCGTTAATTAACTTCATCGCTTCGATGGCACAAATGGTTTCCCCTTTTTTCACATGGTCCCCAATTTCTTTATAGGCCGGTTTATCCGGACTTGGACTCATGTAAACTAGGCCGACCATTGGCGCTTTGAGTTGATATGGAGCAACTGCTTGTGAATCAAATTGGGGAGTGGACGCAGCTGAAGCTTCAGAATCAGCCGCTGCTTGAGGAGCCGGCGTATTTTGCTTACTAAAGTAAACGTTCACTCCATCCCCATCGATTTTTAACTCTTGCAGGCTGGATTGATCAAATTTGGCTAATAACCTTTCAATATCAGCTTCATTCATTAATCTTCTTCCCACTTTCTCATTGCAATCACTGCGTTGTGACCCCCAAAACCAAAGGAGTTACTGATGGCCGTCTTAATGGGAGCCTGCTTGTTATCGTCGTTAACCAGCTGAATGTGAACTTCGGGATCTTGTTCGTAAAGACCAACGTTAACGGGCATTTGACCCCGTTGTAAGGATCCAACCAGAATGGCAGCCTCTAAACCACCAGCGGCTCCTAGTGAGTGTCCTACCATTCCCTTGATGGAACTCGTCTTTAAGTGATCGTTATCTTTAAACAATTTTTCAATGTCAGAAGCTTCGGCAACATCATTAGCATGCGTTGCCGTTCCGTGAGCATTTACATAATCGAGTTCTTCCGGAGTAATGCCACCTTCATTTAACGCTTGTTTCATCGCCATAATGGCACCTTTTCCTTCTGGATCAGGAGCGGTCAAGTGGTAAGCATCACTGGTGGTTCCATAACCAACGATTTCAGCTAAAATGTGGGCACCCCGTTGTTTAGCGTGGTCGTAGTCTTCCAGAACCAACGAAGCAGCTCCTTCACCTAGCACAAACCCATTCCGGTTCACATCAAATGGCAAGGAAGCTTTTTCTGGATCCTCTGAGGTCGATAAGGCCGTCAGAGCTGCAAATCCAGCAATTCCCATCATGCTAACGGCGGCTTCCGTTCCCCCAGCAATCATAATTTTAGCCTTGCCATTTTTGATGTATTCAAAGGCATCTCCAACCGCATTGGTTCCAGAAGCACAGGCGGTAACGACCGTTTGCGATGTGTTTTGGGCGTCAAAGTACATTGACACGTTTCCGGCCGCCATGTTAGAAATCGCTTTCGGAACGAATAAAGGTGAGACCCGCCGTGGTCCTTTTTTAAAGGCCTTTTGCAATTGTTCTTCGATGGTCGAAATCCCACCGATTCCAGTTCCGTAAATGACCCCTAAATCTTCTGGTTGATAGTTTTCGTTTAATACCAATCCCGCTTGGTCCATCGCTTCTTTAGCCGTATATAAGGCGTATTGCGCGTAAGGATCTAGTCGTTTGTAGTCGCGTTTGCTGAGCCGGTTACCGGGATCAAAGTCTTTTACCTCAGCTGCCACTGAGATGCCGGTTTCACTAGCATCAAACTTGGTAATGGGACCAATCCCATTTTTAGAATCTAAAATGTTATCGACAAATTCATCAGCCGTATTGCCGACTGGGGAAACAACTCCCATTCCTGTTACTACTACTCGATTACTCACAGGTTTCCTCCTTATAAGAAACTGCAGAACTTACATGGTTAATCCACCATCAACGGTAATTACTTGCCCCGTAATGTAGTCGTTATCGACCAAAAAGGCGACCGTTTTGGCAATGTTTTGCACGTCTCCAAACCGTTTTAACGGAATTTCATTTTCAAATTGTTTTACAATTTTATCACTTAATTTAGCGGTCATCGCGGTCTTAATCATCCCTGGAGCAACGGCATTACACCGAATCCCCCGCAACGATCCTTCACGGGCCGTGGTTTTCGTTAAGCCCACAATTCCAGCTTTACTAGCAGAATAGTTCGCTTGCCCCAGGTTCCCATGGGTTCCGGCAATGCTGGACATGTTCACAATCACACCAGAACGCTGTTTTTGCATGACCTTTAACGCAAATTTGGACATGTTAAACGTCCCAACCAGATTGGTGTCTAACACGTCCTTAAATGATGCTTCCGTCATCCGCGTCATTAACTTATCCTGCGTTTGGCCGGCGTTATTAACTAACACATCCAGCCGCCCGTACTTGTCCAGTACCGTTTGCACCATCCGGTCCGCGTCTTCTTCCCTAGCAACGTCTCCGGTTACAATTTCCACCGGAGTAGAAAATTCCGCTTGTAAAGCAGCTACTTCATCAGCGCTAAGTTCCCGATGGGAATTCAGAACTACCTGGCGGTTTTCCGTTGCTAATTCCTGGGCAGTTGCTAATCCAATTCCTTTGGTTCCACCCGTCACCAGCACTACTTGTTTCGTTGTTGTCATTTTGTAACCTCCGTCTGTAATTCAGCTTGTACCTTGGCTAACGTGGCTACGCTATCAACATGATAGGAAGCTAAATCAGGGACAATTTTCTTAGCAAACCGGGTCAACGTTTCGCCTGGTCCGATTTCAACCAACGTATCGACATTCGTCATGTGATTGAGATACTCTAAATCTGATTGAAAATGCGTTGGTTGCACCAGTTGATGCGTCAACGTGGCTTTTAATGTTTCCGACGTAAACGGTTGCTCCGTCGTATTACTAATCACCGGCACCGTCCACTCATGCACCGGTACTGTTTCCAAGCGTCGTTGCAACTTAGCACTCGCTGATTGCATCAACGGAGTATGGGAAGCAACCGCTACCGGCAGGGGTACCACTCGTTTGGCTCCGGCAGCCTTCAACTGTTCCGTGGCTGCAGCCACTCCTGACTTAGTTCCACCGATTACCGTCTGGACCGGAGTATTGTAATTAGCCGGATAAACGTCAGGGAGACCATTGACGACCTCCGTCACCGTTTGCGGATCGAGCTTTAAAACCGCTGCCATGGATCCGGGTTGAGCAGCACCAGCTTCTGCCATATAGCGAGATCGATCATGGACCAGGGCTAGCGCATCTGGGTAAGCCAGAGCGCCACTAGCAACTAAGGCACTATACTCACCTAAACTCAACCCCATCATGGCCTGAGGGACTAAACTAGCGGCAGCAAGCACCTGACTAATTCCGTAGCTCATGGCCAAAATGGCAACTTGCACGTTGTTCGAATCATTCAATTGCTGGGCATCGGTCAAATCAATTCCGAGCGTCGTCTGGACCTGGTCAATCGCAGTCCGGTATAACGGTTCTGCTTTATAGAGATCCATTCCCATGTCCGGAAACTGACTGCCCTGCCCACTAAATAAATAACCTATCTTTGTCATCGCGGCCTCAATCTAATCGTGCGTTTATTTAGCTTGGTTAACCTGTTGGTCAACGTAATCAACTAACTGACCAACCGTTTCAATTCCTTCGTCACCGTCAATTTCGATGTCGTATTCGTCTTCTAGGGCGTCCACAATTTCAAAGATGTCTAGACTATCAAGGTCCAAACCATCTTTAAAGTTAGTTTCTAACGTAATGTCGTTAACATCAACGTCATCCGTTTGGTCTGCCACAATTTCTTTAATCTTAGCTAAAATTTGATCTTTACTAGTTTCACTCATTGGTTATTCTCCTCTTAATTAAATCTTAATCTAGTATCTAATAATAACAGTTCCGACCGTTAATCCGCCACCAAAACCAGTCAAGGCAATGTAGTCACCCCGTTGAATTTGGTGCTGATTAATTAGTTCCGCCAATAGTATGGGTTCACTGGCGGCCGCAGTATTTCCATATTCAGTAATGTTAATCGGAAAGCGTTGGTCTGGCAAATCGAGTTTTTGAGCCACCCGTTTGACAATCCGTGCATTCGCCTGGTGCATCACAAAGTATTTGATGTCTGATAAGTCTAATCCAGCTTGTTCCGTGGCCCGCCGAATGGAAGCTGGCGCCTGACGGGTGGCAAAGTTATACACCACATGGCCATCCATTTGAAAAAACCGGTGCCGTTCATCCAGATTACCGTTGCCAAAGGGGGTCTTTTCCACCATTTGGCCAGCTGTCAGTGAGGAACCTAAGTCCCCGGCGGTCTTTAAATCAGCTCCCATTACTTGCGAAGCACTCCCGTCGTTTGTAACCAACACCCCGGCTGCTCCGTCGCCAAAAAGGACTGCGGTAGAACGATCATGCCAGTCAACTAGCTTACTCAACCGTTCACTGCCAATCACAATTCCCGTTCCACCCGGCAATTTAGCCAGCAACGAATTCATGACATCCGTGGCGTACACAAACCCGGAACAAGCCGCATTCACATCAAACGCCACTGCGTTAGTCGCTCCCAGTGCTCCTTGAACCTCGGCAGCTACTGCCGGGGTCAGGTGATCCGGTGACATGGTGGCGATAATGATATAGTCCAATCGCTGAACATCCATTTGGGATTGTTCCACTAGCCGCTGTGCCACTTTCGTCGCTAACGAGGCGTTGGTTTCTGACACCGCAATGTGGCGCCGTTCAATTCCCGTTCGTCGTTTAATCCACTCATCAGAGGTATCCATTATTTGTTCTAAGTCATGATTAGTAACCACTCGCTCTGGCACTGCCAGCGCCGCGGCCTTAATCGCGTAACTTGTCATGTTATTCTCTTTCTTGTTGATCCACGATAAACGTTAGCTTCGTTTCACACGCTTTTTCTTCGTCCACATAGGCCACACAGGAAACGGATCCCGTCCGGTTTCTTACCTTATCCATGGTTACCTTGAAGGTTAACACGTCACCTGGTTCCACCATCCGGCGGAATTTAGCGTTTTTAATGCTTCCGAGGTAAGCCGTTTTGTTTTCAAACTCAGGAGTACTTAAAATCAAAATCGAAGCCACTTGTGCCATCGATTCAATAATTAAAACTCCTGGCATGACCGGGTTGCCGGGGAAGTGTCCCTGAAAGTACTCCTCGTTAATCGTCACATTTTTGGTAGCAACGATTGATTCTCCTGGAGTCATTTCGTCGACCCGGTCAATAAACAGGATCGGGTACCGGTTCGGGATTAAATCCATAATTTCTTTTGCATTCATTACAGCCATAGTTATTACTCCTAATCATCAAAATATTGAGATTCGTCTGCTCAACCTATTCTCGGTAAAAGGGAGATCGGTTGCAATCAATTGGGGATCTTTTTCCCTGTTTGAAGATAGCAAAGCCCGGCTGTTGGGGCATTCCTGTTCTTCAAGGTGCTGGTTACAGATTAAATAATTAGTAACAACACTAGCCCTTAACCTACGGAAGACACCAATTGAAAAAAGGACAAAGTCCTTGATTCTTTGTCCCGCTAATATTTTAATTTAGCTTGCGAAAACAGGTTTAACTGTTGGGTACTTAGTTTAAACGTTTGGGGCTGACCCTTCTGGACCAGTCGATGCAATTGCATCAATTGTTGCTCGCGTTTACGCCAGTTACCTAAAGCGGCAAAGTCTTTTTTGGTTATTTTCATTAATTTCACGCGGGTTTCCCTCCTTGTTAAACCGTTTGCGTTTGGACAATTAATTTTGTCACTGGCTAAATTATAATATAAATGGTAAAAAGACGCACGATTCTACCCAGATTAGCATCACCAATCAATTAACTTGGCAGGGAGCAACCCGTTTGCGTTATGATATAATTGGATTATTACATTTTTTGAAAGGATTTAACTGAACATATGAATAATGAAAATAACGATAGCGGTAGCACCACTACTGCTCCGCAACAAAACTTTTCTTTCTTTGGAAAAGTCATTAACATTTCCTTACGAACGTTAATGTCATTCGTCGGGATTGCCATTTTGTCCATGGGGGCGGCGTTATTAAAATCTTCCCCAATTCTGGGGCTTGATCCCTTCACTGCCGTCAATACCGGGATGGCAACTCTCTTGCATACCTCCCTGGGGATTTACCAATTGTGTGCGAACTTCGTCATCTTCATTTTCGTACTGCTTTTGGACCGGAAGAAAATCGGAATTGGGACGATTATGAACATGGTGTTAGTTGGATTTGAAATCCAATGGTTCTCTGCCATCTACCACCAAATCTTTCCCGGTCACGTTAACTTTTTGATTTTAGTTGCTGACTTAATTCTTGGTTTACTCTTCTTTACGGCCGGAAGTTCTTTGTACATGGCTCCATCCTTGGGAGTTGCTCCGTACGATGCGATTGCACCAATTGCCTCTGCCCGTTTGCACTGTAAATATAAGACCGCTCGGGTTATCCAAGATATTTGTTTCTTGGTTGCCGCTGTCTTAGTTCACGGTCCGGTTGGATTTGCTTCCATTATCGTGGCCTTCTTCGCTGGTCCATTGATTTCCTTCTGGGATCGCAGTATCAGTACCCCGACGATGGATTACATTGACGACTTAAGTGGTCACCCATCCATCAAGAACTTGGCCAGTGGGGTTACGAAGGCAACTCGGTCTGGGTACCACTCCCTGTCGAAAGCCTACAATTCCACGTTGGATATGCAAATGCACCTGGCTGGTTACACCAACCGGGAGTTAATTAAGAAAATTCAAGAAACGGAACACAACATGCAAGAATCCCAAAAAGCCTACAACGATTACCGTTCCCAATATCGGATGTTAATCGCTGAAATGGTAAAGCGGGACAAGCGTGGGGACCTGAAAAACTCACCCGTTAATACAACCAGCACCAAGAACAATCAAAATGCTGGTCAAAAATAAAATCGATTAACTAAAAACACCTTTCTTTTTCCGAAGTAAGGTGTTTTTTTATCGCTTCATTTAGTTTAAATTTCAATTTCGATCATAATTAGTCATTCGCAACGGGTTCACCCACTGATCAAACTCCGCCGCCGTTAGGTATCCCGATGCAAGCGCCGCGTCCCGCAAATTTTCGTTGGCCTGCGCCGCCTGGTTCGCAATTTCAGCCGCGTGGTGGTAACCGATGTGAGGACTTAACGCCGTCACCGTCATCAACGAGGAATCAACCAATTGCTGCATCCGCTCCCGGTTCACCTGAATTCCACTAACCATCTTATCCGTGAAGTTCGGCAGTAAATCAGTCAGTAATCCCACTGACTCTAGGAAGGTGGCAATCATCACCGGTTTATACACGTTCATTTCAAAGTTTCCCTGGCTGTTAGCCACCGTTAGCGTCGTGTCGTTCCCCATGATCCGCGTCGCCGCCATCGTCATCGCCTCGGCCTGAGTCGGGTTCACCTTGCCCGGCATGATGGACGACCCCGGTTCGTTCGCGGGAATCGTCAGTTCCCCGTAACCGGCCCGCGGTCCACTAGCTAAGAAACGAATGTCATTCGCAATTTTTAATAAGTCCGAAGCAAGGGTCCGCACGGCGCCGTGGGTATTTAACAAAGCCGAATGCGCGGACAGTCCCGCAAATTTATTGCCCACGCGATAATAGACTCCCTGGGCTTGACTTAAAGCCTGCACCATCTGTTCGTCAAAACCAGCTGGGGTATTCAACCCAGTTCCAACCGCCGTTCCCCCAATCGGTAACTCCAGCAATCCCTGCGCGTTTTCCTGTAAGGCCTGTTGATCGCGCTGCAAGGTACTGCGCCATCCGGAAACCTCCTGGCCAAAGGTCAACGGAGTGGCATCTTGCAGGTGGGTTCGGCCAATCTTGACCACTACTTGATACTTGCTTTCCAACTGCTGGAACGCCGTAATTAAGTGTTGTAACGGCGACATTAGCGCTTGAACGGCTTGATAAGCTGCCATGTTCATCGCCGTCGGGAAAGTATCGTTTGAACTTTGCGAAGCATTCACGTCGTCATTCGGTTGCACCGTAAGGTCAGGCTGATTCTGCTGCACCACGTGGGTAATGACCTCGTTCACGTTCATGTTGGTTTGGGTTCCGGAACCGGTTTGGTAAACATGAAGCGGAAAATCCTGCATTAAAGCAGAATCGTCTAGGTCCAATAATTGATCAACCGCTGCTTCAATCGCAGCTGCTTTTTCCGGTGCCAGCTTCTGATCCTGGGCATTGACCTGCGCTGCAGCTCGTTTAATGATCAACAACGCTCGAATTACTTGCACTGGCATTAATGGTCCCACCGGAAAATTATGGCGACTTCGTTCCGTTTGCGCTCCCCAGAGGGCGTTTTTCGGGACTTGCACGTCCCCTAAGGTATCAGATTCAGTTCGATATTCGGTCATCGGGTTCTCCTTTTTGATTGTTTAGAAATTTAGGCGCGCGGTCTGCGGGTGATTTTCTACTAAAACCTTGCCGTTTCGAATGGAGTACAGCAACGGCCGCCGTTCGTTTAAATCGTCATAAAAATTGGACCCGGCAAAAATCAAAAAACTGGCTGGTTTCCCGACTTCAATGCCGTAGTGATCCTGCACGTGGAGGGTTTTGGCACCGTTTGTACTAATCAACCGGTAGGAATCCAAAATCTGGTGATAGCCCATTAACCCACTGGCTAAAATCCCAACGTAAAGTGCATCTAGCATGTTGCCGTCGCCCATCGGATACCACGGATCCTTAATGTCATCCTCTCCAAAGGAAACGTTGATGTGGTGTTCTAGCAATTCTTTAACCCGTGTCAAGCCTCGTCGTTTGGGATAAGTATCAAAGCGGCCGCCCAGGTGCATGTTTACCAGGGGATTGGCCACAAAGTTCAATTGAGACAATTCTAGCACCCGCATTAGTTTATAAGCATAGGCATCGTTTACGCTTGCAAACGAAACCGTATGGCTAGCGGTCACTCGATCTTTCAACCCAGATTCGTAGGCCAACGTCGCCAGTACTTCCAAGTTCCGGGATCCCGGATCATCAATTTCGTCACAGTGCACGTCCACCAGTTTGTTGGTGCGCTCCGCGAGGTCCATGATAAATTCCAGGGATTCCTTCCCGTAGTACTGGTTAAATTCGTAGTGGGGAATCCCCCCAATCACATCCACGCCCATTTGCGCGGCGGTTTCCATTAGTTTCTTTCCATTTGGAAACGATAAAATTCCTTCCTGAGGAAACGCCACCAGTTGGAGTTCCATGAAGTCAGAAACTTCATCACGAACCTCCAGTAGAGCTTTAAGTGCCGTGAAACTGGGGTCAGTGGTATCAACGTGACTGCGCACGAACTGGACCCCGTGTTTGGCCTGCCGTTTTAGCGTCGCGAGCGCCCGTTGTTTTACATCGTCATGGGTCAGCTGAGGTTTTCGTTCCGACCAAATCTGAATTCCATCAAACAGCGTTCCCGTTTCGTTCCAGCGTGGTTCTCCGGCCGTTAAAGTCGAATCTAGGTGCACGTGGGAGTCCACAAACGGTGGCAACAGTAAATTACCCGTGGCATCGATGACTTGTTCATCCGGCTGGGGCGTTAAATGTGGGGAAATTTCGGTAATCACTCCGTCCTGACTGCGTACATCTTGCGGCGTTTCCTGGTTTTCAATTACAACCTGTTGAATTAACATCCGTAATCCTTTCTCTTCATCATCGTGGTTAGAAAAAATTCCATTCACGGACTAGCCGTCAATGGAATCTTGTTCGTGCACTTATTCTAATCCGACCCGTTTGAAAATATCATCCACGTGTCGCAGGTGGTAGTGGTAATCAAAGGCATCGTTAATTTCTGCTTCGCTCAAACGGTCCGTAATTTCTGGACTGTTTTCTACCAATTCCCGGAAGGAAGTTTGTTCATCCCAGGACTTGGCCGTGAGTGGTTGCACTAAATCGTAAGCAGCTTCCCGGCTCAAACCGGTGTTAATCAATTTTAACATCACCCGTTGACTGTAAATCAGACCGTGCGTGATGTTCATGTTTTCCTTCATGCGCTCTGGGAAAACGTCCAGGTTCTTTACGATGTTGTTAAACCGGTGCAACATGTAGTCTAACAACGTGGTTCCTTCAGGGAGGATGATTCGTTCTGACGAAGAGTGAGAAATGTCGCGTTCGTGCCACAACGAAACGTTTTCGTAAGCCGGCGTCATCAAACCCCGCATCGTTCGAGCCAAACCACAAATATTTTCTGACCCGATGGGGTTCCGTTTGTGAGGCATCGCTGAGGATCCCTTTTGACCGGCATTAAAGTGTTCTTCCACTTCATGAATTTCTGACCGTTGCAGGCTCCGAATTTCTGTCGCAAAGTTTTCCAAACTAGTGGCCGTTAATGCCAGGACGGCAATGTATTCGGCGTGTAAATCACGGGGCAGCACTTGACTCCCAATTTCCTGAGCCCGCAGTCCGAGTTTGTCACAAACGTACCGTTCCACTTCGGGATCAATGTTGGCAAAAGTTCCCACCGCTCCCGAAATTTTTCCGGCTTCAACGCCCGCAGCCGCATGCTCAAAACGGTCAATATCTCGATTCAATTCGGAGTACCACCGGGCTAGTTTCAACCCAAACGTGGTGGGCTCTGCTTGCACCCCGTGGGTTCGACCCATCATAACCGTATCTTTGTACTGTAGGGCTTTTTCTCTAATCGTTTCCTTTAAAATCAGCAAATCCTCGCGCAACACGGCGTTGGCTTGTTTTAACCGAACCCCTTGCGCCGTATCCACAACGTCCGTACTGGTAACACCATAGTGAATCCAGCGTTTTTCGGGTCCTAAGGATTCAGAAACGTCCCGGGTAAAGGCCACCACGTCATGGTGCGTTACTGCTTCGATTTTAGCAATTTCATCCGGATCAAACTTCGCTTTTTGTTGGATAGATTTTAAATCAGCATCCGGAATTAATCCCAGTTTATTCCAAGCTTCATCAATCGCAATTTCAACGTCTAACCAGGATTGGTACTGGTTTTGCATACTCCAAATTTTTTTCATTGGTGCGCGTGTATACCGCTCAATCATTGTTGGTCTCCCCCACTCTTAAATTACTTTAATTCTAACGATTTCTGGATTTTTGTCAATTATCGTCCGGATTTTCACGAACTTTATCCTTGCTAATTATTTTTTGTTTAACCTTTAAGGAATGCGCTTCCATTTAATGGTATACTACTAATTAAATCACAACCCTAAAGGAGCAAACTCATGACAGCATCAAAAATTGTAAACTTTCGCGATATTGGCGGTATTCCAGTTGCTGGAGGAACCCTACGGCCGGGAATTTTCCTGCGCAGCGGTCAGTTAGTTGATTTAACCCCGGCAGACGTTGATTTTCTCGTTAATCAGCATCATTTAAAGGAAGTTTTTGACTTCCGGAGTAAAAAAGAAATCGAGCAACAACCAGATACCACCATGCCCGGGGTTAAGTATCAAAACATTGACATCCTGGCTTCCGCTACTAACAGTAGTGCTTCCATTGAAGACATGTTAATGCATGCCGATAACATTACAGAGGGTATGTTAAATACTTATGAACAACTGGTACTTAGTGAATCGGCGCAAAAAGGCTATCATGATTTTCTAACGGAAGCCTTGAAGCTGAACGAACCGCTGTTATTCCACTGTTTTGCTGGTAAAGACCGCACTGGCTTTGGTGCCGCTTTAATCCTGAAACTGGCCGGTGCTTCTGACGACCAAATTTACGCCGACTACCTTAAAACCAATGAAATGCGTAAAGCCAACAATGAAGCAATTATTAACTCCCTGCAGGGGAAAATTTCCGCCGAACAAGTTAAAGCGCTCCAAGTAGCTTTGAACGTTGACAAGAGTTACCTCGAACGGGCCTTCGCTACGATTAATCAACACTACGGTAATTTTGCAAATTACCTGACGGAAGCCCTCGACTTAGACGAAAACTTCCAAACTAAATTTAAACAGACGTTTGTCATTTCTGAATAATGGTTTAACCATCTAAACCGACCACTCCTGTCTATCCCCAATGGGCTAGATGGTGGCGGTCGGTTTTTGTTTCTTAAATAAAACCCGAACTTTTAATCTGCAAAAATCCGTTAAGTTCTTGATTTCACCGGGTAAGATTGGTAAACTTGCTACTGGTAAAAAAATTTAACGAGGTGCTTATATGTCAGTAACAGTGGTTGTTGGTAGTCAATGGGGCGATGAAGGTAAGGGTAAAATCGTCGATTATCTCAGTAAAGATTCCGATGCAATTGCACGATACCAAGGAGGCGACAACGCCGGCCATACGATTGTCTTTAACGGACACAAGTTTAGCCTGCAACTGTTGCCATCTGGGATTTTTTACTCCGATAAACTGGCTGTCATTGGGAATGGCGTGGTGCTAAACCCGAAGTCGCTCTTTGCAGAAATTAATTATCTCAACGAAAACGACGTACCGACCGATAACCTACGGATTTCTTCGCGGGCTCAGGTCATTATGCCGTACCACATTCTGTTAGACGAACTAAGCGAAAAGCAACGGACGAATAAAATCGGAACCACTCACAAGGGAATTGGTCCTGCTTACATGGATAAAATTGCCCGGGTGGGAATTCGAGTGGCCGATTTAATTGATCCGGAGACGTTCAAACGAGAACTCCAAGAAACCCTCCGGCAAAAAAACGAATTATTAACTAAACTGTACGAAGTGGAACCGTTAGACTTTGATTCCATTTACAACGAATACAAGGCATATGGGGAACGGATGAAACCGTACGTTACGGATACTTCCGTCCTCTTAAACAACGCCATCGACAAGCAACAAAACGTGCTCTTTGAAGGGGCCCAAGGAATTATGTTGGACATTGACCACGGAACCTATCCGTACGTCACTTCTTCTAATCCGGTTGCAGGTGGCGCTGCCGTGGGAGCCGGTTTAGGTCCTACCAAGGTAACTGACGTAATTGGCGTCTGCAAGGCCTACACATCCCGCGTGGGTGAAGGTCCCTTCCCCACTGAATTATTAAATGAAATTGGGGATCACATTAGAGATACCGCCCACGAATTCGGAACGGTCACCAAACGGCCCCGCCGGATCGGCTGGCTGGACACGGTCGGATTGCGGCACGCTGCACGCGTTTCCGGTTTAACTGCCTTGGCCATGAACTGTGTCGACGTACTAGACGAACTCGACGTGCTTAAGGTCTGCACCGGTTACCGGCTTAACGGAAAAATTATCGATTACTATCCTGCTAACCTTGATGAACTAGACAACTGTGAACCAGTTTACCAAGAACTGCCAGGTTGGAACGAAAGTACCACGGATTGTACCACCTTTGACCAGTTACCGGCTAACGCCCAAAACTACATCAAGACGGTGGAAGACCTGGTTCAGGTTCCCATCGAATGGTATTCGGTTGGTCCGGATCGGGAACAAACCCACCGGCGGTAATCAAACTAAAAAGTCGGTTTCAAATTAAATAATTTGAAACCGATTTTTTTAATTTGTTACTTTTTACCAACGGCTTTGTCCACTTCTTATATCCCGATTAATTAACCACGATTAACCGGCTACGCATACGTCTGATATCTTTTCCATAACGAAATCGCATATCCAACTCCGAGAACGCCTAGACCACACATTATTCCCCAAATAAATGTTAGCAGGATGAGATTCCCTAAAGCCACGACCACTAGCGAACCCAGAGGAATGGTCAAGGTCACTAACGAGTTAATGGCACTCATAATCGTTCCCAACTGTTCTTCTGGGGCGGCTTTCATAATGAAAGCGTCGATCTTAGGAAAAAGAATTCCACATAAGTACCCAACGATGGCAACCAACATAATCATCACAATTCTATTTCGTGCAACTAGCATATCTAAAAATAACCCTAATAAAGTAGCCAACACCAGGATCACATTGCTTTCAATGCTGGCGCGGCGCAACGGTGGTAGTCCGAAGAAAGATCCAACAATCATACCGCCACTTTCCACCGCTCCCACGAGGGCCACGGTAAACCCGTAGTTAAAGAGGATTAGCGAATGATAGTGTAACAAAGTTAACGTCATCAGCACTTCTTGCATGGATGTCAGTAAATTGGTCATCGCAAAGAGTAAGACAAAATGAAATAATTGCGGAAAATTACGTAATGACCCGTAATTATTTTTCATTTCCCCCACTATCGTTTTCAAACTAAATTTAGTGGAATGTGGAGTAACGCTTTGTTTTACGGGTACATCCAAATCAACTTGGTGCCGCTTTAAAATTATGTAAGACAACAGGAACGTGACCGCATTGACTAAGGCAAACAAAACATAATTTTGGTTTAACAGGGCTAGCAAGGACGCTCCCACCATTCCACCTATCAGACTAATTGATTGGCCGACTCCACCTTGGAAGCCACGAGCCGTGGTTAAATCCTGTTCTGGCACAATCTTTTTAAAAATCGGAAGCATTAAATAGCCCCCATACGAACCTAAAAATTCTGTCAAAAAATTCAACAGTAACAGAATCCCAAATAAATACCATTCCGGGGTTAAACTAATTAACCCACTCAATATTAAAAAGAGCCCCATTTGCAGTAACCGAGTGGCTAGCATGCCGCGATAATGCTGGTGCGAGTGATCGGCAAAAACTCCAGCAATGATGTTCGTAACGTAGGGTAACGAGGAAATCAGACTCACAGCACTAACCGCCAGATTCGGATTAGGCATGTGGCTGGCATAGATAATGAAAACAATGTTAAATAAGGTTGTTCCCAGATTATCCAAGAGACCGGAACACATCAAGGCCCGAAATTTTGTGTTTTGCCAAAAGACTTGCAATTAAATTCACTTCTTTCAACTCGTTTACTAGTTAAAGTAATAATTTTTCTTGCGTAAGTTGCCTTTTAGCTTACCAAACTAAATCCGAAAAGTAAATACGCAAAAAAGCACTGAATCAGTTTATTCAGTGCTTTTTATGTATTTTTAGAATGTGACGTTCGGATTATTCGATTTTCTGGGCCATCGTCCCTAAGTAATCCTCATGAATGGCTAAAAAGTTAATCGCAAACCGTTGACCGTGCTGTTCAGCCACATCCATCCGGGGCACGTTTACACTCACCGTCCAAGGCTTACCAGGCAACCCTGCGCCAGTTTCCTTTAGAACGGCTTCTTTCACCGTCCACAACCGCAGCATCGTTAATGATTGCCGGGCTGCTGGTAACTTTTCTAAGTAGGCTAACTCTGCGACCGTAAAGGCCCGTTTGAGCCGCTTTAATTGGACCGGTTTCACCTTTTCTACATCAACTCCCAGGGGACGGTCTGAAATGGCAACCAACACCAAGTCCGCCGAGTGGGAAATATTAAAAGCCGTCGTTCGCTTCGCAAACAACGGCTTCCCGTTCGCAATCGTCGTGAATTCATCATCATCTAGTAGCGCGTCTTCCGGCAAATCCATGAGTTTTGCCAATAAAATCCGACCCACTAAATCCTTCTGTTTACGCTGATTATCTTCAATCTGAAACCGACGATAGTACGGTTGATATTGCAGGTCAGTAAGCCGTCCGGTTTTGAATTTCAACAAACGAACCGCCTCCTACCTGATTATTTTTGTTCGTCTAGTTGTTTAGCAACGTAATCAACTAAATCTTGCACCGTTTCCATGCCTTCGTCACCATCGATTTCGATGTCATACTTGTCTTCTAAGGCATCCACGATTTCAAAGATATCCAAACTATCTAAGTCCAAGTTATCTTTGAAATTTGCGTCTAACGTGATTTTGTCAGAATCAATATCCGTTTGATCCACCACAATGTCTTTGATTTCTGCTAAAATTTGTTCCTTATTTGCTTGTTCTGCCATCATTACCACTCCATTAATTAGTCTAAATTTACTTGAATCAGTCCTATTTTACCATATCTTCACTTTTTTTGAGTAACCAGGCAATTAGTCCTGTGATTCTTCTGCAGTTGGTTGGGACGTAGTGGCTTTCCGGTCCCGTAAGTCCAGGAAGAACTGCGCATTTGCCACAGCAGACCAGAGTCCATAAAAGACGTAGGCTCCCAGAAAAATCACTACGGCAATTAACCCTAAAATGGCAGCTACGACTAAGCGGAGACCGGGGTTGCTCATTACCGCCAAAATGGCGAAGATGATCCCACTAATTAATCCAGCAATCACCATCAAGACTAGCCCAATTAAGAACTGCATCAAGATGAAACCAATTAATTGCCACCGGTAACCCTTAATTAATTTCCAGTTGGTCACAAAAGCGTCAAAGAAGTTGGTATCGTCATCGTCTTTATCCATAAAGTACGTGAAGAACAGGAATTGCAAGCCTAAGCCCACGTATACCAGGCAAACGACTCCCAATACAGCTACGATAAAAGCCAGGATTCCAAAGAACCAGCTCTTCATGGCGGCCACAATAAATCCAATTGTCACCATGGCAAAAAATCCAACCAATAGGGACAGTAGAATGACCTCAACCACGTATAGTCCAAGGACCGCTAACCAGGTAAATCCATGAAAAGCGACAAAGGCATTTTTAAACCGGAATTTGCCGTCCTTTAAACCGATAATTAACCCAAAACTAAACGAAGTCCCCAGTAAAAAGGTGATAATCTCGAGAACTAATACCAACGAGAAAACCCCACCCAATTTACTAGGTAAATCGACAGAACCAATCATGGCCTGCACAACGATTGAATCGAAGTTCGTTAGCATCGGAACTAACCAACCCGAAAAGGCTGAAAAAATCAGCGTGGGCAGAAACATAGCCACCAGGGACCAAAAATTCTGCTTCACCGTGGTGTAAGCCTTGCTTAATATATTTGTAATCATAATAACCTCCGTAGATATTTAATAAGAACAGTATAACAAAAAAATCACCAAATAAAAAAAGAACCCGAACATATCAGGTTCTTAGTTAGTTCTTAGTTAGTTATTACTTATTCCATTCGTCAACGGCATCCACAATTCCAGCTGGGTTACCGTTCCAGCTAAAGGCACCGTACCAGAGTGAACGCTTATCGATGTCTAAGCTGTTAATCAAAGCAACGTCTTCGTCACTCAGTTCAAAGTCGTAAACATTAGCATTTTGCTTGATGTATTCTTCATGCGTTGACTTTGGAATCGTAATGACTTCGCGTTGTAATTCCCACCGTAAAATAATTTGCGCCGTGGACTTGTTGTACTTGTCAGCCAGCTTTTGAATGGCAGGATCGTTCAAAGCATCACCGTGGCCCAATGGAGACCAAGCTTCTAACCAGATGTGGTGCTTATCACAGTAATCTTTAATATCTTTTTCTTGTTCCACGGGGTTAAATTCCATTTGGTTTAAGACTGGTTTAACCGAAGCGTGTTCCATTAAATCAGTTAAGCGGTCCAAGTTGAAGTTCGAAACTCCAATCGAACGAACCTTTCCTTCGTGGTATAACTTTTCCATGGCTTTCCAAGTTTCGTTGTACTTGCCGTTTACTGGCCAGTGAATCAAGAGGAGGTCAACGTAACTAGTTTGCAAACGTTCTAGTTGTCCTTCAAAAGCCTTCAGCGTGCTTTCATAACCTTGGTCTCCATTAAAGACCTTTGTGGTTAAGAAAACATCTTCCCGTTTCAAACCATTTTCGGCAAGACCTTGTTTCAAGCCTTCACCTACTCCGGCTTCGTTTCCGTATTGCTTAGCAGTGTCAATGGCCCGGTAGCCGTTAGCTAACGCCCATTTAACTGATTGAGCCGCAGTTTGGTTATCACTCTTCCAAACTCCTAATCCCAATAAAGGCATTTCAATTCCGTTGTTTAAGGTAATTGTTGAATCTAAATTTAGTTTCATATTAGCACCTCCAATTTTATTATAGGAGAATCCCCAGTTAATTTCATTCATTTGGTTTCTTGATTTGGAGCCGCACCACCTGCTGGCTCTTTTGGTTAATTTCCCCTAACAGGTACTGGAACAGCATCATAATCCAGGAAAATCCTAACGCGGAAGCCAAAATTTCAAAGGCAGTGAGGGATAAATAGTGCACGTGGCGGAACAAGACACTTACCAGGATAATCAAAAAGACAATTAAATAGGAATTAATCATAAAACTACGGGGAATGTTGGGCAGTAACCATTTAATCCCTCCAATTAAGATAATAATGACTAAGGCCATGGCCCAAGCAAATTGGTCGTGCCAGTAGTGCATCCACGGTACCTGCCGGTCATTATAAATTAAGCCCACTGCTAAAGCATCAACCGCTAAGAGTGTTAATAACAGTCGCAAACAGAAAGTCCGAAATGGTGGCCAATGTAAGGGTTTTAAGGAAACAAACAGATAGTCAACTAACGCTAACATTAGCAGCGCTGACACAATGAAGGTCAGATTAAATTGCCAACTATCAATGGCCTTAGCCGTTCCCAAAAAACTGATATTATGTTTCCACCACTGCTTATTTCCGTTGGCCAGCATCGAAATCAGTAAGCCACCGATAATCATCAAAATCAGCAGATCAACCAGAATCGTGGGCGTAATGTTATCGGCGATGTTAATCATGATGGTATTAATAATGATTCCAAACATAAATAGCATCATTGTAGCGGTATAATGATCAAATTCCGCACCATAAAAAACCCGCGAAAAAATCCAAAAAATTCCTAATAAAGAAACTAGGAGAATCAAAGCCACCGCAATGATAATGGTCGGCAAGTTTCGCCAGTAAATATTGCGATAGACCGAATTAACAGAATTATTGCGCGTTTTGATGAAAAAAATCGTAAAGAGAATTGATCCCATGACGGTCCCTAAAATAATGGTTCCGGTTGCAATCGAATAATCACCCGTGAGCGGAATTAAACGGGATTGCGTCAGCGTACAATAAGTAAAAAAGACCAGTGCCATCAAAATTGCTGGAATAATATCCCACCAATAGGACACGTTCCAAAAGGAAGCACGTTGGACATTTTCTTTTTCCAGTTGCAGACCGTTTTTATCAACCTGAAGGTTAAATTTTTCCCCACCTTGGAGTTTTAGCTTTTGCACGGTTTGTTCAGGAATTTCAAAGTAATATTTAGGTGACTTCATGGTTAAACCTTTCTAAGCTTAAATAGAGGTAAATGTCATTCCAAATTATACCCTATCTGTTCTCGAACTAAAAACCACGGATCATCAAATGGATAATCCGTGGTTTTTTAATTTAGAACGACTGCTCGTTCCGTTGAATTTTAAATTAGAGTTGGGCAATCCAACGATCAGCCCCAGCAAAGTTAACGTAGTGCAACCAAGTGTAGCCATTAGCTTGCTTCATAGCATCGTACCGAATCGTATCTCCAGCTTGGAGTTGACCCGTTACGCCGTCACTCAAACTAGCACCAGTCCGCACGTTTTGTTCAGAACGAACCGTGTAATTACCATCTACTTTAACCGTAGCGCCGTTATCGTTGTTAGTAGGAGTAGTTGGTTGGCTACCACTATTTAAATCAGCAACCCACCGGTCTTGACCCGCGTAGTTGTTATAGTGTAACCACTTGTACCCATCAGCTTCGCGCGTACCATCGTAGTAAATTGTATCTCCAGCTTGAAGTTGACCCGTTACACCAGCACTTAAACTAGCATCAGTCCGGACGTTTTGCGGTCCACTTAACGTGTAACTACCACGTTCTTGGTTATTATTGTTGTTGTTTGGTTCTGGAGTTGGCGTTGGTGCTGGTTGTGTTGGAGTTTGGTTAGCACCGTTTAAATCAGCAACCCACCGGTCTTGACCCGCGTAGTTGTTATAGTGTAACCACTTGTACCCATCAGCTTCGCGCGTACCATCGTAGTAAATCGTATCTCCAGCTTGAAGTTGACCCGTTACACCAGCACTTAAACTAGCATCAGTCCGGACGTTTTGCGGTCCACTTAACGTGTAACTACCACGTTCTTGGTTATTATTGTTGTTGTTTGGTTCTGGAGTTGGCGTTGGCGTTGGTGCTGGTTGTGTTGGAGTTTGGTTAGCACCGTTTAAATCAGCAACCCACCGGTCTTGACCCGCGTAGTTGTTATAGTGTAACCACTTGTACCCATCAGCTTCGCGCGTACCATCGTAGTAAATCGTATCTCCAGCTTGAAGTTGACCCGTTACACCAGCACTTAAACTAGCATCAGTCCGGACGTTTTGCGGTCCACTTAACGTGTAACTACCACGTTCTTGGTTCATACCAGTGTTATTGTTGCCATTACCTGGCACCATAGTTGGATTGTCCAAGTTTTGGTCAAATCGAGTTAAGTTGTTTGCCCGAATTACACTAATTAAAGTACTTGCGTACGTAGGTGACGTTGCATAACCATCACTTTGTAACATCCAAGCTACTTGTGCGTAGTCCCGGTTCCCGAGCAAGTTCGAGTAACGTGAGTTTGAGTATAAGAAGTAACCGTGATCTTGGACACTTTCAGCAAAACTAGGATAAGCCCGGAAGCGATCTTGAATTGTTACGTAGCGACCATTAATCCATTCTTGAGTTGAAACGGTTACAGACTGACCATTGTATGAACCCTTAATTCCAAAGAGATTGTTTCCAGGAGCCGCTTGACCCCACGCACTTTCAACGATAGCTTGGGCAATCGAAATACTTGGCAATACACCGTACTTTCTCCAAGTTTCAAGGGCTCCAGCAGACAAGGAGTTAATGAAGTCAGAGTGACTCGTAGTTGCACTAGCTAACTGAGCAACCCAACGATCCTTGTTTTCGTAGTTCATGTAGTGAAGCCACGTGTAACCATCAGCTTGGACTTTCCCATCATAATTAATGGTATCTCCGGCTTGTAATTGACCCGTAATGTTTCCAGATAAACTAGGATTATCACGAACGTTCTGTTCACCAGCAACGGTGTAAGAACCTGACTCCTTGGTCATGTTAGCCGTGGACAAGTTTTGCGCTGCAGTTTGAACAGCTAAATTAACTAATCGAGTAGCACGCTTTTGATCTGAATTTTGAATATCATTCTTAGTTTCAACTTGGTCAGTAGATTGCTTCGTTACATCCGTAGTCACTTTGGTAGGAGTAACTTGGTCAATGGTTTTCGTTTCCTTAGCTGCAGTTTCAGTTTGATTACTCTTAACATCAACTACTTGTTGCTTAGCTTGAGTGTCATTTGTAGCCGACTTAGCATCTGTCTTTACTGCATCAGTTTTCTGATCATTATCGTTAGTACTCTTTTCAACTTCAGGAGTTGCTGATTTTTCAGTATCAGTTACTTGAGTAGGTTGATCAATCTTATCATCATTTTGTTCAGACTTAGTTACTAACTGATTATCAACTTGATCAGCTTTAGTAGCAGGTTGATCAGTCTTAACTACGGATTGGTCTTTTTGCTCAGTTACGGTTGCTTGGTTAACGTCAGTACTCTGACTTTGATCAGTGGTTTCCTCTTTAGCATCAGTAGCAACTGGTTGTGTATTCTGGTCGCTTGTAGCCGTTTGCTTAGCATCAGAATCAGTTTCAACTGAATTTGCTTGTTCAGTAGTTTTTTGATCATTAGATGATTGAGTAGTTGCCACAGCAACTGGTGCAGATGCCTGAACATCCGCATGAGTTGGCTTTCCAACTGTAAAGAGGGCCGTCGAAGCAAAGGTTAACCCCATGGCAATTTTAAGCCAGCCGTGTTTTGACTTGGTTAGCTTAGCCCTAGTTTTAGTTTCACCAGTGGCTAACGCCATTTTATCGTGTGCCTTAGCATACTTCTTCATAAAATATAGGTCCTTTCGTAAATAGCTTTTTAATTATTATTTAATTTGATTACAATTATCATTGTAGCATAAAAAAAGACTCATCTTTATTACGAGTCTTTTACATTTTAACACAGGCTAATCAAGATTATTAGCCTTATTTCCAGTTCCACGGATCCTGGTGCCATTGATTAAATTTGCTGTACTGGTCTTGAGTAATTGCATCCGTATCTAACAGTTGTTGAATCAATTGGGCATAAGTTAATAGGGGAGTGAACGAAATTTGAACATCCTTAAAGTTTTGGGACGCATCAGGGAACCCGTATGAAAAGATGGAAACCACTCCGACAACTTTGTATCCCTCGCGTTGAACCGCTTGAGCGGCCTTAATGACGCTACCTCCCGTTGAAATCAAGTCATCAATCAGAACGACCTGATCCTGCTGACTAATTTTTCCTTCAATCTGCTTTCCCGTTCCGTGATCCTTGGGTTTGGAGCGGACGTAAACCATGGGAAGGTTCAAGCGGTCAGCCACCAACGCTGCGTGGGGAATCCCCGCGGTCGCTACTCCACCAATCACGGTTACGTCGGGATACTGAGCCTTAATTAATTGCGCTAAAGCATCCGCAATGTTGCTCCGCAAATCCGGGTAAGAAACCGTTAACCGCAAATCCGTATAAATAGGAGAGTGAATCCCACTCGCAAACTGAAAGGTCTGATCAGAATGCAGTTGCACAATGTCGTTTTCCACTAATTGATCTAAAATTTTTGTTTCCAGTTTTTCCATTATTTAAAATCTCCTTTTAATCAGTCCAGGCAGCATCGTAACGATCGTAAGCCACCACTGGATCAGAGCTCTGGTTAATCGGACGCCCCACCACAATCGCAGTAGCGCCATCTTGACGCGCCGTTTGGGGGGTAGCTACCCGTTGTTGATCTCCGGCAGCATCGCTAGCCAACCGAATCCCAGGGACCACGTACTCAAAATTAGCTCCTACTTGCTGTACCAAAGCCGGTAGTTCTAAGGCCGACGTAATTACGCCGTCACATCCTGATTGTTGGGCTAAATGAGCCAACGATACCACTTGTTCCGTCATATCGAGGCGACAGTTTTGTTCCTCCCGCAAACCAGCTGGAGAAATTGAAGTTAATTCCGTGACTCCCAGTAAGTGTGGAACGGTAACGTTTCCTCGTTTTGCTCCGGCCGTTAATCCCCGTTTGGCTGCCTGTAACATCGTCGATCCCCCCAGAGTATGCACGGTCACGTAGTTCACTCCCAATTCGCCGAGCTGGGTTAGCGCCCGTTCCACGGTGTTCGGGATGTCAAACAACTTCAAGTCCAGAAAAATGGCACACCCAAGTTTTTGAATCTCAGTTACAATCATTGGTCCGTAGCGATAAAACAATTCCATCCCAATTTTCACCGTCAGTTGTTCTGGATGCGGGAACTGATTTAAAAAGTTCTGTACCTCTTCATTGGTTTGAAAATCGAGGGCAATCATCAGTGGATGCGTTGTCTGCGAGTTCGTCATTAGTACCTCCCACGGTTGGAGTTCAAAAGGGCCAAAAAAAGACCTTCTCTACGGTAGAGAAGGCCCACTGGTGGTTAGTTAATTTACTTGTCCTTTAATCTGGCTTCTCTGAACCATTTAATTAGTTTCTCGCATTATAATATAAAAATGTCCATTGTACAAACCAATTTTTTATGGCACACTTAATAAAACAACAAATAATTGGGATCCGTGAATCCCACTTTGGAGGGTTATTAATGACAAAAACAGAGCAACCGCACGTCACCATGTCGGCCAATCAAAAACTAGTACTTTTCTCCGCTAGTTCTGGGTTCGGTCTCGAAAATATGGACGTGCTTTTTCTTTCGTTTACGTTAAGTTCCATCATCGCCACCATGCACGTTTCGCCCGGGGCCGCAGGCATGATTGGAACAATTACCAACTGGGGAATGCTCCTCGGAGGCATTATTTTCGGGATGCTCGGTGATCGTTTGGGACGGGTTAAAGTCTTTACCCACACCATCTTCGTTTTTGCCCTGGCTACGGCCCTCATGAGCATCGCCACAAACATCTATTGGATTTATCTGTTTCGGTTGTTAGCCGGAATTGGCGCTGGGGGTGAATACGGAATCGGCATTACGTTAATTGCCGAAGCCTTTCCCAATCGGAATCTGGGTAAACTCTCATCCATTGCTGCGATTGGCGGTCAAATTGGAGCGGTGGCGGCCGCCATTTTAGCGGCCCTCGTGATTCCACACTTTGGTTGGCATGCTTTATATCTCTTTGGCTTACTTCCGATTGCCTTGGTCTTTTTGGTTCGACGTCATTTAAAGGAATCACCGACCTTCTTAGCGGAAAAACGAAACCAAACCATGTCACCACTCACGGCCATCCAGCGTTACATGTTTGCCGACGGAAAAACCACCTGGACCACGATTGGACTTATGATTATGACTACGGTTCAAATTGCCGGTTACTTTGGCCTGATGAACTGGTTACCCACGATTGTCCAAAAACAAAGTCACTTAAACGTAGCGGGATCCTCACTGTGGATGCTAGCTACCATCGGGGGAATGAGCGTGGGAATGCTGACCTTTGGGACCTTTCTTGATTGGTTAGGGCCCCGCTTAGCCTTTGGAATCTTCTTGCTAGCTTCTGCGGCACTGGTCTACAGCATTGCTCTAGCCCACTCGACCGGCCTCCTTTTAATTATCGGTGCGGTGATTGGCTTCTTTTCCAACGGAATGTACGGTGGTTACGGTGCCGTGGTTAGTCAACTTTATCCCACGGCGGTTCGTTCCAGTGCCAATAACATTATCGTTGGTGTCGGTCGAGCCGTTGGAGGAATGTCTTCCCTGGTAATCGGTCTGCTGATGGAACACTTCAACTTGATTGTGGTGATGCTCTTCTTATCGGTCCTTTACCTGATTAGTTTTGTCACAATGTTAACGCTACCGGGTTTAAAACGGCACCACTAAAAAAAGATCGTTCGCTTTATTGTGCGAACGATCTTTTTTTAGTATTTACGCACCGTCGGCGGTGTGTAGTCTTTGATAAACGCCTCAATCTCTGCTAAGGAACGAGCAAAACATAACTTGGCGTTGTCCTGGGTCGTCAAGAAGTCATTGTTCACCATTTCGGCAAACATCCGTTGCAAGGGATCGTAATACCCGTTGACGTTGTACAAAACGCACGGATTGGCATTCGCACCAATCCGCGTCCAGGAGTACGCTTCCGCAATCTCTTCGAGCGTCCCCGGTCCGCCGGGTAGTGCGATACAGGCATCCGCTAGTTCTAACATCCGTTGTTTGCGAATCGACATGTTCGAAACCACTTGTAAATCAGACAATTCGTCAAGGGCGGCGCCCCGGTCTACCAGTGCTTGGGGCATGACCCCCTGCACCTGACCGCCAGCAGCCAGCACCGTTCGCGCCAATAAGCCCATCAGGCCCACGCCACCTCCACCATAAACTAGGGTGAGGTGGTTTTTCACTAACCAATGCGCTAACTCCACCGTTGCGCTTTGATACGCAGGTTGATTCCCCGTTGCCGCTCCGCAGTACACGGCAACTGCTTTATTCTTCATTGTGCTTAGTCCCTTCTGGTCATTAACTCAACGCCAAACGGCCGGTGATAACAGCTACGACCGCTACAATCGCGGCCAGCGTGATTAGACCCATCAGAATCATTTCACGTCGGGTCAGTTTCCGTCCCTGTTCGTGCACCGCTCGAATGTAGAAGACAAAGCCTAGTACATAGGCAATGGTACACAACCAGAGGTATTGCACCCCGGCCAGCACAATTCCCGTAATTTCAAACACGAACGCCACTAAGCCCGGTAGCATTAAGCCCACGGAATGGCGGTGCCAACCGACCTGCACCTGAAACGCCGCTACAAGTGAATAACACACCACGATGGCAGCCGTACATAAGGAAATGGCAAAGTTGTAGGCCTGCGTTGAAAATAATAGCGAGATTAAAAATAATTGCAGTAGGATTTGGGTCATCCACAAAGAATGGGCCGGAGAATTTTTCCGGTTCATCACTCCAAACCAGCGCGGTAAGAGTCCTTTTTCAGCCATTTGAGTGGTTGCTTCGACCGGCAGCATCGTCCAGGACAGCCAGGCACCGGTAATCGTAATGATTAACGAGATACTAACTAAAGCACCCCCAACTGGTCCCATCATATCTTGCACCACATAGGTCAGCGCCGGATTACTAACGTGGGCTAATTGCGCTTGCGTTAAATATCCATAGGGAAGCATTGAAATCACAACGTTCAGCGTTAACAGCGCCAAAAAGCCAATGATGGTCGCCTTACTGGCATCAGAGCGCTTGCGAGCTCGGTCCGTCATCATCGTGGCCCCTTCAATCCCAACAAAGACCCACATCATGGTAATGATGCATCCCTTAATCTGGGTGAAAATCCCACTTGCGGTCGCCGGGTAGTACCGAAAATTAGTCGTAAAGTTGGCCCAGAAGTGAGCGGTAAAGACCCCGGCCTTAAACATCACGATGCCTAATAAAATAAAGGCCACCAAGGGAATCAACTTTAAAATCGTGATGATAACGTTAATCGAGGTCGCGAGTTCAATTCCATTAATCACTAGCAAAGTTAGCGCCCAGGAAATAGCAGAAGCGGTCAAAACCGCTCCAAGCGAATTTCCACTTCGAAAACTAGGGATAAAATATCCAATCGCAGACATCATCATTGTCGCAAAAGCCACACTTCCGACCCAGGATGATAACCAATATCCCCAACCCGACAGAAATCCGGCAAAGTTTCCAAAGCCAGTTTGGGCGTATTCAACCATTCCGTTGAGCTCTGGTTGGGTTTCATTTAGTGACTTAAAACTCCAGGTGAGACCAAAAATTCCAATTCCCACGATTAACCACGCCACTAAGGCTGGTCCGGGTGTTGAGACGGCCGCTAGCTGGGCACTAGCATTGTAAATCCCCGCCCCAATGGCCGCACTAATCACCAACATGATTAAGCCCACAAGGGATACTCCGGGTTGTTTTTGTTTCAACTGTTCCGCTTCCTTTCACACCTGTAAAATTCCGAATAGTTCTTATTATACCGGAATTAACGACTGTTTAAAAAGAAAAAACAAATGATTTGGTTGGTTCTTTGTCTGGAATTTAGCATTATTTTTCTCACAAAAAGACCCTTACGTTACGATTTTTCAATCAATAACATAAGGGTTCCCTTTAATAATTTATTGTTTTTGCTGCGCAATATCATCGTGACGTTGCGTGTACTGCAAGAGGTAAATGGCGATAATCACCATGATGGCTCCTACCACTTCGGCTAAGCTCAGTGATTCCTTGAAGAAAATCACACTCAAAATAAAGGTTGAAACTGGTTGTAAGGCATCCATCAAACTAATGTTTTCTGATGAAGTAAACCGGGAAGCGTAAATCAACGTAGAGAAGGTTAATAAAGTTCCAAAGAAGATAATCCCCAACACACCAAGAATGGCGCCAGCACTCAACGGAGGGACGTCCTTCCACACCGGGTGGTTTAAGTTAAAGGCCAGACTGGCAATCAACGTTCCCCATCCCATTACGACGATTGGGGGGTTGGTTTTACCCAGCGGCCGCGGTAAGACCACATACAAAGCGGCCGTCACTCCAGTAACCAATCCCCATAAAAAGGAATCCAGCGGAATCGATAACTGGCTAAGGTCTCCCTTGGTGATTGAAAGTACCACCCCAATGATGGCAATCACAAAAACCACCAGGTCCATTTTCACCGGTTTACGGTGTTGAAAAATAAAGCCCCCAATCACGATGAAAAGTGGCGCCAAGTACTGCAAAATCGTGGTTGCAGCCGCATTCCCGGTTTGAATACTAACGTAAAAACTACCCATGTTGGCAGCCAGTCCAAATAGTCCGTAACAGATCAAAATTCCAATCGACTTCCAACTCTTGAAAATATCAAAGATCCGACCGCGATAAATAATGGCACTAGCCAGAATCAGGATTAACCCCGCTCCGGTGGTCCGAGCCGATAGGAACCAGGAGGCCGGAATCGATTCATTTTGAGACACGAATTGGGTGATGACCCCCGCAACACCCCAGGAAACGGAGGCGAGTCCCGCCAGTAAAATTCCCTTCATGTTGTTACTTAACTTGCGATACCATGTAAACATTACTATCTCCCTTATCACACTTAGTTTGAATCTAATTGGGCCTGTGCCGTTTGCAACACGTCCACTGGCACAGACTCTGACAAAAAACGAGCCATCGGTTGATACCGATGGCGTTTTTTAAAAGATACATCAAAGGCCGCTACGATTGCAACCCGCATTTGATTCTCGGTCAAAAAGATTTGACCGGGAGCCTGATAGTGCCCCTTGGTGTGCTTACCGATGCGCCATCCGTGTAGCTTAAACTGACCGGCTTGATCACGCTTAATCTCATACTGCCCGTTGGCAGTTTGCACCACCGGAACGCCAATGAACCGTAACACCTTATATTGCTGTGCCATGGATTACTCCATCTTCTGCGCTGCTTGGTCAGACTTGCGCCGATAGTACTGCAGAATGTAAATGGCAATGATCACGAGCGCCGAACCCACGATTTCCATGAAACTAATCTTGGTGTGTAAGAAGACGATACTCAAGATAAAGGTCATTACTGGTTGTACCGCATCGACCAAACTAACGTCTTCGGAGCTAGCAAAGTGCATACTGTGCAGCAGGCAGGCGAACGGCAACACCGTTCCAAAGATGACAATGGCTGCAATCCCAATCACGCTGCCAGTCGTTAAATGTGGCACGTTTTCCCACACCGGTTGGTGCAGGTTAAAGAAGAACCCGGCGATTAAAGTTCCCCAACCAAGCACCGTCAACGGTGAATTTTTTTCCATTAACGGCCGTGGAATTACCACGTAACAAGCAGCCGTAATTCCGGAAATAATTCCCCAGAATAATGAAATGGGTGGGATGGATAATTGACTGATGTCACCCTTAGTAATCGAAAGGATTACCCCCACTAAAGCAATTATAAAGACTAGGACATCAACCTTGTTTGGAATCTTGTGCTTAAAGATAAAGCCGCCCAATAAAATAAACAAAGGAGCGAGATACTGCAAAATGGTGGCCGAAGCAGCGTTCCCCGTTTGCACACTGACGTAGAATGACAGTAAGTTTGCTCCGAGTCCAAAGATGGCGTACCCAAAGATCAATATAATCGAGTGGACGTCCCGAAAGACCCCAAAGATTTTGCCCCGGTATAAAACCGCACTAATAAATAGCAAGATAATTCCCGAAAATAGCGTTCGGACAGAGAGGAACCAAGACGCTGGGATGCTGGCGTTTTGCGATACAAACTGGAGAATGGTTCCCGAAATTCCCCAGAACGCGGAGGCCAGCGTGGCCCACAGGATCCCCTTCATAATGTTTTGGTGTTGCACTTGTGGTTGTTTTTCCATGCTTCTTCCCCTTCAACCTTAATTTTTCCAATGGTTTCATCATACGCTTTTTTGAGATAAATTTCCGCCCCCAAAGCAGAAAAAAATAAGCCCCGCATTAGCGAGACTTATTTTTAATTATTCACCTTCTGCAGCTTTTTGGGGATCCGGATACGTCAATTTCACCGCTGCCGACATTAAGATTGGCAGGATAATCACAAGGATTAAGAGCCCCACAATTACAGCAATGGCCACTTGAATCAGCGTCAGGACACCGGATGGCATCAAGGCTGCGAACGTTCCTCCTAGAATCAAGGCTGCGGAAAGCACCACGACACCGATAAACTTAGAAGACTCGATGATTCGTTCGGCAGGATCAGCACCGGAAACCGTCTGGTACTTGCGCATCAGGAAGATGCTGTAGTCCACACCCAGAGCGATAATCATAATGAAGGCAAAGAATGGGGTATTCCAAGTCAACATCGAGTGTCCTAACACTAAACTACTAATCCAGTGGGTGACCGTCAGCGAAGCAAAGTAAGCTAACAGCAACGTTCCTTCAATGTAAAGCGGTTGTAAGATTGACCGGGTCACAAAAATGAGAGCCACTAAAATTCCGATTAACATAATAACTGCGGTCCGGAAGAAGTCTCCCGAGGCAATCGTTTGCGTATCAGAAATCAAAGCACTTTGACCGTTAACAGCCACCGTGGCCTTGTCGAGGTCACTCCCCTTCAAGTTTTGCTTAACTTGATTTTGGATGTCATTAACCGTCTTCATGGCCTTCGCACTCGAAGGGTTCTGGTTCAAGACCACCGTAATCTTGGTGGTCTTTTCGTTTCCAGACAGGTAGTTGTTAACTGCCTGCTTGAACTGATCACTGTTCATGACTTGTTCCGGAATGAAGAAGGTTTGACCAGCGGCCGAACCTTGGACGGAAGCCAGGTAGTTGTTAGCTTGTCCCACTCCGCCAGAGATTTGGCTCAGACCCTGTTGGGCTTTTTCGGTTTGGGCTTGCAGGGCCTTCAGCTGTTCACCCAGCGCCTGGGCGTTATTACCGATGTTTTGGGTATCGCTTGCAATTCCATTTAGCTGACCACTGACATTACTCTGGCTAGCTTGGGCTTGTTGCAAAGCGCCGCCAATAATTTGCAGTTGGGCTTGGTTTAACGGTGACCCCATGGCCGTTGCCTTTTGTTGCATGGCAGCAACTACTTGGTCTCCGGTCATCTGGTTGCCCGCCGTGGATTGAATCGTTTGCAATTTCTGACCGATGGATTGAGCGGATTCACCAATGGCTTTTAGTTGATCAGCATTAAAGCCTTGTCCGTTACCCCCGGCTTGGATCTGTTGCAATCCTTGTCCGGCTTGATTCATTTTTCCGGTCAGCGTTTGTAATTGATCATTTAAGTAC